>JAJZPQ010000032.1 GCA_021811085.1 Pseudomonadota bacterium | reverse complement strand
CAATATCGCAAGCCTGCAACAACAGTGGCGACGATTTAAGTCGCCAAGGATAGATGCGCTACATAAGCACCCGCGGCGGCATGGCGCCGCAAAGCTTCACCCAGATCCTGCTCGGCGGACTGTGCACGGACGGCGGGCTCGCGATTGCCGAGAGCACTCCGCGCGTCGGCGCGGCCGAGCTCGCGGCCTGGCGCAAGCTGTCTTACGCCGAACTCGCGTACGAAATTCTGCACAAGTTCTGCGACGACATTCCGGCAGCAGACCTGAAGGCACTGTGCGAGAAGACCTACACCAAGGCGGTGTTCCGTACCGAGGCGATCACGCCGGTGGAGACGCTGGAGCCGGGGCTGCATATCCTCGAACTCTCGAACGGACCGACGCTCGCGTTCAAGGACATGGCGATGCAGCTGCTCGGCAACCTGTTCGAGTATGTGCTCGCCAAGTCGGGCGAGCGCATCAACATCCTCGGCGCGACCTCGGGCGATACCGGCTCCTCAGCCGAATATGCGCTGCGCGGCAAGCGCGGCGTGAATGTGTTCATGCTTTCGCCGCACGGGAAAATGAGCCCGTTCCAGACGGCGCAGATGTTCTCGCTGCAGGACGCGAATATCTACAACATCGCCGTGCGCGGCGTGTTCGACGACTGCCAGGACATGGTCAAGGCGGTCAACAACGATGCGGCGTTCAAGGCGCGCCAGAGGATAGGCGCGGTCAACTCGATCAACTGGGCGCGGGTCGCGGCGCAGGTCGTGTATTACTTCCGCGGCTATTTCGTGGTCACGAAATCAAACGACGAACAGGTGGCGTTTGCAGTGCCCTCGGGGAATTTCGGCAACATCTGCGCCGGCCACATCGCGCGTATGATGGGCCTGCCGATCGCGCGCCTGATCCTTGCCACCAACGAGAACAATGTGCTGGACGAGTTCTTCCGCACCGGCCGCTACCGCGTGCGCCCGTCCGACCAGGTGGCGCAGACTTCCAGCCCGTCGATGGACATATCCAAGGCGTCCAATTTCGAACGCTTCGTCTATGACCTGGTAGGGCGCGACGCAGGCCTCGTGAAAGAGCTATGGAGCAAAGTCGATGCGGGCGGCGAATTCAATCTCGCGGGCACGCCTTACTTCGCCAAGGTGAAGGAATACGGCTTCGTCTCCGGCTCCAGCAGCCATGCGGACCGGCTCGCGACCATCCGCCGCGTGTACCGGGACTACGGCGTGATGATAGACACGCACACCGCGGACGGGCTCAAGGTCGGGCTGGAACACCGGCAGGCGGGCATACCGCTGATCTGTCTCGAGACGGCGTTGCCGGTGAAATTCGCAGCCACGATACGCGAAGCCTTGGGGCGCGACCCCGACTATCCGCCGGGCTGCGAAAATCTGGAGTCGCTGCCGCAACGCTTCGAAGTGATGGATGCGGATGCGGGGGCGGTCAAAGCCTATATCGAGCGTCATACCGGGCTTTAAGCCGGACATCTTGGGCCGTTCTGGCCTGCTCTGAACTGGTGCCGTCGAATCACAGATGGACTAGGCGAAACATCCTGAACTGCCCGGAAACCGGCGACAGTCCTTGCGTTCCAGGCGACCATGTATCCTCGTAAGATGTCCACCAACTCGTTTCGCTGATTCCGCGTCAAGTCTCCACTTTCAAGTATTGCCTCCGACAGCGCCTTGATGGCCTCCGCGAGAGAGGGCTCACCGATCTGGACAAGTGCGGAAATTGACTGATCAATGGTATCGATAGAACCGGTGTTGATCGTGCCGACTACGCTGTTTTTTACCGAGATGTTATTCCCTTCCAGTGGAAGTACAGATCCTTGCCGTCCTTGCTGTCGAGGGTGATTTCATGCGACTCGGTCAGGCCCTTGTACCGCGCGCTCACTTTGTACTTTCCGTTGGGCAGCATGACATAGAGCATGGGACCGGCGTTGGGCAGATCGAATACCGGGTTGCCGCGCGCATCGGCGATGACAACCGGCACATCGGCGAGGAATGCGCCATCCTTGTGCTCGGAGAACGTCATGCGCAGCGGGAATTCCTTCGCCATGCGGCGCATGGTGGCTTCTTCGCCTGCGCCGACGCCGCCGTTGGCGTAGGTCGTCGCGGCGACGGTCTCGGCGAAGACCGGTTCCTGCGCGCGGGCTGCGACAGGCAGTGTTGCGAGCAAGCTGGCGCCGATTACTACGGCCGTCAGAGTGGTATGAATCTTCATGATGTGAGTCTTTTCAGCGTGTTGAGAATTTGATGCGTTGACAGAACTGACGTCAGGTAGCGACGTCGAACGGCGATGCCTTTTTGGCGCCGCCGATTTTCTGACCCAGTGCATTGATGCTGTTGCGAAGCGATTCGAAGTCTTTGGTGACCTCGTCGCGCGTCCAGGTGGCGCCCGAGGCGAGCTTGTCGCCCAGTGCTCTGGTATCGGCCACCGTCGCTGACGCGCCCGCCTGCGCTTCCCCACCCACCCAGCCCGCGGCGCTTTCCAGCCCTTGGGCAGCCGCCTTGAGTTCGTAGCCGGCCTGGTCGTACTCCTTGCGCGTCCAGGATTCGGCCGCTTTGGAGCGGTGCTCCAGGGCGAGCGCGTGGTCGGCTTTCGCAAAAGCCGTGTCCAAGGATTGCTCGTCCGTCACCGCGCCGTTTTCGACCGAGGCGGCGAGCGTGTCGAGTTGCACAACCGATCTGTCGAGTTCCTGTTTGGCATCCCCGGTGGCGCGGCCGGCCTCGAGGCGCAGGTAGCCGGTCGCCTTGCGGATATCGGTAGCCGCTGACTTGTAGTCCTTCTTGGCATAGGCCGCCGCGGCGTTCGTGAAGTGGCGCTGTGGCTCTCCGCTGACCGGGTACCAGGTAGTCACGTCGCTTATCAGCCAGCGACGCTCCATGTCGGCACGCGCTGCCTTGTCGATCGCCCTGTCCAGATCCGCCTTGGTCTTGATCTTGCCGCTGTCGATAGCCGCGGCGGCAGCGCCGACTTTCAGCGCGCTGGCATTCAAGCGTTTGATGATGTCCCGGGTGCCCAGCGCAAACTTCATGTCGGCCGCCAGGAGCGCTCTGTCCTCTGCTACCAGCGCCCGGTCCTCCCTGCCGGTGCGAGCGGTCTGCAGTTTCAGCGCCTCGGCCGCGGCGCGCATCTCCGCGGCAGCCTTCTTGCTGTCCTTTGCGTCGAAGGCCTTGCGCGCCGCATCCAGTTGCCGGCTCACGTCATCGACCACCGGCGTGTAAGTGGTGCCGTCGTAGACGATCCAGTCTTCCGGCGCCTTGGTCGGGACCGGCGCCCTGGTCGCCGCTGGCGCAGGCTGGACAATCGGCGCGGCGGATGCTTTCGGAGCCTCGGCGTAGGCAACGCCGGCGAGCTGGGTCACTGCGATAATCGGTGCCAACGCAATGGGTTTGAGGGCGAAGTCCATGGGGTGATCCTTGCGAAAAGCGAATCGCTGCTGATTACTGGTGGACTGCCGCGGCGACTTCGTCCTCGGCGCGGTGATGATCGAAGGAGGACAGGCCGGATATGTTCAGCAGTCCCTTGGCGCGGTTGATCTCCGCCTCGTCGCCGTGCACGATCAGCATGAACTTGTCCGCCTTCAGCGCGGTTTCGTAGCGCAGCACGGAGTCCTTGGGAATCCCGACCGCCATCAGGGCGCCGGCCAGGGCGCTGATGCCCCCTACCAGTGCGGCGCCTTCCAGACCGCTGAACAGCGCGGCCGCGAGCGGGCCCAGAACGATCACGTGGCCGACCACCGGGACGAACATCATCGCGGAGCCGAACAGCACGCCCATCAAGCCGCCCCAGAATGCGCCGAATTTGCCGAATACCTTGGCCCGGTCCCCGGCATTGAGGAAGCCGACGACGTGTTCCTCGGTGTGGTAGTCCCTGCCGATGATCGAGATTTTCTTCATGTCGAATCCGGCACGCTGCAATGCCTTCACCGCAGTTTCGGCCTGGGTGTGCAGGTCATAGACGGCGACGGCGATATCGGTTTTGGTCATGTTCATGATGTATTCCTTTATGGGTTGATTACTCGGTACTGAATGTCGCGGTATGGTCTTCATCCGCGCGTCCATGCTTCGAACTCTAGGCCTCGGCCCGGCGGATGTAAGCGCCCGAAAGTCATGACTTGGACGTGTCTCAGGTCACGATCTGCGAGTGACCAAGGTCACTTGTGGCGACTCCTGGACTGCAGTATCCAGCGCAATGCAAGTTAGGAGCTCGGCTGCGTGGCAGGTGGCGTCAGCGGTGACGCAAGATCGGGCAGTAGCAGCTTCATCCGCGTGCCCATTCGCTGAACCGTTGGGTGGAGGAGGAGGTTCTCGAGATTAAGCTTTTCGAAGCACGTGGTTTCTACGCGATCATCATGTTCGCTACGCCCGGTAGTGTGGCGCTCTATTTCACGCCGATCGATCCAAACAAGGCGGTGTTCACTAGCGGGGTGAGCAAGGGTCGCGCCGCCGCGGCCACCGCCCCGGTCGCGGGCCACCCCGGGGACTTTCAACGTCGCTCACGGTGAACGCGCCCATTACGCGCTTGTCGGTCATGAGGTCAAGAATCGCCTTTGATCAGTCCTCGCCGGTAGGTGCTCGCAGGTGGTAACAGCATTCGACCGTGTCCAATCCGCAGAGAAGAAGGTTGTACCCCATCGCTTTATTTCTTCAAGCCCGATTCAGTGAGAGTCGACGCCTGGTAAAGCGGTTCTGGATTCGTATTCCCGAGTTCCTTCTCCAGTTTCCGATAATGCTTGTTCGCCAGCTGCGTGAATTCCCCCTTGATTCCGCCGAGATAGAACAGCTTTTCACCCGCCTTGCCGATCCGCTCCGCCATCTCCGCTTGAAATTGCGGCTCTACCAGTTCTCCTAGCCCCTCCGAGGGACTTTCCTCCACCACCTCAAACGAAAACGCGAGCAGGTCGGCAACGATTTGCGTCCAATTTCTTTGTGGATATAGGTCACTCTGGTGCCGCGATCTTGGCGGCAATGTGCACGGGCATCCGAAAAGAAAGCTGCTTCGTCGTCAGTCTGCTGTTATCTGGACTTCCCCCAACGCTCAGCGAGGTTATATGCGCGCATTAGACCACCTGTACGTTACTTGAATGACAATAAGTTTGCGCCGATTTACTTTGACGGTCAGGTTAGGTGACTTACAGCATCCCCCATTTACTGGCAATCCGCGCAAGAGCTGGCACGCATAACCATATCGATTATATGGTTGATATATTGGTTCGATGGACTATGGTGTATTCTACTTATAGGCTTCGTTACTCGGACGGAGTTAAGACAACTGTTACCCTATCGAACCTCCTTCAGTCCCTACATTGAAAAGTGTCCGCGAAACCGGGTCAACTCCAATCGCACCGAGATTCACCTGGCCGGAATTAAAATGCATCACAGTGCTGTTCCACCAATTCGAGGCCCGACGCCCTAGCGTGGCGCCGCGGAACAAATCCAAAGCCTTCGAACGGCACAGGCGCGTCGCTTGTGTCAGCGGGGGGGGGCTAGATGTTGACCGGCATCCGTGCAAAGCTGGCTTTGCTGATCGCGTTCGCGACGATCCCTCTCGCAGCGTTGCTGTTCTATTCCTATCAACAACAGCGCACCCTAGAGGAAGAAGAAGCGCTTCGCTATATCCGGCAGACCGTTCATATTATCGCTCGTGAAGAACGGAACCTGATCGCGGCGGGCCGCGAGATGCTCGTCGCCCTCGGGAAAATGCCGCATATCTGGCGCGGGCCTCCGGAGCGATGCGCCGCATCCCTGGCCCAACTGCAGACGCAGTACCTCCGGTATGCAAACTTTGGGGTGATCGACCCCAACGGCGATTTGTACTGCAGCGCGATTCCCACATCAGAAAGGTTGAATTTTTCTGACCGCGCCTACTTTCGGCGCGCGCTCGAAACGCGGTCGTTCTCGATCGGCGACTACCAGATCGGCGGCATCGTGCACAAACCTGTTCTGGTCATCGCCTACCCGATGGTTGACGCGAATGCGCGCGTGGAGCGCGTTCTATTCGCATCGATCTCCCTGGACTGGTTCAATCAACAAGAGATCAATGTCCGAGAAGACCTCCCGCCGGGCGCGATATTGACCAAGGTCGATATGACCGGGCGCATCTTCATGCGGCAACCGGATGATGGGGATTGGTTAGGCAAGCGATTCCCCGACGAAGTCGTCCTCCGGACCGCCCTTGACAAGAGCCGGGGAACCGCCCGCGAGGTCACGCGCAGCGGCACGGGGCGACTGTATGCATTCGCCTCCCTCCGCGATAGCGAGGGAGATCGGGCCGCCGAGGTGATCCTGGACATCCCAGAAGACTCGGTCCTGAGTCAGGTCAAGCAGATGCTCGCCTTGAACCTCACTCTGGGCGGGATCGTGGTGTTGATCACCGTCATGGCCACGTGGCTGCTTGGATCTGTCCTGATCGTACGCACGGTGAACCGCCTGGCGTTCGCGGCGGACCGACTGCGCCAGGGAAACCTTTCGGCGCGTACCGGATTGCCTCATCAGGCCGGTGAGTTCGGCCAGTTGGCGCGCGCGTTCGACGACATGGCGGTATCGATCGAGCAGCGCGAGGCGGCATTGCGTGCCGAGGAGGAAAAGTATCGCCTGCTTGTCGAAAGCGCCAACGAGGGCGTGCTGGTCGTGCAGGACGGGACAGTGAAATTCGTCAATCCAAAACTGGCGGGCATGCTGGGCTACGCCCGCGAGGAGCTCATCGGGCGGAATTTTTCGGATTTTATACACAGCGAAGACCGGCCTTCGGTCGAGGACCGCAACCGCAGGCGCATCCAGGGAGAGGAGGTCGCCGGGATTTCGGTCGTGCGCATGTTGACCAGGGACGATCGGACCAAATGGGTCGAGGCGAACGTCGCGCTGACCCGCTGGAAGGACGCGCCGGCGGTGCTGGGCTTTATCACCGATATCAGCGAGCGGGTCGCGGCCGAAGAACGACTGGCCTATCTGGCGCAGCACGACGCATTGACCGGGCTCGCGAATCGATCGCTCTTCGCCGATCAGACGGAGCGCGCCCTGGTGCGAGCGGCGCGCCATGCGCGGCATGTGGGGGTGCTGTACTTCGATCTGGACCGCTTCCAGACGATCAACGACGCGCTCGGGCACGCAGCCGGCGACGAAACGCTGAAGGCGATCGCCGGCCGGCTGGCGCGGGCCGTGCGGCCCGATGACACGGTGGCGCGCATAGCCGGAGACGAGTTCGGCGTGCTCCTGGATGACGTCACCTCTCCGAACGACATTGCCGGAGTCGCGCGCAAACTGCTTGGGACGGTGGCGCAGCCCCTGGCCGTTGCGCAACGCGATCTGCACCTTACCGCGAGCGTCGGGATCAGTGTCGGGCCGGACGACGCGCCGGGCGCGGATGCGCTGCTCGTCAATGCGGGGCTCGCGCTCGATACGGCCAAGGCGGCCGGAAAGAATACGTTCCATTTCTACTCTCCACAGGCGCACGCGGCGGCGACCGAGCGCCTTACGATCGAATCCGAACTCTACCGCGCCGTAGAAAAGCAGGAGTTCGTCCTGCATTACCAGCCGCGTGTGGATTTAAGGAGCGGGATCATCGCCGGTGCCGAAGCCTTGCTGCGCTGGCGGCACCCCGAGCGGGGAATCGTGCCTCCCGGGGTATTCATCCCCGTGCTGGAGCAGACCGCACTCGTCGGGGAAGTCGGCGCCTGGGTCGTGCAGGAGGCGAGCCGGCAGCTCGCGCAATGGCATGCGCGGGGCTGGGGTGCGTTGCGGGTGTCCGTCAATGTCTCGCCGCATCAGCTCAACAAGCCCGAGTTCACGGCGCAGGTCAGCCGAGCGCTGAGCGACGCTCCCGTGAAGCCCGACCAGATCGAACTCGAAATCACGGAAAGCGCTCTGATGAAGGACCCGGCGCGCGTCTCCGATGTTCTGCACGAATGGAAAGCAATAGGGGCGCGGTTTGCGGTGGACGACTTCGGAACCGGTTACTCCTCATTGAGCTATCTGCATTTGTTTCCGGTCGACATATTGAAGGTGGATCAGTCGTTCGTCCGTCGAATGATCGAGGACAAGCACAGCATTGCGATTGTCAGGGCGGTCATCGCTCTCGGCCACAGCCTCGGTCTGAGCGTGGTCGCCGAAGGAGCGGAGACGCGCGAGCAGGTCGATGTCCTAGCGTCGGAAGGCTGCGATGAGATGCAAGGCTATTATTTCAGCCGCCCGCTGCCGGCGGATCAGTTTCTAGCGCTCCTGCAGTCGGATAAGCGCCTCGAACGGCCGCCATCTGCGGGATCGATTTCCTAGCGACGCCTCGACTAAGCCCCTCCAAGCCGTCGCGCGAGCGAAAGCGTATCCGTGCAGGGCACGCTGCATCTTGAGCGGTACAGGCACATATAATCGGCACCTCCTCGTAACAGGACCGATTGAAACCGCCGATCAGCGATAAGCATCGCGTCAAGGGTCTACGCGATCCTGAGTCGCTTGAATATCGGAATTTTCACCACATTCAGAACCAATCCGAAACCGACCGCCGCGGCAAGCGTGCCGGCCACAACCGGCATCGGCACGGGCGACATCAGGATTCCGGCTGACGCCAATGTCGAGATAATCAGAATATTGGCCAGGGACGACAGGTTGAGCCATGGGCTTGGGCGTGACCACAGGCGCTGGCGTTCGCGAATCGCATAGAGCGTCGTCTGGCTGCCGAATACCAGGGCGACAAGAGCCAGCGTATCGAGCGCCGCGGGTCCCAGCCCCATGCTGAAATGGCCGATGGCCAGAACAGCGGTGCAAAAGGCCAGAAGGCAAAGTCCCATGAAGGCGCCCGCAATCGTCAGGTTGCCGATTCGCCATGCGTTGGGCATCGGGGACGGACGAACGTTATCCGTCGTCAGGGACATGGTCAGGAAATCGCCGGTCACCATGATGATGACCATCAGCATGGGAGTCAGGATCGCATGGCCGGTCATGACCAGGCCGACCGCCAGAAAGAGCACCGTCACCATCTTCTTGATGATGGTGTTGAGGGCATAGGTCAGGATGCGCTGGAACGTGATGCGGCCTTCCTTGACGGCGGCAACGATGCCGGCGAGTCCGGGTCGGGTCAGCACCATGCCGGCGGCCGACTTGGCCACGTCGTTCGCGGACGATACGGCAATGCCCATCTGCGCCTGGCGCAGCGCGGGCGCGTCGTTGGCGCCGTCGCCGCACATGCCGACGGTGTGGTCTCCCTGCTGGAACGCCTGCACGAGCTTGTACTTGCCCTCCGGAAGGACGCCGGCGAAGACCGCGAAGTCCCCGGCGCGTACTACATCGGGCATAGGACCGGGTGGACAGACCGCGCCTTCCAGTCCCACCGCACGCGCCACGATGGCTGCCGTGGCCGGCGCATCGCCCGTCACCATCACGGTGCGTACGCCCAGCGTGTGGAGTTCCGCGATCAGCGCCGCCGAGTCGGATCGCGGCGGATCGCTGAGCGCGATGATTCCCGCCAGCCTCATTGCCTGCGGCACGCCCACTGCGACGGCCAGCACGCGGAAGCCCTGCGCCTCGAGTTCGTTCGCCGCCGCAGACGCATCGGGCGATTCCTGCGTGAGCCCGGCGACGGCGGCAAAGGCTCCCTTCACCACGCGCAGCGTGGCGCCGCTCGAAACGGTCACCGTCGCCTCGGACATCTTCGTGGCGGGATCGAACGGCACGAACCCGATCAGCTTCGGCAGATCGGACGCGCTGCTGCGCAAGGCGGCGGCGCGAATGGCGCCATCGACGGGATCCTGCCCGCCGTCCGAGCTCGCCAGCGCCGCCATTCCCATGACCTGCGCTTCGTCGAAGCCGCGCATGGCGCGGACGCTGGTCACCTTCAGTTCGTTGTTGGTCAGCGTACCCGTTTTGTCCGCGCACAGGACATCCATCGTCGCCGCTTCGTCCACCGCGGAGAGCCGCGTCGGCAGGACCCCCAGCTTGGCCAGGACCTGTGCGCCGACCGCCGCCGCGAGGGTAAAGGTGGCCGGCAGCGCGACCGGGATCGATGCGAGAACCGCCGTGAGCACGAGCGAAATGATCTGGGCGGACGGCAACGCGATGGCATACGCATAGGCCACCAGGATGGCGATGAGAACGCCGTTGAACAGGGCGAGATTACGCACCACGCGCAGAACGGCTTTCTGCTGGGAGCTGACGACATGCGCGGTGCGGACCAACTCCGCGGTGCGGCCGAACTTGGTGCGCGCTCCGGTCGCCGTGACCTCCGCCACGGCTTCGCCGCGCCGCACCAGCGCTCCCGCATACGTCCGCACGCCGGGGCCCGCTTCAATGGGTATCGATTCGCCGGTGAGCATGGACTGGTCGAGCAGGACCGAGCCCTCGACCAGATGCACGTCGGCAGCGACGACGGCACCCAGCGACAGCTTGACCACGTCGCCCGGCACCAGCTCGGCGGCGGGCACGATGTTCCAGATACCGTCGCGCCGGACCGACGCGTTCAACGCGAGCCGCGACTTCAGTGCGGCAAGGGTCGCCTGCGCGCGTCCTTCCTGGAAATACCCGAGCGCGGCGTTGAACAGCAGCAGCCCGCCGATGATCGCGGCCTCCACATACTTGCCGAGCACCACATCGAGCAGAATCGCGGCCTCGAGCATCCATGGAACGGGCGCCCAGAGTTTGGCGAGCGCCCTGCGCAGCGGATGCAGCGCCGTATCCGCCACGGTATTCGGGCCGATCTGCTCCAGCCGACGGCGGGCTTCGTCAGCGGTGAGACCGCTCGGTGGGCCGTTTCTAACGACGCTTGCTGACTCTTCAGGTAAGGCGGTTACGGCGGGCGGCGCGGGCGCAAGAGCGGAGCCTCCACCCGCAACCGGTTTGCTTGCGGGCGTCGAGGTGCTATCGGCGTTGAGCTTTTTCATGGGGGTTCCCGCAAGAATGTCGACCGGATGAATCCAATATCAGAAGCGCGGGCAAGTTGCTCTTCGAACCCGGTGGGGCTCGAATTCGGCAGGGTCATTACCGGAGGTTGAAACCGACAAGAACTTACGCCGCCGTTTTACAGATGACCGCAATCGATGCAATGGCTCCTGCCGGTAAACGCATGAGACGTCGAATAGACTATTTCCGGTCAGCCTGGTTCACGGACACCACCGGCCAATTCCGAACTTGCAGCCACGTCTGTTGTACTGCGGGCGGCAGTTTGTCCATATGCTTCAGAAACAGCGCAAGCGTCCATATCTGTTGGTCGCTGAAGGAGTATCCGAACGAAGGCATGCCCGTCAGACGAATACCGTGCTTGATCTTCCAGAACGAAACACCTTCCGGGTCGTCTTCAACGCCATCGGTCGCCAATTGTGGAGGCGGTGGATACTCGCCTTTCGCTATTGTGGAAAGTGAGGCTGTGCCCTTCGCGGAACCATGGCAAACCGCGCAGTTCTGCGCAAACAGATGAACGCCTTCAAGGAGATTCTGCTCCGTCAGCGCCACCGGATTTTGCTCTTTTGGGGCATCGCGACGCAGTGTTGCATCTAACGATGTGCGAGCCATCCAGGCTTCCAGCCGGCCGGGTTTTGCGTCGGCATTGGCCGGAATAAGCCCGCTTTGCACCAGCGCGTAAGCGCCGATCAGAGCAACGACTAGCGTCAATGCGACTCCTTAAACAACACCTTTCAACATCACTCCTCCTCATTCAGTTACAGGCTACCGTTGATATCCAGAAACAACGTCGTTGGCGGGAATGGTTTTTTCATTCGGCCTCCGTCAACGCCGCCTGCAACTCATGTTCGTTCATCGAGCCGGCAGTATGGCGCTGGACCGCCGGCTCAGGTGGTAGGTTTGCGTATTTTTCAAAGCGTTTGCTCGTCCGCGGCAAACATATCTTTCGGCGCTTCGCGTGAGGTGTCCACGGCCAGATGCCACCGAGCCCCAGGCGCCACCGGGGGCAAATCGAAATGAATCAGCCGCCGTGGTTCTTCGCCACGAAATCCAAATTCACCAGGTTCCAGAACGATTCCACGTACTCGGGACGGGCGTCGCGATACAACGTATGGCGCCACAGCTTGGCGGCGTACTCGACAATGCCCGACTGGCGCCGCCCGATTTACTTCAGGCGCGCCTGCCAGTCGGTGAGCTGGCATTCCGTTTCGTCGTCCGCAATTCCGTAGGTGTTTCGGATACTGTTGACGAGCTGGTCGTCGATGATGGGTTCGTTCCACGGCTGCTCATCGGCGTTGTCCTTGGATGGCTTCCATTTGCTTTCCATGCGGTTCCGGTTCATTTCGCTCTCCTTGCCGTTGTTCGATAAACGGGCGCGGGCACAATATGGTTCCCCAAGCCCTCCGTTTTCGCGCTAATGATCTGATGTTGCTGTTTCGCGCTTCTTTTCGTCCGCCCAATAGCCGGGACGCCCATAATGTTCGTGGATGCCCGTTTCCTGCTCACGAATCTGCGTGTCCATGACTTCAACTCTAGGCCCCGGCGTGGCGGATGTAAGCGTCCGAAAGTCATGATCTGGACGTGTCCCAGGTCACGATCTGCATGTGACCAAGGTCACTTGCGCCGCGCCGGACCTGGCGGCGGGCCGGCGGCCTCTACTCGGGGTTGGCCGGAAGCACAGGAAGGTCAACGTCCGCAACTATCTGTCATGGGCGTCGTCGCAAGAATGTCCGCCAGGCAAATTCTAAGGAGGCTCGGATAAAACCTTTCGACCAAACGTCATCGCGGCCGGGAATCAATGCAATGGCTCCTGCCGGTAAAACAGCGCGAGTTGCCGATAGACGCCGGGGCATTCTTTTTCCAGAATGTCCGGTGCGGTAAAGAAATACTCGCTCACCACCGCGAAAAACTCCACCGGGCTGGTGGCGGCATAAGGATTGATAAAGACCGGTTCTCCTGCTGCCACTTTCAGGCACAGGGCATCGTAGGACGCGCTCATGGCCTCGATCCAGTGTTCGCGACTCATATCGCGATGCAGTGGCGGCATCCCGTTCGTTCTTCCATTGAGACCATCCAGTTTATGGGCGAACTCGTGCAGCACCACGTTGCAGCCGGCGCGGCCGCCGTAGGTATCTCGTTCCACGTCATCCCAGGACAAAACCACCGGACCGCGCAACCATGACTCGCCACTCAAAGCCCGGTCTTCATTGTGAACCAGTCCCGAGGAGTCCACTTCCTCGCGGCTGACGCGGAACGCGCCAGGATAGAGTATGACCTCGACCCAGCCGTCGAAGTACTCGGCTCCGAGGTTCAGGATCAACAAACTGGCCTGTGCGGCCACCGCCACCCGCATCGGCAGCGTCACCTCCAGGCCCCGGACCCCGGTAATCGATTTGCGATCGAGAAACCACGTCGTCAACTCGCGCAGGTGCGCCATCTGCACCGCATCCAGCCGTCTCAGCGCAACTGCGCGTTGCGTCACATCGCGCCAAATGTGGTGAGGTATCGGATGGCGTCGAAGCAGTCTCCGAGTGCGCCAGCGGCGCAGGTCGTCGCCGTCGAAGCGCCCGATCCGCCCGATCCAGGAACCGGTGGCCGCTGCCAGCTGCACCATCGCGCCCTCGCGGCCGATCGAACCGCCGGAGCCGATGGTGCACAAGGACGACAGGCTGTGCAGCAAGGTGCCGCGCACGTCCTGGCGGCCGTCGCCGACGGCGATGGCTTCGAGATAGTCCAACTGCTTCCTGCCGTTCGCGGCACGCTGCGCCAGCCACAGGAACAGGCCCGCCGCAATGCCGCCCAGCGCCGGCGTGATCGCGCGCCGCCACGGCGCCAGCGCTTCGGCGGCGCTGACCAGGCTGCCAGGATGCTGCGTGGCCAGCCGCTCGGTGAAGGCCATGCCCTCGTGGAAGGCCACCGTGGCGAGCGCGCCGACCACGCCGATCAGCGCCGCCCACAGCAGCAGCCAGCGGTCGTCGCCGTGGTAGCCCGCGGCATGCGGCGCGGGTGGCGCAGGTTTCATCAGGACGCGCTCACAGGTTCCATTTGGCTGAGATGCCCGTCCAATACTAGCGTTTATCCGGGCGCCATCAATGCAAAAACGGTTCGATCAAAGCAGCGGGCCGGCGCTTGTCGTCACTAGCCCGCATCACGGTGCCACCACGCGCCGCGCATGGTGCAGCAGCAGCGGCAACGCCATGTGGTTGACGAAGCCAGGCAGGCGCAGCGGTTTGAGCAGCATTTTCACCGTCATTTCGTAAGGATAGTCGGCGCGCGCCCACTGCCCCGCCTGGTGTTGAAACCGCTGAAAATCCTGTGGGCTGAAGGTCTGCCCGGGGTTGCGTAGCGCAAATACGTTTTTCAACGCCAGGTAGGCGTCCTCCTGGCCGATCACGCCCAAGCGCTGCTGCAACACGCGCGCTACCTGCCAGCGTGACGGGCGCTCTATCTCGAGGTAGCGCAGGAAAAAATGGTAAAAGTATTTGTAGTGTCCCACTTCATCGTTGCGGATATGCCGCACCAGCGTGGTCAGCACCGGTTCCGGGCTGATCTGCTGCAGCAGGCCATACAGGCCCGAGGTACCCGCTTCGACGACACAACGCGCAACCATCTCCAGCGCGCGCGTGGGCTCCAGCAGTTCGGGTTTGCAATGCGGGCGATAGTCGGCGCAGAATCCATCAAACGCGGTCTGCCAATCAAATGCAGGCCACACCGTCTCCACGTAGCGGCGCAGCGCGCGTCCATGCTGCAACTCCTCCGGTTCCCAGCGCTCGCGCAGCCATTGGCCGGCGTCGGCATCGTCCTCCATGTGGCCCAGCAGGTTGTGTGCGTACAAATCAGACAAACTCTCCACGAACGATGCGGCGGCAAGTACATAAAACCAGACATCCTCGTCCGCCAGCCGCTCGTGCACAATCCGCTCGAACGGAATCTGGTCGATCGACCAGGGATGCGGCGCGACGATGGGTAGATTTGTATCCGGGTCTGGCATATCAAAGCTTTAAGCCTAGGGCCGGCGGATGTAAGCGCCCGAAAGTCATTACTTGGACGTGTCCCGGGTCACGACCTGTATGTGACCAAGGTCACCTGCGCCGCGCTGGACCTTCCGTATGGGCGTTCAATCGTAATGGGGTCATCGACCCGACATCCGCCGGCGCGCGTGCCGTCGCCATCGATCAGTTCCGGTTTGCATTTGGGTCTCGGCGTCGGTTGCGCGATCGTTTCGAAATGACCCAGTAAGCTGCGGCGGCGAGCAGGGGCAGCGCCAGCGTGCCCGCCAGCCACAATTCTGCCGTATGAGCCCGCAGCAGCCATACTGCAATCTGCTGACCGAAATAGTGGACGCCCGTACTCCATGCGCCGACCCAAAGGAGCCCGCCCAGCGCGTTGTAGACTGCAAAGCGTTTCCAGTCCATTTGGGCACTGCCTGCAACGATGCCGTTGAGCTGGCGCAGCAGTGGGAAGAAACGCGCGACGATGACGACTTCCGCGCCGTAATGCGCGAAGAAACGCTCCGCCTGATTCAGCCGCCCGGCGCTGATGCCTACGCGCGCGCCATGGCGAGCGACCAGCCTGCGGCCGCCGAAGCGGCCAATGGCATAGCCAACGTTGTCGCCGAGCACCGCCGCCGCGCATGCCATCAGACCCACGAGCCAGATGTTGAGCTGGCCCTGTACGGCGAGGAACGACGCGGCGACGAGGAAGGTCTCGCCCGGCAACGGTAACCCAAACGACTCGGCGAACAGCACACCGAACAGCGCGCCGTAACCGTATTGGACGATGTAGGGGTGGACCGTAGCGAGCAGGCTATTCACTGGCTAACGGTTCTGCAACAATCGGTTTCATCAATCATTAAGCCCCCCTCATTCAACCCAGTCATTCCAGCCCGCCCATAACGGCGTCAGCATTTCCCGCTGCGCCCGGCGCGGTAATCCGGAAGAATCGACTCCGAACCTGCACGTCATGTTTGTCTATCGCGAAAGCGATAGGCAAATCCAGTCGGCTACGAACCCGGTTTCAGCGGCGCGGCCTGTTGCTTCGCACCGATCTCGTGTCCGAGTTCGTTCAGCGCATGTCCCAGCGCATCGAAGCCTCGGCCAACTTCATCGCTGGTCCACGTTGCACCGGTGGCGAGCTTGTCGCCGAGCGCGTCGGTACCGGCCACCGCTCCGGCGGCGCCTGCCTTCGCTTGCGCGCCGGCCCAGCCCGCGGCGCGTTCCAGGTCGCGAGCCGCCTCCTTGAGCTCGCGGCCGGCCTGGTTGTATTGCTTGCGTGTCCACGATTCGGCCGCCTCGGCGCGATGGGCCAGGGCGAGTGCGTGGTTGGCTCTGGCGAAATCTTTTTCCATCGATTTCTCGTCTTTGACCCCGCCCTTCTCGACAGAAGCGGCAAGCTTGTCGAGTTCGGACGCCGAGCTGTTGAGTTCCTGCCTCGCAGTGCGGGTGACGCGGCCGGCTTCCCGGCGCATGTAGCCGGTCGCCTTGCGGATCTCGCCGGCGGCGGTGTTGTAGTCCTTCCTTGCGAAGGCCTCAATGGCTTTGCCGAAATGCAATTGCGATTCTTCGGACACCGGCGCAGGCGCCGCTTGCGCCGCGGGCGCGGCGGGTGCTTTCGTGGTCTGTGCGAACGCGACACCGGAGAGTTGCGCGGTGGCGATCAGGACGGCTGCCGTCAGGGGCTTGAGGATGAGTTTCGGTTTCATGGGTGTTCCTTTCAAAGTGAATTCAGGTTCGTATTGATCTATCGGGTTTGAACGTCGCGGCGTTGTCTTTGCCCGTGCGTCCATGAGTCGAACTCTAAGCCTCGGCTTATCTGATGTAAGCGCCCGAAAGTCATGACTTGGACGTGTCCCGGGTCACGACCTGTATGTGACCAAGGTCACTTGCGCCGCGCTGGGTCTATGCGCACAATGAATTCCATTCGATCAAACCCGACATCGCGGTTATCATCTCCGTATGCACGCACCACGGATGCACGCCAGATTTCAAGCCGGCCGACGACAAGCCGGAAATGGGGCGGGCGTGGCACGGCGGCGTTCTTTGTCCATACCACGGGGCAGGCGCACAAGCGCCTCCGATTGACGGTCGTTACACCGTATGAAGACGATGAGAAAAGCAAGCCGATTTACGATTCTCGCTGGCGGCGTTTCACTGGCGCTCGCCGCAGTGCTCGCGGGCGCATATGCGATCGACGCGGGTGCGCAATCGGGAATGACCTCTTCCTATGACTCGATTGCGGTGGTGAAACCGGCGGGCGGTTCAACGGTATTCAACAATGCCGGCAATGTGGCGGTGACGGTCGCCGTTTCGCCCGCCCTGCGCGCCCGCGCCGGGGATCGAATCACGCTGATCCTCGACGGCCGCCAGATATCGGTGCGAAGCGCGACGCGCTTCAAATTGTCCGGGATCACGCGCGGAGAGCATACCCTCGAAGCGCAAGTCGTGGACAGCGGCGGCAACGCGCTGATCTCCTCGAATCCGGTGAAATTCTATTTGTGGCAGGCCTCGCGGCTGTTTCCCAGCCGCCACGGCAAGTAAGCGCGGCGATCGAGGCGCAAGCCGCACAGTCATAAAAAAAGGCCCCGCCGCAAGGCAGGGCCTTCACACTGCGTACAGGCGCCGTCAGCGTGTGCGCGTGCCGATCACCTCGATTTCAACGCGGCGATCGGGTTGCAGGCACTGGATGAGCTTGCGGCTCACGTGGCCGTTGCACTGGCCTGGCCGCGTTACCGGGTCCGCTTTGCCCTTGCCCTTGGCCAGGATCCGGTCGGCAGGCACGCCCTTGCTCACCAGATAGGCCTTGACCGTATCGGCGCGCCGCTTGGAAAGCTTCAGGTTATAGGCCTTGCTGCCGATCCTGTCGGTGTAGCCGATGTCGATGATGGTTTGCACAGCGACCGCTTTGAGTTTGTCGACGAGGTCGTCGAGTTTGGCCTTTCCTTCACTGCGCAGGGTCGACTTGTCGAAATCAAACAGCGTATCGGCCGAAAGCGTGACTTTTTCCGCCACGGGTTTGGACGCCAGCATTGGGGCTGGCGCCGGCGCCGGCGGCGCGGCGACCGGCGCGGGTGCGGGCGCCGCTTCCTTCGGCACCAGGTCGGGGTCGCATTCCTTGGTCGCCATCGCGGGCGTCCAGTAGCCGGTGCGCCAGCACAGGCCGAATGGGTCTTTTACGGTGACACCGGAAACCGGGGCCTGGAGATAGCCGTCAGGCTTTGGCTGGGCAAACGCGGCCGACGCAAACAGGCCGGTGACCATAGCGAGCGCAACGGCGCTGAGCGATTGCAGCGACAGCGACCGCGTCGCGCATTCTGTTGCTGAATAGTTCGATTTCATGGGGCGTCCTTCCTGGTGTTTGGTGGTCATACCGACGACTCCTGTACAGATCCATTGATGCAGTGTTGTGCACATCTGCCCGGTAGATTTCAGAAAAAGACGAATTTTAAGCCTCGGCCTATCTGATGTAAGTGCCCGAAAGTCATGACTTGGACGTGTCGCAGGTCACGACCTGCATGTGACCAAGGTCACATTTGCGACGACGGGAGGCTGGGCAGTAGCGGCTTGATTCGCGTGGCTAATCGCCGAACCGTTGGGTGGAGAAGCCGATGCGACGTCGGGCTTTTTCAAGCCCGCGTGTTATACGCGATCATCAGGTTTGCCAGACTCGGCAAAGCTGCCCTCGGTTTCGCGCCGATCGATCGGAACAATGCGCCGTTCGCCAGCCTACTGAATGACAAACGCGATGAATACCGTGCAAAAACTCAACAGAATCGATCCGGCAATGAATGCGACATCCGCGTAGCGTTCGAGCCGGGTGTTTTGCGCCGCACGCATCGCGGCATAGGACAACATCCCGCTCGTCAGGAATACCAGGCTGCTGAGGGCGAGCAGGTGATTCACCCAAAAGCCAAGCCCGGTCGGCCGTACCAGCTTGAGGATCGAAAGCGCGGTGATGCATACGCCCACCATCGTGGCCGACGACGGCAGAATGTGCTGTGAAAGGCTCGCGCGGTTATTCGGTGCATGGGTTGACATGGGAACCTTCGCCGATGACGCCGGGATCTTCCCCGGCGCTCGCGGAGTTGTTGAAAAACGGCGGATCGTGCGCGAACCGATCGGCCGGCGGCCTCCGGTCACTCGCCGCGCCGCTGGCGCAGCGACATCACGGCGAGCTCGGTGCGCGTGTTGGCATGGAGTTTTTCCATGATGCGGCTCACGTAATTCTTCACCGTGCCTTCGGCCAGGAACACCGCAGCCGCGATCCGTTTGTTGCTTTTGCCCTCGGCGATCAGGCTCAGAATTTTTTCCTCCTTGTCGCTAAGCGTTTCGGTCAACGAAGCGGGAGAATTGAGCCGGGCGGCGTTCGACGCCTTCCCCGGCGCGGCAGCAGCGGCCGCAGTGCTGTCTGTGGGCGGCGCCGCAAACGGCGGAGCGATCCGCCGAAACTGATCCATCACCTTGCGCGCGATCTGCGGCGTCAGCCGGGACTCGCCGCGATGCACCGCGCGCACCGTTTCGAGCACCTCATCTTCGCCCGCGTCCTTCAGCAAGTAGGCATGGGCACCGGCGCGGACCGCCTCGAAAACCGTTTCTTCGGCGTCCAGCGTAGTCAGCACCAACACGTGCGTGTGGGGCAGCGACAGCCTGATTTCGCGCGTGGCGGCCACACCGCCTTTGCGCGGCATGTGCAAATCCATCAGCACCACGTCGGGACGCAGGCGCTCCGCCATCTCAACGGCTTCGACGCCGTCAGCTGCCTGACCCACTACCTCCATGTCCGGCTCGACCGAGAGCATCAACGACATCCCGCGGCGTATCAGGGCCTGATCATCGGCAATGAGCACCCGGATGCGGCGAACTCCGGCCGGGGATGCCGCCGTCACTTGACACCTCCTTCGCAGCCATCGCGTTCACGCGGGGATTGCACCTCGCCCAATTGTTCGCGGATGCGCCCGACCACCGGCGATGGAAGCCGCGCCGTCAGATATCCCAACATGGTCGCAACGGCAACTGCTGCCTGGGCGGAAGAGATCCCCGCCCGTTGCGCCACCAGTTGAATCAGTTCATCCACGTCGAAATACCCCAGGGTCGTGAGCTTGCACAGAAATGACCAGAAGACGTCCTCACGACGGCAATCTACCGGATTTCTTGGGCGCTCGCGAGGGCCACAGGTCATGAGTTTAATGTTACCTTCGTCACTTGCGATAATGAAGTGAAACATTTACGGATTTCTGCATGCACCCGCTGGTCCGCTACTTCGACCCTCGCCGCAGTCTGGCCTCCGCCGTCGGCTGGCTGGTGTTCGCATTAGCGATCGGTCTCGTGCTGGTTGCCAGCGTGTGGGTGGGCGACATCGTACGCGCCAACCTGCTCGACCAGCGCGGCCGGCAACTGGACCGAACGGCCGACCGTATCGCCGCCGAGCTGAACCTCAATCTTGAGCTTCGGTTGCAACGGGTGGGTACCCTGGCTGCGATACTGGCTACTGAGCTTGGCGACGATAACCAGGCGACGCTGCGCAAGATTTTCGAGGGCGTGCAACAGGTTGCGCCCGAATTCGCGTGGATCGGTATGGCCAACCCGCAAGGGCAGGTACTGGCCGCCACCCATGGCGCGGCTGAGGGTATGAGCGTTGCCGACCGGCCGTGGTTTGCGCTGGGTCTGAAGGGGGCGAGAATCGGCGATGCGCGACCGGCGCCACTGGCGGCGAAGTCACTGCCCGCCGCGACCGACGGTGCACCTAGGTCCTTCATAGACCTGAGCGTCCCGGTTATCGGCGGCAAGGGAGAGACGATCGGCGTCATTGGGGCGCTATTGAGCAGACGCTGGCTGCTGGATCTTGCAGGAAGACTTGGGCAGAAGGTGCGCGGGTCTGCCGGTGCCGAAGCGCTGCTGCTGGACCAGGATGGCACGATACTGGTCGGGCCCGCGAGCCTTGAAGGCAAGCGCTGGGAGAATAGCCTGGAATCGACGGACACCCCTGCGCCGATCGTAGCGGTGAATGCGCTATGGGGCAGCGATGAGTCGCCCTCGCGGGTTGAACGGCTGGCTGATGGCAGGCGTTATCTGGTCGTGCGCGCAACGCCGGGGGCGTCCGATCCCTTGCGCCTTGTCCTCGGCTGGCGCGTCGTGGTGCTGCAGCCATTCCAAGACGCCGCAAAGCGCATCAGAATCCTGCAAGGCCAGATCACCGCCGTCCTGCTTGGCTTGGGGCTGCTCGCCGCGATGCTCGGATTGTTGCTGACACGCCGCGTTACACGTGATCTGGATGCCATCGCTCGCTCGGCCGATGCCGTCCGTTCTGGCGCCGCGCAAAGAATCGCCGTGCCTCCCGGCCGCAATGAAGCGGCGCGGCTGGGACGCGCACTGGACGAGCTGCTCACTTCGCTGCAGCGCGAACGCAGCGCATTGCAAACCTTGAATGCCGAGCTGGACCAGCGCGTGGCGGCGCGTACCCGCGAAATCGAACGGCTGGCGGACGAGGCGCGTTATGCCGCCGTGGTGCGCGAGCGCCTGAAGATTGCGCGCGACCTGCATGACACCCTGGCGCATTCGATGATGGCGATGGTCGCTCAGATCCGGCTTCTGAAGAGGCTTTGGGCCGTCAATCCGGGAGCCCTGGCGGAGGAATTGATGCGCGCCGAGGAAACTGCCCATCAAGGCCTGAAGGAGGCCCGCGCCGCGATTACCCAGATGCGTTTCAACCCGGTACGCGATGCGGGGCTTGCCGCGGCGCTGGGTGATTTCGTGAAAATGTTTGTCGAGCGTACCGGCATTCCGGTGGATTACACGAGCGATGCGCCGGCGGGTGCTTTCGCCGATGAACGGGCGGAGGCGCTGTTCCGGATCGCCGAAGAGGCAATGCGCAACGTCGAACGCCATGCCGGGGCGACGCGCGTTACGATTTCGTTGCGCGTGTCTCCCGGCGGCCGTGAATTAACCCTCGCTATCGCCGACGATGGCGTCGGTTTCGACGCGCAGGCCGCGCATCCGGGGCATTACGGCCTCCCGGGTCTGCGTGAGCAGGCACAACTGATCGGGGCCGTCCTTGCCATCCATAGCGCCCCGCAACAAGGCACCACGATCAGCGTCGCGCTGGCGCCGGCACTGGATTCGTGAGCGGAGCCATGCCTGTGGCATTTGGCCGCGCCGAGGATGCGGCTCGGGCATCCTGCTCCAGCGTCCGCCAGGCATCGACTCGCGGGAACCCCCGGAGGCGCCCGAGGCAAGCCCGAAATGAACGATCATTTTGCCGTCAGGTCGTTCAGCACCGACTTTACGCCCGATTCGCCCGCCGCAGATGCGCCATCGACTGCGGTCTTCTCAACGGCTTCGCCCTGACTGATCGATAGCGCCTTGATCAGCTCGTCCTCACCGGGCTTGCCGTCCTTGTTCATATCCGCCTGGCAGAAAACCGCATTGACAGCGGTGTATTGTTTCGCCTCATCGCGACTGACAAACCCATCATGGTTGGGATCGAGCTTCTGGAACACGGGGTTTGGCCGCGTGTCGCCCGCGTCGATGGCGCTCTGAGAAAAGGCGCCCGGGGCGAAGACGCCGAACGCCACCCCCGTAACCCAAACAATAGTACGCATAGCATCACTCATTCCGTTACCGCTGGGGGGAAGTCGAACTCCTCCATGCATCCGCTCCGTCCGGAACAATTCAGACCGCCAATCCGATGGGGTAGCTGCAATCGCATCGGCGTTCTCTGCCGCGTTCCTGGATCGTGCTGTCTTGGTCGAGCTCATCGCGTTTCTCCTGATCGGATGACGGGGACGGTCCCCGTCATGACCGCCAGTGTGGAAGCGCCTAATTAAGCCAGGCTTAAACTCGGCGCGTTCCCTTCGCCGGCGTGACATTCCTGCGTTTGAGTACTGCGACAGAGGGTCGAGCCTGGGCGGTCCCCCGTTCCCGCACCAGCACATCGGGTGCCCTGAGATAAACTTTTGAACGAAGGCGACATAGCCGTCGTTTTTAATGTTCGCTTAAGGGGCCGGCCATAAGCTTGTGTTACAGATCGCGGCGATCCATGACCAATCGGGTCAAAGCGTTGCGATCCTAGCCAAACTTTTTCGACGATCTACATAAGGAGAACTCAAATGCCATTCAGGAAACCTGCGGCGCCGGCGATGGCCGACATTCCAGTTCCAGCATGCTCACATCACTCCTAGCCAAGCTCCGCGACCTCATCGAGGACATCGCGCCCAGTCCCGGCATCCGCGCCCGGCGCGAGGCTTTGGCCATGCAAACAGCCTGCTGCGGCTTGTTGATGGAAGTCGCGCAGCTCGGTTCGACGGGCGCCGGCCGAAAAGGCAAAGCAGTATCGCAGGCGATGTGGGAGGAATTCGGCATCCCGAACGAAGAACTTGCGCCGATGATCAAGAACGTCACCCGACCGGAAAACCGCTTGACGTCTTACTACGGGGCGGTGGCATTGATCAACAAGGGCTACGCGTCCGAGCAGAAGGCCCAGTTTATCGAGCGGCTGTGGCGCGTCGCGATGGCCGACGGAGAAATCGACATGTACGAAGATCAGTTGGTGCGCAAGCTTGCCGACCTACTCTACGTCTCGCACGCCGATTTCATACTGGCCAAGCACCGGGTGCAAGGTGGCAGCGAAACGCTGGCGAAGTGAAGCGACAACCGCTGCCGACCCGCCGTGGCGACAACGCGTATGCATTTCCTGGCGGCTTTCGCCATTACGGACGCCGGCTTACAGTGATAGCAAATAGGCGATCGGATCGCAGGAGGAGACGAGATGGTTTTCAGCGATAATGCGAACGCAGCCGCGGCCAATTTCAAGAGCGTGCGCCAAAATCAGGTAAAGGCCCAAGTCATGCGCCATGCGATTTCGTTCCGGCTTCTTGTCGGCGGAATCTTGCTTGCGCTGGCAGCGCGGGTATCGATCGCGCAGGACATCGCTCCGGATGCGCTCATCCAATCGGTCACGCGTGAAGTCGCCGGCGTCATCGGCAAGAACAGCGGCGCTCTCGATGCGGCGAAGATCGCCCGGCTCGTGGAGGCCAGGATCGTGCCGCACTTTGATTTTGCCCGCATGACGCGGCTCGCAATGGGACGAAACTGGCGGCTTGCCTCGATCGAGCAGCAGCAGGCTCTGATCGCGGAGTTCAAGACACTGCTGGTGCATACTTATTCGGCGGCGTTGACCCTTTATCGCAACCAAAAAATAGGCTTCGCGCCGTTTCACGCGGCGCCCGGGGACACCGACGTGACGGTCAGGTCTGTGGTGAAGCAGCCTGGCACTGCGCCGATCCACATCGACTACTCCATGGAAAAAGAGCCGGCGGGGTGGGAGGTCTACGATGTCGATATCGACGGCATCAGCCTGGTGATTACCTATCGCGATACGTTTACGAGCCAGGTGCGCGAACGTGGTGTGAATGGCCTGATCAAGGTGCTCGCGGCCAAGAACCGCTCGAACGACAGGCTTACAAAGCGGCACGGCGCATAAGCCAATGCGAGTATACGATCGGCACGCCATTCGCGGTGGAAAGCCGGAACGAAGCGCAAGGTGGGATCCCCGCCCGTGATGCTGGGCGCCCACAGGGACAGGGGTAATAATTTTATCCTACAAGTCGATCAGTTACATACGAGCGCCTGGCGCGCCAAACCGTCATGGCACATACCCGAATCGAGCAAAAGGTAACGCGGTTCTAAGCACGGATATGCTGGCGAGCGCGATACCAGAGAACAATGCGGATCGCATGACGCAGTACGCGATAATTGATTACATGCCCAGTGTTTGAGACGGGATACCTGCGCTCTCCTCGGCGCACGGACGGTGTGCCGATACCCGGTTGCGACTGAATCAGGGAAACGGCGCGTTCGACCCGCTCGCGCACGAGCTGCGCGGTGAGCGGATCCTCTTCAGCGATGCGCGTGACGGTTGCTGCGTATGCCTGAAATGCGCGCGGAGTCCATTCAAGCGGCTTGTTTGCGGCGCCGTGCATGGACGGACTCGATCAGCGCACCCGTCCGGCGCTGTACTTCGTCGTTCGGGATGGTGCCATGCCGCGCTGCATCCGACTCGGCCGCCAGGGATTCGCGCACCTCCCATTCGCAAAAATCGAAGCCGTCGCGCAATACGAATCGCAGCGTTTGCTCAGGCGTGCGTCCGGCATCGCGGGCTAGTTTGTTCAGGCGGCGCTGTTGGGTCGAGTTAAGAAGCAGCGTGGGCATGGGCAACTCCCGGTGCAATTGATTCGTTTATATTATCACTCCCGTTTGTACTTGTCAGAGACGCCTGGGTATTCTCCGCTACCGCGCCGACTTGATCTCCGTGCCGGTCTTGATCGCCAGCAGATTCGGGGCGTTGGGATCTACGCTTACCTTGATCCAGTCGACGAACGGCGAACCGAAGCTCTCGATGCGGGTGAAATTCTCGACCGGCTTTTGCGTCGCCGGATCGACGAGCGGATGATCGACGCGGTAGCGGTGGGTGTCGCCGTGGATCAGGATCACCGGCTTGCCGAAGGCCAGCGTGTGCGCGAGCAGCTCCTGACGGAATGCGCCGTAGCCGTCGGCCGCGCCGCTGGGACGCCAGAATGGGCGCTCGAAATAGGGATCGGCCTGGGTCACGATGAACACCGCCGTATCGGCATTCTTTTGCGCCAGCTCGAAACCCTCTGCCAGCCAGGCGGCATTGGCCGCGCTGCGCCGCGCGTATTCGGCGTCCATTCGCGGCGTGCGGCCCAGATTGTTGTTGCCGCCGGGAATGTTCAGACCGATGAACAATGCGGAGCCGAAGCGCCAGCGCACGTTCTCGCGATATTCGGCGAAGCGCGGATCGGCGCTCTGGCGGTCGAGCTTGAGCTTGCGCTCACCGAGGCTGTAGTCGCCCGCGTAGAACAGCTCGCGCAGCTTGGCCAGCCGTTCCAGGGGATCCGCGCCGCTGCGATGGCAATCGGTCCATTCGTTGTCACCCGGGACATAAATGAACGGGTGGCGCACGGACTGGAACTGCTGCAGGCGCCGGGCGAACAAGGCATCGCTGCAAGGGCTGCGCCCGCTCTTGATATCGCCGACATGCACGATAAAAGCGACATCTTCCCGATCGATGTTCTTCAGCTCTTGCGCGAACTCGATTTCTTCCACGCTGTTGTAGGGTGCATCGCCGACGATGGCGAAGGAAAAGCGGGCGGGCGTCTGGGCCAAGGCAGGGCCGGCGAGCAGCGCGAGCGCGAGGCAGAGTGCTGCGCGCATCAGAGGCTCTTGAGCTTGTACAGCAGTTCCAGCGCTTCCTTCGGGCTCAGCTCGTCCGGCTTGATCGTCGCGAGCAGATCCAGCGCCGGATGCGGTTCGCTCTCGGGCTCGGGCGCGGCGCCGGCAAACAAGTCGGTCTGCCCGCCGCTGGTGAGGCTTTGCTGCTCCAGTTGCAGCAGATAGCGCTTCGCCGCGCGCGTTACGCTGCCGGGCACGCCGGCGAGCGCCGCGACCTGCAGGCCGTAGCTTTGCGAGGCCGGACCTTCCTCGACCGCGTGCAGGAACACGATCGAATCCTTGTGCTCGACCGCATCGAGGTGGATGTTGGCGGCTTCGCGGTATTCGAGGGCCAGCCGCGTGAGCTCGAAGTAGTGCGTCGCGAACAGGGTATAGCAGCGGTTCTTCTCCAGCAGGTGGCGCGCGATGGCCCAGGCGAGCGCGAGGCCGTCGAAGGTCGAAGTGCCGCGGCCGACTTCGTCCATGAGCACCAGACTCGTCGCGGTGGCGTTGTGCAGGATATTGGCGCTTTCCGTCATTTCCACCATGAACGTGGAACGGCCGCCGGCGAGGTCGTCGGCGGCGCCGATGCGCGTGAAAATCTGGTCGATCGGCCCCAGGCGCGCCGCGCGTGCGGGCACGAAGGCGCCGACATGGGCGAGCAGCGCGATCAGCGCCACCTGGCGCATGTAGGTGGACTTGCCGCCCATGTTCGGCCCGGTGATCAAGAGCAGCTGGCGTGTCGCGTTGAGGCGGCAGTCGTTGGCGATGAACTGGTCCACCTGGGCTTCGACTACCGGATGGCGCCCGGCCTCGATTTCGAGCAGCGGTTCGGCCACGAACCGGGGCCGGCACCAGTTGAGGCGCAGGCTGTCGGCGGCAAACGAGCCCAGTAGATCGAGTTCGGCCAGACTGCGCGCGATGCGCTGCAAGTCCGGAATATGCGGCTGCAGATCCTGCAGCAGCTGCTCGTACAGCGCTTTCTCGAGTGCCAGTGCGCGCTCCTGCGCCGACAGCGCCTTGTCTTCGAACGTCTTGAGTTCCGGCGTGATGTAGCGTTCGGCGTTCTTCAGCGTCTGCCGCCGGCGATAATCCGCGGGAATCTTTTCCACGTGCGCGTGGGTGACTTCGATGTAGAAGCCGTGCACGCGGTTGTATTCGACCTTGAGGTTGGGGATGCCCGTGCGCTCGCGCTCGCGCGCTTCGAGCGCGACCAGGAACTCGCTCGAGTTGGTCTGCAGCGCGCGCAATTCGTCTAGATCGGCGTCGAAGCCGTCGTTGATGACGCCGCCTTCGCGTAAGAGCGCCGCGGGTTCGGGCAGGATCGCGCGCACGAGCAGCGCGGCGCCCTCCGGCGGCACCGCGAGGCCGGCACGCAGCTCCACCAAACGCGGTGCGGACGCGCCGGCGAGCAGCGCGGCGAGCGCGGGCAGGGCGGCGAGACTGTCGCGCAAGCCCGAGAGGTCGCGCGGGCGCGCGCTCGCGAGCGCGATGCGCGCGCTGATGCGCTCGACGTCGGCGATGCGGCGCAGCGCGTCGCGCAGGGCGGTGCCGGCGCTCTGCGCCAGTTCCTCCACCGCCTCGTGGCGGTTTGCGAGCACGGCGCGGTCGCGCAAGGGGTGATGCAGCCAGTGGCGCAGGAGGCGGCTGCCCATGCCGGTGGCGCAGCCGTCGAGCAGGCTGTAGAGCGTAGGCGCCGGTGTGCCGCGCAGGGTCTCGGTGAGTTCGAGGTTGCGCCTGGTGGCCGCATCCATGCGCACGTAGTCGTCGGCGCGCTCCGGGCGCAAGGCATTCACGTGCGACAGCGTCTGGCCCTGGGTCTTCTTCGCGTATTCGAGCAGCGCGCCGGCTGCCGCAATGGCCGGCCGCAGGTCCTCGCAGCCGAAGCCGGCGAGCGAGTGCACGTTGAAATGCTTGAGTAGCTGTTGCCGCGCGGCGGCGTAGTCGAAATGCCATTCGGGCAGGCGCGTCACGGCGGCCGCGGCGTTCAAGCCCGAAATCGAGGCGCGGTCCGCGACCAGGATTTCCGCCGGGCGCAGGCGCGTGAGTTCGCCCGCGAGCTGGCGCTGCGGCATTTCGGCCACGCGCAGCTCGCCGCTGGCGAGGCTCAGCCAGGCGAGGCCGACGCTGTTGTTTTCGATCGCGAGCGCGAGCAGCAGGTTGTCGGATTTTTCGTCGAGCAGGGCCGAGTCGGTGAGCGTGCCCGGCGTGACGATGCGCGTGACCGCGCGCTCTACCGGCCCTTTGGAGGTATTCGGGTCGCCGATCTGTTCGCAGATCGCGACCGACTCGCCCAGCTTGAGCAGTTTGGCGAGGTATTGCTCGACCGCGTGATAGGGCACGCCGGCCATTTTGATCGGCGCGCCGGCGGAGGCGCCGCGCGTGGTCAGCGTGATGTCGAGCAGCCGCGCGGCCTTTTCCGCGTCCGCGTAGAACAGCTCGTAGAAGTCGCCCATGCGGTAGAACAGCAGAATGTCCGGATGCTGCGCTTTGAGGCGCAGGTACTGCTGCATCATTGGCGTGTGGGCGCTGGCCGCGGCGGAGTCCGGCTTGTTCATCGGCGCAATTCTAACCCGAGACCCACGACGCTAAGCCGGAAATGTGCCCGCGGGGTGCTTTCGGGTTCTTAGGTGTGGACAGCGCCGAAAATCTGAGGCAAGCGCTCGAACTCCCGCTGTCGATTCGACAGGCCGCGACTACGGTGATTCAAGAAATCAAGCTTCCTGCCGATGTTATCAATAACATGGGACCTGATCATGAATTTGGTCGGTGGCATCAAATATATGGAGAATGGGCCTGGGGGGCGCAAACCTGACCATGGCAAGGGAAAGTCTGTGCACCAGCGCCCGCGCAACGATGTTGCTGCCGAAAAGAAGGCTCCGGTTGCCGCCAATCATTGCTCGACGGAGTGCGACAATCGGATCGGACGCAAGGTAGACACCAGCGCATAGCCAGGATTGGTCCGTTACCATGGCGTACCGGTGCCCAATCGTGAACATTCAATTGCGGCGGGTACAATTGTTGGTGGCCGGAGACTGTTCCTGCGCACCCCCGGGGGAATGGCGTGAAAGCGAATCAAGCTCAGGACGGCGCGGAACGCTGGCAATTGGATTTCATTCAGCGCGTCGGCCGGATCGGCTACTGGGAATTCGATTCCATGGAACGGGCGATTTCTCTGCCCGGGCCTTCGTTGGATCTTCTGATTTCCATTATTGGTGTTTCTCTCGATGCCCGCCGGTCCTTCATGGACCTTTTGTGTGACAGCGAGCGCAGGCGCTTCCTGAGCGCGCTCGATCAGGCGATTGCCGGGCGTCTGGCGCTGAATATTGAACTCCAACTGGTCGGCAGCGGCAGCCAACGGCCCTACATCGCCGTCCGCGGAGCGCACATCGGGATGGAGCAAGGTCCAGCACGTTTCGCTGGTACGTTCCGAGACATCACCAACGAAAAAGACCGCGATGCCGCTCATGAAAAAGTGATTACGCAACTGCAGGCCTTGCTCGACGCGCTTCCGCAGGGGGTCAGCGTCATCGACAAGGATCTTTATCTCATTCTCTGGAATCGGCGATTCCACGAGGTCCTCGGTTTTCCGCAAGACATGGTATTCAGGCACGCCCGGTTCGAGGATTTCATCCGCCTTAACGCGCTGCGCGGGGACTATGGTCCCGGCGATCCCGAAGAGCAGGTGCAGGCCATCGTCGCGCGCGCCCGCGAATTTCTGCCGCACCGTTTCGAGCGGCAGCTGACCGGCGGCCGCACTGTCCAGGTAGAGGGCTTTCCGTTCATATCGGGCGGCGAAATATCGGGATTCGTCACGACCTACACGGACGTCACGGGCCAGAAGCGCAGCGAGGAGGAACTCACGCGCCAGCGCGACGTTCTGAAAACCGTCATCGACAATTTCCCCGGCGGAATTTCGCTGTGCGACGCTGATCTCAGGTTCACGACATACAACGCCCAGTTCATGGAGTTGCTCGATTTTCCGCCGTCCCTGTTCGAGAAGGGATGGGTCCACATCGAAGAGCTTGCCCGCTTCAACGTCAACCGCGGGGAATACGGCGCGGGCGATCCGGACGAGCAGGTGCAGGCCATCGTCGCGCGCGCCCGGGATTTCCGGGCCCACCGCATGGAGCGGGCGCGGCCGGACGGACGCTGGCTCGAAATACGCGGCACGCCCATCGCGAGCGGCGGCTTCGTCACCAGCTACATCGATATCACCGAGCGCAAGCAGGCGGAAAACGCATTGGCAGAGAGCGAAGAACGCTGGAAATTCGCGCTGGAAGGGGCAAACGACGGCGTCTGGGATTGGAACTACCAGACCGGTAAAGTGCTGTACTCCAAACGCTGGAAAGAAATGTTCGGGTTCACCGAGGCTGAAATCGGAAGCAGCAAGTCGGAGTGGCTGAGTCGCGTCCATCCGGAGGATTTGACCGAGGTCATCGGCATCATCGAGCAACACCTCAGCAGCGAGACGCTGCCGCCTTCGGTGGAGTACCGGTTCCGGTGCAAGGACGGCAGCTGGAAATGGACGCTGGGGCGCGACATGGTGGTCAGCCGCGACAGCGAGGGCAAGCCCCTGCGCCTGGTCGGTACCAGCTCCGACATCAGCGAACGCAAACAAATGGAAGAGCAGGTGCGCCAACTCGCGTTCTATGACCCGCTCACCGGATTACCCAATCGGCGCCTGCTCAACGACCGCCTGAGCCAGGCCATGTCGGCGAGTAAGCGCAGTGCATTGTATGGTGCGGTGATGATCCTCGACCTGGACAACTTCAAGCCGCTCAATGACAGGCATGGGCATCTGGTCGGCGATCTGCTGCTGATCGAAGCCGCAGCGCGGCTGAACGCTTGTCTGCGCGAAACCGACACCGTGGCACGCTTCGGCGGCGACGAGTTTGTGGTGATGCTGAGCGATTTGAATCCGGATAAAGCTGAATCAACCGCGCAAGCCGGAATCATCGCTGAGAAAGTGCGGACTCGTTTGTCTGAACCTTACCTGCTGGCGATCAAGCGGGATGGAAAGCCGGATGCCACCATCGAACATCGCTGCAGCACAAGCATCGGCGTCGCGCTTTTCGTTGGCAATGAAGCCAGTCAGGGCGATGTCCTCAAATGGGCTGACGCGGCGATGTACCAAGCCAAGGATGGTGGGCGCAATTCAATCCGATTTTACGATTCCAAGGTTTGAATAAGCGCATCGGGCAGGTCGCAAGGAGGGCATTCTTCATAGTAGAAGAAACCTCTTGCGTCATCGGGGTGTGGGCGCTGCCCGCGGCGGAGTCCGGCTTATTCATCGGCGCAATTCCAACCCGGGATGCGTAGCGTTAAGCCTTGAATGCGCATGCAGACGATTTGAGCTTGCGCGCTCGGGTCATGCGCCGGCAATCGCGGCTGTTGACAAGGAACAAAAGTTCCACGTATAGTTAATCGTGAAACTATCGTAACTTAGCGTGTAGCTTAACCAATTTGACCGGACCTTCCAAGCGCCGGTCGGCTGGCCAAGGGAAGCCGTCCGAGATGAGTCTGCGCGAACTGATTCTGGAGTCCTACGACGAGCTGGTGCCGTCGGAGCGCAAGCTCGCGGATGTCGTTATGCAGCGCCGGACCGATCTTGCAAGCTATTCGGCTACCGAGCTGGCACGGTTCGCGGGGGTGTCGAAGGCCACCGCGGCGCGGTTTTTCCGCCGCCTCGGCTATGAAAGCTTCAGTCAGTTCCGCTCGGATGTGCGGGCCAATCCTCCCGCTGAATCGCCGTTGTACAAGCTCGAGGATGTAGCCAAGCTCGCGGGCAACGGTTCAGGCCTCGAGCGGCATTTCTCGATCGATGCGCAGAACCTCGCCACCACGCTCCGAGGTCTGAGTCACGACGACATCAAGGCTGCAGTGGCGGTACTGAAGGGCGCGCAGCGCGTGTGGATCGTCGGCTACCGCAACGGCTACGCCACGGCGTTCTACGCTCACGCATTGTTCTCGCATGCAAAGTCGAATGTTTTCCTGCTTAACGACGCAGCCGCCAAGATCGCCGACCTGATGGCAGATGTGGGCGACAAGGACGTTCTTTTCGTCGTCGATTTCAGGCGGCGGATCAGGCTGCTCGGGCAGATTGTCAGCGTCGCCAGGGAAGCCGGCGCCAAAATCGTGTTGCTCACCTACTCGCCGGTTTCGGCCTTGGCGCGACCGGCCGATGTCATCCTTGGCTGCGTGACTGGCGGATCGGCGGTGTTCGATTCCTATGTGGCTCCGATGAGCATCGTCAATTATCTCGCGGCATCTCTGGTCGCCGCGATGCGGCCCGGCGCGCGCAAGCGCATGGAACGTATTGAACGCATCCACGAAATCCTCGCTGACATAGAGGACTGAACCTGTTCAAGAGATGAACCACACCAAGTGGTGGTTCACGAAGGAAGCTGGGAATGGCGTATATGGACATCAACGGCGAGCGGCTGCTGGCCTCGTTGCAGGAACTCGGCCAGATCGGCGCGCTGGATGGCGGCGGTGTATGCCGGCTGGCGCTAACCGATGAAGACAAAGCCGGGCGGGACTGGGTGGTGGCACAGATGAAGACGCTGGGGATGAGCGTGAGCGTGGATGGCATTGGCAATGTCGTCGGCGTCTACGCCGGGCGGGAAGAGGCGCCACCGGTCATGGCGGGTTCGCACATCGACACGGTACGCACCGGTGGACTCTATGACGGCAACTACGGCGTCCTGGCGGGACTGGAAGTGGTGCGCACGCTCAAACAGGCGGGGATGCGAACGCGCAAGCCGCTCGCGGTGGCGTTCTTCACCAACGAGGAAGGTTCGCGCTTCGCGCCGGACATGATGGGCAGCCTCGTTTTTCAGGGCGATCTGCCGCTCGAGGCGGCGCTGGATACGAAGGGGATCGACGGCACGACGGTGCGGGAAAACCTGGAGCGCATCGGTTACCGCGGATCGGCGCCGGCGGGTGCGATGAAGGTGGACAGCTATGTCGAGCTGCACATCGAACAGGGCCCTGTGCTAGATATCGAAAAGATCGCGATCGGCGCGGTGGAAGGTGTGCAGGGGATTTCGTGGACCGAGTTCAATGTCTCCGGCGTTTCCAATCATGCGGGAACGACGCCGATGCGCTTGCGCCACGACGCCGGCCTTATCGCCGCGCGCGTTGCCTGCTTTGCGCGCGAGCTGGCGAGAGAACTGGGCGGCAATCAGGTGGCGACGGTCGGGTCCATGACTGTGTTTCCGAATCTGGTCAATGTGATTGCGAATCGCGTCGTGTTCACGGTGGATCTACGCAATACCGACGAAGCGGTCCTGAAATCGGCCGAACAGCGCCTGTGGGCTTTCGCCGACGAGGCGGCCGCGGCGGAGGGTGTGAAGATCTCGCGCCGGTCGCTCGCGCGCTTCGAACCGGTGGCTTTTCACCCGGGATTGGTGAGTCTGGTCGAAAAGACGGCGCGTGACTTGGGGTTCTCGGTGAGGCGTCTTCCCAGCGGCGCCGGACACGATGCGCAGATTCTCGCGCGCAACTGCCCGGCGGCGATGATCTTCGTCCCCAGCGTCAATGGCCTGAGCCATAACGTGCGCGAACATACGGAGCCGCGCGACCTGGTGGCCGGAGCGAGGGTGCTGTTGCGCGTGTTACTGCATCTGGCCGAGCGGCAAGCAACACAATAACAATTCAAAGGAGCTCAAGTGGCAAGATTTGTAAATGTTGCGATCGGCCAGCTCGGTCCGATCGCCCGCAGCGAAACGCGGCCGCAGGTGGTGGTGCGCCTGAAGGCGCTGATGCACCAAGCCAGTGCGATGGGCTGCGACCTGATCGTCTATCCCGAACTCGCGCTGACGACTTTCTTCCCGCGCTGGTACATGGCTGAGCAGGCCGAAATCGACAGCTTTTTCGAGCGCGAAATGCCCGGTCCGGAAACGCAGCCGCTATTCGATCTTGCGCGCGAGCTGGGCATCGGCTTCTGCCTCGGCTACGCCGAACTGTCGCTGGAGCAGGGGCGGGCGCATCGCTACAACACATCCATCCTGGTGGACCGTGCGGGTGCCATCGTGGCGAAGTACCGCAAGGTGCATCTCCCGGGGCACGCCGAGCACGAGCCCTGGCGCCGCTTCCAGCACCTGGAGAAACGTTACTTCGAGCCGGGCGAGAGCTTCGATGTGGTCCAGGCGTTCGGCGGCGTCCTCGGCATGGCCATCTGCAACGACCGCCGTTGGCCCGAAACTTATCGCGTCATGGGGCTGCAGGGGGTGGAGCTGATCCTGATCGGCTACAACACGCCGGTGCACAATCCGCCGGCGCCCGAGCACGACGATCTTTCGCTGTTCCACAATCAACTTGTATTGCAGGCCGGGGCCTATCAGAACGGCAGCTGGGTCGTGGGTGTGGCCAAGGCGGGGATCGAGGAAGGCGTGGACCAGATCGGCGGGAGTTGCATCATCGCGCCCTCGGGTGAGATCGTCGCCGCCTGCACGACCAAAGGAGACGAAATCGCGCTGGCGCGCTGCGATCTCGACCTGTGCAATTCGTACAAGCGCACGACCTTCAATTTCGACGTGCATCGGCAGCCATCCGCCTACGGCATGATCGTCGAGAGAAAAGGTGTGCGTCTGAAGGCGGATGGCACATTGTTTGCATCAGACTGATGCTTTGACCATTTCCGCAATGCCCGTCACCGATAACACATGGACCACCGATGACAAATAGTATGCATGCAAATGCGCGGCCGAACCGACTGGGCGAGGCCTGTGCGGCGGCGAGCGCCTACATCAACCGCTGGGTGGAGTGGCTGTGCGCGGTGATCCTCGCGGTGCTGGTGCTCGATGTGGGGGTCGGGATATTCGGCCGCTACGTGATCGAGCTTCCCGTGACCTGGACCGAAGAACTCGCTCGCTATCTGATGATCTGGGCAGCGCTTCTGGCCGTCTCCAGCGCGGTCGCGCGGCGCGAGCATGTGGCGGTCACCGCGCTGCTGGAGCGCCTGCCGCGGAACCTGCAGCGGTATCTGGGCGTGGCGATCGACGCGCTCGGTATCGCGTTTTTCGCGTTTCTCGCCTACTTCGGTATCGATATGACGAAGCAGGGCGCGACTCAATACGCCACTATCTTCGATATGACGATGTGGATACCGTTCGCCGCAGTGCCGGTTTCGTCGGTGCTGGCGTGTGTGCAACTCGCGCTGACGGGCGTGCGCGATTTTTTCCTGGGCCCGCCGCCCGCCACGATTTTGAAGGAAGCACAATGATTTGGGTCCTCGCGGTGTTCTTCGCGCTCCTCGTGATCGGCGTACCGATCGGTTACGTGCTCGGGATCGCCGGGGTGCTCGGCATCATGCAGATCGGCGGCACCGAGATGCTGACGATGGCGCCGCAGCGCTATTTCGCCGGGCTGGACCTGTTCACCTTCCTTGCCATGCCGCTGTTCATCCTCGCCGGCGAGATCATGAATCGCGCCGGGATCACCGCGCGCCTAGCCGAGTTCGCTGACGCACTGGTCGGCCATCTGCGCGGCGGCATGGCCCATTCGTGCATGGTGTCCTCGGTGTTGTTCGCCGGCATTACCGGCGCCGCCGTGGCCGAGGCGGCGGCCTTCGGCAGCACCATGGTGCCGGCGATGGAGAAGAACGGCTACAAGCGGCCGTTCGCCTGCGCCGTGGTGGTTGCCGGATCGATCATCGGTCCCACCATTCCGCCTTCGAACCTGATGGTAATCTACGGCTCGATGATGGGCGTGTCGATTGCGGGCTTGTTCGCCGCCGGGATTCTTCCAGGCGTAGTGATGGGCCTCATCTGCATGGCGGTCATCGCCGGCCTGGGACGCAGGCTGCAGTTGCCCAAAGGCGGCGAGCGGCCGAGTCTGGTGCGCATCCTGCGCGCCTTCCGTCGCAGCTTGAGCGCCCTGATCATGCCGGTCATCATTCTCGGCGGCATCCTGAGCGGCGTGGTCACGCCGACGGAGGCCGCGGCGATTGCGGTGTTCTACGCCCTGATTCTTGGCCGGTTCGTGTATCGCCTGGTGTATTTCTCCGATCTGATGGAGATGCTGGTGCGCACCGCGCGCATCACCGGAGTGGTGTTCCTGATCATCGCTGCAGCCTCCATCCTGAGCTGGTGGATGACCTATATGCAGCTGCCGCAGATGATCACGCATCTGTTCCTCGGCGTGTCCTCAGATCCGCCCATCATCATTCTCATGATTTTGCTGCTGCTGCTGGTGCTGGGAATGTTCATGGACATCAATGCCATCCTCATCATCCTCGGCCCGATCCTCGGCGCCCTGGCCGCCTCCATCGGGATGAATCCGGTGCAGGCCGGGCTGATGATCGTGCTCGCGCTCAACATCGGGCTCATGACGCCGCCCGTGGGCGCCAGCCTATTCGTGCTGAGCTCGATCAGCGGCGAAAGCATTGAGCGCATCAGCGCGGCCATGTGGCCATTCGTGATCGCCGAGGTGGCAGTATTGTTCCTGGTGGCGTATTGGCCCAGCCTGACGCTGACCGTTCCAAGATTGCTCGGCCTATGAGTCTGTGAGCAATCACGGTAATCGGATACCGAGCACTAACCGAGCATCAACCGAGTAACCCAACCTAGACGGAGGTCTTTTCCATGCGCATGTTCAAATCAATCGCAGTAGCCGCAGCGCTCAGCCTTGTTGTGGGCATGCTGCCGGCAGCGGCACACGCCGAAAAAATCATCAAGCTCGCCCACCTGAACAAGAACGATCCGTTCGATAATGGTTCCGCCGCGATGGCAACGGTGTTCAAGTCGCTGGTCGAAGCCGGTACCAACGGTTCGGTCAAGGTGCAGATCTTTCCGGATGGACAGCTGGGCAAAGACAACGAGGTGATCCAGCAAGTCAAGGCCGGCGTGGTGCAGTCCACGATCGCGAGCGTCGGCGGCATCGCCTCGGTGTACCCGATGATAGGCGTGCTCGACGTGCCTTTTGCCTATCCCAACATTGCCGTTACCTACGACGTATTCGACGGTCCATTCGGCAAGCACCTGGCGGCCGACATCACCGCCAAAACCGGTCTCGACGTGCTCGGCTTCGGCGATTCCGGCGGTTTCTTCGCCTTCACCAACTCCAAGCATCCGATCAAGACGCCGGAAGACATGAAAGGCCTGAAGATTCGCACCATGGGCCTGGACTCGCACAAGGCGGTGGTCAGCAGCCTCGGCGGACAGCCGGTGGCGATCAACTGGGCGGAGGTGTACACCTCGCTGCAGACCGGCGTCGCCGACGGCGAGATGAATCCCATACCGATCATCAAGTTCGCCAAGTTCGACGAGGTGCAGAAGTATTTGACGCTGACCAATCATCTATTCACGCCCTATGTGTGGGTGATCAACAAGCAGTTTTATGACGGTTTGTCCGCGCAGGAGAAATCGGTCGTGAACGCTGCCGCACGCTCGGCGATCGTCGCCTGCCGCGGCATCAACCGCATTATCGAGGCGTCCGACCGCGGGTTGCCGGCGCTGGCGCAAAAAATGCAGATTTACTCGCCCACGCCGGCGGAAATCGCCAAGTTCCGCGCGCTGGCGCAGCCGGCGGTCAAGGCTCAGATCGCGAAGAGCTACGGCAAGGACGGCGAAGCCATGCTGAAGGAATTCGAGGCAGCCATCGACAAGGCCTCCAAGAACTGAGGCCGATTGCGATGCTCGCGACCCTGTCCGGGCTTTGCCGCCCGGGCGGGCCGAGCATGGTATATGCATTGAAGGCGTGGACATGAAATGGATCTACCGTTGTCACAGCTGCGGAGCAAGGTACGATATTGTTCCGGGCCGATATCTCTGCGATTCCTGCGCGATGCGGCAGGAAAAGGACCGGCCGCTTGAAGGCGTGCTCGAGGCGGAATGGGAAGGCGAGCCTGATCCCCGTACGATTCCATTGCCGGTCGAGGAGAAGTGGTTTCCTCCAATACCAGTCGGGAACACGCCGCTTTGGTCACCATTGCGCCTTAGGGACGAATTTGGCGCTCCCAATTTGTGGCTCAAGGACGATACCTGCAATCCTTCCGGCTCGTTCAAGGACCGGGCATCATTCCTGGTCGCGGCCTTCGCCAGAAAGCATGGCCTCAGGGAAGTAGTTCTCGCGTCCACCGGCAATGCGGCCTCGAGCATGGCTGCTGTGGGTGCCGCTGCCGGGCTCCGCGTCAAGGTATTCCTTCCCGCGAAGGCTCCGCTCGCCAAACGCATTCAGGTCCTGCAATACGGTGCCGAGCTCATCACCGTGGACGGGACCTACGACCAGGCGTATGAGCTATCGCTCGAGTATTCGAACAGGACCGGCTCTCTCTCGCGCAATACGGCTTATAACCCCCTTACCATCGAAGGGAAAAAAACCGTTGCATTCGAAATCGCCGAAGACTTGATCAAGGCCGGGTCGGGCGCCCCTGACCATGTATTCGTTCCGGTAGGTGACGGCGTCATTCTTGCGGGCGTATACCGGGGATTCGAAAACCTGCTCAGGCTGGGAAAAATCCGCAACATGCCGACCATCTGGGCCTGTCAGGCGCAAGGATCGAGCGGCATCGCGCGCGCGCTCGCCTCGCCTCAGTCCGGAAACAATGCTTTTGGCGACCCTATCCCTTCCAATACGATAGCCGACTCCATTTCAGTCGACGTTCCCCGGAACGGACTGCACGCCTTGGCCAAGCTTAAAAAATACGGGGGCAAGGCGGTCGTCGTTTCGGACGCTGAGATCCTTTGCGCACAGAAAACGCTCTCTTCCGCTTCGGGCCTTTTCGCCGAACCGTCTTCGAGCGCCGCCTTCGCAGGCTGGCTCAAGACGCGGGAATCCGTGCCTGCAGCGCAAACATGCATATTGCTCATCACCGGCTCCGGTTTGAAGGACATCAAAGCCGCGGCGCTGGGATTGGGACTGGAAGATTGAAATTACCTGGAGACCTACGATGATCGACCTGAAAATCAACGAAGCACAGCGCAAGAAAAACATCCAGCGCTGCAGGGAAAAAGGGATCATCCTCCCCACCTATGCGCAGATGCGCGACCCTGCAAAGATTCCCGACACGGTAAAAAAGGAACTGGCAGGAATCGGTCTGTGGGACGTGCATCCCAGGAATCTGTTTCGCATCAACTGGCATAACGAACCTGTCGAAAAAGGGGGCGGATTCGGCGGTGTCAATTTCTTGGAACTTCCGCGCGCCATCACCGGCACCAAGGCGAGGATCGTCGGCATCGCAGGCAAATGGTTTCCGACAGGAGCGCACAAGGTAGGCCCGGCCATTTCCTGTCTCCTGCCCGAGCTCGTGACCGGCCGCTTCGACCCCGCGACCAAAAAAGCGGTCTGGCCGAGCACGGGGAATTACTGCCGCGGCGGCGCATACATATCACGACTGCTTTCCTGCCCTTCGGTCGCAATCCTGCCGGAAGGCATGTCAAAGGAGCGCTTTGCCTGGCTCAGGACGATGGCCGAGGAAGTCATCGCAACGCCGGGCTGCGAATCCAATGTAAAGGAAATCTTCGACAAGTGCATCGAACTCGAACGCACGCGCCCCGACGCGGTCATCTTCAACCAGTTCGACCAGCTTCCCAATTCCCTCTGGCACTACAACGTGACCGGGCCGGCCATGGAGGAGGTGTTCAGGACGATCGCCAAGCCGGCTGATTCGGTTGCAGGCGCAGTCCTTGCCTCGGGTTCCGCCGGAACAATGGCGGCAGGATCCTATCTTCGCGACAACTTCCCGGGGGCAAAGGTAGGCGTTGCCGAAGCTCTCCAGTGCCCGACTATCCTCGAGAACGGCTTCGGCGATCATCGCATAGAGGGAATTGGCGACAAACATATCCCCTGGATCCACAATATGCGGGAAACCGACGCGGCAATCGGCGTCGACGACGAACTGCCGATTCGTTTCATTCGACTGTTTAATGAGGCCGACGGAAGAAAAGTTCTGGCCGAAAACGGAGTCAGCAAGGAGGTTCTCGACCAACTCGAATGGATGGGGATTTCCAGCGTCGGCAACATGATCGCCTCGATCAAATTCGCGAAATACTACGAACTCGGGGAAAACGACGTGGTATTCACCGTATTCACGGATTCCATGGCGATGTACCGGAGCCGTTTGACCGAGCTCGACGCGGAACGTGGCGCATACGACCAGCGTCAGGCTGACCGCGATTACGACAGGCTCTCGGGCATTTCGTCAGACCATATGCTCGAGCTCTCGCAAGTCGACAAGCGCCGCGTGCATCAGCTCAAGTATTTCTCTTGGGTCGAACAACTCGGCAAGACCGTAGAAGAGCTGCGTGCCCAATGGGACGACCACAGGAATTACTGGGGATGCCTGCGCACCCAGACTGCAGAACTGGACAAGATGATCGATGAGTTCAACGCGGAGGCAGGCGGGTAACGATAGATCACCCAGCTACGACTTTTAATAATGGTGCGTGAAACTTGAATTCCCTCAGGGAGCTTTATCGGCTCGGCCTTGGCCCCTCCAGCAGTCATACCATGGGGCCACGCTTTGCCGCAGAGGCCTTCAACGCGTCGACAACCGCAGCGGCGCGCCTGCGCGTCACGCTCTACGGCAGCCTTGCCGCAACCGGACGCGGACATCTGACCGATGTCGCAGTCAGTGAGCCGTTTTCACCGATGCCGGTTGAGATCGTATGGGCGCCGGAGCAATCGTTGCCGCGTCATCCCAATGGCATGAAGTTTGAGGCGCTCGATGCGTCCGGAAACATTGTTGCCTCCCGCATCATGTATTCCGTGGGCGGCGGCGCCTTGTTGGATGAAGACGGCAAGCCCGATGGCGGCGGCGAGGTCTATCCCTACACCTCTATGCGGGAGATTCTGGAGCAGACTGAGCGCGAAGGTCTTCTGCTCTGGCAGCTTGCGGATCTGCACGAGGGGCGGGAAATCTGGCCGTACCTGGTCGGCGTATGGGTGGCCATGAAAAAGGCGATTGAAACCGGATTGAACACAGAGGGGAGGCTGCCCGGTTCATTGAATGTGCCGCGCAAGGCTTCTGCCTACTATGCGCGCGCGCAAAGCATGGCCGGCCACTCCGGCGAAACCGCCTTGCTGTTTGCCTACGCCCTGGCTGTATCGGAAACCAACGCGTCGGGCGGCGAGGTCGTCACCGCGCCGACCTGCGGCGCCTGTGGCGTGCTGCCGGCCGTGCTGTTTTTTCTGCAACGACAGTTGCAATTCTCCGATGAGAAAATCTGCCGCGCGCTCGCCACGGCCGGAATGATCGGAAATATCGTCAAACGCAACGCGTCGATCTCCGGGGCCGAAGTCGGCTGCCAAGGGGAAGTGGGAACCGCCTGCGCCATGGCCGGCGCTGCCGCTGCTCAGCTATTGGGCGGCTCCGTACGCCAGATCGAATATGCGGCGGAAATGGGGCTGGAACATCACCTCGGGCTCACCTGCGACCCCATCGGTGGATACGTGCAGATTCCGTGTATCGAACGCAATGCCATCGCTGCGGTACGCGCCGTCGACTGCGCAACCTATGCGCTGCTCTCCGACGGGCATCACATCGTGTCTTTTGACGAAGTGGTGCGCTCCATGTGGGAAACGGGCTGCGACATGAAATCGAGTTATCGCGAAACCGCGCAAGGCGGGCTGGCGAAGATCTACTTGTTGCGCAAGACAGGTGCAAACGGTTTCCCGGGCATGGGGAGCTGACCGGGGTCATAGCATTCGCATCCAGCCAATGGGCGTCCCATTACTACCGAGTTGATAGAACGCAAGGTGCCGCTGCCCGACTTCCGGTAAAAAATCCCCTATAGGCCTGCGAACGGGCGGGTCATCGCCATGGGAGTGCGGCAATGAACAGGCGCTGGGGTTTATTGGGGGTAGCGGCGGTGCTGGCGGTTGGAGGCGCCGGCTACTGGGTCTGGCAATCGCAGCAGCCGGCAGCGCTGTCCGCGGGCTTTGCCAGCGGCAACGGCCGCATCGAGGCGGTCGATGTCGATATTGCCGCCAAGACCGCGGGCCGCGTGCGCGAGATCCTGGTCGATGAAGGCGATATGGTGCAGGCGGGACAGACGGTCGCGCGCATGGACACCGACAGCCTCGCGTCGGAACTGCGCCAGGCCGAGGCGCAGGTGAGGCGCAGCGAGAATGCGCGCGCCACGGCGATTGCGATCGTGCGCCAGCGCCAAAGCATGCGCGCGAGCGCCGAGGCCGTCGTCGCGCAGCGCAAATCCGAATTGGCGCTGGCCGAAACCGAACTCAAGCGCTCGCAGGATCTGGTGGCGCGCGGCTTCATCACGTCGCAGAAACTCGATTCGGACCGCAGCAGGCGGGAAAGCGCCCAAGCCGGCTTGGCGGCTGCGCAGTCGCAGGTGTTCGAGGCGGACTCCGACATCGTCGCGGCGCACTCGCAGGTGACCGAAGCCGAATCCGCGATCGAGGCGACGCGCGCCGCCGTGGAACGGCTGCAGGTGGAAATGGCCGACGCCAGCCTGAAGGCGCCTCGCGCCGGGCGCATACAGCACCGCGTCGCGCAGCCGGGTGAAGTGCTTGGAAGCGGCGGCAAGGTGCTGACGCTGATCGACCTCAGCGACGTCTACATGAATTTCTTCCTGCCGGAATCCACGGCCGGCAAGCTTGCCATCGGCGCCGAAGCGCGGCTGGTGCTCGACGCCGCGCCGCAGTACGTCATTCCTGCGAGCGTGAGTTTCGTCGCCTCGGAGGCGCAGTTCACGCCGAAGACGGTCGAGACCAGCACCGAGCGCCAGAAGCTGGTATTCCGCGTGAAGGCACGCGTGGCCCCCGAATTGCTGCAGCGCTTTCCGGCCCGGGTAAAGACCGGATTGCCCGGTGTGGCTTACGTTCGGCTGGCCGCTGATGCGCAATGGCCAAGCCAGCTGCAGGTCAAGCTGCCGCAGTGAACATTTCACTGCAACGACAGTCGCCGCGACAAGCGGTCGCGCGACTGCGCGGCGTGACGCACCGCTATGCTGCGGTAGAGGCCCTCAGTGCAGTGGATCTCGATCTTCCGGCCGGCTGCGTGGTCGGCTTCATCGGGCCGGACGGGGTGGGCAAGT
>JAJZPQ010000111.1 GCA_021811085.1 Pseudomonadota bacterium | reverse complement strand
GCGATCGCGATCGACCAGACCAATCCGGTGCGCACGTCTCGTTCGACGGTCGGCACCATGACCGAGCTCAACGACCATGTGAAGCTGCTGTTCGCGCGTGCGGCCGCGCTCTATTGCCGCGGCTGCGGCGAGAACGTCGCACGCGACACGCCGGAATCGATTTATGCCGCGCTCGCTGCGCGCGCGCAAAGCGCGGGCGATCCGCGCCTCGTCATCACGTTTCCGGTAACGGTGCCGCAGAATTTCACCGAGACCGAGGTGCAGCAACTGCTGGAGAGCCAGGGCTACTCCCGCATTCATGCGCGTCGCGACGGCCTGCTGGAAGTGGTGCAGGACCGGCTGCGCTTCTCCGCCGTGGACAAGACGCGCGTGATCGAAGCGCTGGAGGCGGCGCTGAAAATCGGCCAGGGCAAGGTCAATGTGTACCCGGCGGGCGAGGAAGGCGCAGCGCCCACTGCCGCAGTGTGGCGCTATTCCTCGGATCTGCATTGCGCCGAATGCGACATCCATTACGCCGAGCCGACGCCATCCCTGTTCTCGTTCAACTCGCCCGTCGGCGCCTGCGAAGTCTGCCGCGGCTTCGGCCGCGTCATCGGCATCGATTTCGGCCTGATCGTCCCGGACGAAGCCAAGACGCTGCGCGAAGGCGCGGTCAGGCCGTGGCAGACGGCGAGCTTCAAGGAATGCCAGGACGACCTGATCAAGTACGCGAACAAGCGCGGCATTCCGCTCGATACCGCGTTTCGCGACCTCACTGCGAAACAGCGCAAGTGGGTGCTCGAGGGCGAACCCGAATGGAAGAGCTGGCGCGCATCCTGGCCCGGCACCTGGTACGGCGTGCGCAAATTCTTCGACTGGCTCGAGACCAAAGCCTACAAGATGCACATCCGCGTGCTGCTGTCGAAATACCGCGCCTATACGCCCTGCCCCGCCTGCGAAGGCGCGCGGCTCAAACCCGATGCGCTGCTGTGGCGCCTGGGCACGCACGAGGATGCAGACAAAGTCTTCGGCAGCTACCGGCGTTTCCGGCCGCAGGGCGTCAAATGGAGCGAGGCGCAACTTGCCGCACTCCCCGGGCTCACCGTGCACGACCTGATGCTGTTGCCGATAGAGCGCTGCCGCAGCTTCTTCGACGCCCTACATCTGCCGGCGCCGCTGGACCAGGCGACCGACCTGCTGCTCACCGAGATCCGCGCCCGGCTTTCCTACCTGTGCCAGGTGGGCCTCGCCTATCTGACGCTGGACCGCCAGTCGCGCACGCTGTCCGGCGGCGAGGTGCAGCGCATCAACCTCACCACCGCGCTCGGCACTTCGCTCGTGAACACGCTGTTCGTGCTGGACGAACCCTCGATCGGCCTGCACCCGCGCGACATGGGCCGGGTGATCGAAGTGATGCAGCGGCTGCGCGACGCCGGCAACTCGCTGGTGGTGGTGGAGCACGATCCGCAGATCATGTTCGCCGCCGACCGCATTCTAGACATGGGCCCGGGCCCGGGCGAGCGCGGCGGCGAAGTGGTGTCCTTCGGCACGCCCGCTGAACTGAAGGCGACGCACTCGCTCACCGCCGCATACCTGTCCGGACGCAAGCGCGCCGACGGCGGCATCGCGCCGAAACCGCTTCGGTCGGCCGGACCGCGCATCGAGTTGCGGGGCGCGAGCGAACACAATCTCAAGCACATCGATGTCGCGATCCCGCTGGGCCATCTGGTTTGCATTACCGGCGTGTCGGGCTCGGGCAAATCGACGCTGGTGCAGGACGTGCTGCACGCGGCACTGCTCAAGGCCAAGGGCCGGCCGACCGAGACGCCCGGTGCGCACCGCGCGCTCGCCGGCGCCGAGCTGATCGAGGACGTGGTGATGGTGGACCAGTCGCCCATAGGCCGCACCACGCGCTCCAACCCGGCGAGCTATGTCGGCGCCTTCGATGCCATCCGCAATCTGTTCGCGCGTGAGCCGCTGGCGCTCGAGCGCGGCTATAGCGCCGGCACGTTCAGCTTCAACGCAGGCAATGGGCGCTGCCCGACCTGCAGCGGCAGCGGCTTCGAGCACGTCGAGATGCAGTTCCTGTCGGACGTGTACCTGCGCTGCCCCGACTGCAACGGCCGGCGCTTCCGCGACGAGGTGCTGGAGGTGACGCTCGCAGGCAAGGGCGGCAAGGCGGCGCTTTCGGTCGCCGACGTGCTCGAACTGACCGTGGCCGAAGCGCTTGCCTTCTTTGCCGACCAGGCACAGGTGCAGGTCGTGCTGGCACCGTTGGCCGACGTCGGCCTGGAATATCTCAAGCTCGGCCAGCCGGTGCCCACGCTCTCCGGCGGCGAAGCGCAGCGCCTGAAACTCGCCGGACATCTGGTCGAGGCTAGCAAAGGCGCACCCGCCGCGGGGGGCCTCGCGCGCAAGGGAAAGCTGTTTCTGTTCGACGAGCCCACCACCGGCCTGCACTTCGACGACATCGCCAAGCTGCTCGGCGCACTGCGCAAGCTCATCGCCACCGGACATTCGGTGGCGGTCATCGAACACAATCTCGACGTCATCCGCGCTTCCGACTGGATCATCGACCTCGGCCCGGAAGGCGGCGACGCGGGCGGCGCGATTGTGTGCACCGGCACGCCCGAGGACGTCCGGGCGCATGCCGCTTCGCATACCGGACGCGCGCTGCGCGAATACGACGCCGCGCTTGCGCAACCGGCCGGAGAGCCGCTCCAGCTGCGCGTCTCCGAGGCATTGCCTGTGCAGAAGGCGCTTGTCGCGCACTCTGATTGCATCAGGATTCACAATGCCCGTGAGCACAATCTGCAGAACGTGGATGTCGAAATCCCGCGCAATCAGTTCACCGTGATCACCGGCGTGTCCGGCAGCGGCAAATCGACGCTCGCGTTCGACATCCTGTTCGCCGAAGGCCAACGGCGCTACCTCGAATCGCTCAACGCCTATGCGCGCCAGTTCGTGCAGCCGTCCTCGCGCCCGGACGTGGACGCGATTTTCGGCATTCCGCCGACGGTGGCGATCGAGCAGCGCACCAGCCGCGGCGGCAGGAAGAGCACGGTGGCGACGCTGACCGAGATCTACCACTTCCTGCGCCTCTTGTACGTCAAGCTCGGCACGCAATACTGCCCCGATTGCGACGTGGCGATAGAGCCGCAAAGCTTCGACGCCATCGCCGCGCGCATCCTGCGCACCCATAAGGGCGAGCGCATCGGCCTGCTCGCGCCGCTGGTGACCAGCCGCAAGGGCTACTACACCGATCTCGCCAAATGGGCCAAGGGCAAGGGCTACGATTTCCTGCGCGTGGACGGGGAGTTCCTGCCCACGGCGAAATGGCCGCGCCTGGATCGCTTTCGCGAGCACACGATCGAATTGCCGGTGGCCGACCTGCGCGTCGCGCCGGCGAACGAAGCGGACTTGCGCACTTCGCTCGCGCGCGCGCTCGATTTCGGCAAAGGTATCGTGCATGTGCTGGGCGGACTCGATCGCCTGGCCGAAGCCGCGGGAAAATCCAAGGGCCCGCGCGTCGAAATCGCATTGCCGCAAACCATATTCTCGACCAAGCGCGCCTGCCCTTCCTGCGCGCGCAGCTTCCCCGAGCTCGATCCGCGCCTGTTCTCGTTCAATTCCAAGCATGGCTGGTGCGGGGAATGCCTGGGCACCGGCGTGAAACTCTCCGGCTATCAGGAACCGGAATACGGCAAAGACCGGGACGCGAGCCGCGAACAGGAAGACCAGCGCCTGGACAGTTTTCTCGACGAGCAGGGCGAAGGCGATGTGTGCTGCCCGGCCTGCTCGGGTCGCCGGCTCAACGCGGAAGCGCTCGCGGTGCGCTACCGCAAGCGTTCGATCGCCGACCTGGTCGCGCTGCCGGTGGCGCAACTGGGAAAATTCTTCCGTGAACTCGAAACCAGCGGGCGCGAAGCCGAGATCGCACGCGACCTGGTCGCCGAACTGAAATCGCGCCTGTCGTTCCTGGCCGAAGTCGGCCTCGGCTATCTGGCGCTGGCGCGTTCAGCGCCCACGCTCTCGGGCGGCGAGGCGCAGCGCATCCGCCTCGCGGCGCAGCTCGGCTCCAACCTGCGCGGCGTGTGCTACATCCTCGACGAGCCCACCATAGGTCTGCATCCGCGCGACAACACCGTACTGCTCAACACGCTGGAGAAACTGCAGGCCAAGGGCAACACCCTGGTGGTGGTCGAGCACGACGAAGACACGATACGCCGCGCGGCGCACGTGCTCGACCTCGGGCCCGGCGCAGGCAGCCGCGGCGGCCGCGTGGTGGCCCAGGGTTCGGCCGCCGACCTGATGGCGAATGCGGAATCGGTCACCGGGCGCTTTCTGAAGGCTCCGCTTAGGCACCCCTTGCACCCGCCGCGCATGGTGAACAAGAAAACGCCGGCGCTGGAAATCCTCGGCGCCGATCTGCATAACCTGCACATCAAACAGCTGCGCCTGCCGCTGGCACGCCTCGTCGTCGTCACCGGCGTCTCGGGCAGCGGCAAGTCCACGCTCGCGCGCGACGTGCTGCACGCCAACCTCGCGCGTCTGGTGGCGCAGACGCGCCTGTCGCCGAAAAAGCGCGCGCAGGTGCAGCTCGCCGGCTGCCGCGAGATCCGCGGCGCGGAACACCTAGGGCGCGTGCTCGAAGTGGACCAGACGCCGATCGGCAAGACGCCGCGGTCGTGCCCCGCCACCTACGTCGGCTTCTGGGATGCGATCCGGCGCCTGTTCGCGGACACCACCGAGGCGCGCATGCGCGGCTGGAGCGCCTCGCGCTTTTCCTTCAATACCGGCGAAGGCCGCTGCCCCGCCTGCGAGGGCCAGGGCATGAAGCGCATCGAGATGAGCTTCCTCCCCGACGTCAAAGTGTTGTGCGAAGTCTGCCACGGCGCGCGCTTCAACCCCGAGACGCTGGCGGTGCGCTTCAAGCAAAAATCGATCGGCGAAGTTCTCGCGATGAACGTGGAAGCAGCGGTGGAATTCTTCTCCGCCCATCCTTCCATCCATCACGCGCTGCGGCTGCTGCAGGACGTCGGCCTGGGCTATCTGACCCTGGGCCAGCAAAGCCCCACGCTCTCGGGCGGCGAGGCGCAACGGATCAAGTTGGTGACTGAACTGTCGAAGGTCCGCATCGACGCCGAGGGCAACGCGGCTTCGCGCCCGGGCCGCGGTGGCGCGCAGGCGCATACGCTGTACGTGCTCGACGAACCCACGGTCGGCCTGCACATGGCCGACGTGGAAAAGCTGATCCGCGTCCTGCACCGCCTGGTCGATGCCGGCAACACCGTAGTGGTGATCGAGCACAACCTCGACATCATCGCCGACGCCGACTGGATCATCGACCTCGGCCCCGAAGGCGGCGACGCCGGCGGACGCATCGCCGCCCAGGGCACGCCCGCGAGCCTCGCGCGCAAGAGCGCGCGCTCGCACACCGCGCGCGTGCTGGCCGAGTTTCTCGAAGGACGGGCGGCATAAGCAGGGAGCAGGGGGCCGCCGAAGAGCGGAGGAGGGGCTCAGGCGCAAGCCGTGGATCGGACCTCGTAGGCGGCCAAAGGTGGACGGCGGCCCTGTGTGGCTGGGCTACGGTCGCATCCCCATCTATCGATGGGGCCCCTGCTCCGCGTCGCCGGCCACCACCCCTCGCGGGGATGCGACCGGCCGCGATTGCCGCCAGCCGCCGACAGCAGCGGCGCTTGAATGACGACGAGGGTACGGAGGCGGCAGCTCGGGCAAACCGCGAAAGCAGTGAACTGCCCTTGCCCAAAGATGGCGGGGAATTTGCGGATCCGCCTCTTGGACTTCAAAGCGATTTGAAAAATGGGGTATTCGTAATGCGTCAGCTCTGCGCTCCCCCTCAAGCGGGATGGAGATGAGCGAAATGGCTGACACCCGCGATGCATGTTGCATCGAAGTATGCCAACGGATGGAATCAACCCTGGGAAAGATGCGCCGAAAGTCTCTGGTCGCCCCGGTGCCGACGCCCACAGCTTGATACCACGACACCCGCTGTGCAGCACCGGACACTGCCCTTGTCTGGATGTACTTCAGCACCCGGCCATTTCCGGACGGTCAGTGATTCAAAAAAACCAATCTATGAAAGGCCGGTGTCAGCAACAAACCGGGCGCTCGTGAAAAAAGCAGAGTTGTAGACAACGACAACGGTTGAGCAGATCAGATTCCGCACAACTCAAATCTGACCTGTCTTCCCAAAGCCGTGGCTGCGCTGGCCAGCGTAGTCAGCGTCAGGCTGGTATCCGTTTCATCCAGCAACCGATTCAGTGCGGCACGGCTGGTATGCATTTTCTTGGCCATCGCCGTCTTGGTTAGTTTCTGAGCAGCCATTTCCTGCTCAATTTGCCACGCAATGACGCGCTTCACCGCAACCGCCGTAGTTACTTCGAGTATGGCCTCTTCTGCGAGGAAATCGTCGAAGCTGCTGCCAATATGGGGATTCCTCATTTCCGCCTCCTCAATTGTTTCAATCGATCCTTCGCCAAATCCAAATCAGGCTTTGGCGTCTTCTGTTGCTTCTTGATGAAGGCGTGCAATAAAATCATCATGTCGCCTTCGTTTGCAAATAACGTTCTGGCAATTCGCGTATCCAACCTTGATCGCACTTCCCAGATGTCACCGCCGAGGTGATCGACCAACGGCATGCCGAGGGGCCAGCCGAATTGTACGGTCTTGATGTTCTCCCCGATCAGTTTCCGGTCGGTTGCTGACAACGTTCGTAGCCAATCACGAACAGGCTCTGTACCGGCCTCGGTCATGAAGAACCGAACAAAAAGGATAGGTTGCCGCCCCATGAAGGAAGTGTATCAATATTGGTACGGTTAATCAACCAGCGAATTGTTCTCTGCTCTTCCCGCTGTCGGTAATGGGCTGATCGGAGGGTAACTGCATTCGACGAACTCTGAGCGATTCAAGGCGAGCGTTGTATGAAAATCACAGCGGAGATATTTCACGCGCATCTGAAGTGTCCGACGAAATGCTGGCTGCGAGCGACGGGTGAAACATCCGCCGGGAACACCTACCCAGAATGGGTGAAAGCGCGGAATGTCTCTTACCGTACGACTCAGACAGCGCGGCTGATTGCCGAGTTGCCTGATAACGAGGTCGCGACTTCCACTCGCCCTCCCGACCCGTTGCAAGGCTGCACTGTCAATTTTTTTGCGTGCAGTTTGCATCCGCCCGGTGATGGCATAATTGTGTGCGTGTCCGGTTCGTCCAGCCTCAAGGATTTGAGGCGCGCCCGGGCCGGCGGTTCACGGCAGCAATCGTTTCAATCACGCCCATGCAACTCGACATCTTTGAGCACACCCGAGACGTGGTTTTGCGCAACGCAGCCATCGACGCCTTGCGAGAACGCGACACTGTCGCTTGTGCGCAAGCGGTGGCGGCGCTTGGGGCCGAATACGGCGCCGATCCGCTACGGTCGGCCTTCAGTATTCTATGCGCCAAATTGCGTTCACCGGTCCCCAAGCCGATTGCGCGCGAGGTCGCCATCGCGATCCTGCAGGAATTGGACAATACCGTCGCGCCCGCCGCGCATGCAGTGTTTGGGAAAGAGGCGCATGCATGGCTTTCACCGCTTTGTGCAGAGTTGGCTGCGGCTATCGCCGATTATCCATTCGATTCCGGCCGCGAGTCGCTGCATGCGGCACCTCTGTTGCTGCGCGCCGGACGTTGGACGGATGCTGCAGCGTGCACCGAGGCCATAGCGTCGTGGCGGCGGCAGCCGGCGCCGTTGGCATGGATGGTCGAAGCAAAGTCCCGCATAGCCGGCTTCGATGCGATAATGCCTTTACTGGCCGAACTTGCCTGGATGGCTCCGCAGCGCGCGCAGGTGCTGGCACCGCGACTGGAACTGCCAGCCCTGGACCGCCTTCTGCGGGGTTTTGACGCCGAGTTTGAAGGAGAGGGTACGCCGGGCGATTTCACCTGGTTTCCTTCCTGGGCGCTCATCGCCGACAGTCGGCTGGCAGAATGCTTGCGGCTGTCTCAGCCCGGAGCGAATACGCACTCCGAATACTGCGCCCGCGTCGTGCTAAACCTGCTTTTGTTTGAACGCCAGGGGCGGCATGCCGAATTGGTCGAGGGCCGCAGGAAGCTGCGTGAGTTACACCCGGCGCTTTTCGCGCGCTACATGCAAGGCAGATAGGATACTTCATGGAATGGCATGACATCAGCGCCGCCCTCTCGCGCATGGCACCTCCTTTTCCGCTTGCCGCCGCGGATGAGGCGCGTCGGCGCTGGGATGAGTTGGCACCGTTTTTCATAGCGGAACTCGAACGCGTCGCCGCTGGCGGCTCCACGCTGCTCGACGAGATCAATGGGGAATACGACGGGCTGTTTTCCTTTGCCGCGTATCTGGCGGCGGAAAAACGCGATGCCCGCGCCTACGCGCCGCTGGTGCGGGCCTGCCATTGCTCCAGCGAGCGCGCCGATGAACTATTCGCTGACGACGCCGGCAACCAGCTTGGACGCATGCTGGCCTCGGTGTGCGACGGCGACCTTGCGCCG
>JAJZPQ010000110.1 GCA_021811085.1 Pseudomonadota bacterium | reverse complement strand
TGTTGACAACAACTATCAGGGACTTGTTTTGGAATCGCACCTGCAATCGCTGATCACCTATTTTTCGGCCCATCCATATATTGCGCTGGCCGCGGTTTTTGCGGCGTCGCTGCTCGAATCGCTGGCTGTCATCGGTATCGTTATACCGGGCAGTTCAATCGTCTTCGTCGGCGGCGTACTGATCGGACTCAACGCGCTTGATCCGTGGTGGACGGCCGCCATGGCCGTGAGCGGCGCGATTCTCGGCGATGGCCTCAGTTACTGGCTCGGGCATCACTACCACGAAAAAATCCGTGCCCTGTGGCCGATGAAAAATCACCCCGAAATGTTCGAGAGAGGGCAAGCATATTTCGCCAAGAACGGCGGTAAGAGCGTGTTTCTCGGCCGCTTTTTCGGGCCGGTACGGGCCATCGTTCCAGTGGTTGCCGGCATGTCGAATATGCCGGCGACTCAGTTCTATGCAATGAATATCTTATCGGCATTTGCCTGGGCCGCCGTCCAGATTCTTCCCGGCGTGCTTTTCGGCGCTTCGCTGCAACTCGCAGGCGCGGTAAGTTCACGGCTCGCCATTATGCTGGTCATAATCGCGGTTTTTTTGTGGGCGATCAGCAGGCTTGTGCGATTCGTCTTCACCATCCTCTGGCCGTATATTCAATCGCTGCGGGATCGCGTTGTCGGGCGCGTACGTAGCCAGCCGGGGCCGCTGTCACGTATGCTCCTTTCGCTGTTCGATCCCGCCAGATCGGAATCCAAATCTCTTCTGGCCGCCGCGGTGCTGTTGATTGGCAGCACTTGGTTATTTTTGGGTATTTTGCAGGACATTCTTGCGAACGATCCTCTCGTTCAGTTCGATCAAACGGTTTATACCGTAATCCAGGGACTGCGAACCGAATGGTGGGATAGCGTCATGATCACCGCTACCGGATTGGGTGGAGCGGCCGGTACCATCCCTGTCATTATCGCGGTGTCGGTATTTTTCGCTCTTATGCGCTATTGGCGCACCCTGGGCTATTGGCTGGCTGCGGCAGGTTTTGCTGAAATTCTTGTGTGGGTGCTGAAGTACTCGCTCGGCCGGGCGCGCCCGAACAATATTTATACCGGCATCGAGCAATTTTCATTTCCGAGCGGGCACGCGGCATTGAGCATCGTCGTTTACGGTTTCATGGCTTTTTTGCTGGCGCGCGGCAAGTCTGTCAGAACGAAGACCGGAGTCACGCTGCTGGCCACCGTGGTGATCGTGCTGATTGCATTCTCACGGCTTTATCTGGGGGTTCACTGGTTTTCGGACGTGCTGGCAAGCCTCAGTCTCGGCCTCGCCTGGATTACGCTGCTGGGCATTGCCTATACTTACCACGTGCGCCGCGAGCCGCTGCGCGCATGGCCGCTGTTGCTGGTTGTCTTCACGACGCTCACTCTGGCCGGCGGCGGGTATGTCTGGCCTCATCACGGCGTCGATGTCGCGCGATATGCTTATCGGCCCAAATTGGAAAGCATACCGCTCGCCGACTGGCGGGCCGGTGGTTGGCGCCGCCTGCCGTTCGCGCGTTCCGAACTCGGCGGCGAAATCGAAGAACCTTTTTCGGTTCAATGGATCGGAACAGCCGGACAGATTGCCGATACGCTCGCGGCGGGCGGGTGGCAGGCTCCGCAACCTTGGGCGGCGAAAACAATATTGCTGTGGCTGTTGCCTAATCCTGCGATCGAGCAACTCCCAGTGCTGCCAAAATTCGATCACGGGGAGGCGGAAAAACTGACCTTTATTAAAACGATAAGTTCGCGCGAACGCATCGTGATTCGACTCTGGCCAGTGCGCGATGTAGTCGATACCGTCGCAGGCGGACGGTCGCAGCCACTCTGGAATGGTATGGTGACGACTGAACGGCTACGTCATCCAAGCGGAATGGTGACGCTCGCCGAGACCGGGTCGGATTTCGCCAGGCCGCTGCATATTCTGCAACGGGATCTACAAAATCAGCGGCTGCCGGCGGAGAATCGGGAAGGGCGTGGCATCGTTATGCTGTTGGTTGAGAATCCAATGGTTCCCTAGAAGGGCCCAACGCGGACTAAGCGCCAAACCGATGGGGAAGATTCGCCTCGCCTCGCCATCAGGGGGCACGTTAACGCGCAAGGCCACATAAGGTAGGAGCAATCCGTGAGCAACTCGCTGCAACAACGCCTGTCGATCTGGCTGAGCATCGTCATCGTGGCCACCGGGTTTCTCGCCGCCGCAGTTTCGTTCTGGTTTGCCTACGACGAAGCGCAGGAGTTTCAGGACGACTCCCTGCGCCAGATCGCTACCCTGGCGGATACGGATCGCCTGCCCTCCGACGGGCAACGCTCCGTGGGCGCGATGGATGAGGACCCCGATGCGCGCATTGTGGTTCAGCGGCTTGCGCCATCGCGGGCGCTTGATCCGGCGCGAATTGCCCTGCCGGTGGATCTGTCGGCAGGATTCCATACGCTTGATGTCGGGAGAACGCAGTGGCGTGTATATGTCCGCGCCGTAAAATCGGGCGAACGCATCGCGGTGGCCCAGGCTACGCAGATACGCAGCGAAGCCGCCCGTGCCAGCGCCTTGCGTACCCTGCTGCCCTTGCTGGTGCTGATCCCCTTGTTGTCCTTTTTTTCCAGGTACCTGGTCCGCGCCAGCCTGGCGCCGGTTCGTGCCCTCGCCCACGTCGCCGATGCCCAGTCCGAAGATCGTCCGGCGGCGCTGCCCGTCGCCCAGGTGCCGGAAGAGGTTGCCCCGTTCGTGCAGTCGATCAACCGGCTGCTTGAACGGATTAATCGCATGCTGGAGCAGCAGCGGCGCTTTATCGCCGACGCGGCGCATGAGCTCAGAAGCCCGCTTACCGCTTTGTCGGTCCAGGCGCAGAATTTGCGGCATGCTGGGTCTCTCGAAGCTTTACGCGAGCGCGTGATTCCGCTGCAAGCGGGTATCGAACGCGCGCGGCACCTAACCGAGCAACTGCTGAACCTTGCCAGAACACAAGCCGGACCTGCCACCGAGGCGGACGTCGATGTATCCGCAATGGCGCGCGAACTGATTGCAGAATACTTGCCATTGGCCGAGGCCAGGGGCATCGATCTCGGACTCGATGAAGTCGCGCCGCTTTTCCTTAGTGCTTCAGCGGAGGCGCTTCGGCTGATTCTCGGGAATGGACTGGAGAATGCGCTGAAATACGCGCCGCAAGGCGGCGAAGTGACGCTTCGTCTGCTGTCTGACCACGACAATGCCGTCATCGAAGTCGTCGATAACGGCCCAGGGATTCCGGTCTCGGAACGCGAGCGGGTACTCGAGGCGTTCTACCGGATACCGGGCACGGCCGGCGAAGGCAGCGGCCTCGGGCTCGCGATCGCCCGGGAAGCCGCGATTCGCTTGGGCGGCGCCGTGAGCTTGCATGAGCGTCCGGACGGAACCGGCCTCATCTTCCGTTATCGGCAACGGCTCGAACGATGATCAGCGCCTTCGTCGCATCGTGGGGCTATTTCGCCGTTTTCTTCGGCACGCTGCTCGAAGGGGAAACTATTTTGATCGCCGCCGGGTTCGCCGCCCATCGCGGCCTGCTCGACTGGCGCGTCGTAGTCCTGGTCGCCATCGCTGGCGGCACACTGGGTGACCAGCTGGCATTTCTGCTCGGGCGCTGGAAAGGTGCGGCCCTGATCGAGCGCTTCCCCGCTCTGGCACAGCGCAAACCGCGTGTCGACGCGATCCTCGCGCCGCGATGCCCGGAAAATTTACCGCCGACGCCATGCGGTTAGAGCGTAGAGGTATAGTTGGCCATGACCGGCCTAAGTTCAATGAGTTTATGTCTTGTAACAGAGCCCACAGTGATGAAGCATAACGGCTGCTCATGCGCGAGCAGCCCGAAAAGCGATCTAATTCGCTGAGAGTACAGTGCCCGTCCACTCGATAAGCCCGCACCGAATCCCATCGCATGAGCGACCAACAACATATTTTGAACCGCACACCCTGCGGAGATCAGGCGTTCCTGTGGATGGGTGGTTCCGAGTTCCGGGCCGAGACGCGCAACTACGAGGACCAGGAAAGGACCACGGAAGGCTTTCGCTCTCGCCTCTTGCTTTTGTGCCTCTGTCGCCGCAGCATCCCGCTCAAAAAGCGCGTCGGCAAACGCATCACCCAGACGATCGCGCCGTTGCGGCGGGATAACTATCAGGCGCCAAGGGTTCAGACGTCCATGATCCGGGGCTGCACTCGCTGCCCCGAGTAGCTTCTCAATTTGCTCGCTATTAGGACCGGGGTCTCCGAGCCGTTTGGGCGAAATGTGCTGGCGCGAATGCAACAGCGCGAGCGTCGTCTCCAGCACTTCCTGGTCATCAGTTGAATCCATGCTGATCTTTCAATACAGGAACTTAGTTCGCTCGTTGATCATTGATCTGCGCTCAGTCTATCAAACTGGCGCGTTGGCGGCAGGCCGGGCACATTTTCAGACGCTCGACACCTTCTTCGCCAAACATGGGATCCTCCCACCGGAGGTGCGGTTCACACCGGTCGCCGTATCATGCCGTGCTGGTTATATACTTCACATCCCGCTGACGCGGCAGGACAGTAGCCGGCAATTGCGCGGCCGGCCGGCTTGAGTCTGGGCAAGCCTGGCGCTGGCGGAATCCCGTATAAGAAACATGCCGACGCGCTGACAACATGAAGCCGCGCTAATGCTTCTTCTTCGTTTCGACCGCGCCCCTAAAGATGTTCTGCACCAGCGGCTTGGCGTCAACCTGCGGCACGTGGCACGCCGTGCATTGATACCATGCCTGCGACATCGCGGAAGGCGTCTTGGCGTCGCGGTTCTTGAAGTGGCTGCCGGCCATCTTCGGCGCGCGTGCAGCCTTGTAGTTGTCCGGCCCGTGACAGGAGATGCATGGGTTACTCTGCAGGGTGACCTCGTCCATATCCTCAATCGAGTGGGGGATCAGCGGCGGCTGCGTGCCAAAAGTGCGAGCAATGGGCTTCTGACGGCCGGGGGCTTTGCCGGCGTAAGGTCGCGCCGCGGGCGCTTGATCGGTTACGGCGGCGTCAGCGCCGCGCAGCGTCCGCACGTCGGATGTGCCCTGCTGCGCGAGTGCGAGCTGCGACAATATCAAGCCGAGCGTGGCGAGAAAAACCGAGACAGACTTGTTCATGAGCGGCTCCTTGGCGTCAGGATAGTTAAACGGGTTTTGCGGTGGCGCGCATCGCAGGTCCTTCGTTATTGCCCCGCAGTTCGATGCGATTGTTGAAACGGGTACCGAAGGCAAAGACGTCCTTGGAGCAGACGTCGATGCAGCGGCCGCAATTGGTGCAATGGGGCGACAGGATGACCGGGCCGATACCCTCTTCCGCGCCCTTGAGTGCCGGCTTGATCACCAGCGGCTCGGGACACACGGCATAGCAGTCGGCACAATCGTTGCATTGGGCGCGCCGTACCGCGGACACACGCAACGGGCTGAATTTGCCGATTACGCTGTAGAACGCCCCAACCGGGCACAGGTGTCCGCACCAGGCGCGCTCGGCGACGAAAAGATCGAGCAGGAACACCGTGACGATGACGAGCCAGCCGGCCCCCATGCCGAAGATGATGCCCCGGTGCAGCATCGAGACCGGGTTCACCAATTCCCAAGCAATCGTGCCGGTGATCCACGCGAGAACCAGCGTCATCGCCAGAATCCAGTAGCGTGATGCGCGCACGAGCCGCGCGCTGCCGCGCACGCCGAGTCGCGCACGCACGCGGTACGCCGCATCGGTCGCGATGTTGACCGGGCACACCCACGCGCAGTAGGCGCGGCCGCCAACCAGGAAATACACGGCCAACACGATTGCCACGCCGATCAGCGCGTTGCGCTCGGGGCGATGTCCGGCGATGAGCGATTGCAGCAGCACATAGGGGTCCGCGAGCGGCAGCACGCCGAGCGTGAGGCTGTAGTTGAGGTTGCCTTTGACGATCCAATAGCCGAGCCACGGACCCGCGAGGAACAGCGCGAGCACGCCCAACTGAGTTGCGCGGCGCGCGAGCAGCCACTGGTGCGCGGCGAGCCAGCCTTTGGCGCGGATCGCCTCGACGCCGATGCCCTGTTTCATTTCGCGGTCTCCGGCATGCGGTCGGGCAGGTCGATGATGCCCTCGATGAGCGGTTTGCCCGCTTTCTTCTGCTCTTCCCAACCAAGGCGGTAGTGCCCGCCAATCTGGCCTTTCGCCAAGTGGCGCGGGAATACCCGGATCGCCGCCGCCTCCAGTACGCACGCCTGCTCGCATTTACCGCAGCCGGTGCACCGATCGGAGTGCACAGCCGGGATGAACAGCGTGTGCTTGCCGGTGCGCGCGTTGTGCTGCGGCTCGAGCGTGATCGCCTTGTCGATCAGCGGACACACCCGGTAGCAGACATCACAGCGCAAACCGAGGTAATTGAGGCAGCTTTCGTGATCGACCAGCACCGCCAGCCCCATGCGCGCCTTGTCGACGTTCTTGAGCTGGGGGTCGAGTGCCCCGGTCGGGCAGGCTTTCACGCAGGGAATGTCGTCGCACATTTCGCACGGGCCGCTGCGCGCGGTGAAATACGGCGTACCCGTCGCGATGTCTTGCTCGAGCTTCGCCAGGTCGAGAATCTTGTACGGACAGTCGCGCACGCACATGCCGCAGCGGATGCAGGCGCCGAGAAATGCCGGCTCGGCACCCGCGCCCGGCGGGCGGATCGCGGTCGGCGGCAGCGCCCGCGCCTGCTTGGCGTACAGCCCGACGCCGAGTCCGAGCATGCCGGCGCCGCACGCGATTTTCGCGCTGTCGAACAGGAACTGCCGGCGCGCCGCAGCCTTGATTTTGACTTCGTCTTGCATTGTTGCTCTGGACAGCACCAGGCGCGGGGAGCTTTTGGTCCTCACGCCTCACGCCTTGCGCCTCACGCTTTTACCACCTTCACCGCGCACTTCTTGAAGTCGGTCTCTTTCGAGATCGGGCAGGTGGCATCGAGCGTGAGTTTGTTCACCAGCCGGCTCTCGTCGAAGAACGGGACGAACACCATGCCCTCGGGCATCTTGTTGCGGCCGCGCGTCTCGACCTTGGTCACCATCTCGCCGCGGCGACTCACCACTTTCACGGCGTCGCCGCGCTTCAGGCCCCGTCTTTCGGCGTCCTTGGGGTTCATCCATACCCAGGCATCCGGAAACGCTCTATAGAGCTCGGGCACGCGCCGCGTCATGGTGCCGGTATGCCAGTGCTCTAGCACGCGCCCGGTGCCGAGCCATAGATCGTACTCGGCGTCCGGTGATTCTGCCGCCGGCTGGTAGGGTAGTGCGAATATCACGGCCTTGCCGTCCGGCTTGCCGTAGAAGCGGATGCCTTCGCCTTTCTTCACGTAGGGGTCGTAGCCCTCGCGGAAGCGCCACAGCGTCTCCTTCCCATCCACCACCGGCCAGCGCAGGCCGCGGGCCTTGTGGTACAGGTCGAAGTCCGCGAGGTCGTGCTGCTTGCCGCGACCGAATTTGGCGTACTCCTCGAACAAGCCTTTCTGCAGGTAGAAACCGATATGGTTCGACTCGTCGTTCTCGAACCCCTTCTGCAGGTCCTTGAGCGGGTACTTGTTGACTTCGCCGTTGGCAAACAGCACGTCGAACAGCGTTTTGCCGCAGACCTCCGGCATCTTAGCGACCAGCTCTTCACCCCAGGCTTCCTCGACCTTGAAGCGCTTGGAGAACTCGACGATCTGCCACAAATCGGACCTCGCCTCGCCCGGCGCTTTCACTTGCTGGCGCCAGAACTGGGCGCGCCGCTCGGCGTTGCCGTAGGCGCCTTCCTTCTCCACCCACATCGCGGTGGGCAGGATCAGGTCGGCGGCCATCGCGGTGACGGTTGGATAGGCATCGGAGACCACGACGAAGTTCTCGGGATTGCGGAAGCCCGGATAACGCTCCTGGGTCAGGTTCGGGCCGGCCTGCATGTTGTTGGTGCACAAGGTCCAGTAGAAATTGAGCTTACCGTCCTTCAGCATCCGGTCCTGCAACACGGCGTGAAAGCCCGGTTTATCCGGGATCGTCCCCGCGGGCAGTTTCCAGATCTGTTCGGCGATTTCGCGGTGCTTCGGGTTCATTACCACCATGTCGGCAGGGAGCCGGTGTGCGAAGGTGCCCACTTCGCGCGCGGTGCCGCACGCCGAAGGCTGGCCGGTCAAGGAGAAAGGACCGTTGCCGGGCTCGGCAATCTTGCCGGCGAGCAAGTGCACGTTGTAGACCATGTTGTTGACCCAGGTGCCGCGCGTGTGCTGGTTGAAGCCCATGGTCCAGTACGACACGACCTTGGCCTTGGGATCGGCGTAGAGCTTGGCGAGCGCTTCGAGCTTGTCCTTCGGCACGCCCGATAGTTCGGATACCTTGTCGGCGGTGTAATCCGACACGAATTGCTTGAACTCGTCGAAGGTGATCGGGCTCGCCGCGTTCGGGTCGCCCTTGGGCTTGCCGTCGGCGCCCGGGTAGCCGTTGTTGTGGGCCGCCTGCTCCAGCGGATGGTTGGGGCGCAGACCGTAGCCGATATCGGTGACCCCTTTGGCGAAGTTGACGTTCTTCTTGACGAAGTCCTCGTTCACGCTGCCCGACTGGA
>JAJZPQ010000109.1 GCA_021811085.1 Pseudomonadota bacterium | reverse complement strand
GCGCGCCGACATGGCAGAACGCCTGTTCAAATGCATAGGTCACCATATGGGCGCGCAAGGCATCCAGCGGGACGCTACCGCAAACCGCCATTTCTGTCGCAAAATGCAGGGGTCACAGTCACGCCCAAATCATGAAACTCACCACTCTGATCAGCCCGGACCAGCTGGCGCAGCGGCTGCGCGATCCGAACTGGATCCTATTCGATTGCCGCTTTGCACTGACGCGCCCGGAATCCGGACGCCAGGCTTATCTGAAAGCGCATATCCCCGGCGCGCACTACGCGCATCTGAACCAGGACTTGTCCGGACCGATTACACCGGCGAGCGGCCGCCATCCGCTGCCCGATCCGCACTTGCTCGCCGACAAGCTGGGCAAATGGGGCGTGGACCCCGACAAGCAAGTCGTCGTCTACGACGACAGCTTCGGTTCCATGGCGGCGCGCCTGTGGTGGCTGCTGCGCTGGCTCGGTCACGAGGCCGTGGCGCTGCTCGACGGCGGCTTTCCGGCCTGGCAGAAACAAGGGCGCGAACTCAGCAGCGAAATCCCGGACGCGCGCCCGGCCCGCTTTCCGTGCAAGCCGGACCACAGGCTGTGGGTGGACAGCCAGGCCGTGCTCGAAGCGCTGCGGCAGCAACGCCTGATCATCGATGCGCGCCCGGAAGAGCGCTACCTGGGGCTGATCGAGCCCTTCGACCGCGTGGCCGGACATATTCCGCGCAGCTTGAATTCGCCGTTCGAGGATAATCTGGATATGCGCGGGAATTTCCTCCAGCCGGAAGAACTGCGCGCGCAGTACGAGACCCTGCTTCAGGGCACGCCCCCCGGCGAGGTCATCCATCTGTGCGGCTCCGGCGTCACGGCCTGCCATAACCTGCTCGCGCTGGAAGCCGCCGGCCTGCCCGGGGGCAAACTGTATGCGGGCTCGTGGAGCGAGTGGATCACCGATCCGTCGCGGCCCATAGTCACAAGAGGAACACCATGACGGATACAAGCAAGACCACGCGCGCGCTGCAGAGAATCATCGCATCGGCCGCCACCTCGGACGGCGCCGGGGTCAAGCTGCGGCGCAGCCTCGGGCAATCGCCGTACACGCGCCTGGATCCGTTCCTGATGCTGGACGAATTTTCCTCTTTCGATGCGAACGACTACATCGCGGGCTTCCCGGCGCATCCGCATCGCGGCTTCGAAACCGTCACCTATCTGCTCGACGGCCATATGCTGCACGAAGATCATCTGGGCAACCGCGGCGACCTGAAAAGCGGCGCCGTGCAATGGATGAGCGCCGGCCGCGGCATCATCCACTCGGAAATGCCGCAGCAGGAGCAGGGGCGCATGCGCGGCTTCCAGCTGTGGATCAACCTGCCCGCGCGCGAAAAAATGAAGCCTGCGGGCTACCGCGACATCGATCCGGCCGAAATCCCGGTGGTTGCGCTGCGCGGCGGCGGCCGCGCCAAGGTCATCGCCGGCACGCTGCAGACCGAAGGCCGGAGCGTCGCGGGTCCGATCCAGGGATTGGCCACCGAGCCGCTATATTTGGATGTGGAGTTGCCTGCGGGCGCCGCGTTCACGCAGCCCGTCGCCAGCGCGCACAACGCCTTCATCTACGTGTTCGAAGGCAGCGCCAATGTCGGCGCCGCGCCCGGCGCGCGCAGCCTCGCCACCCACAGCGCGGGCGTGCTCGCCGCGGGCGACGTCGTCGAAGTGAGCGCCGGCTCCGAGGGTACGCGCTTCCTGCTGCTCGCGGGCAAGCCTCTGGGCGAGCCGGTGGTGCAGCACGGGCCGTTTGTGATGAACACGCGCGAAGAAATCGAGCAGGCGATCCGCGATTACCAGAGCGGCGAACTCACGCGCGCGGCCGATTAACAGCCTGCAATTAGGCGAGGAGAAACCCCCTCTTCGCGTAGGGATTCAGCCCGTCCGGATAGGCTAAAATAGCGCCTCGATTCGACAGGAGTTGTGGCAATGGCAAGAATGGTCAAATGCATCAAGCTCGGCCGCGAGGCCGAGGGCATGGATTTCCCCCCTTACCCGGGCGAACTGGGCAAGCGCATCTGGGAAAACGTGTCCAAGGAAGCCTGGCAGCAGTGGATCAAACATCAGACCATGCTGATCAACGAGAACCGCCTCAACCTGGCCGACAGCGCGGCAAGGAAATACCTGGCCGAACAGCTGGAGAAGCATTTCTTCGGCGGTGGCGCCGACCAGGCAGCAGGCTACGTGCCGCCGCAGAAGTAAATTTCCGATTCCGGATCCGGCCCGCTGCGCCGTGGCGCCGGGTCCAAAACGCTACAGCCCCTCGATGTGCGACTCTTCGCGCGTGTGGCGCACGTCGCGGCCTTCGACCATGTAGACCACGTATTCGGCCATGTTCTTGGCATGATCGCCGATGCGTTCTATCGCCTTGGCCACGAACAGGATCTCGAGCGAGTGCGTGATGGTGCGCGGGTCTTCCATCATGAACGTGATGAGCTGGCGCAGGATGGAACGGAATTCGTCGTCCACGCCGCGGTCCTGCTTCACCACCTGCAGCGCCGCGTTCACGTCGAGCCGGGCGAAGGCATCCAGCGCCTTGCGCAGCATGGACAAGGCGAGGCCCGCGACGTGCTTGAGCTCCAGGCGCGGCATGTGCGTGCGCTCGGCGCCATGGATCAGCTTGGCCATGCGCGCGATTTTCTCGGCCTCGTCGCCGATGCGTTCGAGGTCGGTGATGGTCTTGATGATGGCCATGACCAGGCGCAGGTCGCCCGCCGCGGGCTGGCGCCGCGCGATGATATGGCTGCAGCTCTCGTCCAAGCCGACTTCCATGGCATTGACGCGGTGATCGTCCTCGATCACGCCGTCGAGCACCGCGATATCACCGCTGGCGAGCGCTTCCACCGCTTTCACGATCTGCTCTTCCACGAGGCCACCCATCTGCAGCACGCGTGAGCGCACCGCTTCCAGTTCGGCGTCGAACTGCTTCGAGATATGTTCAGGCATTTCCACGACTCCCATCAGATGGGCAGGCTAGCAGCATATTGTGACAGATCGGTTACGGCGTGCGCAGCTTGCCTGCCCCGCCCCGCTATTTTTTCTTGATCGTCCTGACTCCGGCTGCATCCCCGAGCAGCAGCACGTCCGCCCCGCGCCGCGCGAACAAGCCGTTGCTGACCACGCCGACGATATTGTTGAGCTCGGCTTCGAGCTCCAGCGGCTTGAGGATGGACAGGCCATAGACGTCGAGTATGAGGTTGCCGTTGTCGGTGGTGAAACCCTGGCGCAAGGCAGGCTGGCCGCCGAGTTTGACCAGCTCGCGCCCCACGTGCGAGCGCGCCATCGGAATCACTTCGATGGGCAGCGGGAATTTCCCGAGCACGCCCACCAGTTTGGATGCGTCGGCGATGCAGACGAATTTCTGCGCCACCGCGGCGACGATTTTCTCGCGCGTGAGCGCGCCACCGCCGCCCTTGATCATGGCGAGGTGCTCGGTGATTTCGTCCGCGCCGTCGACGTACACCGGCAGCTCGTTCACGCTGTTCAAGTCGACCACGCGGATGCCGTGGGATTTCAGGCGTTCGGCCGTGGCCTGCGAACTGGCCACGGCGCCGTCGATGCGGCTCTTGAGTTTCGCGAGCTCGTCGATGAAATAATTCGCGGTGGAGCCGGTGCCTACGCCCACGATCGCGTCCTCGACCACGTACTTGATCGCCTCGCGCGCGACCGCCTGCTTCAGTTCGTCCTGGGTCATCCGGCTATCCGCTTAGGGTTTCTTCGGGACATACAAATCGGTAATGCTGCCGAGCGCCATCTCGGCGGCGAAAAACGGCGTCTCCGACAGCGTCGGGTGCGGATGGATCGTGAGGCCGATGTCCTCCATGTCCGCGCCCATTTCCAGCGCCAGCACCAGCTCGGCGATGAGCTCGCCCGCGTTCACGCCGACGATGCCGGCACCGAGAATACGCTTCGTAGTTTTGTCGTAGAGCAGCTTGGTCATCCCTTCGTCGCGGCCGATGGAAAGAGCCCTGCCGCTCGCGGCCCAGGGGAAGCTCGCCTTGTCGTAGTCGACGCCTTGTTTCTTCGCTTCGGTCTCGGTCAGCCCCATCCAGGCGACTTCCGGGTCGGTGTAGGCGACCGAGGGTATGGTCATTGCGTCGAATGCGACCTTGTGCCCGGCGATGGTCTCGGCCGCGACCTTGGCTTCGTGCGTGGCCTTGTGCGCGAGCATCGGCTCGCCGCAGACGTCCCCAATCGCGTAGATGTGCGCCACGTTGGTGCGCTGCTGCTTGTTCACGCGTATGAAACCGCGCTCGTCCACCGCGACACCGGCGCGCTCCGCGCCTATATCGCCGCCGTTGGGGCGGCGCCCCGCCGCAAGCAGCACGCGGTTGAACATCTGCTGCTGCGGCTTCACTGCGCCGTCGAAAGTGGCGAGCAGGCCCTCGGGCTTCGCTTCAAGCTTGACCACTTTGGTATTGAGATAAATCGCCTCGTAGCGTTTCTCGATGCGCTTGGCGACCGGGCGGATCAGGTCGCGGTCTGCGCCCGGGATGAGCCCGTCGGCGAGTTCCACCACCGTGACCTTCGCGCCCAGCGCGTCGTAGACGCAGGCCATTTCCAGGCCGATGATGCCGCCGCCTATCACCAGCAGCCGCCGTGGAATATCCGCCAGTTGCAGCGCCCCGGTCGAGTCCATCAGGCGCGCATCCTCGTAGGGGAATCCCGGAATCCTCGCCACGCGCGATCCCGCCGCGATAATGCAGGCGTCGAAGGAAACGCGCTTGACGCCTTCGGCCGTCTCGACCGCGAGCAGATGGGGCGTTTCGAATTTTCCCACGCCTTGCAGCGTGCTCACCTTGCGCTGCTTGGCGAGCGACACCAAACCCTTGGTCAGCCGGCCGACCACCGCATCCTTCCATCCGCGCAGCTTGTCGATATCGATTTTCGGTTTGCCGAACGCGATGCCCGCGTGCGCTATCTCCTCGGCCTCGGTCACCACCTTGGCCGCATGCAGCAGCGCTTTGGACGGAATGCAGCCGACGTTGAGGCAGACGCCGCCCAGCGTCGCATGGCGTTCGATCAGCACGACTTGCTTGCCCAGATCGGCCGCGCGGAAGGCGGCTGTATAGCCGCCGGGTCCCGCGCCGAGCACCAGAACTTCGGCATGCATATCGGCGCTGCCCGCTGGCGCGGCGCTCGCCGGCGCTGCATTCGGAGTCGCGCCACTCTCCTTTGCTGCAGAAGCGGGCGCGGTCGCGGGCACCGCGGCAGTTGCCTGCGCCGCGGCGGCGGCCGTGCCTGCAGGTTCCAGCAGCATGATCAGCGTACCCTCGGACACCTTGTCGCCGATCTTGAGCTTCATCTCCTTCACCACGCCGGCGGCAGGCGAAGGAATTTCCATCGTGGCCTTGTCCGATTCCACCGTGATGAGCGAGGTTTCTTTCTCCACCCTGTCGCCCGGTTTGACCAGGACCTCGATCACATCGATTTCCTTGAAGTCGCCGATGTCCGGGACCTTGATCTCGACCGCGTCGTTCATTCGCTTCCCCGCTTGAGTGTGATGGTGCGCACTTCGCCGGCCCGCAATCAGAGCAGCGAGCGGCGGATGTCGGACAGCACCGACGCGAGGTAGGACGTGAAGCGCGCGCCGGCGGCGCCGTCGATCACGCGGTGGTCGTAGGACAGCGACAGCGGCAGCATCAGCCGCGGCTGGAACTGTCCGCCCCCGTCCTTGGCGCCTACCCAGACCTGGCGCATCGCCGCCCTGGAGACGCCGAGTATGGCGACTTCAGGCGCGTTGATGATGGGCGTAAACGCGGTGCCGCCGATCCCGCCCAGGCTGGAAATGCTGAACGTTCCGCCTTGCATATCGCCCGGCTTGAGTTTTTTCTCGCGCGCGAGTTTGGACACTTCGGCCAGTTCGCGCGCGAGCTCGTACACGCCCTTGCGGTCGGCATCGCGTATCACCGGCACCACCAGGCCGTCGGGCGTATCCACCGCCACGCCGATATGGAAATATTTCTTCAGCACCAGATTCTCGCCGCCGCGATCGAGCGAGGCATTGAACTCGGGGTACTGGCGCAAAGCGGTGATGCAGGCCTTGATCAGGAACGCGAGCAGGGTGAGCTTGAAACCCTGCTTTTCGCTGGCCGCCCCGCTTTCCTTGCGGAAGGCCTCGAGTTCGGTGACGTCGGCTTCGTCGAACTGGGTGACGTGCGGAATCGAAATCCAGTTGCGGTGCAGGTTGGCGCCGGAGAGTTTCCGGATGCGCGACAGCGGTTTCACTTCGACCGGGCCGAACTTGGCGAAATCCACTTGCGGCCATTCGGGCAGGTTGAACGGAATGCCGCCTGCCGGTGCGGCGGCCGCAATGGCCGGCGCCTGCGTCATCACACCCTTGACGAAAGCCTGCACGTCCTCCTGGGTGATGCGGCCCTTGGGTCCGGATCCGCGCACCTTGGCCAGGTCGACGCCGAGTTCGCGCGCGAATTTGCGCACCGAAGGACTCGCGTGCGGCTTGAACGCAAGCGCCTCGGCAGCGGGCTCCGGCGCTGCGGGCGCGAGCCGCGGTAGCGGCACCGCCGCCGGCTCGCTCGCTGCAGCGGCCGGCGCGGCCGCCGGCACTGCCGCTGCCGCGGACCCAGGAGCTTCGGCCGCTTTGGACGGCTGCGGCGCGGGCGCGGCGCCGGCGCTTTCCTCCAGCAGCAGGATCATGCTGCCTTGCGCCACCTTGTCGCCCAGTTTGATCTTGAGCTCTTTCACCACCCCGGCTGCGGGCGAGGGAATTTCCATGGTCGCCTTATCCGACTCGACCGTGATCAGCGAGGCCTCCTTGGCCACCGCATCCCCTGGCTTGACCAGGATCTCGATGACATCGACTTCCTTGAAGTCGCCGATGTCGGGAACCTTGATTTCCGTGATGCTGGACATGGTCGTTCCTTCTTTTACACCGTCACCGGATTGGGCTTGTTCGGGTCGATGCCGTATTTCTTGATCGCCGCGGCGACCACCGACGTTTTGATTTCTCCCTCGTCGGCCAGCGCTTTCAGCGCGGCCAGCGCAACCCAGCGGCGGTCGACTTCGAAAAACTCGCGCAATTTCTCGCGCGTGTCGGAGCGGCCGAAACCGTCGGTGCCGAGTACGCGATAGCGCCGCCCAGCGGGAATGAAAGGCCGGATCTGGTCGGCGAAAGTCTTGATGTAATCGGTCGAGGCGACCACCGGTCCGGCATGGTCCTTGAGGCATTTCTCCACCCAGGATACACGCGGCGCATCGCCGGGATGCAGCATGTTCCAGCGTTCGCAGGCGAGGCCGTCGCGGCGCAACTCGGTGAAACTGGGGCAGCTCCAGACATCGGCGCTGACGTCCCAGTCCTTTTCCAGCAACTCGCCCGCGGCGATGACCTCGCGCAGGATGGTGCCCGAACCGAGCAGCTGCACCCTGAGCGGCTTGTCCGCGCCCGTTTTGGCCTTGTGCTTGGCGCCGGGCTTGAACAGGTACATGCCCTTGATGATGCCTTCCGCGGCGCCCTCGGGCAAACCCGGGTGGGCGTAGTTCTCGTTCATCACGGTGATGTAGTAGAACACGTCTTCCTGATTCGTCACCATGCGCCTCAAGCCGTCATGGATGATCAGCGCCAGTTCGTAGCCGAACGTCGGATCGTAGGAGACGCAGTTCGGGATCACCGACGACAGGACGTGCGAATGCCCGTCCTCGTGCTGCAGGCCCTCGCCGTTGAGCGTGGTGCGTCCGGCGGTGCCTCCGAGGAGGAAGCCGCGGCAGCGCTGATCGCCCGCGGCCCAGGCCAGATCGCCGATGCGCTGCAGACCGAACATCGAATAGAAAATGTAGAACGGCACGCTGACCACGTTGCTCGTGCTGTAGGAGGTGGCCGCGGCGATCCAGGAGCAGAACGCGCCCGCTTCGTTGATGCCCTCCTCCAGGATCTGGCCCGCCTTGTCTTCGCGGTAGTAGGTCACCTGGTCGCGGTCGACCGGCACGTATTTCTGGCCTTCCTGGGAATAGATGCCGAGCTGGCGGAACATGCCCTCCATGCCGAAGGTGCGCGCCTCGTCGGGAACGATGGGAACGATGTGCTTGCCCAGGTTCTTGTCGCGCAGCAGCGCGGTCAGGATGCGCACGAAAGCCATGGTGGTGGATATCTCGCGCTCGGTGGCTTTGAGCACCGCGTCCAGCGCCGACAGGGGCGGCACTTCCGGCACTGCATCCGCCTTGCGCCGGCGGCTGGGCAGGTAGCCGCCCAGCGCCTGGCGGCGCTCGTGCAGGTATTTCATCTCCGGCGAATCGGCCGGCGGAATATAGAACGGCAACTGCTCCAGCTTGTCGTCGGGAATCGGAATATTGAAGCGGTCGCGGAACTGGCGAATGGACTCGACGTCCATTTTCTTCTGCTGATGGGTGGCCATCTTGCCTTCGCCGATCTTGCCCATGCCGAAGCCCTTGACCGTTTTCGCCAGGATCACGGTCGGCTGGCCCTTGTGCCGCATCGCCGCGGCGTAGGCGGCATAGATCTTGTGCGGATCGTGGCCGCCGCGGTTCAGGCGCCAGATGTCGTCGTCGCTCATTTTTGACACCAGCTCCAGCAGCTTGGGATGCTTGCCGAAGAAATATTTGCGCACGAAGGCGCCGTCGTTGGCCTTGAAGTTCTGGTATTCGCCGTCGACGGTCTCTTCCATGACGCGCAGCAGG
>JAJZPQ010000031.1 GCA_021811085.1 Pseudomonadota bacterium | reverse complement strand
CCATCGATCGACATCGCAACGATGGCGCGCTACCTGCTCTCCGGCAACGGCGGGCCGAACGGCGCCAACTGGGGCCACTTCAAGAGCGAAGCCTACGACCGCATCATCAACCGCATCGAGACCAGCAACGACCCGGCCACCCTCGCGCGCGGCACCACGCAGGCGCACCAGCTGATCGTCGACGAGGCGCCCTACCTGTTCGTCGTGCACGACCTGAACCCGATCATGTACTCGAAGAAGGTGAAAGGCTTCGTGCAGGCGCAGTCCTGGTTCCAGGATTACACCACGGTGTACATGGAAAAGTGAGAGTCGGTCTCGGTCGTTCCGGAACGGACTCCCGGTTCACGCGCCGGTCCGTTTGAGCGCCGGACTATATCAGTGCGTTGGTGCGCATTCCGCACCTCTGTTGTGCGGGCGATGCAGGCATGGGCTGTCATCTCCACTTTGAGCTCATATGGATGAGCCCGTTTCCATGCATGGCACGCGCTTTGCTTTGCTTACCGATGTTTCAACCATTTCAAACAGGAGAAAGTGCAATGTTTAACAATCAGGGAACTACAAGCCTGCCGGAGCAAGCCAGCTGCAAAAAGGCCAATTCGCCGTTTAGTTGGTTGTCGAAAACTCTGCTCGGCGTGAGCTTCGCAATCGTTATCGCCAGCCCGGGGTATGCGGCGACCGAAGCGCCTGCGCACGCAAAGGCGTGTCTCGCGTTGCAGGCAAAGTTTCCGCAGTTCAAGGGCAAGACGCTCGTCGACGCGATAAATCCGCATACGCCGGGTTACGAGTCGCTCGATCCCAAAGATCCCGGCAAATATATCGGCTTCGATATCGATCTCGCAGAGGAGCTGGGCCGTTGCCTCGGGTTCAGCGTCAGCTATAAACCTGTTGCTTTTCCGGCCTTGATCCCGACGATGCAGAGCGGGCAGGCGGATTTGATCATTTCGGACATCTATGCGACCGAGGAGCGCGCCAAAGCGGTTGATTTCATCACTTACTCCAAGGTCTCCGACGGCGTGCTTGTCGCCAAGGGCAATCCGAAGAAGATTACCGGCATCGACCTGTCGATGTGCGGGACGACCGCCGCGGAAAACACCGGCTTTGTTGAAGTGCCTTTGATCGAAAACCTAGCCGGCCCGTGCAAGGCCGCAGGCAAGCCTGCGCCCGTGTTACAGCTCTACAACAACAATGCTGACTGCGTTCAGGCGATCCTGGCGGGCCGTGCAGATACTTACGTCAACGACGTCAACACGGTGGACCATGCGGTCAAAGCTTATCCGGACAAGCTGAGCAAGGCACTCGCCGTTACCTTGCCCTACTTCATCGGTATCGGCGTGCCGAAGAACAATCCCCAACTGCGCGATGCGATCGTAGCCGCCTTGACCGAGATCCAGAAAAGCGGGTTCGAGACTGCTCTGCTCAAGAAGTGGTCGCTGGGTGAGGGATCGCTCGAGGCTCCGCGGGTGATCACCAGCAAGTAGTTCGATGAAACCATCCCCCGGCCTCGCCGGGGGCATTCAATTCGGTTAGCGCAAAGAACATGGAACTGTTCCTGCATTACTTGACCCTGGATTACCTCCTTTACGGGATTTCGCTCACGTTGGAAGTAACCGCGCTGGGGCTTGCCGGAGGACTGTTCCTGGGCGTGATCCTGGCGGGCATGCAAATGTCGCGCCATCGCTGGTTGTCCGGTTTCGCCCGGGCTTATGCCGTCATCTTTCGCGGTACGCCGCTGCTGTTGCAAATGGTATTTGCCTATGATGCACTGCCCCATATCGGACTGAAGCTCAGCGCGATGGGCGCAGCCGGGCTCGCATTAGCCGCCAATGAGGCACCGTTTATCGCCGAGATCCTGCGTTCCGGGGTGCTTGGCGTGGATCGGGGGCAGGTCGCTGCGGGCCAGGCCCTGGGCATGTCGTCCTCGGTCCTGATGCGCCGCATTATCGCTCCACAGGCGATCCGGACCATGATTCCGGCCTTCGGCAACGAATCCGTGAGTGCGCTCAAGAACTCTTCCCTGGCGTCGATCATTTCGGTCCAGGAGTTAACCCTGCGCAGCACCCAGCTGGCATCGTCGACTTTTGACTTCTTCTCGATTTTCTTCGCCTCCGGCGTGCTCTACCTGTTGCTCACCAGCGCGATAGGCGGACTGCAGTTAGTCGCGGAATTCTCACTGGATCTGGACCGGGCGCCCTCGCGGCATCCGCTGTTGCGCTGGTTCTCCCGATTCTTTGCAGGGAATGCGAAGGGAACGTCTGCCGCGCCTGCTCAAGCTGCGAGCAATGTTGCTTCCGAACCCCTTGCTTCGGACGAGCAGGCGGTTTCACCCGCCGTCGTTATCCCCATGTCGCGCAGGGACAGGGCAGCGCGTTCAGCCGGGCTTTCGCAGGGAAAGATCATGGTTCAGGTGCAGAACCTTTCGAAGCGGTTCGGCGATCACCCGGTGTTAAGCGGGCTGAACTTGACGGTTCGCACGGGAGAGGTGGTGGCGCTTCTGGGTCCCAGCGGATCCGGAAAAAGCACGCTGCTTCGCTGCATCAACCGGCTGGAGGAATGGGAAGACGGTGCCGTTCGCGTTGGCGGACGCCGGGTCGGATACGCCGAAGGCGGAATCGTATTGACGCCGACTGAAGTTGCCAAACAACGCGCCGTTCTCGGCGTCGGCATGGTGTTCCAGCAGTTCAATTTGTTTAGCCATCTGACCGCGTTGGAGAATGTGTCGGGACCGCTGCGATGGGTGCATGGCATGTCGGCGGCGCAGGCTGACCGGCGGGCGCACGAATTGCTGCAACGTGTTGGCCTGGGTCACCGCGCCCATGCCTTGCCCCGGCACCTCTCGGGCGGACAACAGCAACGCGTGGCGATTGCGCGTGCACTGGCCCCGCGGCCGAGTGTTCTGCTGCTGGACGAACCGACATCCGCGCTCGATCCCGAGTTGGTCAACGAGGTGTTGGAGGTCATTCGCAAGTTGGCCGTCGAAGACGGATTGACCATGATCATTTCGACGCATCAAGTGCGATTTGCAAGAGAAATCGCGGACCGGGTGACGTTTCTGAGCAACGGCATCGTGACCGAGGAAGGTCCTGCCGACGAGGTGCTGACGCGCCCCAAGCATCCGCTGACGGCTCGATTTCTGCGGGTCATGGGCGCGGATTCCCCTGCGGCAATCCCGCTATGACTGCCGGCAAGCGAACGTTTACCTTTTCCCCGGTCAACGGCGTGCCACCCAAGGTGGGGCCGTTCGCCCATGCGACGCAATGGGAAGATCTTCTTTTCATTACCGGACAGATGCCGACCGACCCCGCCACCGGCAATGTGGTGGGCGACAATGTCGTCGCGCAGGCCGCGCAGGTTCGTCGCAACCTCGAAGCCGTGCTGGGACAGTTCGGGCTGACTCTTGACGATGCCCTGATGGTTCGCGTTTACCTCACCTGTTTCGATGACTACGCGGAATTCAACGAGAACTACAGCGGCTGGTTCAGTGGTCCGCTGCCAAGCCGGACTTGCGTCGGAGTCAATGGGCTTGCCGTCGGCGCTCTAGTGGAAATCGACCTTATCGCTGGAATTTCCAGGAAAGACTGACATGACTGAAAGAAGTGCTGGCAGGGTGAAGCGGGTTCCGACCGGGGCCGTTGGCTCGATCAAGGCGCGGCCCGGTGCGGGCCGGATCGGAACGCCTCGGCCGCGCGCAGCCGCGTATCACTACATCCCCGCAACCAAGGATACCGTCCTGTGGGGGTACTTTAGCCGTTCGGCCAAGCCGGTCATCGAAGTCGACTCGGGCGATTACGTGACGATCGAGACCCTCACGCATCACGCGAACGACGACGCCGAGCGCATGGTTCATGGAGATCGGGGTGCGGAGAGCGTATTCCATTGGGACAAAGACGGCAAGGCCGTAAATCGCCGCGGTGTCGGCGAAATGAACGCCGCGGCCGGCGCCGGCGGCGGACTGGGCGTTCATATTTGCACCGGGCCTGTTTGCATCAAGGATGCCGCGCCCGGGGATATCCTGGAGGTGAGAATTATCGATGTGAGACCCAGACCCAGCGCCAATCCGGTCTATCGGGGCAAGACGTTCGGCAGCAATGCGGCGGCGAATTGGGGTTTCCAATACGGGGATACGATAACCGAGCCCAGAAAGCGCGAGGTCATAACCATCTATGAACTCGATTCTTCGGGCGAGAACAATTGGGCGCGGGCGGTATATAGCTATCGCTGGACGCCGCAAACGGATCCGTTTGGCGTCGTGCATCCGACAATTGATTATCCCGGAGTGCCCGTAGATCACCGAACCATCATAAGAAACAACGATGTCTTGAGAAACATCCGCGTGCCGGTCAGGGCGCACTTCGGAACAATCGGCGTGGCGCCGAGCGAAGCCGAACTGGTGTCATCGATCCCCCCGAGCTATACCGGGGGCAATATCGACAATTGGCGCATAGGCAAGGGAGCGACAGTCTATTACCCGGTCGCTGTGGCGGGCGCCATGTTTTCCGTGGGAGATCCTCATGCCTCGCAAGGGGATTCCGAGCTGTGCGGTACGGCAATCGAATCTTCGCTTACCGGCACGTTCCAGCTCATTTTGCACAAGAAGAACGCCCTCGCAGGAACGCCGCTCTCCGACTTGCATTACCCACTGCTCGAAACCCGGGATGAGTGGCTGGTCCACGGATTCAGTTATGCGAACTATCTTGCCGAATTGGGAGGCGCTGCGCAAAGCGAGATCTTTGCCAAATCCTCTTTGGACCGCGCAATGCGTGATGCCTATCATAAGATGCGCCACTTCTTGATGAAAGCCAAACGATTGAGCGAAGATGAAGCGATCTCTCTCATGTCGGTTGCCGTCGATTTTGGAGTGACCCAGGTTGTCGACGGCAATTGGGGCGTTCATGCGGTCGTGAAGAAGAATATCTTCGTAGGGTAGATTGGCTCGCTTTGCCTGCTCCGCGCCGGGATCCGATTCGCCGCCATGCAGGCCGCCGCCGGAAACGCGCCGAAGGTCTGTTCCCCCTCGACCCGCGTTTCAATCTATCAGCGCCCGCGCCACCATCGCGTGTATCCCCTTGAAGCCGTCAACCAGTTGCGTGACGCGCAGGTCGCAGGCGATGCTGCAGAAGGTGTAGGCGTCCTCGGGTGCCCAGCCCTTGAGTTCGACCAGCCATTTGATCATCTCGCGCAGCGCCTGCTTGGCCGCATCGTCGAGGTCGGGGTCGGTGCCAAAGGAAATGTAATGCGTAGGCGTGAGCGCGCGCGGAAACGTCAGGGTTTTGTTCTTGTGCAGGATCAGTTCGAAGGTGCCGGACATCGGCGTTTCGAGCGCCATCAGGTTGACTTCGCCGTCGCCCTGCGCGGCGTGGCCGTCGCCGCATGAAAACAGCGCGCCCGGCGCCCACACCGGCAGGAACAGCGTGGTACCCGCAACCAGTTCCTTGCAGTCGATATTGCCGCCGAACTCGCGCGGTTCGATCGAAGAGACTGCGCCGTACTCGGCGCGCGGCGCCACCGCCATGATGCCCATGAAAGGCCGCAGCGGCACGGCGGGGCCGAAGGGCAGCGTCGCCGTCATCTTTGCGCGGTCGAGCGGAATCTGCAGAATGCGCAGCAGGGGAAAGTCTTCCGGCAGCGTGCCTTTGAGCGGCTTGATGCCGTTGTAGGACCAGCCCACGCGCAGCTCGACCGACTTGATGCGCACCTCGAGGGTGTCGCCCGGTTCCGCGCCGCGCACCGCAACCGGCCCGGTCAGGATGTGCGGCCCAAGATGGGGCTGCAGCTGCGCCAGGATCGCCCTGTGCTCGGGCAGCAGGTCGTTGCGCACGCCAATTTCGACCGGCCCGCCCGAAACGCAGTGCAGCGTCACCGTATCGCCCGAGTCGAGCGTCAGCCTCGGAGTGAGCCGGGCGTCGAAATAGCCCCAATGAACCGTATCGGGCGAGGCGGAAAGGCTGTGTTGTAGCAGCATGCTGACTCCTGTCTGGATAGTCAAGTATGCCCGGAGATGCGCTCTGGTAGCCGCTCTCAGTCCCATTCGGCTTCGTCGGCAAGCACGCAACGCACCAGGCGAGCGCCGGCGAGCTCGCGCGCGGCCGGGACTTCGGCGCGGCAGGCGTCGACGGCAAACCTGCAGCGCGGCGCGAAGCTGCAGCCCGCGGGCAGATCCGCCAGGTCCGGCGGCGCGCCGGGGATCGCTTCGATGCGCTGATCGCGCGTCTGGCCGTGCACGATCGAGCTGAGCAGCCCCGAGGTGTAAGGATGTTTGGGGTCCTGCATCACGGCGGCGACACTGCCGCTCTCGACCAGACGCCCGGCGTACATCACCGCGACGCGGTCGGCGACTTCGCAGGCGACGCCGACGTCGTGGGTGATGAAAATCACCGCCATGCCGAGCTCGCGCTGCAGCTCGCGCAACAGCAGCAGGATCTGGATCTGCACCGTGGCATCGAGCGCGGTGGTGGGTTCGTCGGCGAGCAGCAACTTCGGCGCGCACGCGAGCGCGAGTGCGATCATCGCACGCTGGCGCATGCCGCCGGACATTTCGTGCGGATAGGCGTCCAGGCGGCGCTTCGCGTTCGGAATCTGCACCAGTTCCAGCATTTCCAGCGCGCGTTGTTTTGCCTGCGCCTTGCCGACGCGACGGTGGCGCATCACCGATTCGGCGATCTGGTCGCCGATCGAGAACACCGGGTCGAAAGCCAGCATCGGTTCCTGGAAAATCATCGAAGCCACGCCGCCGCGGTAGTCCTCCAGTGCGCGCCCTTGGAGCGCGAGCACGTCCTTGCCGGCAATGCGCAGGCTGCCGCCGATGCGTGTGCGCCTGGGCGGCAGGATGCGCAGCAGCGCGCGCAGCGTGACGCTCTTGCCGCTGCCCGATTCGCCGATCACGCCGAGCACTTCGCCTGGCGCGAGATCGAAATCCACGCCGTTCACGGCGTGCACCGGCCTCGCGCCGCCGGTAAAGGCGACGCTGAGATTTCTCACCGACACCAGTGCCGGCTGTTCGCCGTTGACGGAGGGCATGGTCATGGCTGCTTCGGCGCCTGCAGATGCCATTCGGTCGCCTGCTGGTAGGCGTGGCCGGCGGCGAACAGCGCGGCTTCGTTGAACGGGCGGCCGATCAGCTGCATCGCGGTCGGCAGGCCGTTCCCGGTGAAGCCCGCCGGCACCGACAGGCAGGGCAGGCCGAGAAAATTGCCCGGCCGTGTCAGGCGCGTGATGCTGTTCAAAGCGCGCGTCATGGCTTCGCCGCCGCTGATGTCAGTCTCGGCAATGGTCGGCGTCTGGAATCCAACGGTCGGCGCGTGCAATATGTCGACCTTGGCGAAGACCTCCTGCGAAAACGCCTGCAGTGCGACCCCGCGCAGGCGCAGACCATCGAGGTAGGTCGTGGCAGGCACGGCGAGGCCCAACTCCAGCCGAGCGCGCACCTGGTCGGAGTAATCCTGCGGCCGGGTGCGCATCCAGTTGCCGTGTGCGGCGGCGGCCTCCGCCGCGATGATCACCATTGCTGCATGGTTCCACGGCTCGATGTCGGGCAGATCGACTTCGATCACCTCGGCGCCGAGCTTGCGATAGATCTCGAGGCCGGATTGCATCAGGCCTTCGACTTCCGCATCGATGTTGTCGTAGAAATAGCGCTTCGGCGTGCCGATGCGCAATCCCCTGATGGGCCGCGCCAGTTGCCCCATATAGTCGGGCACCGGGTGCTGGCTCGCGCTCGCATCCAGCGGGTCGGCGCCGGCAATCGCGCCGAGGATAAGGGCGCAGTCTTCGACCGTGCGCGCGAGCGGACCGACGGTATCCATGGAAAAAGACAGCGGCATCGCGCCGTGGCGCGACACGCGGCTCCAGGTCGGTTTGATGCCGCTCACGCCGCAGAAGGTCGCCGGCAGACGGATCGAGCCGCCGGTGTCGGAACCCAGCGCGGCGAAGCTCGCGCGCGCGGCTACCGAGGCGCCGGAGCCGGAGGACGAGCCGCCGGTAATGTGATCCGGATTCCACGGGTTGCGGCAATGGCCGAGGTGGTAGTTATGCCCGGTCGGGCCGTAGGCGAACTCGGCCATGTTGAGCACGCCGAACTGGATCGCGCCGGCCGCGTCGAGCTTCTTCAGTGCCGTGGCGGTCGAGGGCGCGGGCATGTCGCGCTTGATCTTCGAGCCGCAGGACGAGATTGCGCCCTCGCGATAGTACATGTCCTTGTGCGCCATCGGCACGCCGTGCAGCGGCCCGCGCACCGCGCCGCGCGCGAGTTCGGCGTCGGCCAGATGCGCGGCGGCGAGCGCCTCGTAGCGGTCGATGCGCACGAAACAGTTGAGCTTCTTGTGCACCTGATCGGCGCGCGCAATCACGGCTTCCATCGCGGCAAGCGCCGTGAGCTGTTTCGAACGAATCGCGCGCGCAAGGTTCGCGGCCGACAGCTCGACGATCGCCTCGGGCGTCATGGCGCCGCCTTGGCGCATGCGTGGAGGTAGCCAGCGGGCTCGGCTTCGAACGGCAGACTCGCATACACCGCGTTCGCGGCAGACACCTGGGTGGCCAGCGCTTCGGCGACGTTTGCCGCCCGCGCGGGCTCGATGTTGGTCCCGACCAGCGCAAGCAGCGGGGTGACGGCATCGGCGGTGAACTTCTGACTCATGTAGTCTCCGTGTTGAGCAAATACATTCAGGCGGCGTGCGCGATGGCAGGCGCGGCCAGGCTGTGGCCGGACGCCGGCCGCAGGATCTCGCAGGCAACGCGGTGATCGGGCGAGCCGGCGATGACCAGCTGCGGATCGAGCCGCGCGCAGACGTCCTCGGCGTACAGGCAACGCGTGCGGAAACGGCAGCCGGGCGGTGGATCGATAGGGCTCGGGGGGTCGCCCGTCAGCGGCGGCTTCTGCGTGCGCCGCGCCGGGTCCATCGACGGCATCGCCGACAGCAGCGCTTTCGTGTACGGATGCGCGGTGCCGCCGAAAATGGCTTCGACCGGCCCGATCTCGGCGATCTTGCCGAGATACATCACCATCACGCGGTCGCTCATGTAGCGCACCACGTTCAGGTCGTGGGAGATGAAGAGATAGGTGAGGCCGAATTCCCGCTTCAGGTCCAGCAGCAGGTTCAGCACCTGCGCCTCGACCGACTTGTCCAGCGCGGAAACCGCTTCGTCGAGGATCACGATGCGCGGCTCGAGCGCCAGCGCGCGGGCGATGTTGATGCGCTGGCGCTGGCCGCCGGAGAGTTCGTGCGGATAGCGCGCGGCATAGCGCTCTGGCGCGAGGCCCACCCGGGCGAGCAGTTCGCGCGCCCGCGCTTTCGCCTGCCGCCGCGGCAGGCCGTGCACGACCGGTCCGAACGCGATCGAATCCTCGATCGTCAGGCGCGGATTGAGCGAAGCGAAGGAGTCCTGGAACACCATCTGCATCTGGCGGCGGACTTCGCCGATGGCCAAGCCATGCGGCGCGGGCTCGGCGATGCCCCTGCCATCGAGCAGCACGCGGCCGGCATCCGGCTCGATCAGGCGCATCAGCAGGCGCGCAGTGGTCGACTTGCCGCAGCCGGATTCGCCGACGATGCCGAGCGTCTCGCCCGCCATCACCGAGAACGAGATGTCGTCCACCGCGTGCACGGTGCCCGCGCGCTTGTTGAAAATGCCGCTGCTCAGCGGGAAGTACTTGCGCAGCTCGCGCACGTCTAGAACCGGCCGCGGACTGTCGTTGCTGCTCGCGACGTTGGTGCTCCTGTCGTGCGTGCTCATTGGGTCACGTCCATTGCCGCGCGCAGGCCGTCCGACATCATGTTGAAGCAGATCGACACCATGAAAATCATCGCGCCGGGCAGCGCCGCTACGCCCGGGTTGAGATAGATCGCGGTGCGCAGCGTATTCAGCATCAGGCCCCACTCGGGTTCGGGAGGCTTGGTGCCCAGGCCCAGGAACGACAGGCCGGAGGCGAGGATCATCGACACCGAGATCAGGCTGGTGGCGTAAATGAACACCGGCCCGAGCACGTTGCCGAGGATGTGCACGCGGATGATGGTGAAGCTCGACGCGCCCGAGGCGCGCGCCGCCTCGACGAAATCGAGGCTCATCACCTGCGTCGTCACGGATTCGGCCACGCGCGCGACCGGCGGGATGAACACCACGGTCAGCGCCACCATGGCGTTGAAAATGCCCGCGCCCAGCGCCCCGGATATCGCCACCGCGAGCAGCACCGAGGGAAAGGCGTAGAACACGTCGATGGTGCGCATGATCAGGGTGTTGATCTTTCCGCCCATGAAGCCGCCGACGACGCCGAGAAAGGCGCCGATCAAAAGCGCATTGATCACCGGGGTGATGCCCATGACGAGAGAGAGCCGGCCGCCGTAGATCAGGCGCGTCAGCATGTCGCGGCCGAGTTCATCCGTGCCGAGCAGGAAGCCCTCGCTGCCGATTGGCAGCAGGCGCCTCAGAATGGAACCTTTGAACGGATCCGCCAGCGCAAGCAAGGGCGCGAACACCGCCAGCAACACGATCGCGAGCAGCAGCAGAGCGCAGGCCACGGTGACTTTGTCGCGCAAAATGCGCGCGAGCACGGTGCGCCAATAGCCCCGGGTCGCCTGCGCGACCAGCGCCGTTGCGGGGTCGAACACCGGCGCAGGCGCGGCGCCGCGCAGGTCGAGTTCGCTGGTCGCGGGAGAGGGCATGCTCATGCGCGCCGGATGCGCGGATCGAGCGCAGTCTGCACCAGGTCAACGATGAGGTTCAGGCTGACGAAAAAAAGCGCCAGCGCGAGTATGGTTCCCTGCAGCAGCGGGATGTCGCGCTGGAAGATCGCGGTGTTGAGGAGGAAGCCCGAGCCCGGCCAGGAGAACACCGTCTCGACCAGGATCGATCCGCCCATCAGGTAGCCCAGTTGCACGCCCATGACCGCCAGCGAAGTGGGCGCCGCATTCTTGACCACGTGCCAGAACACGCCGCGGTCGGTGAGGCCCTTGGCGCGCAGCGCGATGACGAACTCGCGGCCGAGGATGTCGGCCACCAGCGCGCGCACGGTGCGCGTGACGATCGCGGTCGGAATCACCGAGATGGTGATCGCCGGCAACACCACGTACTTCAGGTGCTCTGCGTCCCAGATCCAGTCGCCGCCGGGGCCGGCGCCCATGGCCGGGAGCATATTGAAGTAGACGGAGAAGACGATCACCATCACCATGCCGAGCCAGTAGTGCGGCACCGACACGCCCGCCACCGCGAGCGCGGTGACGCTCTTGTCGATCCAGGTGCCCTGTCGATAGCCGGCGATGGTGCCGAAGGCGAGGCCGAGGGAGAAGCCGATGAGCGATCCGAACAGCGCCAGGATCAGCGTGTTGAAAATCGCGCGGCCGAGTTCGGCGTTGACCGGGCGGCCGGTGGCGATGGAGGTGCCGAGATCGCCCTGCACCGCGCGACCGAGCCAGATCGCGTACTGCACCGGAATCGGCTTGTCCAGGCCGTAGTCCTTTTTCAGCTTGTCGATCAGTTCGATCGAGGCGTCGGAGGGCAGGATCGCCGACAGCGGGTCGCCGGGCGCGATGTAGACCAGCGAGAAGCAGACGATGGTCACCGATAGCGCGATCGGGATGACCAGGGCGAGCCGCTTGAGCAGATAGTAGAACATGTTTTTTTGGAACCAAACCGCCCGCAGATTCGGGCTGCGGGCGGTTGAGACTGTCCTGTCTATTGCATCGAAACCGTGGAGAAATCCTGGAACCAGTTCTTCGCCTGCACGAAGCCCTTCACCTTGGGCGACAGCGCGCGCGGTCCGACGTCATGCACCCAGAAGAGGAAGTAGGACTCTTCGACCGCGCGCTCGTGCACTTTCGACAGGGCGATGTCGCGCGCCTTGGCGTCGAACGAGCCGCGCGCCTTGGCGACGAGCTTGTCCATTTCCGCATCCTGGATCCAGCCCCAGTTGACGGAGCGCGGCGCGACCATGCGGCTGTCGTAGAAACGCGCGAAGCCGAAGAACGGATCCTGCCAGGCGAAGGACACATTGATCGCGTCCGCGCCGCGGGCCGCCGGGTCCTTTGCGCCGAGGCGCCAGTTGTTGAATAGCGTCTCCCACACGATCACGTCGAACTCGACGTCGACGCCGATCTCCTTCAACTGCTGCTGGATGTACTCGTTCATCGCGATCGGCTGCATCTGGCCGGAGCCGGAAGCGGAGATCTGCACCTTCATCTTGAGCCGTTTGCCCGGTCCGTAGCCGGCTTCGGCGAGCAGCTTCCTGGCTGTAACCGGATCGTATTTCACCTCGAACTTCGGCTTGCCGAACCAGGGGTGGTTCTCGAACACCACGCCCTTGGCGGCAATGGCGTTGAAGCCGAGCAGGCGGCGCAGGCCCTCGCGGTCGACGGCTAGCTGCAGCGCCTGGCGCACGCGCTTGTCGGCGAACGGCGAGCCGGGCGCGACGTTCAACTGCCAGGGCCAGGTGTGCGGGTAAGGGTTGGAGGTGATCTGGTAGCCCTTGGAACGCAGCTGCGGAATAGCGTCGGACGGCGGCGCCTCGATCCAGTCCACCTGTCCCGAGAGCAAGGCCGCGACGCGCGTGTTCGGCTCGGGCATGGGTATCAGCACCATGCGGTCGGTCTTCGGCACGCGGTTCTTGTTCCAGTACCCGGTGAACTTCTCCAATTCGAGCCGCTCGCGCGGCACCAGGCGCACGAACTTCCACGGGCCGCTGCCTACGGGCGCCTTGGCGAACTCGGTCCAGCTCCTGGTCTTCGCCCAGGCCGCGGGGCTCGCCATGAACAAATTGGTGAGGTTGAACGGCAGGAACGCGTCCGGCTCGCTGGTCTCGACGATGATGGTGTAATCGTCGACCTTGGTCGCGCCCTTCAAGGTCGGCATGCGCGGCAGCGTTTGCGCGACCAGGCGCGCATCGTAATGCGGCTTCGACTTGTCGAGCACCTTCTCAAAGTTGAAAATCGCCGCGTCGGCGTTGAAAGCGGTGCCGTCGTGGAACTTCACGCCTTTGCGCAGCTTGAACACCCACTTGGTCTTGTCTTTGGCGTCCACCGCCCAGCTCTCGGCGAGACCGGGGATGACCACGCTGGGCTTCTCGGCCGAGGAAAGATCCCACAGGGTGAGCGCATCGAACAGCGTGAGCCCGGCGAAGCGGTTGCCTTCGAAGCCGCTGTCGGGCTGGCTGGTGGTCGCGGGAATGTCGGCTGCGGTCATGCCGATGCGCAGCGTGGTTTGTGCGCCGGCCGGCAGCGCAGCCAGCAGCAGTGCCGACGCAAGTGCGAGCCGAGCCCGCTTCAACAGCAACGAACAGTACATAAGAAACTCCCTGGTTTAGTGAGACGTGAAGCGAACCAGGATGCGGATTGCCGAAATACTCGGATTCGTACCGATGGGTCGCTCGTTGTCCTTAGGATTTCACAGGGGAAGTACAAAGCAAGCGCCGTGCCACGCAATGCAACAGCAGGCGCAAGAGGGAGCTGCATAGCGGCGTCGTGCATCGAATTGGTGCGATCCTTGACTCTATGCACCGCGACCGGACGTGCAATGCAGAGTTCCGCGGCGGATGCATTGCGCCAAGGTCACTGGCATGCAGCTTGCGTGTCGGAGAACCAGCCGCTGCCCTAAAGGAAAAACGGATGGCGCCAACACAGAAGCAACTGCATCACGCTGACATCGAGTCCATGGTGGACGCCAATGCGGCGGCGCTCGGTTTGACGATAGACGCAGAGCACAGGCCCGGCGTCTTGATCAATTTCGAGCGTATCGCCAATCTGGCGCAGACGGTAATGGAATTTCCACTCGGCGAAGAAGTGGAGCTTGCGCCTGTGTTCAGCCATGATCGGCCCTGAGAGCACGGCCCTGGAAATCGCCGCCGCGGTTGCCGGCGGCAGGGCGAGCGCGCGTGAAATAGCACAGGCGGCGCTGGATCGCATCGACTGCCTCGACGCGAAATACAACTGCTTCACCGAAATCACGCGCGAACGGGCGCTGGCCGAAGCCGCGGCGGTGGATGCACAACGCGCCCTATTGTTGAAAAACTCCTCGGCGGACAAGGCGGGCGCCGCGCTTCCACCGCTCGCCGGCGTACCTTACGCGGTAAAAAATCTGTTCGACGTGCAGGGGTTGACTACGCTCGCTGGATCCAGAATCAATCGCGACCGGCCGCCGGCAAAGCAGGACGCGGTGCTGGTCGCGCGCATGCGCGCAGCCGGCGCAGTCCTGCTGGGCGCGCTCAACATGGACGAGTATGCCTACGGTTTCACCACGGAAAACACGCATTACGGGCCGACGCGCAATCCGCACGACCCGAGTCGCACCGCCGGCGGCTCCTCCGGCGGCTCGGCTGCGGCGGTGGCCGCCGGTCTGGTGCCGATCGCGCTGGGCTCGGACACCAACGGTTCGATCCGTGTGCCGTCCTCCCTGTGCGGCATCTTCGGCTTGAAGCCTACTTACGGCCGGCTCTCGCGCAGGGGGTCCTATCCGTTCGTGGCGAGCCTGGATCATCTCGGACCGTTCGCGCGTTCCGCCGCCGACCTTGCGGCTGCTTACGATGCGCTTCAGTTTACTGACGCAGGCGATCCGGCTTACTCCGCCCCTGCCATCGAGCCAGCCGCGTCCGGGCTGCATGCGGGAATCGCCGCTCTGCGCATCGCCGTTGCCGGGGGATACTTCGAGGAAAACGCCGAACCTGAAGCGCTGGAGGCCGTCGCCAGCGTGGCGCGGGCCCTGGGGGCAAGCCGCCGAATCGATATTCCGGAAGCGGCGCGCGCCCGCGCCGCCGCATTCGTGATCAGCGCCAGCGAGGGCGGCAATCTGCATCTACCCGACCTGAAAAAGCGTGCCTGCGATTTCGACCCGATGACGCGCGAGCGCTTTCTCGCCGGCGCACTCATTCCGGCAGCCTGGTACCTGCAGGCGCAGCGTTTTCGCAGTTGGTACCGCGCGCAAGTCCTGGAATTGTTCCGCGACTGCGACGTGCTGCTCGCTGCGGCAACACCGCGCCATGCCACACGCATCGGCCAGGAAACGATGACAGTCGCCGGCACGGAAGTGCCGACGCGCCCCAGCATGGGCCTGCTGACCCAGCCGATTTCATTTGTCGGCCTGCCGGTGGTGGTAGTGCCGCTGCATCAACCGGGCAGGATGCCGATCGGCGTGCAGGTCATCGCCGCACCTTGGAAGGAAGCGGTCGCGCTGCGCGTCGCTGCATTTCTGGAGAAAGAGGGCATGGTTTCCGCGCCGGTTGCGAGCGCATTGCCGTCCTCTTCCGCGCCAGTGTGCATGCATTGACAAATGCAACAGGATAAAGAGGACGGCGGAAAACCGACCGTCGTGGGTACGGATATTGCTTTTGCTCACGGGGAGGCACACCTGATGCCGATCTAAACAAGAAATTTTTGGAACCCCATGAGCACGCTACTTCATCTGTCGCGGCTGATCGACGCCCTAAACGAGCGCATCGGCAAACTGTCGTCCTGGCTGATTCTGCTGGCGGTGATCATCTGCACCGTCAACGCGCTCATACGCTATGCCTTCAATCTAAGCTCCAACGCCTGGCTGGAGCTCCAGTGGTACCTGAATTCGGCCATGTTCCTGCTGGTCGCGGCCTACACGCTCAAGCTCAATGCCCATGTGCGCATCGACGTCATCGCCGGCAAACTGTCGCCGCGCACCCAGGCCTGGATCGACATATTCGGCAGCGTATTCATGCTGCTGCCGGCGGTCATGATCATCGCCTGGTACAGCTTGCCCAGTCTGGAGAATTCGTTTCAGCTGCATGAAATGTCCTCCGATTCGGGCGGTCTGGTACGCTGGCCGGTGAGGCTGCTGATCCCGCTCGCCTTCTTCCTGCTGGGGCTGCAGGGCGTATCGGAGATGATCAAGCGCGCGGCTTTTCTCAAGGGCTTGATCGCGAATCCGGCCGAGCACAGACAGGAGAGCATCTAATGTCGCCCGATCTGATGGCGCCATTGATGTTCGGCGGCCTCGTAGTGGTGCTGCTGATCGGCTACCCCGTGGCGTTCTCGCTGGCCGCGAATGGATTGCTGTTCGGGTTCATCGGAATCGAAATGGGACTGCTGCCGGCGGCGCTACTGCAGGCGTTGCCTGAACGGGTGCTGGGCATCATGGGTAATTCGACCTTGCTCGCCATTCCGTTCTTCACCTTCATGGGGCTGATCCTCGAGCGCAGCGGCATGGCCGAGGAATTGCTCGATACCATAGGGCAACTGTTCGGGGCGGTGCGAGGCGGTATCGCCTACGCCGTGGTTTTTGTGGGCGGCCTGCTTGCGGCGACCACCGGCGTGGTGGCCGCATCGGTGATTGCGATGGGGCTGATTTCCCTGCCGGTGATGATGCGCTACGGCTACTCCAAGCGGCTCGCCGCCGGGGTGATTGCGGCCTCGGGAACGCTGGCGCAGATCATTCCGCCTTCGCTGGTGCTGATCATTCTCGCCGACCAGCTCGGCGCATCGGTGGGCGACCTGTACGAAGGCGCGCTGATTCCCGGCCTGACGTTGATGGGCATGTACGCGGCCTATGTGCTCGTCGTGTCCATCTTCAAGCCGGAAGCGGCGCCGGCGCTGCCGCTGGAGGCGCGCACTCTCAAGGGACGGGCGCTCGCGTTCAGGGTACTGACTTGCCTGATTCCGCCGCTGGTGCTGATTTTTCTCGTGCTCGGCACCATATTCATCGGTGTCGCCACGCCCACCGAAGGCGGCGCAATGGGCGCGAGCGGCGCCATCATCCTGGCGCTGATGAAGCGCAAGCTCGACTGGAGCCTGATGAAGCAGGCGGTCGAGTCCACCTCCACCATGACCAGTTTCGTGATTTTCATCCTCATCGGCTCGACCGTGTTCAGCCTGGTATTCCGCGGCGTCAACGGTGACCTATGGGTGGAGAGTCTGCTGACCGATCTGCCCGGCGGCGCACTCGGTTTCCTGATCGTGGTGAACTTGTTCGTGTTCGTGCTGGCGTTCTTTCTCGATTATTTCGAAATTGCCTTCATCATCGTGCCGCTGCTCGCCCCGGTGGCACAGAAACTGGGCATCGATCTCGTCTGGTTCGGCGTGCTGTTGGGCGTGAACATGCAGACCTCGTTCCTGCACCCGCCGTTCGGCTTCGCCCTGTTCTATCTGCGCAGCGTGGCCTCGAAGGAGATCAAGACCGGCGACATTTACTGGGGCGCGATTCCGTTCGTGTGCATTCAGATCATCATGGTCGCGATCGTCATCGCCTTTCCCGGCATTGTCACCAACAACATCTCGAAGGTGAAGGGTGGAGTCAGCGGTTCGGGCGCCGACGAAATCCGGCGCCAACTCGATCTTCCGGTTGAGCCCGAGGCGCCGGCCAAGGATGGCGCTGCCGTGAGTGCGGATTCGCCCAAAGAACAGAAGGACGAGGAACCCGCGGCGGCCATCAGGCGCATGCTGAAAGAGTAGAAGCCGGCGAGCGGCGCTCAGGAAAAGGCCCCGCCGCAGCGGGGCTTCTTCAATGTTCGCCGGCCATTGCTATTTCTTGCCTGGCAAGGGCGTCGGTGTATTCAAAAGGAAGGTGTTCAGGGTCTGTTCCGCGACGCGGTGCCAGAGAAATTCGTCTTCGCGGAATTTCTTCCACGGCTCGTAGATCTTCTTCCACGATGGATTCTTGGACGCCTCTTCCTCGTACAGCTCGAATGCTGTCTTGTACGCCGCTTTCATGATTTCGGGCGAGTAGGCGTGCAGTTTGACACCGTTCTTGACCAGACTCTGCAGTGCCTTGGGGTTCTTGAAGTCGTATTCCGCCATCATGTCCATATTGGCTTCGTAGCAGGCGGCCTCAAACGCGGCCTGGTATTCCTTGGGCAGTTTCTCCCACTCTTTAATGTTCACGTACATCGAGTACATCGAGCACGCTTCCCACCAGCCGGGGTAGTAATAATTCGGGGCGATCTTGTAGAAGCCGAGCTTCTCGTCGTCGTAGGGTCCCACCCATTCGGCCGCGTCGATGGTGCCGCGTTCGAGCGCCGGATAGATGTCGCCGCCCGCGATCTGCTGCGGCACCGCGCCCAGGCGCGCCATCACTTCCCCGCCCAGGCCGGCGATGCGCATTTTCAGGCCTTTCAGGTCGGCGAGACCTTTGACTTCCTTTCTGAACCAGCCGCCCATCTGCGTGCCGGTGTTGCCGGCCGGGAACGAGATGATGTTGAAATCGCGGAAAAATTCGCGCATTAGCTTCAGTCCCCCGCCCCAATAGATCCAGGCGTTCTGCTGGCGCTGGTTCATGCCGAAGGGGACGGTAGTGTCGAAGGCGAAGGTCTTGTTCTTGCCGACGAAGTAATACCCTGCGGTGTGCGTACACTCCACGGTGCCCTGCTGTACCGCATCCACAGTGCCGAATGCCGGAACGATCTCGCCGGCACCGAACACGCGGATCTGGAACTTGCCCCCGGTGATTGTGGCGACGCGCTTGGCAATCACTTCGCCGCCGCCGTAGATGGTGTCCAGGCTCTTGGGAAAGCTGGAGGCGCAGCGCCAGCGGACTTCGGGCAGTGACTGCGCGATTGCGGGAGCGGCGAGCGTGGTTGCGGCAGCGGCACCAGCTCCGGTTACGAGGAATTTGCGGCGATCCATATTCAACTCTCCTTCAGGTTTGTAAGAAATTCAGTTGGCGCGCATGCGCGGATTGGCTGTGATCTTTGCCGCAAGCAAGAGTAGGCCGGTCGGAGCTTACGATCTGCACAACACCGATTAGAAAAACCTGACACTGGTCGCTCCCGCAGAGAAATTTGGCATAAGCCTCCATCGCAACAAGTGTGCCAGCAACGCGATAGTTTTCGGCACGGCCTGGAACGCATTGACTGGCGCGGCATTCCATGGGGATGCCGATCATTGAGCAAGCAGCAGCGGTGACAGAAATCGCGCGGCGAACGCCGCATCGGCATCACGACAGTGCAGGTCGCACCGCAACGGCGCGCATCACCCCGTTGCGGCTCGCGAGCGCGTCAGTTGAATGCGTCCATGCCGAGGACGACGTAGCTGAGGCTTGGGTAAATCACCGGCGAATCACGCGGCCCTGGCCCGGACCTGCCATGAGAAAGAGACAGTGCGGACAGTTTGGACGGGAACGGCTTACCGGAGGCAGCCGTTCGGCGCTGCGCGGATCAACCCTGCTTCCAGGGCAGGCCGGCAGCGCGCCATCCACCCAGGCGATTGCGCTGGCCGCCAGGGTCTTTGTCGCCTTCGAAGCCCTGCAGTATGTTGTAGGCCTGCGCGTATTCGAGCCGGGACAGGGCGATGGCGGCATGGTGCGAGCGCACGGCGCTGCGGCATAAAAGCATGATGATCGCGCTCTTGCCTACCAGCGCCTCGAACTCGGCGATGAAATCGAGATTGCGCCCGCCGCCCGGCCAGGTATTCCATTCCACCGAGATGCTGCCCGGAATCCGGCCTACCCATTCCAGTTCGGCGCGCGTGCGCACGTCGACCAGCCGGGCCTCGGGCAGGATCTGCATGAGCTCATGCGCTTCGGCGGGCAGTAGAGCCCCGGCGTAGGGCAGCTTCAGTTCCTGGCCGCGCTGTTGCGCCGCGGCGAGAATCTCTGGTGCGGATGGCATCGTCTCTATCGAGGAGTCCTGAGGGCTTGGGGGCCAAAGTATAAGCCAAGGCTGCGAAGCCGCGTATCGTTTTGGTCCTTGGAAAGCGCGCTCCTGTGTCGAGACCGTTTCTGACCGGATGTGCACGAAATTGGTGCGCTTTTCTGCGGTCTGCACTAACTTTGGGCACGCCTGCGCGAGTTCACAATCCGACTTCGCTTATGGCACAATGCTCTGCTCGCATTTCGTCGGATGGCATGTTTTCTGCTGTATTACCCTCCGTTTTCTGCAAACTATCGTCATTAACCGCATCTTGAGGAGATTTAAATGGCTATGTCCCCAGCCGACGTACTAAAACAGATCAAGGACAAGGAGGTGAAGTTCGTCGATTTGCGCTTCACCGATACGCGCGGCAAGGAGCAGCATGTATCGGTGCCGGCGAAGCAGTTCACCATGGATAAGTTCGAGGACGGACACGCTTTCGACGGTTCGTCTATCGCCGGCTGGAAAGGGATCGAAGCCTCCGACATGTTGCTCATGCCCGAAGCCGATACCGCGCGCCTGGATCCGTTTACCGATGAAACCGTGCTCAACATCACCTGCGACGTGATCGAGCCTTCGGACGGCAAGGGTTACGACCGCGATCCGCGTTCGCTCGCCAAACGGGCAGAGGCCTACCTGAAGTCGACCGGTCTGGGCGACACCGCCTATTTCGGTCCGGAGCCCGAGTTTTTCGTGTTCGATTCCGTAACCTGGAACGTGGACATGTCCGGCTGTTTCGTGAAAATCGATTCCGAAGAGGCGCCGTGGTCCAGCGGCAAGGAGTACGAGGGCGGCAACATGGCGCACCGCGCCCCGGTGAAAGGCGGTTACTTCCCCGTGCCGCCGATGGATACGCTGCAGGACATGCGCAACGCCATGTGCCTGGCGATGGAGCAGCAGGGCGTAGAGGTCGAAGTTCATCACCATGAGGTGGCCGCGCCCGGCCAATGCGAAATCGGGACCAAATTCGAAAAACTGATCAAGCGTGCCGACTGGCTGCAGATCCTCAAATACACGGTGTGGAACGTCGCTCATTCCTACGGCAAGACCGCGACGTTCATGCCCAAACCCGTGGTCGGCGACAACGGTTCCGGCATGCACGTGCACCAGTCGATCTGGAAAGGCGGCGAGAACATGTTCGCCGGCAACAAATACGCCGGCTTGTCGGATTTCGCGCTGTACTACATCGGCGGCATCATCAAGCACGCCAAGGCACTGAACGCGATCACCAATCCAGGGACCAACTCCTACAAGCGCCTAGTGCCCGGTTTCGAGGCGCCGATCAATCTGGCCTATTCGTCGCGCAACCGTTCCGCGGCCTGCCGCATCCCCTATGCCACCAACCCCAAGGGGCGTCGCGTCGAAGTGCGCTTCCCCGACCCGACCGCCAACCCGTATCTGGCTTTCGCTGCGATGCTGATGGCCGGTCTCGACGGCGTGCAGAACAAAATCCACCCCGGCGATCCGATCGACAAGAACCTGTACGATCTGCCGGCCTCGCAGGCGAAGAAAGTGCCGAACGTCTGTTCTTCGCTGGAAATGGCGCTGGAGCATCTGGACAAGGACCACGAGTTCCTGACTCGCGGCGGCGTATTCTCAGAAGGCATGCTCGATGCCTACATCGCGCTCAAGATGGAGGAGGTCACCAGGTTCCGCATGACCACCCATCCGCTCGAGTTCGACATGTACTACAGCAGCTGATCGCCTGATCCGGCGGAAAAAGGCGGGCGAGTCCCGCCTTTTTTTATCCCGCCCGAAGACCGCGCTGGGCGGCTGTTTCGGCCGATCCGGAAGCGCGCCTAAAAGCGATTTGAAATCAGCCTGATATTGGCATAGACTTAAACTTCCTTCTCAATGGCTTTGGTCTCATGCTCCGTCGCAGTCTCGGATATCTAGGAACGGCCGCCCTGTTAAGCGGCGCGCTGTCGTTGCCGGCGTGGGGCGATACGTTCAAGTGCCTGGATGCAAACGGTCGTGCCACCTACACCAACATCAAGGAAGAAACCAGGGGCAAAAGCTGCACGCTGGTGATGCGCGAGATTTCGGTGGTTCCAGCCATCCCCCCGCGCGCAGCTGCGTCCGCGCCTTCACCAGCGGGCTTTCCCAAGGTCGACGCCGGGACGCAAAAAAGCCGCGATGAAGCCCGGCGCCGAATCCTGGTCGACGAGCTCGGCAGCGAGGAGAAGGCGCTGGAGAAGGCAAAGGCCGACCTCGCCCAGCAGGAATCGGTGCGCAGCGGCAACGAAAAGAACTACCAGCGGGTGCTTGACCGCTTGCAGCCCTACAAGGACGATGTCGAGCGGCACGAGAAGAATGTTGCGGCGCTGAAAAAAGAGCTCGACAGCGTCAAGTAAAAATCCGCAGCAAATGCCGTTTTGCTGCGGACGCTAAGCGGGTTTTCGCAGGCGCTGCAGCTGCGCCGCCGCGTTTGCATTCACTGCTCCGCATTGGCCCGATATGTCTTCCAGTTTTTTTTCCGGCCTCGACCTGCTTGCGACCCCGGTCATTCTGGTGGACGACGAATTGCGCATCGCGCACGCCAATCCGGCTGCCGAAGATTTGTTCGCGTTCAGCCTGAAGAACGTACTCGGCCAGCCCTTGGTGCAACTGTTCATCGATGCGGGCGAAGTCATCGCCGGCCTCAACGACGCGCTGGGGCACAACTGGAGCTACGCCGGTCGCGAGCTTACGCTCACGCGCCCGGGACAGGCGAGCCTGCACCTGAATTGCCTGATTACGCCGACCGAGACCAGCGCGGCCCGGTTCCTGATCGAGTTTCGTCCGATGGACCAGCAGCTCAAGCTCGCGCGCGAGCAGCGCCAGATGGACCAGCAACAGGCGAACCGGGAACTGATCCGCAATCTGGCGCACGAAATCAGAAATCCCCTGGGAGGCTTGCGCGGTTCGGCGCAACTGCTCGAGCGCGAACTGGAACGGCCGGAGCTGCGCGAATACACCCAGGTCATCATCAAGGAGGCCGACCGGCTGCAGGCGCTGATGGACCGGCTGCTTACGCCGCATCGCCCGCCGCAGGTCGCGCCGCTGAATATTCACGAAGTCCTGGAGCGCGTGCGCAGCCTGGTGCTGGCCGAATTCCCGGACGGAATCCGCATCGAGCGCGACTACGATGCGAGCCTGCCCGATCTATACGGGGACAAGGAGCAGCTGATCCAGGCCGTGCTCAACATCGTGCGCAACGCGGCGCAGGCACTGAACGGGAAGGGCGTAATCGAATTCCGCACGCGCGCCGCGCGCCAAGTGACGCTGGCCAAGCAGCGCTACAAGCTGGCATTAGAATTGCAAGTGGTAGACAACGGCCCGGGAATCCCGGAGGAACTGCGCGAGCGGATTTTTTATCCTCTGGTATCGGGCCGGGACGGCGGCAGCGGACTGGGGCTGACCTTGTCGCAGACTTTCGTGCAGTACCACCATGGCACGATCGAATGCGACAGCAGGCCGGGCCGTACCTGCTTTACGATCATGCTACCACTGGAGTAAGGGGCTATGGGCGATGCGTGAAGGCTGAGAGCGGAGTTTCCCCGCATCCGAGCATTTGCCGCGATCCATTGCCCGCCACCAAGATATGAAACCAATTTGGGTCATAGACGACGATCGCTCGATACGCTGGGTGTTTGAAAAGGCGTTGGCGCGGGAGGGGCTGCCGTACAAGACTTTCTCCGGCGCGCAGGAGGCGTTCGATGCACTGGAACAGGGCGCGCCCCAGGTGCTGGTATCGGACATCCGCATGCCCGGCGCTTCCGGCCTGGAACTGCTGCAAAGCGTCAAGCAGCGCCATCCGGGGCTGCCGATCATCATCATGACCGCTTATTCCGACCTCGAGTCGGCGGTGGCGGCGTTCCAGGGCGGTGCATTCGAATATCTGCCCAAGCCCTTCGACGTGGATCAGGCGGTGGAGTTGATCCGCCGCGCCATCGGCGAGAGCATGCGCGAGATCGAAAGCGAGCAGGCGCGCGAGGTCACCCCCGAAATCCTCGGACAGGCGCCCTCGATGCAGGAGGTGTTTCGCGCGATCGGCAGGCTGTCGCAGTCCAATGCGACGGTGCTGATCACCGGGGAATCCGGTACCGGCAAGGAACTGGTGGCGCTGGCGCTGCACCGCCACTCCAATCGCGCGGCGAAACCCTTTGTCGCCATCAATACCGCGGCGATGCCGAAGGACTTGCTCGAATCGGAATTGTTCGGGCACGAGCGCGGCGCCTTCACCGGCGCCCAGACGATGCGCCGCGGGCGTTTCGAGCAGGCGGAGGGCGGTACGCTGTTCCTCGACGAAATCGGCGACATGCCGGCCGAGCTGCAGACGCGCCTGCTGCGCGTGCTCTCCGATGGCCAGTTCTACCGCGTCGGCGGTCATCAGCCGATCAAGGCGAATGTCAGGGTGATCGCAGCGACGCACCAGGATCTGGAAGAGCGCGTGCGCCAGGGCTTGTTCCGCGAAGACCTGTTCCATCGCCTCAATGTGATCCGCTTGCGCCTGCCCAGTCTGCGCGAGCGGCGCGAGGACATCGGATTGCTCGCGCGGCACTTCCTCGCCAAGAGCGCGCGCGAATTGGGCGCCGAAGCAAAGCGCCTGTCCGCGGAGGCGATGAACTACCTGGCGACGCAGGATTTTCCGGGCAATGTGCGCCAGCTCGAAAACCTGTGTCACTGGCTCACGGTGATGGCGCCCACGCAGACCATAGAAGTGGCCGACCTGCCGGCCGAACTCAAACTCGCGGGCGGCAAAGCTGCGGAATCGGATTGGATCGGCGCCTTGGAGCGCGAGGTCGAGCGCGCGTTTGCGCGCGGCGAAAGCGCGGTCCTGGAAAGGTTTTCGCAAGCCTTCGAAAAGGCTCTGATAGGCAAGGCGCTCGCGCGCACCGGCGGACGCCGCATCGAGGCGGCGAACTTGCTCGGCATGGGCCGCAACACCATCACACGCAAGATTGCCGAACTCGGACTGGAAGACAAGGGCGCTACGGACGAAGCCGGCTGACGCGGGTTTCCCCCTGCAGTAGCGTATCTGCAAAGGGTCATTTGTTCCGCGATCCGGAATGCGATTCGTATTGCGGAATGCGCCGCGGAACCCTAGAATAGCCGCTTTTTTTCCCGCAAACCGCAACCTGGAGTTCCACTGATGAGCGAGAAATTTCCCGGCGGCGTGGAAGTCCACGGCGCCATCACCGCGGAATTTGCGCAGATCCTCACGCCCGAGGCTGTCGCTTTCGTGGCCAAACTGTGCCGCAAATTCGAACCGCGGCGGCAAGAGCTGCTGGCCGCGCGCGCGACGCGGCAGCGGGAGTTCGACGCCGGCAAGATGCCCGATTTCCTGGGCGAAACGGCGCACATCCGCAATTCCGATTGGAAGATTGCGCCGCAGCCTGCCGACATGCTCGATCGCCGCGTCGAGATCACCGGCCCGACCGACCGCAAGATGGTGATCAATGCCCTCAACTGCGGCGCGTCCGTGTTCATGGCAGATTTCGAGGATGCCGATACGCCGACCTGGCACAACATGATCGAGGGTCAGATCAACCTGCGCGACGCGGTGCGGCGCACGATCAGTCTCGATCAGGACGGCAAGAAGTACAAGCTCAACGACAAGACCGCAGTGTTGATGGCGCGCCCGCGCGGCTGGCATCTGAACGAGAAGCACGTGCACATCGACGGCAAGCCGATCTCGGGTGGCATTTTCGATTTCGGGCTTTATTTTTTTCACAACGCCAAAGAGCTGCTCCAGCGCGGCAGCGGCCCCTACTTCTATCTGCCCAAGATGGAATCGCACCTCGAGGCGCGGCTGTGGAACGACATTTTCGTGATGGCGCAATATGAGCTCGACCTGCCGCAGGGGTCGATCAAGGGTACGGTTCTGATCGAGACCGTGCTTGCCGCCTTCGAAATGGACGAGATCCTGTGGGAACTGCGCGAGCATTCCGCCGGCCTCAACATCGGCCGCTGGGACTACATGTTCTCCTGCATCAAGAAATTCCGCTCGCACAAGGAGTTCTGCCTCGCCGACCGGGTCCACGTCAAAATGACGGCGCGGTTCATGCGCGCCTATGCGCTGCTGCTGGTGAAGACCTGCCATCACCGGCACGCCCCCGCGATGGGCGGCATGGCGGCGCAAATCCCGATCAAGAACGATCCGGCTGCGAACGAGGCGGCGATGGCGAAAGTGCGCGAAGACAAGCTGCGTGAAGTGACCGACGGTTGCGATGGCACCTGGGTCGCGCACCCGGGCCTGGTGCCGATCGCCAAGGAGGTGTTCGACCAGTACATGCCCGGGGCCAACCAGTACGACCGGCAGCGACCGGAAGTGAATATCACGGCGAAGGAGCTGCTCGACTTCGAGCCGGAAACGCCGATCACCGAGGCCGGCCTGCGCTACAACATCTCGGTCGGCATCCAGTACCTGGGCGCATGGCTCGCGGGCAACGGCTGTGTGCCGGTGTTCAACCTGATGGAAGACGCCGCGACCGCGGAAATTTCGCGCTCGCAGATCTGGCAATGGATCCGCTCGCCCAAGGGCGTGCTGGACGACGGGCGCAAGGTGACCAAGGAGCTATTCCACGCCCTGCTCGCCGAGGAGCTGCCGAAGGTGAAAACCCATCTGGGCGAGGCGGCGTGGAAGGCCGGCAAATACGAACAGGCGGCGGCTTTGTTCGCGAAAATCACGACGGACGACAACTACGTCGAGTTCCTCACCCTGCCGGCGTATGAGTTGATCGACTGAGTACAGGCGGGAATCCACAGGACGCCGGGGAAACCCGGCGTTTTCATTTCAGAGGTTGATTTCCGCGACTACTGGTGCGTGATCGGAAGGGCGCTCGTTGCGGCGCGGTTCGAGATCGATGGAGCAAGCGCTGCAGTTCGCCGCAAGGCTGGGGCTGAGCAGGATGTGATCGATGCGCAAGCCGAGGTTGCGCTTGAAGCCGTTCATGCGGTAGTCCCACCAGGTGTAGGATTTTTCCGCTTGTTCGAACAGACGGAAACTGTCCTTGAAGCCGAGCGCAATCAGGCGGCGAAAGGCTGCGCGCTCCTGCGGACTGACCAGGACCTGGCCTTCCCAGGCCTTCGGGTCATGCACGTCCCGGTCCTCCGGTGCGATGTTGTAATCGCCCAGCACCGCCAACCGCGGATGCGCGGCGAGTTCCCGCTCCAGCCAGGCGCCGAACGCGGCGAGCCAGTCGAGTTTGTAGCGGTACTTGTCCGAATTCAGGCTTTGGCCGTTGGGCACATAGGCGCAGACCAGGCGCACGCCGCCGATGTCGGCGCTGATGACTCTGCGCTGCGGGTCTTCGTATGCCGGTATGCCGCATAGGACGTTTGCGGCCGGCACGCGGCTGAGAATCGCAACGCCGTTATAGGTCTTCTGCCCCGAGAACGCCGCCGCATAGCCCGCGGCCTGCAGCTCGGCCTGGGGGAAATTGGCATCCTCGAGCTTGAGTTCCTGCAGACACAGCGCGTCCGGCTGGTGTCTCGCCAGCCAATCCAGAATCTGGGGCAGGCGCACCTTGAGCGAGTTGACGTTCCAGCTTGCAATGCGCATAAGCTTTATCTCATTGTATTGCAGGTTTATTGTGTTGCTCGCCAGCAGGACAACCGAACCCGCGTTTGCGCTGCGGGCGCCAGCGACGGGCGGGGCCCAGTTTATCCGGCTCGCCAAATTGATGCCAGCCCGGATGCCGCCTTTGGCGCGCATCAGGCCTGCCGTCTCCAAAGTTCCGCTCCCGTAGTTTGACGCCGGTCAAACTTGCGCTGTTGCGTAACTGCTAACCTCATGATTCCCGGAATAGTCCGGCTATTTGGGCAGCACAAGCACCCTGGTCATGACCTCCTGCAGACGCAATAGCGCATTCCCGTCGGTTTCGCGCCCGGCACCAGGCTAAGGGCCGGAATGCGTTCGAAGACACTCAAGTTCAAGGTCGTCTTCTACCTGGCGATCGCGCTGTCGCTGGCGATGCTGGTATTCACCGTGCTCGTCGTGCAGCATCAGCGCGACGAACTCCTGCGCGAGGCGGTGAGCCATGTCGCCCAGATTTCCGATGTGATCAAGAAAAGCACCCGCTTCGCTATGCTCACGAACCAGCCCGCCTATGTGGACAACATCATCCGCGACGTGGGCAATCAGGGGAGCATAGAAAAAGTCAGGATTCTGAGCAAGGACGGCACCATCATCCATTCCACCTACCAGCCCGAACTCGGGCTCAAGGTGGACCGCAAGGCCGAAGCCTGCGTCATCTGCCATCGCGTCGACGCGCCGCTGGAGCCGGCTGCGCAGACCCAGCGCTCGCGCATTTTTGTCACCGCCGAAGGCAGGCGCATGCTCGGCAGCATGGACGTGTTTCGCAACGAGCTCTCGTGCTACAGCGCGAACTGCCATGTGCACAGCAAGGCCCAGCCGGTGCTCGGCGTTCTCGACATCGTGTATTCGCTCGACGACATCGATCGCAAGATGCGCAACAACGCGATCGCGATGGGCGCGCTGTCCCTGGGATTCATCCTGATTGCCGCGCTCAGCGTGGGCTTTTTCGTGCATCGCCTGGTGTACGTGCCCCTGCGCGACCTCGAGAGCGGAGCCAAGCGGCTGTCCTCCGGCAACCTGGAACAGATGATCCCGGTACGCAGCGACGACGAGTTCGGCCAGCTCGCGGCCTCGTTCAATTCCATGACGGTGGCGCTGCAGAAATCGGCGGCGGAACTGCGCGACTGGGGCCATACGCTGGAGCAGAAGGTGGAAAAGAGAACCCAGGAACTGCGCATCGCCGAGGCCGAAACGGCGCGCAGCGAAAAGCTGGCGTCGGTCGGCCTGCTCGCCGCCGGCATTGCGCATGAGCTCAATAACCCGCTCACCGGCGTGCTCACGTTTACCACGCTGCTGCGCAAGAAATTGCCCGACGGCAATCCCGACGCGGAAGACCTGGACTTGGTGATCCGGGAAACCAAGCGCTGCGCGACGATCATCCGCAGATTGCTCGATTTCGCGCGCGAGAAAACGCCGGAAAAGAAATTCGCCGACCTCAACCAGGTGATCGAGGACACGGCGCGCATCATCGAGCGGCCCGCGTCGTTTCGCGACATCGAAATCGCCATGGATCTGGACCCGCAGCTGCCCCAGGTGTGGGTCGACGCCGATCTGATCAAGCAGGTCATCATGAACATGCTGGTCAACGCGCAGCATGCGATCGAGCATGAAGGCAGCATCACGGTGCGCAGCCGGCGCTGCGCGCAGCCGCGCAGTCCCGAGCCGGGCATGACGCCGGTGGACATGGTGGAGATCTCGATCATCGACAGCGGCTGCGGCATTCCGGAGAAAAACCTCAAGCGCATATTCGATCCCTTCTTCACCTCGAAAGAGGTGGGCAAGGGCACCGGGCTGGGGCTGTCCGTAAGCCACGGCATCGTCAAGGCCCATGGCGGCGCGATCGAGGTGGAAAGCACGGTCGGCAAGGGCTCGACCTTCCGCATTTATCTCCCGGTGGAACCGCCCGCCGGGGACGCGCAAAGCAGCAGGAGCAATCAATGAAAGCCAGGATACTGGTGGTCGACGACGAAGAGATCGTGATCAGGAGTTGTCTGCGCATACTCGGCGACGACGGCGAATACGAGGTGGAGGCGGTCCAGGACGGCATGGAAGCGTTGCGCAAGATCGACGAGAACCATTACGATGCGCTGATTCTCGACATCATGATGCCGAAAATGGACGGACTCGAGGTCTTGCGCCGCGTGAAGGAAACGCATCCGGACATCGACGTGATCATGGTCACAGGGCTGTCGCAAATCGAGACGGCGGTGCGCTCGATGAAGCTCGGCGCCTTCGATTACATGTCCAAGCCCTTCGATCCGGACGAACTCAAGCTGGTGGTGAAGCGCGCGCTGGAGCGGCGGCAGCTGCTGCAGGAAAACCTCGAACTCCGGAGCGAGGTCAGTTCCAAATACCGCTTCGAGAACATCATCGGCTCGAGCCCGCAGATGCAGAACGTCTACCGCCTGATCGCCAAATGCGCGCCTACCAACAGCACAGTCATGCTCACGGGGGAGAGCGGCACGGGCAAGGAACTGATCGCGCGCGCGATCCACTATAACAGCCTGCGCAAAGACAAGCCTTTCGTCGCCGTCGACTGCAACTCGCTCAGCGAAAATCTGCTCGAGAGCGAGATGTTCGGCCACGTCAAGGGCTCGTTCACCGGCGCCGTGGTCAACAAGAAAGGCATGTTCGAAATCGCCGACAGCGGCACCCTGTTCCTGGACGAGATCGGCAACGTCTCGCTGTCGACGCAGGCCAAGCTGCTGCGCGTGATCCAGGAACGGGAATTCAAGGCGGTGGGCGACACGCGCACGCAGAGCGCCAACTTCAGGCTGATCACGGCTACCAACAAGGATCTGAAGGCGATGGTCGCCGCGGGCACGTTCCGCGAGGACCTGTTCTACCGCATCAACATATTTCCGATTGCCATACCGCCGCTGCGCGAACGCCGCGACGATATTCCCCCACTGGCGTTCCATTTCCTCAACGTGTTCAACGAGGAGCTCGGGAAAAAAGTGGTCGAGTTCTCCGAAGGGGCGATGAGCGCGCTGGTGCATTACGACTGGCCCGGAAATGTACGCGAGCTCGAGAACACGATACACCGCGCGGTAATCCTCGCCGCCGACAAGGTCGTGCGTCAGGCGCACCTCGCCAACATCATCGACATGCTGCCGCGGCTGGACCTGGACGTGCCCAGGACCAGCGATGAGCTAAAGCGCATCAAGAAGATCGCGCGCGAAAAATCGGTGGAAAACGTCGAGAAACTGTTCGTGCTCGAAGCGCTCAAGCGCAACGCCTGGAATGTCACCCGCAGCGCCGAGGAAACCGGCATGCAGCGCGCGAACTTCCAGGCATTGATGAAAAAATACGACATCCGCATCCGCGGAACGGAGCAAAATCCGGACCCGGGCGAATAAGCCGGCGCAAAGCGAATTTAGCGGCGGGCCGGGCTAAGGGGACGCTGCTACGCGCCCCCCGCGCTTCACCCGTTCTCCTAGGGCTTGGCCGCACCGCTGTGGGTGTGCTCTTCCTCGACTTCCTCGTATCCGGTGATGAACATGGCCTTGTAGTGCGCCGTGGGGGTATGTCCCAGGCTACCCATGTAGACGTGGAAGAAAATGAAAAACGCGAAGAAGATGTAAATCAGAACGTGCACCGTGTCGACCACGCGCACGCCGCCGAAGAAATCCACCGCGCCGTAAAACCCCTGCACGTCCCACATCAAAACGCCGGTGACGGCCAGCAGCGGAACGAGCAGAAACATGACAACCTGGTACATCATGCTCTGCATCGGGTTGAACTTGTCGTAGGCGCTTACCTGGTGCGGATTGGGGCTGCCCTTGAAAATGCCGTAGCCGTAATACTGCAGCTGGCGGAAGCTGGCCTGAAAATGCTTGGTCGGGCTCAGCTCCGGGTGGTAGACGCGGATCTTGTCCGTGAACAAATAGAACAGCAGCCAGATGAAATAATTGCCGATCAGCACGAAACCGATCCAGTTGTGCACGGTCACGGCGGTGCGAAAGGACATCAGGTCGATCAGCCCGATGTAGCGAATTTGGGTGCCGGTAAGGAGCATCAGCACAAAACCGACCGCGTTGATCATATGCCAGATCCGGACCGGAAGCGGGTGGATATAGAGTTTTTGCATGGTGGTTTCTCCGTCTATTCTTATTGCGGCTGCGGTGCGTTCGTCAGCATGCCGGCCGCTCAAGCGCCGCCACGCTCATCGGGCTTAGCCTGCGCCTCGCGCTCCAGCTGTTTCTGTACGATCCGTTTCAGGATCTGGTGCCCGATCGGCACCGACAGGCCGCCCAGCGTGGCGAGGACCAGCAGAATATCGAGCAGCGTGCTGCGCGTGCCGCCGACCGCGTAGAACTCACGTAAGGAGTCCACCGAAAGCGCGGAACTCAGCACCTCTTTCTGCGCCTTGTGCCGCAGCGGTCTGCCGTCGGCGCTGACGATAGATATGCTGACGTTCTGGAACGGCTCGGCGCCCTGGCGGTGACAGCTGGCGCAGTCCCTGATCGCATTGGCCTTGTCCGAAAGCTGGTGCGCCTGGACTGCAGTGCGCAGTTCGATCCGACCGCGCAGGGTCTTTTCCGGCTGCGCCGGATCGTGATTGATCTGCGCCATCAGTTTTCTGAGTTCCAGCGCGTCGAGCCCGTTTGCGTCCGTATCGGCGGCGCGCGCCCATTTTTCGAACTGCGGCAGACCCTCTTTCTCCGAAACCCATTTCTTCGCCGCGCCGTCGTACAGCCTGAGATCGACCATGCGCTGTGCCGTCGGCGCATGGCAGGCGGCGCAGGATACGACCTCGAGGTGCAGCCCCGCATTTGGAAGCCATTTTGCGTGCGCATCCATGGCGGCGTTATGGCATCCGACGCAGGTGTCGTATGCGGTCTTGGGGGTGACGCTGTGAGAACCGTGGCAGTCGGTGCATACCGGCGCAGACTGCTTGCCCTTCGCCAGCAGCGTGGCGTGTATGCTGGTTTCGCTTTCATTCTGTGCTTCCGCGTGGCATCCCGCGCAGACCTTGGCCATGGCGATCGAGTATTCGCGGCTGCTGCTGATATTTTTTGTTTTCTGCGGATGGCTGTTGAGATCGATGTCGGCATGGCAGGAAGCGCAGCCGTTCGCCCCATGTACGGATTTGGCGAAGTCGTCGCCCGCAACGTGCAGGGAAAGCAATTTCCCGCCGCCCAGGTCCTTTTGCATTCCCTCTGTTCCGTGGCATCCCAGGCAGGACTTGTCGCCATCGGAAAGTTTGTCGGCCGGAGCTGCCTCGGCTGCCATGAATTTTCCCGGGAACAGCGCAAAAAATGTCGCCACTACGCCGATGACCAAATGTCGGTGAAAGACCGCGGCGCTGATCGTGTTCGCGTTGCGGGAGCCGGCCATGTAATCCCCCTATTTTTTCTTTTTCATCTTATCAGGAAATCTGCCGGAGGCATTTGCTCCCCGGCACCTGCTTTGAGCAATGGGCGGCGCGCCCTTACTCCGGTTTGGACCGGTCTGCCAGCGCTTTTGCGCCGAGCTTGCCCCAAGCCTGCAGGCCGAACCAGAGCAGCATGCCCAGACCCACGATCGGACCCACGATGACATACGCCAGTCCGATGAAAGGAGCGGCCAGGAACATCGCGGTGCTCTTCAGCGCGCTCGATTTCATCGGTGCCAGTTTCGGCGCTTCCGCGGATTTCTTCTGCTGCGCTTCGACCGCCATCCATGCGAGCATGCCAAGTCCGACAATCGGGAAGGCGAGGATATAGGCCAGCCCGACGAACGGCGCCGCGAGGAACAAGGCGACATTCTTGACGAAGCGCGCGAAATTGGCCGCTTCGGCTGGCGCCGGGGTCGCTGCGACTTCCGCCGCCGCGGGAACTGCGGTGGCGCTTTGCGCTGCGGCACCCGTTTCGGATAGCGCCTTTTGCGCGCTGCCTTCTATCATCTCCGGCGAAAGTGGTTTGCGTAGAAAGCTCGATACCCCGGCCGCCTCGGCGCGGGCTTCATTCTCGGGTGAGCCGTAGCCGGTAACGATCACGACCGGCAGCCATGGCTGACGCCGGCGCACCTGCTCGGCCATGTCGAGGCCGCTCATGCCCGGCATCTTGATGTCGGTGAACAAGAGATCGTATTTCTCGGTATCGAGCTTGTTCAGCGCTTCCTGGGCATTGCTCGCGGTAATTACCGCGTAGCCCTTGCTGGAAAGAACCCGGTCAAAACTCCTGCCGACCACCGGGTCATCGTCAACTACCAGAACTTTGCGTAAGGCACTCATGACATTCTCCTGTTGCTTCAATTGGTGAAATTGCCCGCTTTCCTGCCCGAACCGGCAGCCGCACCGATTCCTGTATTCAATCCAGACCGGTCTTTGCGCAGCGCCCATTTCTTCTGCGTCATGGCGCCGTTTGCGACGCTGATCACTTCATCCGGGCCTACCGGTTTGGCCAGATAGTCGTACGCTCCCAGGCGCACCGCTTCCTTGGCGGTTTCGATGTTCGGGTAGCCGGTGATAATGACCACTTCGGTTTCGGGCCAACGTTGCTTGATCGTTTTGAGCACGGCCATGCCGTCCATTCCCGGCATGCGCAGATCGAGCAGCACCACATCGGCCGGTCGCTGCTCCATGACGCCCAAGGCCTCGACGCCGTTCTTCACCACCTCGACGCTGCAGTGCATGCTGGCAAGCGTCCTTATATGGCTGAGGCGAACCACTTCTTCGTCGTCCACGACCAGGATTTTGGTTCTGTCATCCATGTTCATCACCTCATAAGCGTCGTCTTGATCTAGGTAGAGCAACGACCATGCCAGAAGCTCGGGCCGTGTGGATATATGCTTTATAATCAGTCAATTAGATTGTAACCCGAGAACGCGACGGCAAATTCTGCGATTCAAACAGATCGGTCGAAGAACATTTTTTTCGTACACGAAAGGTGTGCAGGACAAAATTTGTATTTGATTTTCAGATGGATAAGATGATCTGCGGCGCGTATTTTTGATATACAGCTATGTATGGACTCCCCCTTTTTTGCAAGGCTAGTTGAAATCGACGTACTTGGGTGATGGATTGCACACATGTATCCGGCCTGTTGATGAGGATTGTTCCCTCTGGCCCTGATGGCAAGGAAGCGCTATTGCGGCAGATCCCGTTGGGCCGTGGCGGCGAGGAGTGCGGCGGCGAGGGCCGTCAAGATGCGGTAGGTGCCGGTAGCGCGATCAACTTGCCGATTCCGCGCTTATTCGCCGACCCTTGGAATTCACCCAAATGGAGGAACCGCTCCGCAGTTGCTTCAACCAGTCGGAAACCCGCGCCAAATACGACTTTCCGGCTGCCAGCAGGATGGCCAACTGCCAAATTTGGGTTTATTCATTCTATTGCAACGATGCCCGCGGTTTGCGCATCGGTGTAGCGCCATAAGGCCATCTCTGGGGCGGTGTATATTAAAATTATACACCATAAGTCGTCATAATATATTAAAAATAAAAGATATTTTTTTTCATGGGCGCACGCATGTATAAATACAATGTACTTCAGTTCGGATTGCAAATCGCGCGAAGGATGAACTCGCCTATCGCTTATTTAGTTTAACTAATAGAATTTATTCGACATTCTCAAGCGCCGCACGGCTTTGGTACGGACCTTGCCTCCTAATGACTGGATATCCCCACAACACAAATTAGGAGAAAGGAAAAAACATGAGTAATCGAAGAAGAGATTTGCTTAAAATGCTCGCGGTCGGCACGGGGGGAGTTGCTGTTACACCAATCTTGGCGGGGAATGTTCGTGCCACGCAAGAGAATGTGAAGGCACCCGCGGTTCCCTGGCCGTACCAGCGATTGAATCCGGAACTCGCGGGAGAGCGCGGGTACGCAGGATTTTACAGGGGGGCATGTTGCTACGCAACCTTCGATGCGATCATCAGCCAGCTCAGGGAAACAGTTGGGTTCCCCTATACCGTCATGCCATCGGAGATGATGGTTTTTGGTGAAGGGGGGGTTGCGGGTATCTCGTCGCTTTGTGGCACCCTGAACGGGGCCTCTGCGGCCACCTTCCTGGTTGCCGGAGGGCTCGACCCAAAGCAGAGAGAGGCAGCCTTTCCGCTTATCCGCGAGGTGTTCAACTGGTACGAACAGGAGGCCCTTCCCGGCTACCGTCCCAAGTCTCCGAAATTCGAGATCAAGGCGTCCGTGGCCCATTCTCCACTGTGCCATGTCTCGGTGAGCCGTTGGTGCAAGGAAACGGGATTCAAGTCCTTTTCCAAGGAACGGGCAGAGCGATGCGCATGGCTCGCCGGCTCGGTGGCGAAATATACAGTTGAACTGTTGAACAGCAGGCTGGATGGGCAATTCAAGCCCGTACACGTTCTCTCGCCCGAGGTCCAGGCGTGCCGCTCGTGCCATGACCAGGGAGGTTCCCTGGAGAACAGCCGTGGCATGATGGACTGTGGCGGCTGCCATTTCACGGAGAAGTCGAAGCATCCGTAAGACATCAGGTCAACTGAACCAAAGAAAACAGGGTGGGCAACGGCGCGGGAATGCGGCTTTGCCCACGCGAGCGAGCAAAGCGGCAGGTCCTTATTCGATGCGGGTTTCGGAGGTATTTTTGTCGTCTAAACAGGCGGGAATCATGCCGCTGTGCCGCAGCAGCGCATCCACCTTGGGCTCGCGGCCGCGGAACGCGCGGAACGAGTCGATCGCGGGGCGGCTGCCGCCCACCGCCAGGATTTCGTCGCGAAAGCGTTTACCGCTAAGTTGGTCGAGCACGCCATTTTCCTCGAACAGGCTGTAGGCGTCCGCCGACAGCACTTCGGCCCACTTGTAGCTGTAATAGCCGGCGCTGTAACCGCCGGCGAAAATGTGCGAGAAATTATTCTGGAAGCGGTTGTAAGCCGGCAGAATCGCCACTGCCACGCGGCTGCGGATTTCGTCCAGCAATTGCTGCACGGTCTTGCTGCCGGTGGGTTCGAAATCGTAATGCAGGTGCATGTCGAACAGCGAGAATTCCAGCTGGCGCACGGTCTGCATGCCGCTTTGGAAGTTCTTCGCGGCGAGCATCTTGTCATACAGCGCACGCGGCAAGGGTTCGCCGCTGTCCGCATGCGCGGTCATATGCGCGAGCACCTCCCATTCCCAGCAGAAATTTTCCATGAACTGGCTGGGCAGCTCGACCGCGTCCCATTCCACCCCGTGCAGGCCCGACACGCCGAGGTAATCGACGCGCGTGAGCAGGTGATGCAGGCCGTGGCCGAACTCGTGAAACAGGGTCAGCACTTCGTCATGGGTGAACAAGGCCGGCTTGCCGCCGACCGGCGCGGAAAAATTGCAGGTCAGATACGCGACCGGGATCTGCACGTGCTCACCCAGCCTGCGGCGGCTGATGGCCTCGTCCATCCAGGCGCCGCCGCGCTTGGTGTCGCGCGCATAGGGATCGAGATAGAACTGGCCGAGCAGCCTGCCTGCGCCGTCGCTGACGCGGAAAAAGCGCACCGTCGGATGCCAGGTTTCGGCTTGGTCGGGCTCGATGCGCACGCCGAAAATCGTCTCGACCACGCGGAACATCCCCTGCATGACCCTGGCTTCGGAAAAATACTGCTTCACCTCCTGGTCGGAAAAAGCGTAGCGCGCGGCGCGCAATTTTTCGGAGGCGTAAGCGAGGTCCCAGGCCTCGAGCTGCGCCAGGCCCAGTTCGGCTGCGGCGAATTGGGCGAGTTCGGCATAATCCTTGCGCGCGAAAGGCAGCGCCTTTGCGGCCAGATCTTCGAGGAAAGCGAGCACCTGCTGCGGCGTCTGCGCCATTTTCGGCACCAGCGAAACCTCGGCGTGGTTGGCGTAGCCGAGCAGTTGCGCCGCCTCCCGGTGCAGACGGAGCATCTGCGTGATCAGCGCCGTATTGTCGAGTTCGGGCTTGCCGAATTCGCTCGCGCGCGTGACGTAGGCGCGGTACATCTGTTCGCGCAGCCCGCGCTGTGCGGCATATTGCATGAACGGGACGTAGGACGGCGCGTGCAGGCTGAATTTCCAGCCCGCCCTGCCGTCCTTTTCTGCGCCGGCGCGCGCGCTTTCGATCACGTCCGCGGGAAGGCCGGCGAGTTCGCTCCGGTCTTCGACGTAGAGCGCAAACGCGTTGGTCGCATCGAGCAGGTTCTCGGAGAATTTGGTCGCGAGCTGCGCCAGTTCCTCCGAGATTGCGGCAAAGCGCTGCTTTTGCTGCGGCTCGAGTTCTGCGCCGGAGAGGCGGAAATCGCGGATTTCGTTGTCCACAATTCGGCGCTGCGCCAGCGTCAGTGCGGTGAACTCGGGCGACGCCTTCAACGCCTTGTACTTGTCGAACAAAGCCAGGTTCTGCCCCAGCTCGGTGTAGTACTGGACGATCTTGGGCTGGTTCGCGTTATAGGTGGCGCGCAGCTCCGGCGAGTCGAGCACGCCGTGCAGATGGCCGACCACACCCCAGGCGCGCGCGAGCCTTTCGTTCGCATCCTCCAGCGGCGCGACGAAATCGGCCCAGGTCGTGGGGGTTTGCGCACGCGTCAGGCTGTCGATGCACGCGCGGTTTTGTGCGAGCAGCCGTTCCACCGCCGGCGCGATGTGTTCCGGCTTGATCGCGGCAAAGCGCGGCAAGCCGCTGAAATCCAATAGCGGATTCGGGTCGGGCATGTTCACTTTTCCCTTCTGGGGTTCTGCGGCGCGCGACAGCCGAAACGGCGGCCCCGCGCCTGCGCGCGCGGCCGCAGCAATGCGCCTATACCTGCTTCTTCAACACGAGCTGCACCAGCTCGGCCACCGAATTGGCGCCCATCTTCTCCATCACGCGAGAGCGGTGCACTTCCACCGTCTTGATGCTGATGCCGAGCTCGTCGGCGATCTGTTTGTTCAGCTTGCCGGCGACGATCAGGCCGAGCACTTCGCGTTCGCGCTGCGTCAGGCTCTCCAGCCGCTGCGCCACGGATGCGTTTTCGGCGCGCTTGGCGGCGGCGGCACGGTCCTGCCGCATGCAGGTCTCGATCAGCCGCAGCATGTCCTGGTCGTTGAACGGTTTTTCGATGAAATCGGCCGCGCCTTTCTTCAGCGCGGACACCGCCATCGGCACGTCGCCGTGGCCGGTGATGAAGATCACCGGCAGGGTCGAGTTGCGCGCCCGCAGCTGCTCGTACAGGTCCATCCCGTTCATGCCGGGCATGCGCACGTCGAGCACCAGGCAGCCGCAGAAGCCGCTGTTGAACGCGGCAAGAAACGCTTCGCCCGAGGGATACAACTCGACCTCGAGACCGCGCGACTCCAGCAGCCACTTGAGCGAATCGCGCATCGCATCGTCGTCATCGACGATATGTACTCTGGGTTCAGTCATTGCGGAATCAACGGAAGAGTGAAGCTGAATACGCTGCCGCCGCCCGCATTGCCTGCGGTCCACAGGCGGCCGTGGTGGAATTCTATGATGGAGCGGCAAATGTTCAGTCCCATGCCCATACCCTCTGGTTTAGTCGTGTAAAACGGGGTGAACAGGCGCTCGCGCTGTTCGGCGGTCAGCCCCGGGCCGCGGTCGGCTATGTTGACCTCGATGAATTCCTTGCCGTTGGCGCGCGCACGAATGGTGAGCCCGCGCTTGCTGCGCGGCGTGTCGTGCATGGCTTCGATGCCGTTTTTCACCAAGTTGAGTACCACCTGTTCGACCATGATCTTGTCGGCATACGCGGCGGGCAGGTCGGGCGGGACGCTGACGCCGATGCGCACGCCCGCCTTGCGCGCCTCGATCTCGGCGAAGCCGATGATCTCCTCTACGACCTCGGCGATCTGCACCGCGCCGCGGTTGGGTTCGCTCTTCTTCACGAAGTCGCGCACGCGCCGTATGATCTTGCCGGCGCGTTCTGCCTGTACGCTTGCTTTCTGCATCGCGGCCAGCAGTTCCTCCGGGCGATAATCGTTGGCTTGCAGGCGGTTGACGCAACCCATATTGTAATTCGCGATCGCCGACAGCGGTTGGTTCAATTCATGCGCCAGGCTGGACGCCATTTCGCCCATGGTGATCAGGCGCGAGGTCTGCTGCAGCCGCTCCAGTTGCTGGCTGTTGAGTTCCTCCATCTTCATGCGGTCGGTGATGTCAGTGGCGATTTCCATGCGCACTACGCGGCCGTCCACCCACTGGATCGCGCGCTCACGCAGCTGGTACCAGTGGCCGTTGAGGCTGTTCTGCAGTTCGCTATCGTACAGCTCCAGCGGGGTCTGGTGCGGCGCGAGCTTGCGTGCGGCGGCCATGAACTGCTCCGGCTCCGGGTGACAGGCGCTGGTGACCTTCCAGCAGTTGCGTCCCACGGCGTCGTAGCCGTAGATGCTCTTGAACGCCTTGTTGGCGAACAGGATTTCGTCCGCCTCCAGGCTGGCGACGTAGATCGCCGCATCCATCCCGTCGAGGACGGTCATGAAGCGCCGGTGCGAAGCCTCCAGTTCCGCGCGCGCGCGCCTTTGCTCGGTGATGTCGTGGACCGACGCCATCCAGCCGGACTGGCGGCCGCTCGCGTCCACCAGCGGTGCCTCGTGGATGCGCACGTCGAAAATCTCGCCGTTCTTGCGGCGGAAGTGCAGCTCGATGCCGCCGCGCGGCGGCTCGCCCGCTAGCGAGCGCTGCAGGTTTTGCGTGTGCTCCGCCAGGTCGTGCGGGCTCCAATAGGGGAAGGGCGCGGCGGCACCGATCAATTCATGCGGCGCATATCCGACCATTTTGCAGAAAGCGGCATTGACATAGGTGATGCGCCCGTGCATGTCGATGGCGCGCATGCCGGTGGGCATGGACTCCTCCATCGCCTTGCGGAAATTCGATTCGGCGCGCAAGGCGTCCTCGGCGCGGATGCGCCGCGCAAGATTATTGCTCAGCGACCACAGGCTCCATACCACCAGCAGCGACAGTCCGGCGATCAGATATATCGGCAGGGTTTTGGCGAGGCTGGTGCTGACGAGATACGCGGCCACGCGCATCTGCACGCCGTTGCCCGGGGGGACGATATTGAGGCTGTAGGTCAGATCCCCATCGCGCGGATGCGTGGCCGAGTTCTCCGCCAGCAACTGGCCGCCGGCGCCGGTGAAACTCAGGTGGTATTTTTCCGAAAACCATATGGGCACCAGATAGCGTGCAATGTCCGCCACCGGGTAGGTCGCCACCATGGCGCCGAGGAAATCGGGACCGCGGCGGATCGGCACCAACAGCTCGAAACTCGGGCCGTAGCGTTCGCTCGCATACACATCGCTGTACAACGGCCGATCGGAGTTGCGTACGGCGTTGAAACCCAGCGCCTGCGCATGATCGGTGAACGACTGTATTTTGTCGGCGTCGCCGATCGTGCGCGGCACCGCTTCGTGGACGGCTTGTCCGGCATCGATCCAGGCAATGCCGGACAAGTGCGGGTTGGTCGCCAGGTAATGGACCGAGCGGGCTTGGAACCTGGCGCGGTCGACCTGGCCGTCGGCCACCTCGCGCGCCAGCCCTTGCAGGAACGCTTCGTCGCCCTGCATGTGCACTTTCAGCGTCTGCTCGGCCCATTGCACGTCGTGCGTCAGCGCGGCCATTTGCTGATCGAAGTCGCGTTTCTGCAGCAACCACACCAGTGCGATCATGGCGATGATGAACGCGCCCACGGCGACATTGGGCATCATCCATTGCCAGCGCTGGTTGGATGGAGTGGCTGGGCTGACGGCCATGCTGGGCGGCATCGGGGTGTGGGCGTGTGGGCGCGAATTGCGTATCCGGAACCGGGAATGCTAGCATGTCTGCACCCGGCCGCTAAATGCGCATCATGCCAGCGCCGCGCCTCACAGACATTGGGGTTTTCCCGGAACTGCCGGGTGCAAAACGGTGTGGTCCCGCATAGGGTTTGTCCCAATACACAGTATCTGCCGTGCAGACTACAGTGGCATCGGAAGCTGTAATTGCGTATGCGAGGCTTCCGCTCAATTGTCCTCACTCTCAAAAGCCGGAGCTCGCGCTCTGGCTTTTTTTTGCCGGTCGCCGCGTCCTGTGGCGCCGCAGCGCGCGCCGCACTGCCTGTATAATGGCCACGCTGAAATCTGCGATTTAAGACAAAAGCGGCGCGCAAGCAGAGGGCACTGCGCTTGCCCTGCAATTTCCGACCGCCGGTAGAAACGAGCGTCGCCGCCGCAGCCTAGAAGGAGTAGCCATGTCTGCAGTCCCCGAATCCCCTGGCGCCAACGATCCTGATTCCCTGGAGACGCAGGAATGGCTGGACGCGCTCGAAGCGGTGCTCGAGCGCGAGGGCCCGGAACGCGCGCATTATCTGCTGGAAAAGCTCATCGACAAGGCGCGCCGCTCCGGTGCCTACCTGCCGTACAAGGCGCAGACCGCCTACCTCAATACCATTCCGCCGCACATGGAAGAGCGCTCGCCCGGCGACGCCGCTCTGGAAGACCGCATCCGCGCCTACTGCCGCTGGAACGCGATGATCATGGTGGCCAAGGCGAACAAGACCGAAGGCGATCTCGGCGGCCATATCGCGAGCTTTGCCTCGGTGGGCACGCTGTTCGGCATCGGTCAGAATCATTTCTGGCACGCGCCCAGCGCAGCGCACGGCGGCGATCTGATCTATTTCCAGGGCCATTCGGCCCCCGGCGTCTACGCGCGCGCGCTGCTCGAAGGGCGGTTGACCCCCGAGCAGCTGGTGAATTTCCGCCGCGACGTAGACGGCAAGGGCGTCACCTCGTATCCGCATCCCTGGATCATGCCGGACTTCTGGCAGTTTCCGACGGTATCGATGGGCCTCGGCCCGATCCAGGCGATCTACCAGGCGCGCTACCTCAAATACCTGCATGCACGCGGCCTGGCCGACACCGAGAAGCGCAAGGTATGGGCCTTCCTCGGCGACGGCGAAACCGACGAGCCCGAATCGCTGGGCGCCATTTCCATGGCGGCGCGCGAAAAGCTCGACAACCTGGTGTTCGTCATCAACTGCAATCTGCAGCGCCTGGACGGCCCGGTGCGCGGCAACGGCAAGATCATTCAGGAGCTCGAGGGCGACTTCCGCGGCGCCGACTGGAATGTGATCAAGCTGATCTGGGGCTCGTACTGGGACCCGCTGCTCGCGCACGACAAGGAAGGCATCCTGCTGCGCGTCATGGAAGAGACCGTCGACGGCGAATACCAGAACTTCAAGGCCAACGACGGCGCCTTCGTGCGCAAATATTTCTTCGGCAAGCATCCGAAACTGCTGGAGCTGGTGTCGAAAATGAGCGATGCCGACATCTGGCGCCTGAACCGCGGCGGCCACGATCCGCACAAGATCTATGCCGCGTATGCCGCGGCGATGCGGCACAAGGGCCAGCCTACCGTGATTCTGGCGAAGACGGTCAAGGGCTTCGGCATGGGCAAGATCGGCGAAGGCAAGATGGCCACGCACCAGCAGAAGAAAATGGATGTCGAGTCCATTCGCCAGTTCCGCGACCGCTTCAATATCCCGATTCCCGACGACAAGCTGGAGGAGTTGCCGTTCTACGTTCCGCCGGCCGATTCGCCCGAGATGAAATACCTGCACCAGCGCCGCCAGGCGCTCGGCGGCTACCTGCCCAGCCGCCGGCGCAAGGCGGACGCGGTGCCCGAAGTGCCGCCCTTGTCGGCGCTGGACGCGGTGCTCAAAGCCACCGAGCGCGAAATTTCCACCACCATGGCTTTCGTGCGCATCCTGACCGCGCTGCTGCGCGACAAGAACCTGGGCAAGCACATCGTGCCGATCGTGCCCGACGAGGCGCGCACCTTCGGCATGGAAGGCATGTTCCGCCAGCTCGGCATCTATTCCCAGGAAGGCCAGAAATACGTGCCGGTCGACCGCGACCAGGTGACCTATTACCGCGAAGACAAGGCGGGCCAGATACTGGAGGAGGGCATCAACGAGGCGGGCGCGTTCTGCTCCTGGATCGCCGCCGCCACTTCCTACAGCACGAGCAACGTGGTCAGCGTGCCGTTCTACATTTTCTATTCGATGTTCGGACTGCAGCGCATCGGCGATCTGGCCTGGGCCGCGGGCGATCAGCGCGCGCGCGGCTTCCTGCTCGGCGGCACTGCCGGGCGCACCACGCTCAACGGCGAGGGCCTGCAGCACGAGGACGGGCATTCGCACGTCCTGTCCTCGGTGATCCCGAACTGCGTCTCCTACGATCCGACGTTCGGCTACGAGCTGGCGCTGATCATCCATGACGGCTTGAGGCGCATGGTGACGAACCAGGAAGACGTGTTCTACTACATCACCGTGATGAACGAGAACTATGTCCACCCGGGTCTGCCCGAAGGCGCCGCCGCAGGCATCATCAAGGGGATGTACCTGCTCAAGCCCGGCGCCAAGCATAAGACCAAGACGAACGCGGATAAGCCGCTTAAAGTGCAACTGCTCGGTTCGGGCACCATCCTGCGCGAAGTCATCGCCGCGGGCGAGCTGCTGGAAAAGGACTGGGACGTCAGCGCCGACGTCTGGAGCTGCCCCAGCTTCACCGAATTGCGCCGCGACGGCCTCGCCTGCGAACGCTGGAATATGCTGCATCCGGGCGATGCGCCGCGCCTCTCCTGGGTGGAGCGCTGCCTCAAGGACCATGCCGGGCCGGTGGTCGCTGCGACCGATTACATCAAGACCTTCGCCGAGCAGATCCGGCCGTTCATACCCGCGGGGCGGCGCTATCGCGTACTCGGCACCGACGGCTTCGGCCGCTCCGACACGCGCGAAAAATTGCGCGAGTTTTTCGAAGTCGACCGCCGCTGGGTCGCGCTGGCCGCGCTCAAAGCGCTGGCGGACCAGGGGGAAATCAAGGCGTCGGCGGTGGCCGAGGCGATCAAGAAATACGGCATCGACCCGAACAAGCCTAATCCGGCGACGGTGTAAAAGGAACGACCATGTCCAGCATCACGGAAATCAAGGTTCCCGACATCGGCGACTTCAAAGAGGTCGATGTCATCGAGATCCTGGTCAAGCCAG
>JAJZPQ010000030.1 GCA_021811085.1 Pseudomonadota bacterium | reverse complement strand
AAAAACACGGTTGGCGCGCGCAGCGCGCAAATCCGCCGGGAACATGTAGCAGTACCGAAATGCCGCATCCAATCTAGTTGCGTCCGAGTTCTTCGAGCCGGATGCGCGTCACCTTGCCGGTCACGACGGCAAGGTTTTCGATCGCGGCGATCGCGGCGTTGATATGCTTCTCGCGCGTCTGGTGCGTGAGCATGATGATGTCCACCTGCTCTTCGCCCTCGGAGGGCTCCTTCTGCACCATCGCGTCGATGGACACCTGGTGATCGGCCAGGATGCGCGTGATGTCGGCGAGCACGCCCGGACGGTCGACCACGCGCATGCGCAGATAATAGGAGGTGACCACCTCCTCCATCGGCAGGATGGGAACATTGGACAACTGGTCCGGCTGGAACGCGAGGTGCGGCACGCGGTGCTCCGGGTCGGAGGTATGCATGCGCGTTACGTCGACCAGGTCCGCCACCACCGCGCTCGCGGTCGGCTCCGCGCCGGCGCCCGCGCCGTAGTACAGCGTCGCGCCGACGGCGTCGCCTTTGACCAGGATCGCATTCATGACGCCTTCGACGTTGGCGATCAGGCGCCGCAGCGGAATCAGCGTCGGGTGCACGCGCAGTTCTATGCCCTCCGGCGTGCGGCGCGTGATGCCGAGCAGCTTGATGCGGTACCCGAGCTGTTCCGCATAGCGTATGTCTTCCTGCGTCAGCGCCGAGATGCCCTCGGTGTACGCCTTGTCCAGCTGCATCGGGATGCCGAACGCGATCGCCGACATGATGGTTAGCTTGTGCGCGGCGTCTATGCCTTCGATGTCGAAGGTCGGATCGGCTTCGGCATAGCCCAGGCGCTGCGCCTCCTTCAGCACGGTCGCGAACGCGAGGCCCTTGTCGCGCATTTCCGACAGGATGAAGTTCGAAGTGCCGTTGATGATGCCGGCGATCCATTCGATGCGGTTCGCGGTCAGGCCTTCGCGCAGCGCCTTGATGATCGGGATGCCGCCGGCGACCGCGCCCTCGAACGCGACCATCACGCCTTTGGCCTGTGCCGCGGCGAAGATTTCGTTGCCGTGGGTCGCGAGCAGCGCCTTGTTCGCGGTGACCACATGCTTGCCGTTGGCGATCGCCTTCAGCACCAGGTCGCGCGCGATGCCGTAGCCGCCGATGAGTTCGACCACGATATCGATCGCCGGGTCGTTCACGACCTCCCAGGCGTCGGCGGTGACCGCGGCCTGGCCTCCGACCAGTTGCCGCGCGCGCGCGAGATCCTGGTCGGCGACCTTGGTGATGCGGATGCCGCGGCCGGCGCGGCGCTGGATTTCCTCCTGGTTGCGCGCGAGCACATTCCAGGTGCCGCCGCCTACGGTACCGATACCGAGCAATCCAACGCTGATGGGGTTCATGTGTTGCAATTCTCTTTACGCAATGGGTGGATGAATAAGTACGTGTCGCGCAGCCGTCAGCGGCGATGTTGCGGCGACCGGCTCACGCGTGCCGCCTGCGGTAGACGTCCAGGAACCGCGCCATGCGCGCAATCGCCTCGGTGAGGTCGTCGCTGTTGGGCAGGAACACCAGACGAAAATGATCCGGGCGCGGCCAGTTGAAGCCGCTGCCCTGGACGACCAGAACCTTTTCTTCCTCGAGCAGCTCGAGCACGAATTGCTGGTCGTCCTTGATCGGATACATTTTCGCGTCCAGGCGCGGGAACAGGTACAGCGCCGCTTTCGGCTTGACGCAGGAAACGCCCGGAATCTGCGTAATCAGGTTCCAGGCGAGGTCGCGCTGGCGGCACAGCCGTCCAGTCGGCGCGACCAGGTCGTTGATGCTCTGGTAGCCGCCCAGCGCCGTCTGCACCGCATACTGGCCGGGCACGTTCGCGCACAGGCGCATCGAGGCGAGGATGTTCAGCCCTTCAATATAGTCCTGCGCATGGCGTTTCTCGCCCGACACGACCATCCAGCCGGTGCGGTAACCGCAGGCGCGGTAATTCTTGGACAGCCCGTTGAACGTGACGAACAGCAGGTCGTCGGCGAGCGAGGCGATCGAGGTGTGCGTCGCGCCGTCGTAGAGCGTCTTGTCATAGACCTCGTCGGCATAGACGATGAGCTGATGCTTGCGCGCGATGTCCACCAGCTCGCGCAGCAGCTCGTCCGGATACAGCGCGCCGGTCGGATTGTTCGGGTTGATGATCACGATCGCGCGCGTGCGCCGGGTGATCTGGGCGCGGATGTCGGCCAGATCCGGCAGCCAGCCGTTGCTCTCGTCGCAGCGGTAGTGCCGCGGCATTCCGCCGGCCAGGCGTACTGCCGCCGTCCACAGCGGATAGTCGGGTGCGGGCACCAGCACCTCGTCGCCGTCGTCGAGCAGCCCCTGCATCGCCATCACGATCAGCTCGGAGACGCCGTTGCCGATGATGATGTCGTCGAGTTCGACCCCGGCGATGCGCTTCTGCTGCGCGTAATGCATGATCGCCTTGCGCGCCGCGAACAGCCCCTTGGAGTCGGTGTAGCCGGAGGCGTTCGAGAGGTTCACGATCACGTCGTGGCGCATCTCGTCGGGCGCATCGAAGCCGAACGGCGCGAGGTTGCCGATGTTCAGCTTGAAGATGCGGTGGCCCTCCTCCTCCATCTGCCGCGCGCGCGCGAGCACCGGTCCGCGGATGTCGTAGCAGACATCGGCGAGCTTGGAGGATTTTTTGACCGGTTTGAGCATCGTCTTCCGCACTGCGGTCTTAAGCCGACGCCGTTGCGGGCGCAGGCACCAGTCCGTCCTTCTTGAACATGTCCCTGATACCGCGCAGCGCCTGGCGGCTGCGCGCTTCGTTTTCGATCAGCGCGATGCGCACGTGGTCGTCGCCGTAATCGCCGAAGCCTATGCCCGGGGACACCGCCACCTTGGCTTCCTGCAGCACCTTCTTCGCGAATTCGAGCGAGCCCATGCCGCTGTAATGCTCCGGAATCTTGGCCCAGATGTACATCGAGGCCTTGGGATTCGCGACCATCCAGCCCATTTCGTGCAGGCCTTTCACCATGACGTCGCGCCGCTTCTGGTATTTGAGGCGGATTTCCTCGACGCAGTCCTGCGGCCCTTCGAGCGCGACAATCGATGCGACCTGGATCGGCGCGAACGTGCCGTAGTCGTGATAGCTCTTGATGCGCGCGAGCGCATGCACCAGCTCCTTGTTGCCGACCATGAAGCCGATGCGCCAGCCGGCCATGTTGTAGCTCTTCGACATGGTGAAGAATTCCACCGCCACGTCGCGCGCGCCCGGCACCTGCATGATCGACGGCGCCCTCCAGCCGTCGAACGTAATGTCGGCATAGGCGAGGTCGTGCACCACCAGGATGTCGTGCGCCTTGGCCAGCGCGATCACGCGCTCGAAAAACTCCAGTTCCACGCACATCGCGGTCGGATTCGACGGGAAGCCGATCACCAGCATTTTCGGCTTCGGGATCAGTTCGCGGATCGCGCGCTCGGTCTCGGCGAAGAAATCGACGCCGGGGGTCATGCGCACCGAGCGGATATCGGCGCCGGCGATGATCGCGCCGTAGATATGGATCGGATAGCTCGGGTTGGGCACCAGCACCGTGTCGCCGCGATCGAGCGTCGCCAGCATCAGGTGCGCCAGGCCCTCCTTCGAGCCGATGGTGACGATGGCCTCAGAGTCCGGATCGAACTCCACGCCGTAGCGCCGCTGGTACCAGCCGGTGATCGCGCGGCGCAGGCGCGGTATGCCCTTGGACACGGAATAGCCGTGGGTGTCGCTGCGCTGCGCCGCCTCCACCAGCTTGTCGACGATGTGCCTGGGCGTGGGACCGTCGGGGTTGCCCATGCTCATGTCGATGATGTCCTCGCCGGCGCGGCGGGCTGCCATCTTCAACTCGTTGGTGATGTTGAAGACGTAGGGCGGCAGGCGATTGATGCGTTCGAATTGTCTCATATGGTGCGGCGCAATGTAGTTGCGGGGCAGTCGCGGTAAGTGCTGAAAAAGTTTATAATTTTAGCCTATTTGGCCTCTGCCTTGAAGCTCCATCTATCCAAAATCTCCGGCATCAATACCTTCACCGGCTACGGTGAAGGCTATGTCATGGTCAACCGCCAGCGCTACGAACGCAGCATGGTGGTGCTGCCCGACCGTATCCTGACCGACTGGCAGCCGGCCGGCTTCGATATGCTGCAGGCCGCCGATTTCGACCGGCTCGCGGAATTGGCGCCGGAAATCGTGCTGCTGGGCACCGGCGCGCACCTGCGCTTTCCGCGGCCGGAACTCACGCGCGCGCTGATCGAGGCGCGCATCGGCCTCGAAGTCATGGACCTGCAGGCCGCCTGCCGCACCTACAATATTCTGGCGGCGGAGGATCGCAAGGTCGCCGCAGCACTGCTGTTCAGTTGAAGAACGCCGCCACGCGCACGCTGCTGGTGCTGCTCGCCTTTGCGGCGGTCTGGTTCTCCAACCTCGAATACCGCAAGCTGGTCAACCCGGACGAAGGGCGCTACGCCGAAATCCCGCGTGAAATGGTCGCGAGCGGCGACTGGACCACGCCGCGCCTGAACGGCATCAAGTATTTCGAAAAACCGGCGCTGCAATACTGGGCCACCGCCGTCGCCTACACCCTGTTCGGCGAGCATCAATGGACCGCCCGGCTGTGGAGCGCGCTCACCGGATTTCTCGGCGTGCTCATGGTGTATTTCACCGGCCGGCGGCTGTTCGGCGCCGCGGCCGGCTGGTACGCGGCGCTGGTGCTGGGCTCGAGCCTGCTCTATGTGCTGATCGGCCACGTCAACACGCTCGACATGGGCGTGAGTTTCTTTCTGTCGGCCGCGATATGCGCGTTCCTGCTGGCGCAGCACGACGGCGCGGATGCGCGCGCGCGCGGCCGCTGGATGCTCGCCGCCTGGGCTGCGCTGGCCCTGGCCCTGCTGTCCAAGGGTCTGATCGGCCTGGTGCTGCCGGGCACCGCGCTGTTCCTCTACGTCCTGATCGAGCGCGACTGGCGCCTGCTTGGCCGATTGCACTTGCTCGCGGGCAGCCTGCTGCTGCTCGCGCTGAGCCTGCCCTGGTTCGTCGCCGTGTCGCGTGCCAACCCGGAGTTTTTCCATTTCTTTTTCATCCACGAACATTTCGAGCGCTTCCTCACCAAGCAGCACGGCCGCTACCAGCCGCCCTGGTATTTCATTCCGGTGCTGCTCGCGGGCATGCTGCCCTGGACCATCACTCTGTTCGACGCCTGCGCGCGCGCGTGGAAGCGCGAGCCGGACAAGAAATTCCAGACGCGGCGCTTTTTGCTGTTGTGGTCCGCGCTGGTGTTCGTGTTCTTTTCGGTGTCGGATTCCAAGCTGGTGTCCTACATCCTGCCGATCTTCCCGGCGCTCGCCCTGCTGATCGGCGCGCGCCTGACCCAGCTCGGCGCGCGTGCGCTCGCCTGGCAGACGCTGCCGGCGGCGCTCGTGGGCCTGGCCCTGCTCGCGCTGCTGCCGGGCATCGAGCGCTACGCCAGCCGCGAAGTGCCGGTCGAGATGTTCCGCGATTACGCCGACTGGCTGATCGCGGCGGCTCTGGTGCAGATTGCGGGGGCGGTCGGCTGCGCCTGGCTCGCGTGGCGCGGCCGCACGCCTGCGGCGCTGGCGCTGTTGGCCGGCGCGGGGCTCGTGTTCGCGCAGCTTGCGCTGAGCGGCCACGAAAGTCTGTCGCGGGCCAATTCCGCGTATTATATCGTCCAGAAAATCAAGCAAGAATCGAAGCCCGGCATGCCTTTTTACAGCGTCGACACCTATGACCAGTCGCTGCAGTTCTATCTGCGGCGAACCACGACCATGGTGGCGTACAAGGACGAACTGGGTTTCGGCATTGCGCAGGAACCCGGAAAATTCATCCCCGATCTCGCGCTGTTCGAGAAGATCTGGAACGCCGACCGCGAGGCGCTGGCGCTGATGTCGCCCAGAACCTATGACCGCTTGCGCGCGCAAGGCCTGCCGATGCGCCTGGTCGCACGCGATACGCGCCGCGTCATCGTTTCCCGCGACCTGGCGGCGCAGCCATGAACGCGGTTAGCTTTTCGCTGCTGATGCTGGGCGTGTTCCTCAATGCCACGGCGCAATTGCTGCTCAAGGCGGGCACCAACGCGGTCGGACATTTCGACTTCAGCGCCGGCAATATCGTCCCGGTGGGAATGAAGCTCGCGCTGGAGCCGCACATCATGGGCGGCATGGCCTGCTACGTGGTGAGCCTGGTGGTGTGGATCATGGGCCTCTCGAGGGTCGAAGTCTCGATCGCCTATCCCATGCTGTCCATAGGCTATGTGCTCAACGCCGTGGCGGCCTGGTATCTGTTCGGCGAGGCGGTCAGCGCAACGCGCCTCGTCGGGATCGGCGTGATTATCATCGGCGTGTATATCGTCGCCCGCTCCTGATGGACTACCTGCCTTTCACCCGCCCCTCGATCGACGAGGAAACCATCGCCGGCGTGGCCGAAGTGCTGCGCTCGGGCTGGATCACCAGCGGCCCCTGCGTGAAGCAGCTGGAGCAGGCGTTGTCGCAGTATTTCGGCGGCCGGCCGGTGCGCGCGATGAGTTCGGCCACCGGCGCGCTGGAAATCGCGCTCAGCGTCGCCGGCGTGCAGCCCGGGGATGAAGTCATCACCACGCCGCTGTCCTGGGTGGCCACGGCCAACGTGGTGCTGCGCGCGGGCGCACGGCCGGTGTTCGTCGATGTCGATGCCCTGACGCGCAACATCGACCTCGCACGCATGGAAGCCGCTATCACCCCCAGGACGCGCGCGCTGCTGCCGGTGGACATGGCGGGACTGCCGGTGGACCGCGACCGGCTCTACGACATCGCGCGCCGGCACAAGCTGCGCGTGATCGAGGACGCGGCGCAAAGCATGGGCGCGAGCTGGGGCGGGCGGCGCATCGGCAGCTTCGGCGATCTGGTCGCGATCAGCTTTCATGCGAACAAGAACGTCACCACCGTCGAGGGCGGCTGCCTGGTGACGAGCGATGCGGCCGAAACCGATTTGTGCACGCGGCTGCGCCTGCAAGGCGTGGTGCGCCTGCCCGACGGCGGACAGGAGGTGGAGGTCGCAGGCGGCAAGCACAATTTGACCGACGTTGCAGCGCGCGTAGGCCTGGGCCAGCTGCAGCACCTGGAGGCGTTCACCGCCAGGCGGCGCGCACTGGTGCGGCGCTATTTCGAACGCTTCGATCAAGACACGGGCTGCGAGCTGCCGCTCGCGGATTACGCCAACTGCAACTGGCATATGTTCCAGGTGCTGCTGCCGCTTGCGCGCCTGCGCATCGATCGCGGCGGCTTCATTCAGGCCATGTATCAGCGCGGCATCGGCGTCGGCGTGCATTATCCGGCGATGCACTTGTTCAAGCTCTACCGCCAACTCGGCTATAAGCCGGGCGACTTTCCGCAGGCGGAGCGCATAGGCGCTACCACGGTGACGCTGCCGCTGTTCCCGGCCATGGCGGATAGCGACGTCGACCGCGTCTGCGCGGCGGTCGCCGATATCATCCGCGAAAACAAGAAATGAACGTCCGCAAATGAACGTCGATCTCTCGGTCGTCATTCCGGTCTACAACGAAGAGCAGGGGCTGGCTGCGCTGTTCGCGCGCCTGTACCCGGCGCTGGACGCGCTCGGCATTGCCTACGAGATCATTTTCGTCAACGACGGCAGCCGCGACCGCTCCGCCGCCATGCTGCGAGAACAATTCCAGCGCCGCCCCGAGGTCACCCGGGTGGTCCTGTTCAACGGCAACTTCGGCCAGCACATGGCCATCATGGCCGGCTTCGAAAAAGTGCGCGGCCGGCGCGTCGTCACGCTCGACGCCGATCTGCAGAATCCACCCGAGGAAATCGGCAATCTGATCGCCAAGATGGACGAGGGCTACGACTACGTCGGCAGCATCCGCCGGCGGCGCCAGGACACGGCGTTCCGCCGCTTCGCTTCCAAAGCGATGAACCTGGTGCGCGAGCGCATCACGCATATACAAATGACCGACCAGGGCTGCATGCTGCGCGCCTACAGCCGCGACATCGTCGACGCGATCAACGGCTGCCGCGAAATCAGCACCTATATCCCGGCGCTCGCCTACACCTTTGCCCAGCGCCCGGTCGAAATCGAAGTCGCGCACGAGGAGCGCGCGGCGGGCGAATCGAAATATTCCCTGTACAAGCTGATCCGGCTCAATTTCGACCTGGTCACCGCGTTCTCGCTGGTGCCGCTGCAGATGTACTCGCTCGCGGGCATGCTGATTTCGCTGCTGTCCATCCTGTTCGTGGGCTACCTCGCCGTGCGCCGGCTGCTGGTCGGCCCGGAAGCCGAAGGCGTGTTCACGCTGTTCGGCATCGTGTTTTTCCTGCTTGGCATCGCCTTGTTCGGCATCGGCCTGCTGGGCGAATACGTCGGGCGCATTTCGCAGCAAGTGCGCCAGCGGCCGCGCTATCTGATCCAGGCGGTGCTGGAACAGCGCGCCGAAGACACCGCGCCGCGCCCGCGCGCCGCCACCGCCGGGCGCGAAAGCCCTGCGGAGTGAACGCGGCCCTGCTCCGCCTGCACCCGCTGCAACATCCATGACCTCGGCTGTCGTCTTTGCCTACCATAACGTCGGCGTGCGCTGCCTGTCGGTGCTGCTCGCGCAGGGCGTGCAGGTCGCGCTGGTGGTCACGCACGAGGACAAGCCGGGCGAGAACATCTGGTTCGACAGCGTGGAGGCCTTGGCGCGCCGGCACGCCCTGCGCGTGATCAAGCCCGAAGACCCGAATGCGGCCGCGGTCGTTGCCGAAATCCGGGCGCTGCAGCCGGATTTCCTGTTCTCCTTTTATTACCGCAATATGCTCGGCCAGGAACTGCTCGCGCTGCCGCGGCGCGGCGCCTACAACATGCACGGCTCCCTGCTGCCGAAATACCGCGGCCGCGTGCCGGTCAACTGGGCGGTGATCAAGGGCGAGCGCGAAACCGGCGCCACGCTGCACGAAATGGTGGCCAAGCCCGATGCCGGCGGCATCGTCGAGCAGCAGGCCGTGCCCATCGGCCCGGAGGATACTGCAGCCGAGGTATTCGCCAAGGTCACCGAAGCGGCAGAGCGGGTGCTTGCGCGCGCGCTGCCCGCCTTGATCGCGGGCACTGCGCGCATCCGGCCGCAGGATCTCGCCCAGGGCGGCTATTACGGCGGGCGCAAACCCGAGGACGGCCGCATCGACTGGACGAAGAGCGCCGAAGAGGTGCACAACCTGGTGCGCGGCGTCGCCCCGCCCTATCCCGGGGCGTTTACGCAGATCGGCGGCTTGACGCTGCGCATACTGCGCACCCGGCCGGAGCCAAATAGGCACCCTAGAAGCGGCGCACCTGGGTTATATTTCGAAGCGGGGGCCTATTTCGCCGACTGCGGCGACGGCAAAGTGCTGCGCATACTGGAACTGGAAGCAAAGGACGACCGGGGCAACACGCTCGATCCGGCGGCATTGGCTCAAGACAAAATCACTTTCGCATAATCCTATGAAAAAAATCCTGATACTCGGCGTCAACGGCTTCATCGGCCACCACCTGTCCAAACGCATCATCGCCAAGACCGACTGGGAGGTCTACGGCATGGACATGCAGACCGAGCGCATTTCCGATCTCATGGACGAAAAGCGCTTCCATTTCTTCGAGGGCGACATCACCATCAACAAGGAATGGATCGAATACCACGTGCGCAAGTGCGACACAGTGCTGCCGCTGGTGGCGATCGCCACGCCGGCAACCTACGTGAAGGAACCGCTGCGCGTGTTCGAACTCGACTTCGAGGCCAATCTGCCGATCATCCGCTCGGCGGTCAAATTCAAGAAGCGCGTGGTGTTTCCTTCGACCTCGGAAGTCTACGGCATGTGCCGCGACGGCGAATTCGATCCGGAGTCTTCCGAACTCGTGCTCGGACCGATCAACAAGCCGCGCTGGATCTATTCCTGCGCCAAGCAATTGATGGACCGCGTGATCCACGCCTACGGCATGCAGCACGGGCTGGATTACACGCTGTTCCGGCCGTTCAACTGGATCGGGGCGGGTCTCGATTCGATCAACACCCCCAAGGAAGGCAGCTCGCGCGTGATCACGCAGTTCCTCGGCCATATCGTGCGCGGCGAGAACATCAAACTGGTGGACGGCGGCAAACAAAAGCGCGCTTTCACCTACATCGACGACGGTATCGATGCCCTGCTCAAGATCATCGACAATCAAGGCGGCATCGCCAGCGGCCAGATTTACAACATCGGCAATCCGAAGAACAACTACTCGGTGAGGGAACTCGCCGAGATGATGCTGAAACTCGCGCTCGAGTACCCCGAATACCGCAGCCACGCGAAAAAAGTGAAACTGGTCAAGACCAGTTCGGCGCAGTATTACGGCAAGGGCTACCAGGACGTGCAGAACCGCGTGCCGAAAATCAGCAACACCTGCAAGGACCTCGCCTGGCGGCCGAAGGTGAACATGCAGCAGGCGATGAAGCATATTTTCGACTTCTATCGCGGCCATGTGGCCGAGGCGCGCCACCTCGTAGATTGAAGCAAGTCAAATATGCCAAGAGCGGCCATTGCGCGCTACGCGCGCCAACCGTGTTTTCTGAACGGATGAAAAGCACATCCATTCAGAAAACACGGTTATGAATAAAAGCAAACCAGGTTCGGGGTGCGTCTCAAACAAGATCGCCGATTGCACACGGATGCGCTTTTCGTCCGTGCCCAATCGACTTGCGCGGACGGGCCGCCGTCCGCGCAAGTCGATTAGACACCTTCTCCCATGAAGCTCGCACTGAAAATCGACGTCGACACCTATCGCGGCACGCGCGAAGGCGTGCCGCGGCTGATCGAAGTCCTGGAAAAGCACGCAGCCGGTGCGACGTTCCTGTTCAGCCTGGGGCCGGACCATACCGGGCGCGCGATCAAGCGCGCGTTCCGCCCCGGCTTCATGAAGAAGGTGTCGCGCACCTCGGTGCTGGAGCACTACGGCCTCAAGACGCTGCTCTACGGCACGCTGCTGCCCGGCCCCGACATCGGCAAGCGCTGCGCCGACATGCTGCGCGCCACCCGCGATGCGGGATTCGAAGTCGGCATCCACACCTGGGATCACGTCAAATGGCAGGATCATGTCGCGCGGCGCGGCGAACGCTGGACCGGCGAGCAGATGGGCGCGGCCTACCTGCGCTTTTCGGAAATCTTCGGCGAAGCCGCGCGCACCCATGGCGCCGCAGGCTGGCAGATGAATCTGCACGCACTGCGCCTCACGCAGCGGCTGGGTTTCGATTATTGCTCGGACACGCGCGGCCGCTGCCCTTTCATGCCGGTCTATCGCGGCGAAATCGTCGCCTGCCCGCAACTGCCGACCACCCTGCCCACACTGGACGAACTGATAGGCCTCGAAGGGCTCGATGCAGGCAATGTCGCCGCGCACCTGCTCAAGCTGTCGGAGAACCCGCCGCCTAGCGGCCACGTCTATACCCTGCACGCCGAGCTCGAGGGCATGAAGCTCCTGCCCGTGTTCGAAGCGCTGCTTGAGGGCTGGAAGGCCATGGGCTACGAACTGGTGCCTACGCGCGAAATTTACGCGACGCTCAAAGCGCAAGACCTGCCGCGGCATGAGCTGATCATGGGCGAAATTCCCGGAAGATCGGGCACGCTCGCCCTCCAAGGCAAGGAATTCCTCGCTTGAAATGGGCGGAAACCTTCCTTGTATGAAGCGCTTACGATCGAAGTTGCGTTCCCAGCGCGATTCAACAACAATATCCACGGGCGATCACCAACTGGCCATTACAATTCATGGAAAAGAAAGTTGAGGATTTTTCCCTGCCCAGCACCGGCGGCAAGACGTTCCAGCTGTCACAGGCCAAAGACAAGTTTCTGGTGCTGTACTTCTATCCCAAGGACAACACGCCGGGTTGCACCGCCGAGAGCCTCCAGTTTCGCGGCCTGCATCCGCAGTTCGTCGCACTCGGCGGCGGCATCTACGGCATTTCGCGCGACAGCCTCAAGTCGCATGAAAATTTCAAGGCGAAGCACGAATTTCCTTTCGACCTGCTCGCCGATACCGAAGAGAAGGCCTGCAACCTGTTCGGGGTGATCAAAATGAAGAATATGTACGGCAAGCAGGTACGCGGCATCGAACGCAGCAGCTTCGTGGTCGATCGCAAAGGCGTCATCCTGCGCGCCTGGCGCGGCGTCAAAGTTCCCGGTCATGCACAGGAGGTACTCGATTTTGCTAAAACCCTCTGACAACAGCGCGGCATTCGATGAAAATGCCGACGATCCTCCCATGACCAAACACAAGAACCGCTCCGACTCCGGCAAATCCCTGACCAAACTGTTCGTGCTCGACACCAATGTCCTGATGCACGATCCCACCAGCCTGTTCCGCTTCGAGGAGCACGACGTGTTCCTGCCGATCATGACGCTGGAGGAGCTCGACGGACACAAGAAGGGCTTGTCCGAAGTCGCGCGCAACGCGCGCCAGGCGAGCCGCTACCTGGACGAAATCGTCAGCAGCGTCGCCGGCAAGATCGATGCCGGCATTGCGCTGAAGCGCCACAAGGCCGATTTCGCAAACGGCAAGCTATTCCTGCAGACGCAGGCTCTGGACAGCGCGCTGCCTGAGTCGCTCGCGCTGGGCAAGGCGGACAATCACATCATCGGCGTGGTCATGGCGCTGCAGCGGCAGCAGCCGCAGCGGCAGGTCATCCTGGTGTCCAAAGACATCAACATGCGCATCAAGGCGCGCGCCCTCGGGCTCGCGGCCGAAGACTATTTCAACGACAAGGTGCTGGAGGACATCGACCTCCTCTACACCGGTCTGCGCGAGCTGCCGGCCGACTTCTGGGACTTGCATGCGAAGGACATGGAGTCCTGGAAAAAAGACGGACGCACCTACTACCGCGTCAAAGGGCCGCTGTGCCAGCACCTGCTGGTGAATGAATTCGTCTACCAGGAAAGCGAGCGTCCGCTGCATGCGATCGTGCGCGAACAAAGCGGGCGCAGCGCGGTGCTCGAAACGATCAAGGACTATACCCACCAGAAGAACAACGTCTGGGGCATCACTGCGCGCAACCGCGAGCAGAATTTTGCGCTCAATCTGCTGATGAATCCGGAAGTCGACTTCGTCACGCTGGTCGGCCAGGCCGGCACCGGCAAGACCCTGCTCACGCTCGCGGCAGGGCTGATGCAGACGCTGGAGAGCAAGGTTTTCTCCGAGATCATCATCACCCGCGTCACCGTTCCGGTGGGCGAGGACATCGGCTTCCTCCCCGGCACGGAGGAAGAAAAGATGAATCCCTGGATGGGCGCGCTGGAGGACAATCTCGAGGTGCTCAACAAATCCGACGACGAGGGCGGCGAATGGGGCCGCGCGGCGACGCGCGACCTGATCCGCTCGCGCATCAAGGTCAAGTCGCTCAATTTCATGCGCGGGCGCACCTTTCTCAACAAATACCTGATCATCGACGAGGCGCAAAACCTCACGCCGAAACAGATGCGCACGCTGATCACGCGCGCCGGCCCCGGCACCAAAGTGGTATGCCTCGGCAACATCGCGCAGATCGACACGCCCTACCTCACCGAGGGTTCGTCCGGACTCACCTACGTCGTCGATCGTTTCAAGGGCTGGTCGCACGGCGGCCACGTCACGCTGCAGCGCGGCGAGCGCTCGCGCCTGGCGGACTTTGCAGCAGAAGTGCTTTAGCGCTTTCGCTGCTCGTCGCATCGGCCGGCGAATTGGCTTGGGCGCTTGCGCTGCCCGACGTAGCGCCTAAGCGAGAACCTTCTCTTTTGCCGCTGGTCCACTATAATCTCGCGCTCTGAGAGATCCAAAGACGCGCGGCTGCGGCATCGGCGATATCAAGGCCATGCTGGAATCGGGCGATTTCGGCGGCAAATGCGCGGATTTGAGTGCACTGTTCGTCGGCCTCGCGCGCGCCGTCGACGTTCCGGCACGCGATGTCTACGGCGTGCGCGTCGTGCCTTCGCAATGGGGCTACAAGAGCTTGGGCGCGGGCAGCAGCGACATCACGCGCGCGCAGCACTGCCGCGCCGAGTTCTACAGCAGCGCCCACGGCTGGGTTCCGGTCGACCCCGCCGACGTGCGCAAAGTCATGCTGGAAGAGCCGCCCGGCCATTTGTCCATCCTCGACGCAAAGGTAAGGCTCGCGCGCGCCAAGCTGTTCGGCGCCTGGGAAATGAACTGGCTCGCCTACAATTACGCCCAGGACCTGCAGCTCCCAGCGGGCGGCAGCGAGAAGCTGGGCTTTCTCATGTACCCGCAGTGCGAAACCGCATCCGGCCGCAAAGACAGCCTGGATCCGGATCATTTCAAATACCAGATCAGCGCGAAGGAAATCACGGTTTGAAACGACTGCGACATGCGTCGGCGCCAGCGGACCGCAGCGCAGCCCGATTCGCGTTCGTGCTGCTCGCGCTGTGCGGCTTGACGTTCGGCGGCGCCGCGCATGGCGAGCCGCTCAAGCCCTGGACCGGCGGCGCGACGCCGGCGCTCGTGCTGAAAGACCCGGCGGGCAAGACCTACGACCTGACTGCCTACCGCGGCAAAGTCGTGCTGGTGAATTTCTGGGCGACCTGGTGCCCGCCGTGCCGCGAGGAAATGCCTTCAATGCAGGCGCTGCACCAGGAGCTTGGCGCTCGGGGATTCGAGGTGCTGGCGGTGAACCTGAGCGAGTCCGAAGAAAAAATCGCCGCTTTCAGCGATTCCGAACTCATCGATTTGCCTTTCCCCATGGATCGGGACGGCGCGGCAGCGAGGCGCTGGAAGGTGAACATGCTGCCCGCGAGCTTTGTCATCGACCGCAGCGGCAGGATCCGCTACCACCTGCTGGGTGAAGCCAACTGGACCGCAGCGGACGTCAAGCCGACCATCGAGCGCTTACTCGGCGCCGGCACAAACGGCCAATCCGCCTCCGCCGCGCATTAAGCGGCAGCCGCGTCGACGCCGGAGCCCCAATCCGGCGTCCCGCGCGCTAAAGCTTAGTGTGCGTGCCGTCGCAAAACGGCGCGGTGTGCGTACGCTTGCATCCGCACAGCGCTTTTTTCTCGGCCTTCGCGACGGTAAATTTCACCGGCGTGAACGGTCCGCCTTTGTGCGAACCGTCGCAGAAAGGTTGGTTCTTCGACCGTCCACAGGCGCACCACCAGTAATCGCCAGGGGCCAGGTCCAGGACATAAGGGCTCTTTTGCGGGCAGGCTGGTTCGGCCATACGACCTCCGGGTTGATACGCGCCAAGGCGCGATGGAAAAAGCTGAGCTTAGCTCAAGACGCTACGCAGCCGGGCTAGTACCGCCCTGGATCCGCATAATTCTCGAAGCGCGTGTACTCGCCGATAAAGGTGAGGTTGAGGGTGCCGATGGGGCCGTTACGCTGCTTGCCGATGATGATCTCGGCCTTGCCCTTGTCGGCGGACTCGGGGTTATAGACTTCGTCGCGGTAGATGAACAGGATCACGTCCGCATCCTGCTCGATGGCTCCGGATTCGCGCAGGTCGGACATGACCGGGCGCTTGTTCGGGCGCTGCTCCAGGCCGCGGTTGAGCTGCGACAGCGCAATCACCGGCACATGCAGCTCTTTCGCCAGCGCCTTGAGCGAGCGCGAGATCTCGGAAATTTCTGTGGCGCGGTTCTCGCCGGCGGAGGTCGAGGACATCAGCTGCAGATAATCGACCACCACCAGGCCCAGGCCGTCGTACTGGCGGTGCATGCGGCGCGCGCGCGCGCGCAATTCGAGACAGTTCAAGGCGGGCGTTTCGTCGATATGGATGGGCGCATCGTGCACCCGGCCCACGGCGTCGGTCAGCCGGCTCCAGTCCTCGTCGGTGAGCCTCCCGGTGCGCAGCTTCATCTGGTCCAGCCGCCCGATCGAGCCGAGCATGCGCATGGCGAGCTGGGAGCCCGCCATTTCCATGCTGAACACGGCCACCGGCAGGCGGTCGTTCACCGCCACATGCTCGGCGATATTGAGCGCGAACGCGGTCTTGCCCATACTCGGTCGCCCGGCAACGATGATCAAGTCGCCCTGCTGCAGGCCCGAAGTCTTCTGATCGAGATCGTGAAAACCGGTGGCGAGGCCGGTGATGTCCGAGGGGTTGTCGCGGTGATAGAGCATGTCGATGCGCTCCATCACCTGCGCCAGAATAGGCTGGATCTCCACCAGGCCCTGATGCCCGCGCGCGCCGGCCTCGGCGATCTCGAACACGCGCGACTCGGCTTCGTCGAGCATCTGCGCCACATCCTTGCCCATCGGGTTCAAGGCGGTGTCGGCAATGCCGGTGCCGACTTCGATCAACCGTCTCTGGATCGCCCGCTCGCGCACGATCTCGGCGTAACGCCGGATGTTGTGCGCCGACGGCGTGTTCTGCGCCAGCGCGCCCAGATAGGCGAGTCCGCCGGTCTTGTCCTTGTCCTCGCTCTGCTCTATCGACTCGAACACCGTGACCATGTCGGCCGGGCGGTTTTTCTCCATCAGCCTGCCGATGTGGCGGAAAATGCGGCGGTGGTCGTCGCGGTAGAAATTGCTCTCCGCGAGAATGTCGGCGACGCGCTCCCAGGCCTGGTTGTCGAGCAGCAGACCGCCGAGCACGGCCTGCTCCGCCTCGATCGAATGCGGCGGCACGCGCAGCTGCGCCAGCTGCGGATCGTTCACGATTTGAGGGTTCGCCTGGGCCATGGGGAAGATAAAAGTTGAACGCAAATTCTACCAGCACTCTGCGGCTGCCAAGTGCAATGATGGCGCTATCGCGCCAAATAAAAAAGGCCGGAGGACCGGCCTTTTTAATCAACGGCTTGAGGGCTACTCTACCGCTTCGCCCAGCACCGATACGGTGATGTGCACCACCACGTCCGAATGCAGGCCGATGGCGATGGAATTGTCGCCCACCTGCTTCAGCGGACCTTGCGGCAGACGAATCGCAGAGCGCTCGATCGCAAAACCCTGGGCTTGCAGCGCTTCGACGATGTCGTGCGTCGTGACCGAGCCGAACAGGCGTCCGTCCACGCCGGTCTTGCGCGTGATCTGGACCGTCAGGCCGTCGATCTTGGCGCCGAGTTCCTGCGCCGCGGTCAGCGCCTCGTTCTGCGCCTTCTCCAGTTCGCCGCGACGCGCTTCGAACGCGGCGAGGTTTTCAGGGGTAGCGCGCTTGGCCTTGCCGTGGGGGATCAGGTAATTGCGGGCATAGCCCTCCTTCACCTTCACCACCTCGCCCAGGCCGCCGAGGTTGATTACTTTTTCCAGCAGTATCACTTGCATCGCTCGGCTCCTCAGTGCAGGTCGGTGTAAGGCAGCAGCGCCAGATAGCGCGCGCGCTTGATCGCCGTGGACAACTGGCGCTGATAACCGGCCTTGGTGCCGGTGATGCGCGCCGGAATGATCCTGCCGTTCTCATTGATGAAATCCTTGAGTATCTCGATGTCCTTGTAATCGATCCACTCGATTTTCTCAGCGGTAAAGCGGCAGAACTTGCGGCGCTTGAATAGCTGGCGCCCGCCTTTCTTGTCGTCTTTCTTCAGATTCTTGCCCTTACCTTTACCTTTGGCGCCTCTTCTTGGGGGTGGCATGTCAAACTCCTTCTACGAATTCAATGTTGGTTGCGTGTAATACCAGCTGCTTGCTGTCGCGGCTTCTGCTGGCGAGGAACCCGGTGACCTTCACCTGCATTCCCAGCTTCGCTGCGGCCATCAGCCGCGCATCGCGCTCGAAGGCCACGCCGGCGACTTCGCATTGCACTGCGCGCGTAGCGCCGGCTTCGATCTGCTCGGACGCATGGCTGAGCCTGAAATTGACCACCGGGATGCCGGCAGGCGTGTGGCGCAGCGCGTCGAGTTCGATCAAATTGCCGGACAGCACGAACTGGTTGTCCAAACTGCTCAGGCAGCCGCGGCGGGTGCCGCAGCAGCCGCTTCAGCCGGCTTGGCGGCCTCGGCCGCTTTCGGCGCATCGCCGTTCAGCACCGAGCGCGACTTCTCTTCCTTCATCATCGGCGAAGGCGTAGTGACCGCGGCCTTCATTTGCACGGTGAGATGGCGCAGGACGGCATCGTTGAATTTGAACGAGTGCTCGAGTTCGTCCAGGGTTTCCTGGTCGCATTCGATGTTCATGAGCACGTAGTGTGCCTTGTGCATCTTGGCGATGGGGAAAGTCATCTGGCGCCGGCCCCAGTCTTCGAGGCGGTGGATCGCGCCCTTGCGGCTGGTGATGGTGCTGCGATAGCGCTCGATCATCGCGGGCACTTGCTCGCTCTGATCGGGATGGACGATGAATACGATTTCGTAATGTCGCATGCAGTCTCCTTATGGGTTAAGCCTCCCGCCATGCGTAGCGGTGAGGCAAGGTGGGCCGGACCGTTGTACAACCACAACGAAGAACCGGCAAATAACGAAAAGCGTGTGATTATAAAGGGAAAGCGCCTGCCAAGGCAAGTATTTCTCAGCCTGCGGCGGCCTGGGCCATGCGCCTGCGGCGCGACTCGAACAGCACCACGCCGCTCGCGACCGAAACGTTGAGGCTTTCGACCTGGCCCAGCATGGGAATTTTCACCAGCTGGTCGCAGGTTTCGCGCGTCAGCCGGCGCAGGCCTTCGCCTTCGGCGCCGAGCACCCAGGCGACCGCGCCCGGGAGCTGTGCCGCATAGAGGTCTTCCTTCGCCTCGGCATCGGCGCCCACCACCCAGATGTTGCGCTCCTTCAGCTCGCGCAGCGTACGTGCGAGATTGGTCACGGCAATATAGGGCACGCTGTCGGCGGCGCCGCTCGCGACTTTGATCACCGCAGCCGACAGGCCTACCGCGCGGTCCTTGGGCGCAATCACCGCGTGGCAGCCGACGGCGTCGGCCACGCGCAAACAGGCGCCGAGGTTGTGCGGGTCCTGCACGCCGTCCAGCACCAGGAGCAACGGCGCATCCTTCAGGCCGTCGAGCAAGTCCTCGAGCGAAACGTGGCGGCGCTGCGCGTCCACGCGCGCGACCACGCCCTGGTGCCTGCCCGGCGGTGCCATGCCGTCCAGGCGCCTTGCGTCCACCTGCAGCACGCGCAGCTTCAGGTTTTCGGCGAGTTTGATCAGTTCGCGCATGCGCGGGTCGGCGCGCGTAATGTCGCAATAGAGTTCGTGCACGCTTTTCGCATCGAGGCGCAGGCGCGCGGTGATGGCATGAAAACCGTGGATGAAATTGGTGCCGCCCATGCCTCAGCCCCGCTTCTTCTTCTTCGGCGCGGCGTCTTCGGCGAGGCGAAAATCGATCTTGCTCGAATCCAGGTCCACGCGCACGAGCTTCACCCGCACGCGATCGGCCAGCCGAAACCTCCGCGCCGTGCGCTCGCCCAGCAGCTGATGCCTGGCGGCGTCGAAATGATAGTAGTCCTCGCCCAATTCGGAGATATGCACCAGTCCCTCGACGAACACGTCGTCCAGCGCGACGAAAATGCCGAAGCTCGTGACCGCGCTGATCGATCCCGGGAACTCCTCGCCGATGCGGTCCTGCATGTAATAGCACTTGAGCCAGGATTCGACGTCGCGCGTGGCCTCGTCGGCGCGGCGCTCGGTCATGGAGCAGTGTTCGCCCAGTTCGCCCCAGTCGCCCGGGGAATAGACCTTGCCCGCGAGCGCCGCGTTGATCGCGCGGTGCACGACCAGGTCCGGATAGCGCCGGATCGGCGAAGTGAAATGGGTGTAGGCCTCGTAGGCGAGGCCGAAATGGCCGACGTTTTCCGGGCTGTACTGCGCTTGCTTGAGCGAGCGCAGCAATACCGTCTGCAGCAGCTGAATGTCGGGGCGGCCCTTGATCCGCGCGAGCAGCTTGGCGTAATCCTTCGCCTGCGGCGTGTCGCCGCCGGTGAGATCCAGGCCGAATTGCTTGAGGAAAATGCGCAGCGCTTCCAGCTTTTCCGGCGTCGGCCCCTCATGCACGCGGTACAGTGCGGCATGCTTGCGGCTTTGCAGGAAGTCGGAAGCGCAGACGTTGGCCGCGAGCATGCACTCCTCGATCAGGCGGTGCGCATCGTTGCGCTGCGTCGCCACGATGTTCTCGATCTTGCCCTGATCGTCGAACAGCATCTGCGTCTCGATGGTTTCGAAATCGATGGCGCCGCGCTTCTCGCGCGCCTTCGCCAGCACGTGATACAGCGCATACAGATTCTGCAAATGCGGCACGAGCTGATCCGGCACCGCTTCGTCCCTCGCCGGCTGCAGGCCCAGCGCGGCCGCGACGCGGTTGTAGGTCAGGCGCGCCTGCGAACGCATGACCGCGGGATAAAAGCGGTAAGGTCCGATTTCCCCCTGCGCGTTCACGCTCATCTCGCACACCATGCACAGGCGGTCCACGTTCGCATTGAGCGAGCACAGGCCGTTGGAGAGTTTCTCCGGCAGCATCGGAATCACGCGGCGCGGGAAATACACCGAATTGCCGCGCTCGCGCGAGGCGAGGTCGAGCGCATCGCCGGGGCGCACATAGTGGCTTACGTCGGCGATCGCCACCCACAGGCGGAAACCCTTGCCCTCGCGCCTGCAATGCACGGCATCGTCGAAATCCCGCGCCGTCTCCCCGTCTATGGTGACGAGCGGGAGTTCACGCAGATCCTCGCGCCCTTTGCAGTCGTTCGGACGCACCTCGTCGGGGAGCTTCTCCGCCAGGCGCATCTCCGCGCTTGAAAATTCGTAGGGCATTTCGTGCTTTCTCAGCGCGATCTCGATTTCCATGCCCGGGTCGGCGTAATTGCCCAGCACCTCGACGATGCGCCCTGCGGGCTGGGCGTTCTTGTCCGGCTGTGCCACGATTTCCACCGTCACCACCTGGCCAGGCGCAGCACCCATGTCCGCGCCGGGCGGGATCAGTATGTCCTGGCTGATGCGCCGGTTCTCGGCCGCGACGAAAGCGACGCCGTGCGGTTTGTGCAGCCGCCCCACCAGGCGCGTGTTCGCGCGCGAAATAATTTCGACGATGGCGCCTTCCGGGCGCCCGCGCCGATCGACGCCGCTCGCGCGCGCCATGACGCGGTCGCCGTGCAGCACCTTGCGCATCTCCTTCTCGGACAGGAACATGTCCGGTCCACCTTCGTCGGGAACAAGAAATCCGTAGCCGTCCGGATGTCCCTCGACGCGGCCGGCAACCAAATCCAGCTTGCCGGAGACCAGGATCGCGTCGCGCCGGTTGCGCATGATCTGGCCCTCGCGTTCCATCGCGCGCAGCCGCCGGCGGAAACTGTCGACCTCGTCCGCTTCGATGTGCAGCAGGCGGCACAGGTCTTCCTCCTGCACCGGTATTCCTTCCTTGGCCAGCGTGTCCAGTATCAATTCGCGGCTGGGCAGCGGGTGTTCGTAACGCTCGGCTTCGCGCGCGTAATGTGGATCGCGCGCCGAACGCGCGGCAGGACGTTTAGGGGGTTTCTGCGTTGACAAAATCCTTGTTTCCTATAGAATTGCGCACCTTGTGCCCAGGTGGCGGAATTGGTAGACGCACATGGTTCAGGTCCATGCGGTGGCGACACTGTGGGGGTTCGAGTCCCTTCCTGGGCACCAAAGGCGCTGAGGTAGTATTTTAGCTTAATTCTCAGACCTTTATACCTCGGAATCGCACACACGGCGATTCATTCCAAGGCTCAAGGATTCACGCGGCGCGTCGATGCGCTGCGGCTTAGGCACGCGCGTGCCGGGGCGGCGTTTATCTGCCGCGGCGGTTCTGGAACAGCCGCGAGGCCTGCCATAAATGAAAGTCCACCGGAGCCGATGCAATCACGGTGTTGCCGTTGCGGTCCACAATCCGCGCTTCGAGCCTGTGCTCTCCGCGCACGACTGCGCTCAGCCTGAATTGCGTCGTGCTCTGCAGCGCCACCTGCTGCCCATCCAGCGTCAGTGCTATCCGGTCCCCTGCAGCGATGTCCGGCGCGGGCGAGAGCGCGACCTTCACTTCGACATTGCCGGCATTGTCGAATACCGTCGCCTCGTTTTCCGGCTGCACGATCGCGATCGACGCATAGGCGGGCGGCTGCGTCACGGGCGGACCTGCCTGCGCCAAAGGCTGCGCCTGCGCTTGTGCAGAACAAAGCACGGCCAGCACCAGCGCCATGGCGCCGAACGCCGGCAAGTGGCGGGTTTGGTTCATGGCCGGCTTTTCGTGTAGCGCCCCTCTAGGGTTACGGGGCCGCGAGGCGCCCGCGGCGCGCGACTGCGCGTCCACGATCCGCGCAACCAGGACGGCAGCAAGGCCAAGCCGCCGAGGATGGTCAAAACGATCGCCAGAATGAGACCCATCCACATGAAAACCGCAGCCGCAAGCACAGCGCCGATGCCGGTCCACGGGGACAGGCGAAAAGCGGTTTGCTTCATGAGTCCGGTCTCCTTTTTCAACGAACAGCTACCAGTATCTCCCGGCATTCTTAAGTCGAACTTAAAGCAGGCCAATACCGGTCTTCGCTGCCAGGCGCGCGTGAACTGTTTCGCCGCTTTCCAATCCAACGAGACCAGCCACGATGGCGATTCCAGACCGTTTCCCTATGATTGAAGCGCTGCTAGCGAAGTTCCGAGCATTTTTCGATGAGCTTGCCCCGGGTCCCGCCACCCTCGCCCGGCGCGAGGCTCTGGCCCTGCAGGACGCTTGCTGCGACCTGTTGATGGAGGTGGCGCGGCTCGATGCCGCCGGCACCGAACAAAAACACCAGGCGGTCGCGCATGCGCTGCAGGAGCAATTCGGTCTGGCGCAGGACGAACTCGCAGCCATGATAGCCAGCGCCGCCAGGCCGGAGAATCGCCTGGTTTCCTACTATGGTCCGGTGGCGCTGATCAACAAGAACCTGGAACCCGAGCGCAAGGCCCAGTTCATCGAACGGCTATGGCGCGTCGCCATGGCCGACGGAAAAATCGACGAATACGAAGACCAGCTGGTGCGCAAGCTTGCCGATCTGCTCTACGTTGCGCACAGCGATTTCATCCTCGCCAAGCACCGGGTGCTAACTGCCGCCGGTGCCATGGCGCAGTAGGCCGCACGGCGCTGCACCATCGCAGGCCCGCCGCCGCATCCTGCACGGCGGCGGGCCTGCGCGCTGAGCGCATCAGCTGGCGCTTCACCGCTAGGATTTCCAGGCGAACACGAGCCGCCGGTGTTCCTTCGCGGCAATTTCGATTTGGCGATGCTCCACCTTGCCGTCACGATCGGCACTGACCGTATATTTGCCTGCGGGCATTTGCGCCAGCAGGAACGGACCGTCCGCCGTGGTATCCAGCACCACCTTGTCGTGCGCGTCCTTGATGTTTACCTTCACGTCTGCGAGATATTCGTCTTTCGGCTTCGCCTTGAGCACGAATTCAAGCTCGAGCGGATAGCGCTTGGCCACGTGCTTGATCGCGTTCGCCTCGGTCAGGCCGATGCCGCCGCTGAGATAGCTTATATCGCCCTGTTTTTGCGTCGTCGGCAGGGCGCTCAAGGGCGCGCCGGCCGCATTGACCGCAAAGATCAGACCGGATGCCGCAATTGTCACTGCAATAAGGGATGCTTTCGCTTTCATGGATTTGCTCCTTCGCGTTTGTTTGCTGGAAATGCAGAGGCGGCACGCCGCTGGCGCGTCGCCCCCGGATGCACCGCCGGATCGGGCGCTCAGCCCAAATCCACGGGTATGAAAATCCTGCCCGCGTCACGCTGCACCAACAGCGCTGCGTGCTTGCCTGCCTGCGCCATGAGTTGCTTCAATTGCATCGGGCTTTTCACCGGCGTGCCATTGACGGACAGAATCATGTCGCCTGGCTGGATGCCAGCGTCCGCAGCCGCGCCGCCCACATCCTCGACCATGACGCCGCCGGCGACATCGGCCTGCCTGCGCTCATCCGGATTGAGCGGCCGCACAACGACGCCGAGCCGCCCATGATCGTGACCGGCGACGTCCGCCGCGGCGACCTTGGTGTTGCCGCTTGCACCTACCGTCACATCGATATCGCGCATTTCACCGTTGCGCATCACCTCGAGTTTGGCCGTGGTCCCAGGCGCGGTTTCGGCGACCAGCACCGGCAGCTGCGCCGAACTAGTGATGTCCTTTTGGTTGTATCTCAGAATCACATCGCCGGGCTGCAGACCGGCTTTGGCCGCAGCACCGTCCTTGTCCACCGAGCTCACCAGCGCGCCGGCCGGCTGCTTCAGTCCGAAGGAATCGGCGAGGTCTTGATTCACGTCCTGAATGGCCACGCCCAAGCGCCCGCGCGTGACGCTGCCGTGCTGCAGCAACTGGTCCTTCACGTGCAAGACGACGTCGATCGGTATCGCAAACGAAAGTCCCTGGTACCCGCCGCTGCTGCTGTAGATCTGCGAATTGATGCCGACCACCTCGCCTTTCGTGTTGAACAGCGGCCCGCCGGAATTTCCCGGATTGACGGCGACGTCGGTCTGAATGAACGGCACGTAGTTCGAGTCGGGCAGGGTGCGCGCCTTGCCGCTGACGATGCCCGCGGTGACGGAATTGTTGAAGCCGTAGGGCGAACCGATCGCCACCACCCACTCGCCGACTTTGACGTCGTCGGCCGGATCGAGCTTGACTGTGGGCAAATCCCTGGCGTCGATTTTCAGCACCGCCACGTCGCTGGGCTTGTCCACACCTATGACCTTCGCCCTGTACTCGCGCTTGTCGGTGAGCCTTACGCTCACCTCCGATGCGCCGTCCACCACGTGGGCGTTGGTGAGGATGATGCCATCCGGGCTGATGATAAAACCCGATCCGAGGGCATGCGTAGGCATCTGTCCCTGCGGCATCGGCATCCCGAACTGGCGGAAGAACTGGTAGAACGGATCGCGCGGATCCAGCTGCGGAATATTGGCGACCTTCTTCATGCCGCCGGTGACGCTGATGTTGACCACTGCCCGACCGTTTTGCGCGACGATGCCGGTAAAGTCCGGCAACGCCGCAGCCGACGCGGCTTGCGCACCGGTAGTCACCGCGCTTGGGGCGCTCGCGGCGCGCGCAGGCGAAATGACAGACAAATCGTACTTTACGGCGGTACCGACTCCGGCCGCCATGATGCCGGCCGCAATCAGGCTTCGAACCAATATTTTCTGTTTCATGTTTCGCTCCTAGAGTTGGGGGAATACACAATAGAGCCATCGCTCCATGTGTCCCATGCTAGGCGCGCAGGATTAAAACAGACTTAAGGGGGATTACGTCGTCGGCAGGCTGTGGTCGCCCTCGCCCAGTTCTCGTTGCATGAATACGCCATCGACCCAGCGCCCGAATTTGAATCCGACGCTGGTCAGCAGTCCCGCGTATTTGAAGCCGCACGCGGCATGCACCCCGATCGATGCCTGGTTCGCGCTGTCGCCAATGACTGCGACCAGCTGACGGTAACCGGCGCGCGCACAGCCCGTGATCAGCGCATCGAGCAAGGCACGGCCTGCGCCGCGGCCGACCATCGCGTGATCGATGTAGATCGAATCTTCCAGGGTATAGCGATAGGCCGGCCGCTCGCGATAGAGTGCCGCGTAAGCATAGCCCGCAATCCGTCCATCGATTTCCGCCACCAGATAGGGCAGGCCCAGCGCCAGCACGTGCGCGCGCCGGCGCCCCATTTCCGCCGCATCCGGCGGGACGAGTTCGAACGTCGCCAGGCCATGCAGCACATGATGGGCGTAGATCGCGGCGATTGCGCCGAGGTCGCGCTCCTCGCTCGCGCGTACGGTGACTGACGATTTCATCGCTTGCACTCGGATCGGTAGATGGAAAGGTCCAGGAAAACGCACGCATTTTAACCTGCGCGCCGCCCTCATCGCTTGTGCACCGCTCACTGCTATGATTCTATCCTCGACCCCAGCGCCTAGTCCCGCATGAAACGCAATTTCGAATTCGCCGGCCTGCGCTATCCGAAATCGTTCCTGAAGCTGCTGCTATTGGGCTTTGGCGTGGTGTCCCTGCCCTTGATCCTGGCGCTGTGGAATGCCGGCGCCTACGTCGACCGGCTCACGACCCAGAGCCAGGCCGCAGTGGAGCAGGCGGCCGAGGCTGCGCGCGGCAGTCGCGTGCTGATGGAGCAGGTCACGGCGATGGAGCGCCTGGCGCGGCAATATCTGATTCTCGGCGATGCCTCCTTGCTCGCCGATTACGCCACCGTCCGCCGCAGTTTCAAGCAGACCACCAGCGATATGTCGCTGCTGCCGCTGGACGAGACCCAGCTGCAGGAATTGAACAAAACGATAGAGAAGGAGCAGGCTCTGTTCGAACAGCTCGGCGGCAAGCACGACCGCCGCGAGGAGCGCAAGCAAATGATCGACGGCTACGTCGAACTTTCAGATCTCGCGAACAGCGTGCTGAAGCAAAGCAATCTGCTGATCGACCGCGAAATCGAGAACATGGGCGCGGCGGCGCGCCGCACGCAAAGCTCATTGCTATGGCAGTTGGCGGCTTCAATTCCTTTGGGCGTGCTGATCGCCGCGCTGTTTGCCTTTCTCATCGCCAAGCCGATACGCCAGCTCGATCATGCGATCCGCCAGCTCGGCGGCGCCGAATTCGCGACCGGCATCCAGGTGCGCGGTCCGGCAGACCTGGAATATCTCGGCCAGCGGCTCGAGTGGCTGAGGCAAAGGCTGGCCGAACTCGAGCAGCAAAAGACCAAGTTCCTGCACCACGTTTCGCACGAACTCAAGACCCCGCTGACGGCCTTGCGCGAAGGCTCCGAACTGCTGGCGGACGGATCGAGCGGCACGCTCAATCAGCAGCAAAGCGAGATCGCCGAAATCCTGAGGCACAACAGCTTGCAGCTGCAGCGGCTGATCGAAGAGCTGCTTGGCTACCAGCAGGCGCTGGACAGCATCAACCGGCTCGAGCTGCAGTCAATCGATCTGTCCGAGGTCGCGCGCAAGGCGGCCGAGGCGCACAAGCTCGCGCTCGCCGCGCGCAATCTCAATCTCGCGCTGCACCTGGAGCCGGCGGCGCTGACCGGCGACGCGGACAAGCTGCGCGTGGTGCTGGACAACCTGCTTTCAAACGCGATCAAGTATTCCCCGGAAGGCGGTACTATTACCTTGGTCGTGCGCAACGAACAGGATAAAATTCTGCTCGAGGTCGGCGATACCGGTCCCGGCATCGCCGCTGAAGACCAGGAGCGGGTGTTTGACTGGTTTTTCGAAGGTAAACTCGCCCATCAAGGACGGGTCAAAGGCAGCGGGTTGGGTTTGGCGATCGCACGCGAATTGGTGCTTGCGCACCGGGGCAGCATCGAGGTGATCGCGGACCGCGCACCCGGCGCACATTTCCGTGTCGGCCTGCCTCGCTTACAAGGATGAATCGAACGATGATACGCAACGGCTTTGTATTTGCGCTTGCCCTGCTGCTCGCAGGCTGCGCCGCCTTGCGTACGCAGAACATTCCGGACAAGGAACTGGAGAGGCGCCAGGTCATCGAGCTGATCAACTACGCGCAGCGCGTGGCGGCGATGACGCCCGAGCAGCAGCGCCGCGAGTACAGCGCCAGCAACCAGGCATTTGCCAAGGGCAAGGACACAAACAGCCGCATTCAACTCGCCCTGCTGCTTGCCACCCCCGGCGCCAGCGTCCACGACGCCACCCGCGCTGCGAGCCTGCTCGAACCGGTCGCTACAGCCGGCGACACGGCGAGCCCGCTGCGCGCGCTCGCGCGCCTGCTCTATGCGCAGCTGAACGAGTGCGCGAATGAGCAAAAACGCGCCAATCAAATGCGCGATCAGCTCGACGCGGCGAAGGAAAGCGAACGCAGCATGCGCGAAAAACTCGAAGCGCTGAAAGACATCGAGCGCTCCATTTTGCAACGAGCCCCGGAAAGCCAGCCCAGGCACCGCTGAACCAGCGCAGATGAATCCCGCCAAGCCCCCTATCCTGCTGGTCGACGACGACCCCGACATCCTCAAGCTGGTGTCGATGCGCCTTGCCACCGCGGGCTATGCAGTACAAGCCGTGGACAGCGGCCACGCCGCCCTGGCGGCTTTGGCCTCGGCGCGCCCGCAGCTCGTGATCACCGACCTGAAGATGGACGGCATGGACGGCATGGCTTTGTTCGACGCCATCCACCACAGGGCCCCTACTCTGCCGGTAATCATCCTCACCGCGCATGGGACCATACCGGAAGCCGTGAGCGCGACCAAGCGTGGCGTATTCGGATTTCTGCCCAAGCCCTTCGACAGCCAGGCGCTGCTGGACCAGGTCGCGCAGGCGATAAGGCTTTCGGCAGGCACGCATGCCGCTGGAACAGCGGCGGTGGAGGCCTGGCGTGAGGGCATCGTCGCGGCGAGCGCCGCCATGCAAGACCTGCTTAGCCGCGCCAGGCTGGTGTCGCAATCCGATGCCAGCGTGTTCATCCATGGCGCCAGCGGTACCGGCAAGGAGCTGATCGCGCGCGCTGTCCATCGCGCCAGCGCCCGCGCCGCCGCACCGTTTGTCGCGGTCAATTGCGCCGCAATTCCGGAAGCCCTGATGGAGTCCGAACTGTTCGGGCATAAGAAAGGGGCGTTCAGCGGCGCGGTCTACGACCACAAAGGGCTGCTGCAAAGCGCGGACGGCGGAACCCTGTTGCTGGATGAGATCGGCGATATGCCGCTGCCGCTGCAAGCGAAGCTGCTGCGCGTGCTGCAAGAGCGCCAGGTGCGTCCGGTGGGCGCAACCCAGACCATCGACGTCGACTTCCGCGTGATCTCCGCCACGCACCGCAGCCTGGAACAGCGCATCGCGGAAAAGCAGTTTCGCGAAGACCTGTATTACCGCCTGAACGTCGTTGCGCTCGCCATTCCTGCGCTGGCGCAGCGGCCGGAAGACATTGTCCCGCTCGCACTGCATTTCCTGCAGCAGGTCGCGGCGCGCTATCGCAAGGACGTCAACGGCTTTGCCCCCGAGGCTTTGGAGCAACTCGTGGCGGCACCGTGGCCGGGCAACGTGCGGCAGCTGCAAAACGTGGTAGAGCAGACGGTAGCCCTGTGCACCAATGGCGTGATCCCGGCGTCCCTGGTGCAAAGCGCATTGAACCAGGCTTCCAGCGGCCTGACCCCGCTCGACCAGGCGAAGCGTGCGTTCGAGTGCGACTACCTGGTACGCATCCTGAAGATCACCCAAGGCAATGTCGCGCAGGCCGCCAAGCTTGCGCAGCGTAATCGCACCGAATTCTACAAATTGCTCGAGCGCCACGGCCTCGACCCGGGAAAGTTCAAATCGCAAACGGCTTGACGCGGGAACAAGGCAGCGGGCATGCGCTTTGCTTTCGCTCATGCATGGACTGCACCGCACCCAGCATCGAAATGAAGAAGCCGCTAGCCGCCTGGCGACAGATCCTGTCGCTGTCGCTTGGCGCGATCCTCGCCGGCTGCGCCTCCACCTCGCTGCGTCCGGGCGCGGAGGATCCGGCGCGCGTGACCGACACCATCAATCTTTCTGGTTTCCCGCCCGAATACAAGCGCGGCTTCACCGCCGGCTGCGAGTCTGCGCGTCATGCTTCCGCGCATCCGGCGCAGCATCCCAGGGGCGACGCCGCCCTGGTGCAAGGCTGGAAGGACGGAAGGGATTACTGCACTCGGCGCACTGGACGCTGAACCGCCGCCACCGCCGATCGTGCCGCCTGCGCTGCAAGGGCGTCGGGGTACGGCGACAGACGCAGCTCCAGCAACGCCGGCCGGAACCGGCACCGTCAAAGCAAGACGCTGATCCTAATAGCATAAGTCATTCTGGCACAGCGATTGCATATGCATAGGCGGGGGAAGCCCGCCCGCCATCGGCGCCAGCGTCTTCCGTCCCGGTTCCACCTAAACCCTGAACGCCCGCAGCGTCGCCACAAAGCTGCGGCAACAGGCAACGTCAAGCTCGCGCTACAAGCAAAAGGAGATTCAAATGCGACAATATTTACCGGATGGATCGAGCAGATCCTGGCAAGTAAGCTACCTAAAAGGCGAACTGCTGCGACGAGGCAGCGCCGCAATCGCCATGCTCGGCCTGCTGCTCATCGGCGCACTGATCGCCGGCTGCGGCAGCGGTGGCGGCGGCAGCGGCAGCGGCATTTCGTCGCAAACGGTCAGCGGCGTAGCCGCCACAGGCTCCCCCTTAGCCGGACAGGTGACGCTCAGAGATTCCTCTGCGACAAGCAAGGACAAGACCACGGTCATCGCGAGCGACGGCTCGTTCTCCATCGACGTCTCGGACATGCAGGCCCCTTTTCTGCTGAAAGCGACCGGGACCGCGGACGGAGTAAACCGCACCTTGTTTTCTTTCGCGGATAAGCCTGGCACCGCCAACATCAATCCGCTGTCCGGCGTTGCGCTGGCAAATGCCGCCGGTGTGGATGATCCAGCATCGGTATTCGACAAACCCGATCCGGCCACGATCGGCAAGATCAAAGCAGGCATGCCGAACGCGGTCGCGACCCTGCAGGCAAAACTCCAGCCCTTGCTCGCCGCGTTCAACGCAAGCAACGTCAATCCGGTAACCGGCACCTATACTGCGGACCATGCCGGTCTGGACGCCGTGTTCGACAATGTGAAAGTCACGCTGTCCAACGGCACCCTCACGATCACCAACTCGACCACCGATGCCGTCCTATTCACGGCCCAGGTCAAAGACGTCGAGGGCGGGAATTTCACCGACAACGACAACGACCTGCCCAAACCGGGTCCGCGTCCGGGCGCGCCGACCGGCGTGACCGCCACGGGCGGCGACGGCCAAGTGACCGTTTCCTGGGATCCGGTCCCCAACGCGACATCCTATAACCTGTTCTACGCGACCAGATCCGCCGTCGCCCAGGAGGAGGATAGCGAAGACACAGATGCGAAACAGGTCAAGAACGTCACCAGCCCGTTCGTGCTGAAGGGCCTGGCCGCAAATACCACCTACTACTTCATGGTCAGGGCGCTGAACGACCATCGCAGGAGCCCCCCGTCGGCCACGGTCTCGGCAACCACCAGTGCCACGACGCCCGCGCCGACAATTCCCGCCGCACCGACAGGCGTGACAGCCACCGGCGGCACCAAACAAACCACCGTATCCTGGCCGGCAGTCAGCGGGGCAACTTCGTACAATCTTTACTGGTCGACAACGTCCGGCGTCACCACCGCCAACGGCACGAAGATCAGCGCTGTGACGAGCCCGGCGGTGCAAACCGGGCTCAGCGACGCCACGACCTACTTCTACGTCGTCACCGCGGTGAATAGCGCGGGCGAGAGTCCCGCCTCCGTCCAGGTGGCCGCGACTACGCTTGCCGCCAATGCGCCGCCGCCAAGCGTCCCGACCGCCCCGACCGGCGTCAGCGCCGCCGGCGGCGACAGCCAGGTAACCGTCTCCTGGCCCGCCGTCACGGGAGCAAATTCGTACAACCTATACTGGTCGACCTCGTCCGGCGTGACGACCTCGACCGGGACGCGCATCGCGGCAGTAACCAGCCCGTACGTGCATACTGGACTCAACGCGAGCACCACCTACTTCTATATCGTCACCGCGGTCAATGGCGCGGGCGAGAGCAGTCCCTCGGTGCAGGCGAGCGCGACCACCAATGCGGCGGCTGCAGCGGTTCCGGCGGCACCGAGCGGGGTCAGCGCGAGCGGCGGCGCCAAGCAAGTGACGCTGTCCTGGTCCGCGGTTTCGGGCGCGACTTCCTACAACGTCTATTGGTCCAATACCGCGGGGGTGACTACCGCGACGGGTACGAAAGTCTCCGCCGCGACCAGCCCCTACGTTCAGACTGGACTGGCCGACGGCAGCACCTATTTCTTCATCGTCACGGCAGTGAATGCCCTTGGTGAAAGCGCCGCCTCGGCCGAGGTGACCGCGACGACTAATGCCGCTGCGATCGACGGTGCCGCGCTGTACACGCAGTATTGCAGCGGCTGCCACGGCGCGTTGGGTGCGTCGGACAAACAGGGCACAACTGCCGCGCTGATCGCCACCGGCATTGCCAACGTCAGTTCGATGAACACCCTGTTCAATGCAAGCACCGGCACGGCGATCAAGCTCACGCCGGACCAGATTGCAGCGATTGCTGCCGCACTTCAGTAGTCCGCTCAAGAGGGGCCCCGCAAGGGGCCCTGCTCCCGCTGCAATAGCACGCCGCCCCCATTGGCGCTTCTTGGTTGCGCCATGTCGCCGCTTAACGACAGGACAAAACCTCGGCGATTCAACAATTTGCGCGATGTCACCCGAGTTGCTTGTCGTGGATTGACTACATATCTTCCTCGCGAGCACACACGTCCCAGTCCAGCCAAACGACATAAGGCATTGATGAAGCAGAGGAAACTATTTCTGGCATGGCGCTTGCAAAGGAAAACAGCACGACGCTCAGCTGCAACAAGAAATCTGGCAAGCGCGGCTGGTCGCGGCAGCTGGGCGTGAATCTACAGATGAAGGAGAGTCGCCATGGAAGTTACCGGTATCCGCAAGACACACCCGCTCATATTGGGCGCCGCCGCATCCGTGATGGTGGTAAGCCTGGTAGGGGCCGCGGCGATCGGCGGACTATTGCCGAACGCCCATTCTGACAAAGCCGACGTATCGACAGCGGCGCCAGCCGGCGCGCCGGCAGCGCGCCTGAGTCATGAGTCTGGACCAAAACTCGCGGCCTACGCCAATACCTGCGCTGCCTGCGGCACCGTCGCATCGATCCATGCGATCGCCCTCAGGGGCGATGCCACCGGCCTCGGCGCAGTCGCGGGCGGCGTGACCGGCGCCGTGGTCGGAAATCAAATCGGCCGCGGCAATGGCAACACCGCGATGACTATCCTCGGCGCCGCCGGCGGTGCGTTCGCCGGCAACGAAATCGAAAAGAACGTGAAGAAGCACTACAGCTACCGTGTGACGGTACATATGGACGACGGTTCGTTCCGCACGGTGTCGCAGCCCAGCGCGCCCGCAGTTACGGTCGGCGAGCGCGTGCGCGTCGTCGACGGCACCGTGGTCGCACGCTCATGAAACGCGCAACCGCTGTCGAGGCTGCCATGGAATACCGGGCCAAAGGATCATTCGAGTGGCTGACCTCGCTGCTGCTCAACGGCCTCATGTGGACCGGCGTCGCCGGTATCGCCTGGAACCTGCTCAAACCCGGCGGCTGGCTGTATTGGATCCTCGATCAGATCGAGCAAAATCAGCCGGCCAGCCTCTACTATTTTGGGGTTGGCGTGCTTGCCCTGATCGCGGGCAAATACTGGCTGGACAGCCTCGCTCCGCGCGCGTTCTACCATCTAATGGTACTGACCGGAGCCTTCGCCGGAACATTCTTCATCCTGAGCCTGCTGCTGCACCTATGACGCCGACAGCTGCCGGCTCGTCTGACCAATCTGAAAGCGAGAAGCTGCCATGAACACTTTTGAAAAAAACCTGATCCGATTTTTGATCGTCAGCCTGTGCTATTTTGAATTGCCCATCGCACCGGCGCAGGCGGCGATGATATCGACCTATAGCGTTGCTGCCGCAAACCAAAGCGGCTCCGCCCGGCAAAGGCTGCAACGTTACCTCGAGCGCGAGGACGTGCGCGCCGGATTGGAGAAAAATGGCGTGACCGCGGCTGCGGCCAAGGCGCGCGTCGACGCACTGAGCGACGACGAAGTGGCCACCGTCGCCGGCAAGATCGACGCGCTGCCGGCAGGCGGTGAATTCATCGGCGCCCTGGTGTTCGTGTTTGTCCTGCTGCTGATCACCGACATTCTCGGCTTTACCAAGGTTTACAGCTTTACCCGGCCGGTCAAGAAGTAGCACCTCCCTCCCTGATGGCCGTGCCGGTTTTGCGCCCGCACGCAAGTTGCGGGCGTTTTTCTATTTGCAGCGCGCTGTTCGCAGGCTGCGCCCCCGCGCGCTGAGGCACACGGCGGCGCGCGCCTCAGCGCGCATTTCCGTCGCCAATGGATTCGGAGATCACCATGATGCACGACAGCACCCGGCCTCAGGGCCTGCTGCTTAGTTTGCGGCAAATCTTTTCGCACGGGATCATCACCATGCTCGCGGTGGCCATCGCGTTTTCGCTGCCGCAGGCGGCCGGATATATTCTCTACCAATGGTGGCCGCTGGTGGAGAAAGACGCGAATCTGCTGCTGGCGACGGAAATAGGCATGGCTTCGGTCATGGTGCTGCTGTTCAATTTCGCCAAGATCGTGTGGGACCATCGGCAACAAGTGGCCATGGCAAAACTGACCGCGCTCGCCTACGCGCGCAACCACCGGCGCGGCTGGTTGTCGCGGCGGCGCGAACGCGCGCTGGTGAAGCGGCTATCGGCGGCGCGCGATGCCTTCATCCTGACGCTGACCGGATATGACACCTTCGTCGAAGACCGCAGCCTGTTGCGCGGCGCACTCCAATCCGCCTACGAAATTCGCGTGATGCTGGTCAATCCGGTGGGCAAGGGATTGCGCCGCCGCGTCGACTCGCTGCCGCCGGACATCACCCTGCTGTCCTTTCACAAGGAGATCGAAGCCAGCATCGCCTGCCTCGCGGAATTGCGCAAGGCGGGCAAAAAAATCACGCTGAAATTCTACGAGCAGGAACCGTTCTGGAAAGTCATCGTTCTGGGCGACCACGTCTGGGTGCAGCATTGTCATACCGGTTTCGAGGTGAAGCATCAGCCCGAATACGTATTCGCGCTGCAGCACCACAATCCGCGTCAGGGCTTGTATATCCCTTTCTACATGCACTTCCTCGATCAATGGAACCAGCCCCGGCATCCGGAATACGATTTCGACACCAATGAACTGGTCTATCGCGACGAGGCCGGAAACGAGTGCGGGCGCGCCGCCTTGGGCGTGCCGATCAACGGCGCCGACGTTCCGGCCAACTACCTGGCGCCTGCCGCGGACGATTAGCCCGGGGGCCGGCGCGCGCTCATTTGATCGAAGTGATCGAGCCGCGGTCGATGACGATGATCTTGTCGACCATGCGCTCGGAATGCTGCAGGTCGGACTCGGACAGGATGACCGACATCCCCTCCTTCTTGAGATCGGCGACGACCTCGACCAGGCGCTGCGCCAGCGCCGGCGCCACGCCTTCGAACGGCTCGTCCAGCAGCAGCAGTTTGGTGCCGCACATCAGCGCGCGCCCCAGCGCGGCGAGCTTTTGCTGGCCGCCGGAAAGCTGCAGACCCTTGCGCGGCGCGAACTGGCGCAGCTCGGGAATCATCTGATAGGTCTTTTCCAGCCGCGCCTGCGCGTCGGGAAACCGCGCCGCCCAGGCCGGCACCAGCACGTTCTCCTCGATGGTGAGATCGGGGATCAGGCGGCGATCCTCGGGCATATAACCTATGCCCAGGCGCGTGCGCGCATGGGTGGGCGCCGCGATCAGGTCGGCATCGTTGAATTGGATCGCGCCGCTGCCGATCTTGAGCAAGCCCATAATGCTGCGCATCAGCGTCGTTTTGCCCGCGCCGTTGCGTCCGATCAGGCCGGCCATGGTCCCGGTCGGCAGTTCCAGCGAAACGTCGCGCAGGATCTGCACCGACTGGATCGCCACATTGAGTTTCTGCACGCTAAGCATGGGGCGCGGCCTGCTGTTCATCCAGGCGGTGCAGCGCACCGCCGACCACGAAGCGCTTGACCTCGGGGTCGGTGAGCGCGATCTCGGGCGGCGCATCGGCGATAATGCGGCCGTCGTAAAATGCGATGACCCGCTGCGCGAAGCGGCTCACGACTTCCATGTCGTGCTCGACGAACAGTACGGTCGCGCCTTCCGCCTTCACCGCGCTCATCACCATGTCCATGATGCCGAATTTTTCCTCGGCCGAGACGCCGCTGGTGGGCTCGTCGAGCAGCAGGATCGTCGGCTTGGCGACCATGGTGAGCGCGATGTCGAGCAGCTTGCGCACCCCGCCCGGCAGCACCTGCGCATTCTTGTCGCGGTAGCCGGAAAGACCGAAGCGTTTGAGTATGCGCTCGGCCACCTCCTCGGCCGGCGCGTCGTGCCCGGGCACATTCGGCCTTCCACGCGAAAAGTATCCGCCCAGTCCGGCGTTGCGCAGCACCACGCCCAGGCCCATCATCATGTGCTCGAACACGCTGAGCGAGCTGTAGAGCTGCGGAATCTGAAACGAGCGGCAGATGCCCGCGCGCGTGATCTCGCGCGGCGACAGCGCGGTGATATCGCGCCCCTGATAGACGATGCTGCCGGTATCGGGCTTGATATAGCCGGTGATCATGTTGATGAACGTGGTCTTGCCGGCGCCGTTGGTGCCGATCAGGCCGACCACCGAATCCTGCTCGATCGCGGCATTGATGTTCATCGCCGCGGTGATCGCGCCGAAATGCTTGTTCAGATCCCGCGCGTCCAGTACGACTGCCATCTCAGGCTGCCTTGCGCCGGGTGAACAGCGACCAGAGGCCATCGGGCAGGAACACGATCAGCAGCAGCAGCGCAGTGCCGAGCGACATCTGCCAGGTATTGGGCGAAAGATCGAATGCGACCGTATGGATGATGCCGAATATCGCCGCGCCGAGGAACGGCGCGACCACGCTGCCGGTGCCGGCGAGAATGGTGATGAAGATGAACTCGCCCGAGGTGGTCCAGTACGCCATGTCCGGATCGATGTGGCCCACGGTCGTCGCCGCAAGCGCGCCGCCGATGCCCGACAGCGCGGCGGCGATCACATACATGGCGTGAATCGCATTGCGCACGGAGGTGCCCATATATTCGACGCGAATTTCGTTGTCCTTGATCGCCGGCGCAAGCTGCCCCAGTGGCGTACGCAGATAACGATACACCAGTGCAGTTGCGAGCAGGGCCACGCCGCAGCCTACGGCCGCGACGACGTAGCGCACCCATGCTTCCGAGGGGCGAATGCCCAGCACCGTCGAGGGCAGGACGTTGAAGCCGTCGGTCGAGCCCAGCGCTTCGCTTTTGACCAGCAGGCCGTAAAGAATCATCGACAGCGCCAGACTCAGCAGGCCGAAGAATATGCCACGATAGCGCGCCAGCAGAAATCCGAGGATGAAGGCCACCAGCGCGGCGACGGCGGCGCCCGCGATCATCTGCACCAGCATGTCGCCGACATTGAAAAACCGGCCGACGCTGCCGGCGGTATAGGCGCCGATGCAGTAGTACAGCGCCTGGCCGAACGACACCAGCCCGGCGCGCAGCAGCAGCATCAGGCCCAGCGCGACCAGTCCCTTGGCGATCGCGATCGTGACCAGGAACAAGGCCCATTGCGGCAGCAGCGGACCAGCCAGAACCACGACCAGCATGACTGCGCCAAGTATGGGCAGGGTACGGTCGCGGTTCATATTTTTCTCGGCTCGGCCAGACTGAACAGACCGCGCGGCCGGAACGCGAGCACCAGCGCCATGACAAAGTAGATCACGAACAACTCGACCTCGGGGGCATAGTGAATGGTGGCCGAGCGCACCAGTCCGACGATGACCGCGCCCAGCGCGGCGCCGGGCAGGCTGCCCAATCCACCGATCACCACCACCGCGAACGACAGCACGATGATCTCGACGCCGAGGCCCGGCACCACCGACACCGTAGGCGCGGTGAACGCGCCGCCGATCGCGGCCAGCATCGAGCCGAAGGTGAACGTGACCAGATAGAAGCGATCTACGTTGATGCCCATGGCCCGGCTCACCTCCGGATCATGGATGACCGTCAGCAGCAGCTTGCCGATGCGCGTGCCGCGCAGCAGCAGCGTCAGGCCGATGCCCGCGGCCAGCGCGATCCCGACCAGGATCAGATTGTAGGTTGGGTAGGACAGATCGCCAACATCGAAGCTGCCGAGCAGGCCATAGGGCTCGGCGATGAAATAGGGGTCGACGCCCCAGATCAGCTTGATCGTATCCTCGAGGATCAGGAACAACGCATAGGTGATGAGCATGATCACCACCTCGTCCTTCGCGTACATGAAGCGCAGGATGCCGCGCTCGATCAGCGGCGCGACGATGACGCTGACGAGCACCGCCGAACCGAGCAGCACGCCATAGGACAGCATCGGCGGATAGCCTTTCGCCAGCCAGGCGCCGGTGAGCGAGGCCGCGGCGTAGGCGCCGAGCGCGTAGAAGCTGCCGTGCGTGAGGTTCACAATCTTCATCACGCCGTAGATCAGCGTCATGCCGACCGCTGCGACGAACAGCCAGGCGGCATAGAAGATGCCGTCGACGATGACGGCTGGGATCTGATCCAAGAGGGGAACCGGGAATATATACGGCTGCCCTGGCCGGGCAGCCGTTTATCGGACCAATCTATTTCTTGAAGCCGCTCGCGATCCAGTCGGCGCCCTTCACACCGTCGGGCGGGTTAACTTTTTCGGCGGGATAGCGCTTGATGTTGGTCAGTGTCAGCTTGCCGCCCACGACCTTGCTCATGCCATAGGCCGTCTCCATGATCGACTGGTGGCCCTTGCCGTTGGCCATCTTCACCGTGCCGCCGGGACCTTCGAAGCTCAGGTGCTCCAGCGCCGCAGCGACTTGTTCGTTGCTGGGACGCTTGCCGCCGTTCGCTGCCTGCGCTTTCTCCCATGCCGCCTTGACGCCGAGAATCGCCTGTGCCATCTGATAGGAAGGATAGGTCGGCGGAACCTGGTAGCGGTCCCGGAATTCCTTGCTGAACCAGCGGTTCAGTTCGTTGTTGGGCGCATACGGGCCGAACGGGCCGCGCGCGCCGATGACGGTGCCGTCGGGGATCTGGGCCGCGAGCTTGTGTATGACCGTCTCGCCCGCACTCAGTATTCCTGTGCTCTTCTTGAACAGGCCGCGCGGCGCCGCCTGTAGCAGCAGGGCTTCGAGGTCGCCGTCGTAGAAGCTCGAATGAATCACATCGGCCTTTGCTCCGAGCAGGGTCGAGATCTCGGCGTTGTACTGCCCCGCGAACAGCTTGGGCATCTGCGAGGTCTTGACTTCCACCTTAGGCACCAATTGCTTCATCGAGGCCTCAAAATCGCCCCAGGAGTCCTGACCCCAGGCGTAGTTCTGGTTGAGGCCGGCGATCGACTTCAGTTTCGGCTTGGCATCATGCACGTACAGCGCCGCGCCGACACTGTCCATGGTCTGCGTGGGCGAAGTGCGGAAGACGTATTTGTAGCTGCCGTCCTCGAATATGCGCGCCGTGCCGCAATCGAAAAAGTTGGTGAGCTTCTTCAGTTCTTCAGCCACCGGCGCGATCGCCAGGCAATTGCCGCTGGAGACATAGCCAATCACCACGTCGACATTGTGGCGCTGCACCAGGTTGCGGTACTCCGTGACCTGCGTGGTGGTGCTGCCCGCCTCGTCGATGATCACCGTCTGGATCGGCGCTCCGCCGAAACCCTTGGTGGCGTAAGGCGCGGGCGCCTTGCCCGCGTTCAGCAACTCGGTCACCACCTCGGCTGCGTTGCGCGCCGGAACGCCGAAAGGCGAAGCCGCCGGGCCGGAGAGGAAGGTGACGATGCCTATTTTCACCGGCGCCGCATCCTGCGCCAAAGCCGCTGCCGGCGCCAACGCGAGTGCTGCGGCGACTGCCGTCGCCAGTTTCCTAAAATTACGCATAATTTCTCCTCGTTGTTGTTTCGGGGTGTTCTTCGCGACTGCGGCGCGAGCCGCTCTTATTCTTGAATTCGCGAGCAATACTGCATTAATTATGCCTCGTGGTCAAGCGAGCGCACGCTGCTATGCGCAGCGCTTTTCCAATCCGCGCGGCGGCAATCAGGCCGCTTGCGCCGCACGCTGCAAGCCGTTGCTGCGGAACCGCTGGATCGCCTCGATTACCGCGCTGTTGCTGGTGACGACGCGCACGCCGAGCGCTTCGGCGAGAGCGGCGCGCGCCTCATACGCGCGGAAATTCGTGCAGGACACAAACAGGCCGTCGAACTTCTTGCCCGCAAGTTTTTCGCGCGCGAAAGCGACGATGTCCGCGGGCGCGGGATCGGCCAGTTCAACATTGTTGGTAATACCCATGCCGTATGCGCACACGATCTCGCGTCCCGCGGAGACGGCAGCCGCCACCGAATTGGTCAGATCCTCGTTGTAAGGGGTAATCACCGCAAGTCGGCGTGCGGCCTGCCGGTCCAGCGCATCGGCAACAGCGGAGATCACGCCAATGGCGGGGCAGCCTGCCCGCTCGCCGAGTTCGCGGCACACCTTGGCGTCATAGTCGAGCCCGAACAGCGAACCGGCCGAAGTGCAGCCGAACACCAGGACGTCAGGCTCGAGCGTGCCCAGATCGGCAGCGGCGCTCGGCGCGTATTCCTCGATCATGCGCTGCTCCGCCTGCCGCGTCGTCTCCACCAGGTACATGCGGTCCGTATGCACGGTGAACTGATTCTTGGGCAGAGCGGCATGCAAGTCATTCTCCATCACCGTGTTGGAAGAAGGAACCAGCAGGGCCACCCGCAATGCAGATTTCGAATTCGTTGCGCTACGCATAGATCAGTCCTCCTTGTTTTCCGTTCCTGGCGGCAGGCCCCAGCCGCCGCCGCCCGCAGTCATCATTTCCAGCCGGTCGCCCTTGGCGAGCACATGCGGACCGCTCTTGGCGGCAAGCTCGCATGTGCCTGCGCGTGCGATCAGCCGGAACCGCGCCAGCCCGCCCTCGCCCCCGCCGGCGACGCCGTGCGCCGGCGTGCGGGTGCGTTCGCCCAATACCGACGCTTCGATGCCGTCGATCAGGGTCTCGAACGTCTTGCGCACGCCGCCGCCGCCCTGGTGCAGCCCCCTGCCCGCGCTCTCGGGGAGGAGCTCATAATTCACGAATTGCACCGGCAGCGCCGCTTCGATGCCCTCCATCGGCAGATTCATCGTGTTGCCCATGTGCACGCGCAATCCGCCAGGGCCGTCGCCTGCGGCGGTCGCCCCCATGCCGCCGCCTATGGTTTCATAGTGCACAAACGCACGCTTGCGTACAGGGTCGAATCCGCCGAAAGTATAAACGCAGGCCGAGCCGTAGGCCCCGGCCGCAACCCGGTCGGGATAAGCCTTGGCGAGCGCCCCCATCAGGATATCGACCATCCGGTTCGCAGTTTCCGTATTCGCTGCAACGACGGGCGCCGGGTACGTCGCATGCACGACGCTGCCCTCCGGCGCGATGATCTCGATACCAGAGTAAACGCCGGAATTCGGCGCGATGTCGCCGCCGACGAAACTCAGCAGCGTATAGTAGACCGCCGCAGAAGTGATCGGAATCGGCGCATTGATCGGACCGCGCACGCAGGGGGAGGATCCGGTAAAGTCGAAGGACATGGTGGCGCCAACTTTGCGGATGCGCACCTTCACCACCGGCGCGGCATCGGCATCGATGCCGTCGCCGTCCAGGGTTTCCTCATTCGACACATCGGCGTCCGGCAGTTCGGTCAGGCGCGCCGCGACCAGCCTGCGGCTGTAGTCCAGGGTATCCGCCATGACGGCGGTCACCACAGCGTTGCCGTAGCGTTCGCACAGCTCGCGCATGCGCTCGGTGGCGCGCGCGTGCCCGGCCAGCGCCGCCTGAAAATCCCCCCTGCGGTCCGCAGGCACGCGCACGTTGGCAAGGATGAGCCGCAGCACATCCTCGCGCAGGACGCCGGCCTCGATGATTTTCACCGGAGGCACGCGCAGCCCCTCCTTGATGATCTCGTCGCACACGCTGGAGCTGCCGGCGGCAATGCCGCCGATATCCGGCCAGTGGATGCGGCTCAGCACGAATCCGATAAGGGTCGCATCGGCAAACACCGGCGTCAGCAGCGACATGTCCGGCAGGTGCGTACCCCCCTCGTAGGGATCGTTAAGCAATACCGCATCCTTCTCGCGCCAGCCGCCCTGTGGAAACGCCCTGACCGCGGCCTGCGCGGTAAAGCGCGCGGCACCGAGATGCACCGGAATGTCGACGCCCTGCGCGATCACATTGCAGTCGCGGTCGAGCACGACGCAGGACAGATCGGCGGAAAGGCTCAGCAGCGGCGAAAATGAAGTGCGCATGATTACGCTCTTCATCTCGGCGCAGATCGCATAGAGCGCGCTCTTGACCACCTCGAACGTGACCGGATCCTGATCCAGGATGCTGCTTGCCCGTGCAGGATTCGCCGCCGCATCCGGCTTGCACCCGCCCTGGATTTGAAACACAACGCCGCCGTCCGCGCCGATCCTGGCGCGCTGCCCGTCACGCACCCAGACCGTGGAACCGGAGTGTTCTATTAGCAAGGGTCCCGTGAGTTCTGCGCCGATGCATTCGGCCGTGCGGTAGACCGGCAAGTCTACCTCGCCGCCGTCGGCGCGCAGATAGGTCTGCAGCCGATACGGCCGCGCCGCGGCGCTGGATGTCTTTGCGCCCAGGAATATGCCCGCCGCCGCTCCGCCCATCGGCAGCGATGCCACCAGATGCAAGTTGACCAGCTGCACCGCCGACTGCGTGAGATCGAAGCCGAATTCGGACAGGTACAGCGCGCGGAAAGCCCGCTCCAGTTCCGCCGGAGCAGGCATAATCTCGTGCAGCGCCCCCAGCGGCACGCGCAATTCGAACAGCTGACCTGCGAAGCGCAGATGCGCGAAGCGAATGAAGGCCGGCTGGCCAATGCCTTGCGGCTCCTGCGCGAGCAGCGCATCCGCTTTCTCCTTCAGCCGCGCGAACGCGCCCGCGAGCGCCTCCGGCCGCAGCTCGCGCACCGCGCACAGCAGCGTCTGCGACAGATCGTGCCGCACCTCGCCCAGAACAGCGCCGAGCGCTGAAAACATGCCCGGGAACGGCGGAACGATCACCTCCTTCGTCCCGGCCTCGGCGCCGACCCAGGCAGCGTGCAAGGGACCGGCGCCGCCCGAGGCCAGCAGCGAAAACGCGCGCGGGTCGAGACCGCGGCGCACGGTGGCCAGGCGCACCATCTCGGTCATATTGGCCACTGCAAGTTCAATGATCGAATGCGCCGCCCTGGCGACGGACCAACCCATCGGCTGCGCAATATGCACTGCGATCGCCTGCACGGCGTGCTCGCGGCGGAAGCTGACGCCGCTGCCCGCGAACGTCTCCTGGCTCAAGGTGCCGATCACCGCATGAGCGTCGGTCACGGTCGGGAGCATGCCGCCGCACGCATAGGACGCCGGACCCGGACTCGCCCCGGCACTGTGCGGCCCGACCTTCAATACCCCGCCCGCATCGATCCAGGCGATGCTGCCGCCGCCGGCGCCGATCTCGATGATATCGAGCACCGCGCTGCGGATCGGATAGCCGCCGACGTTGCGCCCGTTGACCAGCTGGTCTGCAAGGAACTCATCGGTCACCTTCGGGCTGTAGTCCTGCACCACTCCGACTTTCGCGGTCGTGCCGCCCATGTCGAAAGCAATCACATGCTTGCGTCCGGTCGCGCGCGCATAGGCTGCCGTAGCGATCATGCCTGCGGCCGGACCGGACTCGATCAGGTGCACGGGGTAACGTGCCGCGTTTTCCGGCGAAGTCAGTCCGCCGTTGGACTTGACGATCATCAGGTCCTGCACGCCCATGCCGCGCGCCTCGGCCGCGATGGCGCGTATGTAGCGGCCGACCGCGGGGCCGATATAGGCGTTTACCACTGCGGTGCTGGTGCGCTCGAATTCCCTGAATTCCGGGCAGACGTCGCTGGACGCCGTGACAAACGCCCCGGGCAGCGCTTGCTCCAGCGCGCGCACGACCTGCTGCTCGTGCGCCGGGTTTGCATACGAGTGCAGGAAAGCGACGGCGACGGATTCGATACCCGCGCCGCGCAAGCGGCCGGCAAGCTCCGCCAAGTCTTCCAGCGGTTTGACCACCTGCCCCGCGGCGTCCATGCGCTCGCTCACGCCGAAACGCAGTTGCCGCGGCACCAGCGGTTCCGACACCCGCACCGATAGATCATAGAGCGTCGGGCGGTTCTGCCGGCGCAATTCGATCACGTCGGTGAAGCCCGCGCTTGCCACCAGACCGACCCTTGCCCCTTTCTTCTCGATCAGGATGTTGGTGCCGACGGTGGTGCCGTGGCAGACCAGTGCATCGCGCACGCCGATTTCGCCGTCGATGCGCCGCAGCGCCGTGATGACCGCAGTGCCCGGATCCGACTGCGTCGACAGCAGCTTGAACGCGAGCAGCACCTTGCTGCCCGCGGCATCGAGCACGACGGCATCGGTGAACGTGCCACCGACATCGATGCCGATGAGCATTCTGTTCGCTGCCACCAACGCCCCTTACGCGCTGCGAATATCGGCCAAAGCCGAAACGAAGCGGTCCATGTGCCTCTTCAGATTGACGTCGACGCGCAGATAACGGCTGCCGAGCCCCGGGATGTCGGCTCCGTTTTTTACGATCACGCCGCGCTTGAGCAGTTCTTCGAACACCGTGGTCGAATCCAACTCCGGCGCCAAGATCTCGGTAAGGAAGAAATTGGCGCGCGAGCCCGGCACCATGCGAAAACCGGGCACGGTCGCTAGCCGCTCGGCCACATAGGCGCGCATCTCGACCACGGTCTTTACCGCCCGTCGTACATGCTCGTCGTCATTGATCGCGGCAACACCGCCGGCGATCTGCAGTTGACCCATGTTCCAGGTAGGCTTGATATTGCGCAGCGGCAGGATCAGCCGCGGATTGGCGGAGATGCCGAAGCCGACGCGCAACCCGGCGAGTCCGAATGCCTTGGAAAAAGTGCGCAGCACGATCAAATTCGGGTAGTCGCGCAGCAACTGCATGCCGAACTCGGTTTCGCTGTAGTGAATATAGGCTTCGTCCAGAACCATCAGCGTGCCTTCGCTAGCCGCATCGCAAATACGGCGCACGCCGGCTTCGTCGATCAGCCGGCCGCTCGGGTTGTGCGGATTGGTAATGAAAGCGATGCGGGGCTTTAGCTTCCTCAGGTTCTCGATGTACTGGTCGACCAGCGGATCGAAATCCTTGCCCGTCGGCGTGAACACGGGACACCGACCCTCGCAATTCGAGTAAATGCGGTACAGCGGGAAACAAGGATCATGCATCATCACCGGTGCATCCGGCCGGGCAAAGGCGCGGATCACCATTGAAATGACTTCGGTCTCGCCCGAACCGCACACCACGTTGTCGGCGTCGAAACCGTACTTCTGCGCAATTGCCTCGCGCAGCCGGCGCGCGGTCCAGTCCGGATACAGATCGAGCCGCCCCAGCGCCGCTTCCACCGCCGCCCTCGCCTTGGGCGAGGCGCCATGCGGGTTTTCGGCAGAACCCAGTTTCGCTATCTGATCCGGCGCAATGCCGTAACGCTCGGCCACATATTCACTCGGCAGACCAGGCACGTAGACCTCGCCTTCGGTCAATGCGGTAAAACTCGCCATTACCATCAATCGTCTCCTTCCCGTCAATTGCATTAGTATATGTCATGGACTTTGTGAAATCGCGAAATGATCCGACTTGAAAGCGATGTGCTGGTGATCGGCGCCGGCGGCGCCGGCATGTATGCCGCAATCGCCGAGATC
>JAJZPQ010000108.1 GCA_021811085.1 Pseudomonadota bacterium | reverse complement strand
TGTCTTTCAGGCTTTCGAGCAGATCGACGAACGCGCGTTTGGGCAGCAGGCCGACGTCCTCGGCGAACATCGAAAACAGGCAGCGGCTCAGAAAGCCCGCGACGACCTCGGGCGCGTGCCCGGCCGCTTCAAGCACGCGGGCCACTTCGGCCAGCCGCTCGGCCACGTCGCGCGTAACCTTGGCCGATAGTCGCGTCGGGTCCAGCGACAGCGGATCAAGCCACACCGCGCGCAGCCGTTGGCGGGTGGCTTCGTCGCGCAGATCGGCAAGCTGGATGCGATGCGAACGCGGGTCGGGAAAGGGCGTGTAGGTGGCGCCGGAGCGCGTGAATTCGGCGTACAGCTCGATCACGTTGCCGACATCGACCACCAGTAGGAACGGCGGGCGGCCCTCCGCCGCCGGCAGCGCGCGGGCATATTGCTCGGCCTGGCCACGGGCGCGCAGCAACGCATCGTCGAAACCCTTGCCCCCGGCCTGCTTGACCTTCTTCGCTTCGAGCACGAACGTCGCGCGGCGGTAGCAATCGATGAAACCGGGCGACTCGGTTCCGTCACCGTGGCGAAAAGTAATGCGGCGCTCGAACACGTAGGCGTTGTCGCGCGTGTCCTCGCGTGCGGGGTCCGGTGTGGGCAGTTCGAGCAGGGTGCACAACTCATGCACGAAAAGCTGATAGTTCGCTCGCTCCGAGCCGCTGGCGGATTGCCAGCGCGTGACGAACCTATCTACGGCATTTTCGGATCGAATTGCCATGATGCCTATTTTCGGAAAGTTCGCGTGTACTTTAACGCGAGATCTGGGATAGCACCTCGAAATATTCCGGGAAGGTCTTGTTCACGCACTGCGGATCATTGATGCGCACCGGTACGCCACCCAGGGCCGCCAGCGAAAAACACATGGCTATGCGATGATCGTCGTAAGTATCGACGGCGACACCTGATGCGAGACCCGAGGCCGGAGGCGTAATGCGCAGGAAGTCCGCGCCCTCCTCCACGCTTGCCCCCAGCTTGCGCAATTCCGTGGCCATGGCGGCAATGCGGTCGGTTTCCTTCACGCGCCAACTGCCGATGTTGCGCAGGGTGCAGGGGCCGTCGGCGAACAGCGCCGCTACTGCGATGGTCATGGCCGCGTCGGGAATATGGTTGAAGTCGGCATCGATCGCGCGCAGTTTCCCGCCCGCCGGCGCGCTGGCCTCGATCCAGTTCTCGCCCATGGCAATGCGCGCGCCCATTTGCTCCAGCGCTTCGGCGAAGCGCACGTCCCCCTGAATGCTCGCGCGGCCCACGCCCTCGACCCGCACCGGCCCGCCGCCGATGGCTCCCGCGGCGAGAAAGTAGGAAGCCGACGAGGCGTCCCCTTCCACCCAGAGTTCGCCCGGACTGCGGTAACCTGCGCCCGTGGGGATGGTAAACGCGCTCCAGCCCGTGCGCGCGACCTCGACGCCGAAGCGGCGCATCGTGTTCAGCGTGATTTCCACATAGGGTTTGGAAATCAGCTCGCCCTCGACGGCAATGGTGGTCTGCCGGCCGGCGAGCGGCAAGGCCATCAGCAGCGCAGTCAGGAACTGGCTCGACACGTCTCCGCGCACGCTTACTGTTGCGTTTGGATTGATCGCTGCAGGCTTGATGTGCAGCGGCGGATAACCGGCGGCACCGGAGTAATCGATGGCAGCGCCCAGGCCGCGCAAGGCATCGACCAGATCGCCGATCGGCCGCTCGTGCATGCGCGCGACGCCGGAAAGACGATAGTCCCCGCCGCATAGCGCCAGCACCGCCGTGAGCGGCCGGAACGCGGTGCCCGCATTGCCGAGAAACAGTTCGGCCGATTTCACCTTGAACACGCCGCCCGCGCCGCGCACGCGCAGCGCCGGGCCCTCGGGCGCGCAGTCGATGCCGAGTTGGCGCAAGGCCGTGAGCATGTGCCGGGTGTCATCGGAATCGAGCAGGTCGAGGATGCGCGTCTCGCCCTCGGCCAAGGCGGCGAGCAGCAGTGCGCGATTGGAAATGCTTTTCGAACCGGGCAGCTTGACCGTGCCGGCGACGCGGCGGATCGGTGCGAGATCGAGAAATTCCACGCGCGCCTCGACCGCGATCAGCCCAAAAGCCGCGTCATTGCTGCTTCTTCAGCCATTTGCCGCGCGCCGCGCGCGCGCGCGCAAACACCTGTTCCAGCCCGGCCGCGTCGCCCTTGCGCAACAACTGCTTCACTTCGGCCAGCTCGCGCTGATAGCCGGCGAGTTCGGTGAGCAAGGCCTTGCGGTTGGCGACGCAGATATCGCGCCACATTTCCGGATGGCTGGAGGCGATGCGGGTGAAGTCGCGAAAGCCGCCGGCCGCATAGTCGAACAATTGCTTGCCGTTGGGATGGCGTGCGACCTGGTCGACGAGCGCAAACGACAAAAGATGCGGCAGATGGCTCACCGCGGCGAACACGCGGTCGTGTTCCGCCGGCTGCATCTGATACAGCCTGGCGCCGCACAGCTTCCACGCGGCGCGCACCCTGCGGACGCTGCGCGCGCTGTTCTCGGGCAGCGGCGTCAGCACTATTTTGCGCTTCTGATACAAATCGGCGCGCGCCGCCGCGACGCCGCTGTGCTCGGCGCCGGCGATCGGGTGACCGGGCACGAACTGTGCCGCGCGCCCCTTGAGCATGCGGTAGGCAAGCGCCACCACGTCCTGTTTGGTGCTGCCGCCGTCGGTCACGACCGTGCGCGGCGTCAGATGCGGCGCGATCGCGCGCAGGACCGCGCCCATCTGGCCCACCGGCGTCGCAATCAATACCAGGTCGGCGCCGGCGACGACAGACGGATCGGTGCTGGCTGCGTCGATGACGCCGAGTTCCAGCGCATGTGCCAGATTCGCCGGATTGCGGCCGAGACCGATGACCTTCTTCGCCGCGCCGGCAGCCTTGAGACCGAGCGCGAACGAGCCGCCGATCAAGCCGACGCCGAATATGACTACTGTATTGAAGCGGGCCCCTGCCACGCGTCTAACCTTTGAGCACTACTTGCAGCGCGTCGAGGAAGCGCGTGTTCTCCTCGGCCAGGCCTATGGTGACCCGCAGGTGATCGGGCATGTCGTAGCCGGCGAGCGGGCGCACGATCACGCCCAGCCGCAGCAACTTCTGAAATACGGCGCCCGCCTGGCTCGCCGCGCCCGCACGCGGAATTTCGACGGTAAGGAAATTTCCGGACGAGGGTATCCAGGCCACGCCCAGGCGCTTGCACCCGGCCTTGAGCTGCGCCATGCCCGCGACGTTGAGCTCGTAGCTCTGGCGCAGGAAATCGTCGTCCGTCAGCGCCGCCGCAGCGGCGACGATCGCGAGGTTGTTGACGTTGAACGGCTGGCGCACGCGGTTGAGCAGATCCGCTATCTCGGCGCGGCAGACGGCGTAGCCCACGCGCAGGCCAGCAAGGCCGTAGACCTTGGAGAACGTGCGCGTCACGATCAAATTGGGGAAGCGTTCAACCCAGGCGATGCTGGGGCAGCGCAATGCCGGGTCGAGGTATTCGTTATAGGCCTCGTCCACCACCACGACCACGTTCTTCGGCGCGCGCACGAGGAAGGACTCGAGCTCGGCGGCGGTGAGCATGGTGCCGGTCGGATTGTTCGGATTGGCGATGAACACCACGCGCGTGTCGGGCCGGATCGCCGCGAGCATCGCTTCCAGGTCGTGGCCGTAGTTCTTCGCCGGAACCACGATCCCCTGCGCCCCGCGCGCCTGTGTCGCCAGAGGATAGACCGCGAATGCGTGCTGCGAATAGACCGCCGAGCGGCCCGGCGCGAGAAACGCCATGCCGGCGAACTCGAGCACGTCGTTCGAGCCGTTGCCCAGCACGATCTGCTGCATCGGCACGCCGAGGCGCCGCGACAGCGCCTGCGTCAGTTCGAAGCCGTCGGGATAGCGCCCTAGTTCGGGCAGCGCCGCCTTGATCGCGGCCAGCGCTTTGGGCGATACCCCGCGCGGATTCTCGTTCGACGCGAGCTTCACGATCGTGCGCTCGTCCAGGCCGAGTTCGCGCGCGAGCTCGGTGATCGGTTTGCCCGGCTGATAAGGCGCAATGGCGCGCACGTAGGCGGGAGACTGCTCGCAAAGGTCCATGATGTCCGACATAAGTTTGGGGCGCAGCCGTTACAGCACCGCAGCAGGATAGGAACCGAGAATCTTGAGGAAAGGCGCGATTTTTTCCAGTTCGCCCAGCGCCTTCGCCACCTTGAGATCCTGGCGATGGCCCTGCACGTCGACGTAGAACATGTACTCCCAGCGCCCGGTGCGCGCCGGACGCGATTCCAGCCGGCTCATGCTCACGCCGTGTTTCGCGATCGGCGTCAGCAGCGCGTGCACCGCACCGGGCCGGTTCGGTGCGGACATGACGATCGAAGTCAGGTCCTTGCCCGAAGGCGCGGCATCGTGGTCGCCCAGCACGAGGAAGCGCGTGGTGTTGTTCGGGTCGTCCTCGATATTGCGCGCGACCAGCTTGAGGCCGTGGCGCTCGACCGCGATATCGCCGGCGATCGCCGCCGCGCCCGCATCCTGCGCCGCCAGGCGCGCCGCCTCGGAATTGCTCGCCACGGAAATGCGCTCGGCATCGGGCAGCTTGCGGCTCAGCCACTGGTTGCACTGCGCCAGCGATTGCGCGTGCGAATACACACGCACGATTTTCTTGAGCGCACCGGATTTGGACATCAGGTTCTGGCGCACGCGCAGCACGGTCTCGGCGCAGATTTTCAGCGGCGTGCTGAGCAGCAGGTCGTGCGTCCGGTCGATCGCGCCTTCGCTCGAATTCTCCACCGGCACTACGCCGTAATCGACGCTGCCGGTCTCGGCCTGGCGGAACACCTCGTCGATCGAGGCGCAAGGCTGAGCGCGCACACCGCCGCCGAACAGCTTCAATACCGCCATTTCGCTGAACGTGCCCGCGGGACCGAGATAGGACACCGCGAGCGGCTGTTCCAGCGCGCGGCAGGCCGAAATGATTTCCGCATACACGCGCGCGAGCGCCTGCTTGCCCAGCGGACCCGGATTCGATTCGAGTATGCGGCGCAGCACCTGGGCCTCGCGTTCGGGCCGGTACACCTGCTTGCCCTGCTTGAGCTTGCCCACCGCATGCGCGAGCTGCGCACGTTGGTTCAGCGCCCGCACCAGGCGCGCGTCTAGCGCGTCGATGCGCGCACGTAGTTTCGCGAGGTCCTTGTTCATATTCGATTCAATCCCGCACCGGCAGGTAACGCACCGCAAGCACGCCGCTGATCTTGCCCAGCTGCGCCACCAGTTCGCGCGTCGCCGCGCTGTCGACATCGACTAGGGTGTAGGCCATTTCGCCTTTGGATTTGTTCAGCATGTTGTGGATGTTGAGCCCCGCCTTCGCGATGGTAGCGGAAATCTGCGCCACCATATTGGGCACGTTGGCGTTGGCCAGCGCGACGCGGTAAGGCGATTCGCGCGGCATGCTCATGTCGGGAAAATTGACCGCGTTCGCGACGTTGCCGTGCTCGAGGTAGTCGCGCACCTGGTCCACCACCATCACCGCGCAATTGTCCTCGGCTTCGCGCGTGGATGCCCCCAGATGCGGCAGCGCGATCACCCCGGGCGCAGCGGCGAGTTCGCTGTCGGGAAAATCGGTCACGTAATATTTCAGCTTGTGCGCGGCCAGCGCCTGCACCACCGCCGCGCTGTCGACGATGCCTTCGCGCGAAAAATTGAGCAGGATGGATCCCGGCCGCAGCAGCTCCAGGTTCTTCGCGTTGATGAGCTTGCGCGTCTGCGGCAGCAGCGGCACGTGCAGGGTCACGAAATGGCTGGCTTTGAGCACCTCGTCGATGGAATGCGCTTTCTTCACCTGCGCCGGCAGGCTCCACGCCGCGTCGACCGTGATCTCCGGGTCATAGCCGAGCACGTTCATGCCGAGGTGGATCGCCGCGTCGGCGACCAGGCTGCCGATCTTGCCCAGGCCGATGACCCCGAGCGTATGCTGCGGCAGCTCCATGCCGGCGAACTGCTTCTTGCCTTCCTCGACGCGCTTGGCCAGCGCCGCGTCTTCGCCCTGGAGCGCGCGCGTGAATTCCAGCGCCGGTGCGAGATTGCGCGCCGCAATGAGCATGCCTGCGAGCACCAGTTCCTTCACCGCATTGGCGTTGGCGCCGGGCGCATTGAACACCGGTACGCCGCGCTCGCTCATCGCCTTCACCGGGATGTTGTTGGTGCCGGCGCCGGCCCGGCCGATGGCCTTGACCGACGCGGGTATCTTCATCTCGTGCAGATCCTGCGAGCGCAACAGGATCGCGTCCGGATGCGCCGCTTCCTTGGCCAGGTGATAGAGCTCGGCCGGAAGGCGCTTCAGCCCGATCTGGGCGATGTTGTTGAGCACCAGGATTTCGAAAGGCTTGCGCTCAGGCATGTCTATTTTCCATGCCGGTCCTCGAACTCGCGCATGTACGCGACCAGGCGCTGCACGCCCTCGATCGGCATCGCATTGTAAATCGAGGCGCGCATGCCGCCCACCGAGCGGTGGCCTTTGAGCTGCACCATGCCCGCCGCCTTCGCCCCCTTGAGGAATTCCTCGTCCAACGCCTCGTGCTTGAGCTTGAACGGCACATTCATGCGCGAGCGGTCGCGCGGCTCCACCGGGCTAAGGAAAAACTTGCTCTGGTCGAGGTAGTCGTACAGCAGCCTGGCCTTGGCGATGTTGCGCCGCTCCATCTCGGCCAGGCCGCCCTGGGCTTTCGCCCACTTGAACACCAGCCCGGCGATATAGATCGCGTAGGTCGGCGGCGTATTGAACATCGAATCGGCTTCGGCCTGCTGCTTGTAATCGAAAGCGGAGGGAGTGAACGGCGCCGCCTGGCCGATCAGGTCCTCGCGCACGATCACCAGGGTCAAGCCGGCCGGTCCGATGTTCTTCTGCGCGCCGGCGTAGATCAGGCCGTAGCGCTTGATGTCCACCGGGCGCGACAGGATATGCGAGGACATGTCGGCCACCAGCGGCACGGCGCCCGTGTCGGGCACCCAGTGATACTCCAGGCCGCCTATGGTTTCGTTGGAACAGATGTGGACGTAGCCCGCATCCGGCGACAGCTTCCAGCTCGCTTGCGGCGGAATATAGGTGAACTGCTTGTCTTCGCTCGACGCGGCGATGTTCACCTTGCAGTATTTCTTCGCTTCCTTGATCGACTTTTTCGACCATTCGCCGGTGTTGACATAATCGGCCACGCTGCGCCCGCGCAGCATGTTCATCGGGACGATGGCGTTCTCGGCGATCGCGCCGCCTTGCAGGAACAGCACTTTGTAATTCGCCGGCACGGCGAGCAGTTCGCGCAGGTCTTTTTCCGCTTCGGCGTGGATCGAAATGAATTCCTTGCCGCGATGGCTCATTTCCATCACCGACATGCCGCTGCCGTGCCAGTCGAGCATTTCGGCTGCGGCTTGCTGCAGGACCGTCTCCGGCAATACCGCCGGGCCGGCGCTGAAATTAAACACTCGTGCCATGATTATCCTTCCTCAAGTCGGACAACCCGGGGTCAAACAGCTCAGCCCGCTTTGCCCTTCTCCATCTCCCGCCTTTGCGCGGACGAAAAACCGTCCGCGCGGATCGCCGATTGCGCACGGATGAAAACCCATCCGTGCGCAATCGGCGATCTTGTATAAAAGCAACCCCAAGCCGTCCTGGTTTTTAACCATAACCGTGTATTTTGTACGGATGGCTTTTATCCGTACAAAATACACGGTTGGCGCGCGCGAGCGCGCAAGTCCGCTCATCGCGCGTCACTTGTCCTCGCTAATGTCCTTTGCTTCAGTCTCGCCGTCGCCATTGCCGCCGCTGTCGTCTTCCGACTCCAGCACTTTTTCGATGCCGGCGAGGCGCGTGCCCTCGTCGAGGTTGATCAGCGTCACGCCCTGGGTCGAACGCCCCTGCTCGCGGATCTGCTCCACCTTGGTACGGATCACCACGCCGCCGGTGGAGACCAGCATGATCTCGTCTTTTTCCTCGACCAGCACCGCGCCGACCAGGCTGCCGTTGCGCTCGCCGGTGTTGATCGCGATCATGCCCTTGGTGCCGCGGCCGTGGCGCGTGTACTCGGAAATCGGCGTGCGCTTGCCGTAGCCGTTTTCGGTCGCGGTCAGCACGGTCTGGCTTTCATTTTCGGCCACCAACATGCAAATGACGCGCTGGCCCTCGTCCAGCATCATGCCGCGCACGCCGCGCGTCTGGCGCCCGGTCGGCCGCACGTCGTCTTCCTCGAAGCGCACCGCCTTGCCCGCATCGGAGAACAGCATCACGTCGTGCTTGCCGTCGGTGATGGCGACGCCGATGAGGATATCGCCCTCGTCCAATTCGGCCGCAATGATGCCCTTGCCGCGCGGATTCGCAAACGCCGACAGCGGCGTCTTTTTCACCGTTCCCTGCGCCGTCGCCATGAATATGTAATGCCCGTCGTCGAACTGCTTCACCGGCAGGATCGCGGTGATTTTCTCGCCCTCCTCCAGCGGGAACATATTGATGATCGGCTTGCCGCGGCTGGCGCGGCTGCCCTGCGGCACCTGGTACACCTTGACCCAGTAGACGCGGCCGCGGCTGGAGAAACACAGGATGTAGTCGTGGGTATTGGCGATGAACAGGCGCTCGATGAAGTCGTCTTCCTTGGTCGCGGTCACCTGCCGGCCGCGTCCGCCGCGGCGCTGCGCGCTGTAGTCGGCCAGCGGCTGCGATTTGATGTAACCCGTGTGCGACAGCGTCACCACCATGTCGGCCGGCGTGATCAGGTCCTCGTCGTCGAGGTCTTGCGGATTCTGCTCGATCTCGCTCTTGCGCTTGTCGCCGTACTGCTCTTTGATCGCGTTCATTTCGCCGACGATGATCGCGGTGATGCGCGCGGGCTTGGCCAGGATGTCGAGGTAATCGGCGATCTGCAGCATCACTTCCTTGTATTCGGCCACGATCTTGTCCTGCTCCAGGCCGGTGAGCCGCTGCAGGCGCATTTCCAGGATCGCCTGCGCCTGCGCGTCGGACAGGTGATAGCCGCCTTCGACCAGGCCGAAATGCGCCG
>JAJZPQ010000004.1 GCA_021811085.1 Pseudomonadota bacterium | reverse complement strand
GATGGCGAGAACCGGGAAGCCGAGGGAATGCTGCAACATCATTATGATGAATTCGCAGAACTTTCCACCAGACTCACACGAGCCATGGTGGAGTGGAAGAAAGTTTTGATGCAGGAGTAGTCGCGCTTTAGGGAAGCTCTGAATTTCTAGGATTACGAACTACTGTCATGCCAAATTGCGACACGAAGAGGTCGAAACGATTGCGCGGCAGTTGCCGGCGGACTGTGTTTGCCGGTTCTTCCGGTGATTTCTTGCCTGTTTCACCTTTCATGGGCGCACCTATCCTACGAGTTCATCAATCGATATCGCACGCGGTACAGATTGGCCAGACCGAACAGCGTGTTCATCTGGGCCAAGTTCTTCTTGATTCCCCGGTATCGCACCTTCACGTGGCCCCACAGGCGCTTGACCACCAAGAAAGGATGCTCCACCGTGGCGCGGACCCGGGACAGACGACGGTTGCGCGCTCTTTGCGCTTGCGTGAGCGGATGGCTCCGGGTGCCACGCTGGTTGACGTTGAATTCGATACCGCTCGCTTCAGCCTGTGCCTTGAGTTCCTTGGAGTGGTAGGCCGAATCCCCGTGCAAGCTCTCCTCGGCCCCATGCAGCAGTTCACCCAGTACGTTCACATCGGCCACGTTGGCGCTGGTGGCACGTACTGTGTGCACCAGTCCCGAATCGGTGTCCGTTCCGGTATGCACCTTCATGCCGAAGTACCACTGTTTGCCTTTCCTCGTCTGGTGCATCTGCGGATCGCGTTTCTTCTCGGCATTCTTGGTCGAGGAGGGTGCATTGATGATGGTCGCGTCCACGATCGTGCCCTTGCCTACGAGCAGTCCACGCTCGCAAAGATACGAGTTGATCTCCGAGAGCAGCCGCTCGGTGAGCTTGTGCTTCTCCAAGAGCCTGCGAAAGTTCAGGATCGAAGTCTCATCCGGGATAACGTCCGCATCGGTTCTCACACCGGCGAACTGGCGCATCGTGATCGAATCGTAAAGCGCCTCCTCAGCCCCCGGGTCAGACAGGTTGTACCACTGCTGAAGACAGTAGATCCGAAACATGCGCTCAAGCGGCAGCGGCGGCCGACCGCCTGCCCGACTGCCTTTCGGATAATGCGGCTCGATCAGCGCGCAAAGACGTACCCACGGAACGACCGAGTCCATCTCAGCCAGGAACTGCTCCCGGCGCGTCTTCTTACCCTTGTCAAAGTAGCCAGTCATCGAAAGCGCTTGTTGTTTCATCGTTCGTCTCCTTGCGTTCATACCAGCCCAACGTTTACCGTGCCCGGTACGATGACAGAGAGACGAGGTTTTTCAGAGTTTCCTTAGCTGCGTCCGCTGCCGAAACGAGAAGAAAGCAGGAAGCGGTGCGGCGCAAAGAGGTTGAAGCGGAGCGGCAGGCCAAGCATGAAACTTACCTGCGCACACTGGCTGCCGATTTCGACCGTTGCTGGCAAGTTGCCGACAAACGAGCAGAACGTGGCATCGCCTCTGCCTACGATGAGGTAAAACGCGCTCTCGTCGAGCTAGCCGAAGCCTATACGCTTTGCGCCTCTCGATCAGAGTTCGACCGGAAATTGGCGCAATTCATGGCACGGAATGGAAAACGCGGTGCTTTGGTCCGGCGTCTGGTCGACGCGGGGCTCTGGAAGACGTCGTAGTAATGGTGGAAGGCGAATATGAGAAAGACATCGCAATTTTCCATGAAATATCTGGATAAGCTGATCGAGGATGCGGCTACCGACGCCTACAACGAATCGGAGCAGGCCGGCGGGTTCTTCGCGATAATGGATTGACGCTTACCGCCGCTGGCATGGGAACTAAGCGGGGTATGCGTGAGATTTGAACTCCTGGGCGAATTGCTCGCCGCGGTCGATTGGTGTTTCGACACTGCGGCAGAAACAAAACGCAGTCCTCTTCGAGGCTGCCATTCGGGTCGCCTTGTCTACGCTAGGATTTGATCGCCTACCATGAAATCCGCCTGATGTATATGGGCTGTATTGTGTAGTCGACCGCAATAAGCATCCAATACCTTCAAGATGCCTTTTTTCCTATCATGCGAATGAGCCAATCAGGCTCGCTTGCAGCGAAAGGAGGGCCGAATGATTCAATCCCGACGCGATTTCTTGCGCGCCTTGCCGACCATCACCGTCGGAGCGGCGTTGGCTCCGGGGCCGGCAATAGCTTCGACGGCTAGGGAAGCGGATGGCAAACATCGCTGGGCGATGGTGGTCGATGTGCAAAAATGCATCGGCTGCCAAGCCTGTACGGTGTCCTGCATCATGGAAAACGCCGTGCCGGAGAACAGTTTCCGCACCATCGTTTCCACCTATGAGGTGCACCAAGGCGGGCATGCAGGCACCTACATGCTGCCACGCTTGTGCAACCATTGCGACAATCCGCCCTGCATTCCGGTCTGCCCGGTCGGCGCCACCTTTCAGCGCAAGGACGGCGTGGTAGTGGTCGATGGCGACCGCTGCGTCGGCTGCGCCTACTGCGTGCAAGCTTGCCCTTATGACGCGCGCTTCATCAACCACGACACCGGCAAGGCGGATAAGTGCACCTTTTGCGCGCAGCGGATTGATGCCGGGCTGCTGCCGGCCTGCGTCGAAACCTGTGTCGGCGGAGCGCGCATTTTTGGCGACCTGAAGGATCCGAACAGCGAGGTCCGCCGTCTGGTCGATCAGAACAAGATGAAAGTGCTGAAGCCCGAAATGGGCACGCGACCCCATGTATTTTATCTTGGCCTGGACGAGCGCTTCCAGGGACGCGTCGAGGGTGCCGGCACATTATGGCAACCGAGTGGACGTGGAGAATAAATCATGGACAGTCAAATCGTCGAAGTGCTCAATGTTACGCGTGGGGTGGCCTGGCTGCCGTGGGCGGTATCCTATTTTTTCCTGATCGGGCTCAGTTACGGCAGCTTTATGCTGACACTGCCGTATTTTGTCTTCGGTCGTGCACAGCACGAAAAGCTTGGCCGCCTGGCCCTGCTCGGTGCGCTGGTGTGCGGCCTGACTGCACCCGTAGCCCTGCTGGCCGACCTGCACGGTCCGGGACGCTTCCTGAATTTTTACCTGCATTTCCAGCCGCAATCCTGGATGTCGTGGGGCTCGTTCTTTATCCCGATTTATGTTGGCGGCTTGTTGCTCTATGCCTGGCTGGTACTGCGTGGAGACTTCGCTGCGCAGGATCGAGGCGGCGATTCGTTCCACGCCCGCCTCTGTCGCTTCGCCGGGCGCGGCGGCGCCGCGCCGCGCATGGCAATCTCCGCCGCAGCCTTGCTGACCCTGATAGGTGCCGTGTTGGTGGCGCTGTACACCGGCATGGAGGTGATGGTGGTTCGCGCCCGCCCGCTGTGGCATACGCCTTTCCTGCCACTGCAGTTCGCGGCAACCGCCTTCGCCGGCGCAATCGGTTTGTCCTTGTTGTTCAACCGGGTTATCGGTGGTCACGATACTCGGCTGGAAATCGGCCTCAACCGCCTTCTTGTGCTCGCTCTGGCGGTGGTGCTGATGCTGGGCGGTGGATGGCTTTTTGTCAGCCTGTCCGGGGTGAGTCTCTCGCACAGCGCCGCTTTCAACGAAGTGGCGGGCGTGCCGCAATGGCAGCTGACCGCGGTTTGGGCGGCGCTGGCAACGATTCTGCCGATGGTGCTGGCCATCTGGCGCCCGGCCTCCAGCGGCCTGATTACCGGACTGATTGCCGTGCACAGCGCCTGGATGATGCGCTGGACCATCCTGATCGGCGGCCAGTCCATCCCCAAAACCGGCGCCGGGCTGTACGACTACCATCTGCCGCTCGGTGGTGACGGCCTGCTCGGCATCGTTGGCACGCTGGGTTTGTGGATCGCGCTGTTGCTTTTGATGGTGGATTACTTGCCATGGGCCGGACACGCATTCGCCAGCCGCAACAACAAAGCCACCAACACACTCGTCGCCGACGCGGTTGCTTCGCACTGAGGAGAATATTATGGAAGACAAGCGTCGTTCGTTTCTGCATAAGGCCGCAATAGGCGGCGGCCTCACCGCTTTCGCCGTCGGCTTCTCGACCACGGCCGGGAGAATGTTCGATCACGTGCGCGGCAAGGACAAGCCGAAGCAGCGATTCAATGGCAAATCCCTGGCGCCCGAGTTCACCATGAACCCCGCCACCGGGGCCCTGGGCATGAACCCGGATCAACAGGTCAGCTACACCATGTGCACGGGTTGCACCACTTTTTGCAGCGTGCGTGTGCGGCTCGACAAGAAAACCGGCAAAGTTTTGCGCGTGGCGGGCAATCCGTACAGCCCGATGTCGGCCGATCCGCCGCTCCCATTCGAAACGCCGATCCGCGAAAGTTTCGTATCGCTCACGCGCTACCAGGAAAAGGGCCTGGCGGGGCGCTCCACCGCCTGCGGGCGCGGCAATGCCGTGCTGGAGCAGATGGATTCGCCGTTTCGCGTGCTGGCCCCGATGAAGCGCGTCGGCCCGCGCGGCGGCGGCCAGTGGCAGCCGATCGCGTTCGACCAGCTGATTAGGGAGGTCGTCGAAGGCGGCAACCTTTTCGGCGAGGGCGAGGTGCAGGGATTGCGCGCCTTGCGCGACCTGCAAACGCCGATCGATCCGCAGCAGCCCGAACTCGGTCCCAAGGTCAACCAGGTCGGCCTGATGGCCAGCACCAACGAAGGCCGCATCGCCTTTGTGAAACGTTTCATCACGCAGTCCTACGGCAGCCTCAATATAGTGGGACACGGCTCCTACTGCGGCGGCGCTTATCGCAGCGGCTCGGGGGCGATGTTCGGCGATATGAAGAAAATGCCGCACGCCAAGCCGGATCTTGAAAATGCCGAGTTCTGCATTTTCATCGGCACGGCGCCCGGCAATGCCGGCAATCCGTTCAAGCGGCAGGGCACGTTGATCGCCAAGGCGCGTTCGGGTAATCGGAAGTTCGACTACGTAGTGGTCGATCCGGTGCTGACCAACGCCGAAAGCCTGGCCGCGGGCGACCGCAGCCGCTGGGTGCCGATCAAGCCCGGCACCGACAGCGCGCTGGCGATGGGGATGATACGCTGGATTATCGAGCAGGAACGCTACGACCGGCACTACCTGGTACAGCCCAACCGTAAGGTGGCAGAGGCAGCCGGCGAGGCGAGCTGGAGCAACGCCACCCACTTGGTGATTGTCCAGCCCGGCCATGCGCGTGACGGCCGCTATTTGCGCGGCTCCGATTTGGGCATGATTTTCTCCGATGAGCAGCGTTACAAAGACAAGGACCCTTACGTCGTTTACGATCCGGTGGCGAAGAGGCCTGTTGTCCACACCAAAGCCGAGGGTGAGGCAGAGCTGTTCTTTGATGGTGAGGTACGGGTCGGTGCGGATACGCTCAAGCTCAAAAGCGCGATGAGCCTGCTGCGCGAAGAGGCGTTGAAGCACAGCCTGGCCGACTATTCCGCCGCCTGCGGCGTGCCGGTGGAGGTCATCGAGGGACTGGCGCGCGAATTCACCAGCCATGGCAAACGCGCCGCTGTCAACACACATGGCGGCATGATGTCAGGCAGCGGATTTTACAACGCCTATGCGGTGGTGATGCTCAACACCCTGGTCGGCAATCTCAACCGCAAGGGTGGTACCCTGATCAACGCCGGCGGTTTTAAGGACGCCGGGGAAGGGCCGCGCTACAACCTCGACAGCTTTGCCGGCGAGGTCAAACCGAGGGGAATTCCGCTCGGACGCAACGTGGCATATGAAAAGACGAGCGAGTTCAGGCGCAAAAAGGAAAGCGGCAAGGCCTATCCGGCACAGGCGCCATGGTATCCAAACGCGCCGGCGCTGGCGACGGAGTGGCTGACCGGCGCCATCAACGGCTACCCCTATACGCTCAAGGCCTTGATCCTGTGGAGCAGCAATCCGCTCTACGGCGTGACGGGTCTGCACGCGCAGATCGGAAAAGATCTGGCCGATCCGAAAAAGCTGCCGCTGATCGTGGCGATCGATCCCTTCATCAACGAAAGCTCGGCCCTGGCCGACTATATCGTGCCGGATTCGCTGCTGTACGAAAGCTGGGGCTGGGCTCAAGCCTGGGGTGGGGTGGCGGTCAAGATGAGCACGGCGCGCTGGCCGGTGGTAGAGCCCAAGGCGCAGAAACTGCCTGACGGCCAGGCGATCGGCATGGAGACCTTTTTCCTTGCGCTGGCCAAGGCCATGGCTTTGCCCGGCTTCGGCCCGGCCGGTCTTAGCGACAGCGAAGGCCAGCCTTGCCCTCTGGAGCGTCCCGAGGACTGGTATTTGCGCGGCGGCGCGAACATTGCGTGGGCCGGCAAGACACCGGTGCCGGAGGCGAGCGACGAGGACATCGAGCTGTCCGGCGTGGCCCGTATCCGTCCCCTGCTGGAACAAACGCTCAAGCCCGAGGAATGGCGCAAGGTGGCCTTTGTGCTGGCGCGGGGCGGACGTTCCCAGAACTACAAGGAAATGTTCGGCCTGCGCTTGCCGCCCCCGGCCGATTCCAAAGCGCATGCCGCACCAACGAGCGCCGCCGTCCGCGGGGTGCCCGAGGACGCGCCTTACCCGCCGGATTGGGCCACGCATCGCTTCACCAAACCCATGATGCTGTACAACGAGAACGTCGGCACCGCCAAGAATAGTTTAACCGGCAAGCGTTTTTCAGGCAGCCCGTCGTGGCACGAACCGGCTTTCGCCAACGGTACGCCAGTACGCACGAAATACCCGGAGGCGGAATGGCCGTTGCAGTTGATTAGCTTCAAGTCGCCGTTGCAAAACTCCTACAGCATCGGTGCACGGCGCTTGCGCGGCATCCATCCCGACAACCCGGTGGCGGTGCATCCAAACGATGCTGTGCACCTGGGTTTGCGTAGCGGCGACAAAGTTTACCTTGAAACGCCGGGCGGGCGCGTCGCAGCGACGGTGATCCTGCGTCACGGCGTGCAGCGCGGCGTAGTGGCGGTAGAGCACGGCTTCGGCCATCGCGAGCTCGGCGCGCGCGCGCATCGCATCGGCGGGCAAACGCAGCCGCACGAAGCGGAGATTGCTGCCGGCGTCAATCTCAACGACATGGGGTTGAGCGACCCGACCTGCAGCGGACGCAGCGTGTTCGTCGACCCGGTGGCGGGATCCGCGGTGCGGCAAGGTTTGCCGGCGCGTCTGTTGCGGGCGTGATGTCACGCTTGGCGCGCTCTCGCGTTACAGCGTCTTGGGGGGGGCTGTAGCCGCCGGGACTGCTAGGGCGCGGGAGGCTCGATCCCCGTCGTCATCAGCAGTCGGGCGATTTCCGCCGCCGAATGCACGCCCAGTTTTTCCATCGTGTTACGCCGATGCACCTGGACGGTCTTGTCGCTGATCCCCAGTTCGCGGGCGATGATTTTGTTGGGCTTGCCGGCGGCCATCAACTCCGCCACCTCGCGCTCGCGCGCGGTCAAAGCGGCCAGAGCGGTTTGTGCTGCGCGGGATTGCGTGCTGATCCGGCAGTCTTCGATGTTGCGCCGCACTGCGCGCGTAACCGCGTCGAGCAGCACCTGATCCTTGCACGGCTTTTCCAGGAAGTCGCAGGCACCGGTTTTCATCGCCTGTACCGCCATGGCCAAGTCCCCGTGGCCGGTCAGGAAAATGATGGGCAGGCGTACGCCATGATCTTTGAGCGTTTGTTGCAGTTCCAATCCGCTCATCAGGGGCATACGCACATCGAGCACCAGGCAGCCCGGCACATGCCCGCCGTATCGGTCGAGAAAGTCATGCGCCGAGTCGAAAAGCTCCACGCGCCATCCCGCCGAATCGAACAGATAAGCCAACGAGCGGCGCATCGCCGCGTCATCGTCGACAACAAAAATCACCGCATCCCGTTCGTTCATGCGCCTCCAAATGGCTCCTCTTCAGGCAGGCTGAAGCATACCGTCAGTCCCGCATTGCCGTCATTTGCCACCGCGAATAGCGTTCCCCCAAGCGATTCGATAATGCCTTTGCTGAGCGACAGGCCCAAACCGAGGCCCTCGGGTTTGGTGGTGAAAAACGGTTCGAACAGGTGCGCGAACTGTTCGGGTTCCAGCCCGCAACCAGAATCGCGAACAGTGATGCGATAGGTGCTGGCTTCCATCCGGAATTGTACCTCGATCGGTTCGTGCGCATGGCCGGCGGTCTGCTGCGCATCCAGTGCGTTTTTCAGCAGATTGAGCATGACCTGCTGGATCTGCAGAGGGTCGGCCATCACCTTGGCAGTTTGTGTCGTGTCGGGTTGCCAACTAACGTGCGCCTGCGGATGGGTGCCGCAAAACAGGGCGATGGCTTCGCCCAGAACCGCAATCAGATCGACCGACTTCTGTTCGGATGCTCTTTTTTGGGCGAAAGCACGTATGTTCCGAATGATGCTTGCCGCCCGCTCGCTTTGTGCGACGATTTCGCCGGTTCCGTCCAGCAAAGGCGCCGGCTCCAAGCGGCCGGCCGTAATGCGCCGCGCCATGCCACGGGCGAAGTTGCGGATCGCCGCCAGCGGTTGATTCAACTCGTGCGCAATCGCGCTTGCCATTTCACCCAGGATGGCCAGTCGTGCGGCATGGTCAAGCGTGCTTTGACGCAAGCGCGCCTCTTCCGCCATGCGGTGCTGTTCCTCCTGCGCGGCGCGCAGTTCGCGGGTGCGCAGACTCACCAGGTGTTCAACCCGCACGGTGTGCATCGCCCAAGCGACCAATAAAGCCAGAATCAGCAGCAACCAGCCCCAGTAGAGCCGCAGCAAGCCCTCGAAGGTCCATTGGCGCAAATAGGCATAGGGGCCGATTTTCAGTTCGCGGAACAGCTCGTCGACAACATGATAATCGGCGGGTACGGTCCAACTATAGCCATCCGCGGTACGCGGCATACGCAACAAGGCGATGGCCACTTGCTTGGACAGCTCCGCCGGAGTATGACGCAAAACGACAAACGGCCAGTCGGGGTATAAGCGCGACGATGTTTGGCAGCGGAAGCCCTTGGTGTTGATCGGTGCCAGCACACGCAACTCCCCGGCGCCGATCTCGCCGCTGCGGATCATCTGCTCAAGCAGACAAGCGCGAACGATGCCGGCGTCGGCTCGGCCTGCACGGACCGCATGCACAATGTTTTGAATCGGAAAACCCGTAAACTGCAGATCGGCGAGATCATGCTCAGGATCGACTCCGGCTTCAAGTAATTCGCGTGCGGCGATCTGGTAGCCACCGAATGCATCCGCGCCGACCGCCAGCACATGCTTGCCGGCCAGGTCCGCCAGTGTGTGCAAGTGCGCATCACTACGCACCACGATTGCCGATCCGATCGATTGCCTTGGCGACAGGGCCCAAGGCGACTCGATGGTCGCGATGCGGCTGGCGCCATCGCTGTTTTCGAGGGCGACATAGTGGCCGCTGTTGGTGATGACGAAATCGATGGTCTGTTCTCGCACCGCACGCGTCAGTCCGGCCTGGTCGAAATCAAGCAGAACGAAACGATGGGCCGGAATGGTGGCGTCAAGCCAATTCCTGACATAGGACCAATCCTCCTGAACCGCCTCGGCGCCTCTATACGCGAGGACGCCGATCCGCACCGTGGTCGCATTGCTTGCGTCCGCGTGAAATGTCTGGAGCAGCAAGGCCATGCCGATCAAAAAAAGGCCAAACCGGTAGAGTGGTCGCAGAGAGAGCATGTCCTATATTATGAGCTGGTTGATGTTGTTCCTGAGTGCACAATATAATCCCAACTGTTGTTATCGTTCCATTCGCGCTGCTCAAGAGCTGCCGCACGCGGACACAACCAACGCGGCGGCAGTAGCGCAGACAACACTCCCAAGGAATTTCCATATGCGCCAACTCTACGATAATCCTGATCAAGAAGCCCTGCACCTGAAGGCAATGAAGGCGCTCGCAAATGAAACCGGGTATGAGTTCGCGCTCGTGAGGGAAGTCTACGAGGCGGAGCTCACCCGGCTGCAAGCCGGGGCACACCTCGCGGAATATGTGCTGCTGCTTTCCTACCGGCGGACGCGGGAAGCCCTGCGCAAGCCGGCGAAGTCGGTTCGATCGCAACCGGTCAGCGCATAAAAATTGCGGGGCCCTGGTGGCCATTGACTGCATCTCCTGCGGCGCATGCTGCGCCTATTCGGATTCCTGGCCGGTGTTCATCGGCGATGGCGATGGCGCAGGCATTCCGGCCGAACTGATCGATTTCGGCCGCAGGCGCATGCCGTGCCACGGCAGCCGCTGCGCCGCGCTCGCGGGCGAGATCGGACGCCGCGCGCATTGCAGCGTCTATCGAAACCGCCCGCTGGTGTGCCGCGAGTTTCAGCCGGGATCGGAAGACTGCCTCATGGTTCGACGCAAGCTCGGTCTGCAGGCGGCGTAGCCACGGCGTACGGCGTGCGCGTCTGCCGGCAACGGTAAAGAATGCCAATCCCCTTGAAGGCCAGCGCGCACACCGCCGCTCGAAGAGATTTCCCGGGGACAATTCCTGCGGGTCGAGGATTATCCACGGCATCACGCTCCTGTCACGCGCGCGGCATAAGATGCATGCGATCCTCACCAGCATTGCTCCCATGCGCAATCCACAGTCCGACCTGTTCGCCGATCGTTCAACGGAGCGTTCGACGCACGTCGTCATCGACGTAGCGTATCCGGCCCTGCTCCGGTTCCTCACCGGAGCGTTGATCGCCGTATTTTGCGTCTGGCTGGCCGCCGGCGGCTACAACATGGCGGTCGCCGCCGGCGAGGCCTTCGGCGGAAACTGGGGCAAGGGCGCCGAACAGGCCGTTCTCAGCGGTCTGCTGCTGCTCGCGCTCCTCGAAGTTATCCGCACCCTGCAAGCCTATCTTGCGCTCGGCCGGGTGCGGGTGACGTTCATCATTGATACGGCGCTGGTGATGCTGATCGGCGAGCTGATGGGACTGTGGTTTCGCGAATACGCGCCGCAAAAAGTTCTGCTCGCCCTCGCCGTGATCATCACTCTCGCGGCGTTGCGCATCCTGACCGCCCGCTACTCGCCAGACGATCTGCATTAGTGCAGGCTGTCGAAACATGTCCGGAACGATGTTCAATCCGATCTGACATGGAAGAGACGTCGTTCACTCTCGTCTGTAGCAAGGAATAGGGTAAACTCTCGCCACTTTTCGTGCAGAAACCGCCCGCCGTTCGCCCGTGCGCAGCCACTTAGCCCGTGCCCACTCATGTCCCTGACGCAACAGAGCTTCCTCAGCCTCGGTCCGGACGGTTTCCATCGCATCGCCTACACGGAGTGGGGCGACGCGCGCAATCCGCACATCGTGTTCTGCGTGCACGGCCTGTCGCGCAACAGCCGCGACTTCGACCGTCTCGCCGCTGCACTGGAAGCGGACCACCGCGTGATCTGCATGGACGTCGTCGGTCGCGGGGACAGCGACTGGCTCGCCGACAAGTCGGGCTACAGTTTTTCCACCTATCTTAGCGATGCGGCGTCGTTGATCGCCCGCGTCACCACGCCGGTCGCCGGCGGCCTGCTGGAAAGCTTGCGTGTCCGCCTGGACCGGAGCCGTTCGGTGCTCAAGCTCGACTGGATCGGCACTTCAATGGGAGGCCTGATCGGCATGCTGTTAGCCGCCAAGCCCGGCTCGCCTATCCGCCGTTTGGTGCTGAACGATGTCGGCCCTTTCGTACCGTGGGGCGCACTGATCAGCCTCAAAGGCCACGTCGGCAGTGAGACGCGCTTCGCCAGTCACGACGAGGTCGAACGCTATGTACGCAGGGCATGCAATGGCTTCGGACAGCTCGACGATGCATATTGGCAGCACCTTGCACGCCACGCGGTAGTGCGCGAAGCAGACGGCAGCTATCGCCTGCGCTACGACCCGGCGATCAGCCGCGGCTTGCCGCCGCATCTCGACCCCGAGATGCCGATTGGCCCGCAGTTCATGCGTGGCATCGACCTGTGGGCTACCTGGGACGCTTTGCGTTGCCCGGTGCTGGTGTTGCGCGGTGCGGAGTCCGAAGTGCTGCCGCAGGGGACCGCCGGGGAAATGCAACAGCGCAAGCCAAACGTGAAGGTCGTCGAGTTCAACGGAGTCGGCCATGCTCCGGCGCTGGCTTCGCGCGATCAGATCGAGGTTGTGCGCGAGTTTCTGAATGCTGCTGACGCCGGCTGACTGTTATTGGCCGTCATAAAGAGTCCTGTGTCTTTTGGCGAAGATTCGGAGCATCACTGCGACCGTCATATAGGTCAAACCCTGGTAGTCCCCCGGCATGGCTGGGGGCTTACCTCTATGAGTTAAGGAAACACTGAATAAGCCCTCGAAACATGACCCTCTTTGCCAGGGGGGCGCGGCTGGTGACGCTATTAATCGTGCTGTGCGCGATTGACAAGCTTACGAATCCATTGTTGCCACTTTGTGTCGTTCGCGTCAGCCAACGTCGGCAAGAAAAAGGCCGATGGAGCTTAAGTGCGCCACCGGCCTAAAGTCGGGATTCCAAAGGAGGAGGAGGAGAAACCCCGCGAATTCATGATACCTCAAAGATGCTGCGCTGCAATAGTATTTTCTGATTGCCCACATTTGCGGTGTGCATTTGTCACGGAAATGCAATAATCTAAATCAGAAAATAGGATTGGTGCATCGCAGCAATATGCTATAAAAGGTCTATGGGCGAAATGGACAGAAATAGACAGTAGGAGCCGACCTAATGATTATCCGCAAAATCACTGCGTTCGAGCGAGAGGCGGTCAAGGAATTCTACCTTGCGCTGTCCGCCGACGACCGCCGAAAGCGCTTCTGCTGTCTGCTTTCCGATGAAACCATTTCTCGCTACGTCGAAGGCTTGGATTTCATGCAGCACTCGGTTCTAGGCGCATTTAATGAACACGGCCAGCTCATTGGACTGGCCGAGCTTGCCCCTGGCGCCAAGGAAGGCGAACTGGCATTTTCGGTACGACCGGACATGCGCTGCCGAAGGATTGGCACCAGGCTGATGGAGCGGATTCTCCTGTATGCCAGAATGTCCGGCGTCGGGAAGGTGTTTGTGATGTTCCTTTCGGAAAACATGCCTATGCGCAGACTGGCCCAAAGCGCGGGTATGACGGTCAAAATGGACGGCGCCGAAGCCTATGCTTCGCAAGAACTACCTGCGCCAAGTGCAGACGAGGTGAGCCGCTGGTTCCTGCAGGAAGCTGTCGCCCATGGGGAATACTTCACTGTTCTGGGAATCGAGCGGTGGGGGTCGCTTGTCACCCAACCAAGACCGACCGCACCTAAATTCCTCAGTGCCCCGAACGCACTTGCTGTCTAGCCGGAGTATCGACATTCAAAGTGGCCGGTCGCATCGTCCATGCCTACGGTCTCAGCCAAGTGCCAGAGCCCAGAGGCTTCCGCGTCGCAGGAATGGCACTTACATTCACGCCAATTGTCGTTGCAGCCCTGCGCCCGCTCGCGGTCTACACTCAATCGCCAGCCGCCCAACCGCCCCTTACGTCGAACGCTTAACGTCCGCTCGCCCTAACCTTTCTACTGCCGCTTTGGGTCGCAGGCGGACAAACTACTCGCAGATTTGAAACATGGGGAAAGGTGGCGTATCTGCGGGTTTCGGCATGTCTTGGCAAGCGCGGGTGGGCCAATAAGCAATAACTTATGCACCCTGGCTTCGCCTGGGCGTCGAACGGCGCAGAGCGAGTGCTTACGGGACATGCAGGTTGAAGCTGCGCCGAACCATGATGCAGTCGTCCGAGCCCGCCTGAAACTCGCGGCACACCAGGGGCCGGTTCGCATAGACGGCGCACTGCGCCCAGCTTCCAATCTCTCCCACCAATGCCGAACAACGGTTGCCGTGGCAGCGCATGCGCTCGTGGTCGAAATCGATCAACTCCTCCGGAATTCCGTCGCCGTCGCCATCGCCGATAAACGCCGGCCAAGATTCAGAGTAGGCGCAGCACGCGCCACAAGAACGGCAATCGAAAGTCACCAGGGGCGCGCCGCGGTTATGCGGTTACCGGTTCCGAGCGCGCTGCTATTGTCGGATTGCGCAGTGCCTCCCGCGCCCGTCGTGAGGAAAGCAACACCACAAATTCCGCGACGCGCGCCGTGGACTGCAGTCGAGCGAGTTCCTTCTCGTACACCGCCCTGACTACCGAGACCTCATGCCCAGTTTCTGTGGCAAGCGATTGAATTGCCTTCAGGTGAAGCGTTTCGGATTCAGGATTACCGTAGATGTGGGACATTTTGAATTTCCCTAGAGTTGCTGTCCGTAGCCGCGCCGCTGTGTGCATGTGGCATCTTTCAAGCAGGACGAATGCGGCTTTACAGCAGAAGCAATTATATTCGCCGCTCATGCCCTTCGCCAGCGACGCGCAGATTGTTTTGCACGATTGATCGCATCAAATCAAATGATAGACGACAGGTGCGTGCCAACACATGACAGCTAAAGCGCCTCAATTCAGTAGGGTATGCCGCTGATCCAATGAGGTTGTCGCAAGTGCAGCCGCTGTCCTGTCGCGCCCGGTGCAAACGATGTCATACAGTCGTCATATCTTTGTCATTTTGTTCCATGGAAATTTCTTTCGCGTGAAGCTTTTGATGTCGCGACTCTGCGCGCGCCATTATTGGCGGCGAGCGTTTAGCATGGCAAGATTGCAAAATGATGTCAGGCAAAGTTTTTTTGTGGTGGTTCTTCCTTTGCGCCATGAGCGGGCTGAATGTCCTGGCGTGGTCGCTGTCTGCTGCCGCGCTGCTGCGGCGCCAGTCAATGCTTAGCGCCGAGGCGTATGCGACGCGCCGCGTGCAGCTTTACCTGTCCGCCGGTTACGTCTTTGGCTGCGCCTTTCGTTCCGCACTGCCGGTCTACGACGTGCAGCGCATGTGTTTGTTCGATACCTGGCTGTCAAGCGTCATTGTCGGCCGCTCGGTCGCGACCTTCGCCGAGCTTTGCTTCGTTACGCAATGGGCGTTGCTTCTGCGGGGAATCTCGCGCAGGACAGGCAGCATCGTTGGCGGGACCACGGCGGCATCGATCGTCCCGCTGATTGCGATTGCTGAAATCTGCTCCTGGTACTCGGTGCTGACGACATCGAATCTTGGCCATGTTGCGGAGGAATCCATCTGGGGCGTGAGCGCGGCAATGTTGGTCGCGAGCCTGGTTACGATCTGGCCGCGCTGCGACGCGAGGCTGCGTCCGCTGCTCGCGGCCTGGTGCGCCGCGGGCGTCGCTTATGTCGCGTTCATGTTCCTGGTCGACGTGCCGATGTACTGGTCGCGCTGGGTCACGGACGAGGCGAGCGGTCGCCACTACCTTAGCATCGCTCAGGGCGTGCTCGACGCCTCGAACCGTTGGGTAGTCTCCCATCGGTGGCAGGACTGGCATAGCGAGGTGATATGGATGTCCCTGTACTTCAGTGTCGCGGTATGGCTCAGCGTCGCACTTATTCACGTCCCGGTCGCGGCGTTCCGTGGTTCATCGGAGGAGACCGGCCGCTTGCGGGCGGGCGAAGCGCGAGCCGCTTTGCCAGATCGTCGCATCGGGCGAAGCCATATGGCGCGCCTGGGTCAAGCCCTGGGTCTGAGCCCTTGGCAATCTGCAGGCCCGCTACCCAGGAAAAGGCACGATCGCGGTAAGTAGGTGCCGGCTGGCAGGCATTCGTAGCAGATCTGTAACCTGGGTTTGTTAGCGTCGCGCGTTACGCAACCCTTGACTGCTTGCCGCATGCGCATTCTTTACGTGTCGGACGTATATTTTCCTCGCGTCAACGGGGTGTCCACATCGATTCGCACTTTTCGCCGCGAGTTGCAGGCCATCGGTCACGAGGTCGTCGTCGTGGCTCCGGAGTATCCGCAATCCGGCCCCGAGGATGATTCCGGCATTGTCCGTGTCGCTGCGCGCGGCGTGCCGCTCGACCCCGAAGACCGCCTGATGCGCCGCCGCTCGCTACAGGAACTGAAGGCGCGCCTGGGAACACGTGCATTCGATCTGTTGCATATCCAAACGCCGTTTGCCGCGCACTACGCCGGATTGCGCCTTGCGCGCGAATTCGGCATTCCGTGCGTCGCTACCTATCACACATTCTTCGAGGAATATCTCTATCACTACTTGCCGTTCGCTCCGCGCTCGCTGATGCGCGCGCTTGCCCGAGAGTTTTCTCGCCGCCAGGGCAACCAGGTCGATGCCTTGGTGGTGCCTTCGCGCGCGGTGTTATCCGCACTGACCGCGTACGGTGTGCGCTCGCCGATGACGGTACTGCCCACCGGAATTTCCCTCCAAGAATTCGCCGGTGGCGACGGTGCGGCCTTCCGCCGCCGGCATGGCATACCTGCCGAACGCCCGTTATTGGTGCACCTTGGGCGCGTCGCCTTCGAGAAGAACATCGATTTCCTGCTGCGCACTTTGACGCGCGTGCGCTTGTGCCATCCCGACGTGCTGCTGCTGATCGCCGGCGAGGGCCCTGCGCTGCCGCAACTGAAACGGCTTGCACGCCGGCTGCAGCTTGAAGCGAACGTGCAGTTTGTAGGCAACTTAGACCGCGCGACCGCTCTGCTCGACTGTTTTCGCGCTGGCGATGTATTCGTGTTTGCCTCGCGCACCGAAACGCAGGGACTGGTTCTGCTTGAAGCGATGGCGCTCGGTGTGCCGGTGGTCGCGATCGCGGAAATGGGGGCGATCGATATACTCGAAGCTGGCGAGGGCGCCCTGATCGCACCGGCCGACGAGCAGGCATTTGCCGACGCAGTATGCCTGCTGCTCGACTCGCCGCTGCTGCGTTGCCAGCTTGCCGCCGACGGTCGCCGATTCGCGGCCGGCTGGGACGCGGCGCGGCAGGCGCTGCGCCTCGTCGATTTCTATGCCGGGGTCATGCGCGGGCGCGCGCCCACTTCCGCGGCGCAGTTTCCCGGCTCAGGGGCGTACACCGCCGCTGGCAACAGCGTCGACCAGCGAGGCGCCCAGCGGCTCTGACTGGGTGCTCGCCACGGCGAGCAGCAGCGTCTCAAACTGCCCGACCACACGGCTCCATGCAAGCGTTTCAGCAGTCTGCCGGGCGCGCTCGCCGAGCGCGCGACTGGATGCGCGGTCCGCTGCGAGCGCTTTGGCCTGATGCACAAATCCTTCCAGATCGCCGTACCGCACCAGCAGCCCGTTGCGGCCGTGAACAATATGGTCTGCCGCCGCCGCGTATTCGTAGGCAACGACCGCAAGTCCGCTTGCCATCGCTTCCACTGTCACGTTGCCGAAGGTTTCCGTGACGCTCGGAAACAGGAACACATCCCCGGAAGCGTAATGCGTGGCGAGATCTTCGCCGGTGCGCATGCCGGCATAGATGGCATCGGGGCAGCGCGCGCGCAAGCTGTCGCGCGCGGGGCCGTCGCCGACGAAAACGAGTTTTGCGCGCGGAACCGTGTGCAAAATCCGCTCATAGGCGGCTATCACCGGTCCAAGATTTTTCTCCGGCGCAAGGCGCCCGACGTGCAACAGCACTATTTCGTGCGGCGCCACGCCCCAGCTCGCGCGCAGGGCGTTGCTGCGCCGCGCCGGGGTAAACAACTCGGTGTCGACGCCGCGCGCAACGACGCGCAGATTGCGAAAACCGGTGGCGGCGAGCTCGCTGCGCAGCGATTCGGTCGGTACCATGGTCAGCAGCGTGCGATTGTGGAATTTGCGCAGATAGGCTGCGATCGGATTGCGCAGCCAGCCGATGCCGTAGTGCCGGCTGTAGGCGTGAAAATTGGTGCGGAAATCGGAGCTCACCGGAATCCTGAGCTTGAGCGCGGCCTGCAGCGCCGACCAGCCTAGCGGTTCTTCGGTGACGATATGCACGATGTCCGGGCGATAGTGTGACCACATTCGCACCAGCGCGCGCTTTGCAGGCAGGCCCATCCTGAGGTCGGGGTAGCGCGGGATCGGCAATCCGCGCAGCAGCAGTTCGCGCCGGCCGGTTTCGTCCTCCATCCGACTGGCCCGGCTTTGCCGCGGCCGCACCAGTTGAATTTCGTGGTTGCGCGCGCGCAGGCCTTCGACGAAATGCACCGCGGTATTCGCGACGCCGTTGATTTCCGGCGGGTAGGTTTCGGTGACAAAGGCAACGCGCAGCGACTTGTTCATAACCGGGAGCTTGTCGAGGACGATGCTGTCAATCTCCATTTGGCGAGCGTGACAGAGGCTCAAGAAGATTTGATGACAATGCGGCGCGCGCCGTCACGCGTTTGTCATGCCCCCGTAAACGGAGCGTAGCATTCGGGAGCCAACATAGCGTCAGGCTATTCCATCCTCTGCATAGGAGGCTTTATGAAAGAGTTTCTCGAGACCCTCAGGGTTCAGCGCTGGGATGATCACCGCTTTTACCACCACAGCCGCATCAACCAGTCGCTGCATCTTATGAGTGCGCTGAGTTTTCTCTGCGCCTACGCACTCGTCTTCTCCGACGCGGTAGCGGCCACGATGATCGGCTGGCTCGCGGCGATGGTCAGCCGCCAGATCGGTCACTTTGCTTTCGAACCGAAGGGCTACGACGCAGTCAATCAAGCTACACACGAATACAAAGAGGCGATCAAAGTCGGCTACAACCTGCAGCGAAAGATCGTGTTGCTGAGCGTTTGGGCGCTATCGACCGTCGCGCTGTATTTCGATCGCACGTTATTCGGCCTGTTCGCACGGACTGGCACGGCCGGCTTCGTACATAACCTCGCCATCGTGTGGCTGGCGATCGGTGTCGGCGGCTTATTGTTCCGCACTTTCCACTTGTTCTATCTCAAGGACGTGCGCACGGGGCTGGTATGGATGACCAAGATACTCACCGATCCTTTCCACGATATTAAGCTTTACTACAAAGCACCGGTTTATCTCTTGCGCGGCGAGTTGATCGATCCAATGTTGCACGAGCAGCACGCCTGAGCGGCGGCTGCCGCCATGCCGCTTCGGGACTGCGCGCTACCATGGCGTTAGCGAGGAAGCAGGCGGTGACGGACGATTTCCCCCAGGATGCTGCGCTTGATCGACTTATTGCTGAGCGCTGCATCTTCCCACCACCACCCGTCGCGCTGCATCGCCTGCGCCGCTTTGGCGAAATGGTCGCACACCGCCGCAAAATCCTCGTTGCCGTAGTTCAGACTGAAGATCAGGCGGCCGGTCCCGACCCAGCTCAGCGCAAGGCCCTCGGCGCGCAGGTAATACTGCAACATCCAGTTGTAACGGGACGGCCGCGTATAGAACACGGTCCAGATCGACGACAGGTTCGCCACCTGCACCGGCAGGCCGGCCTCGCGCAGGCGCAGATTGAGATGCTGTGCGCGGCGATTCCAGTTGGCATCGAGGTTCGCATAGAGCGCGCGTACGCCGGGCGTTTCCAGGCGTTCAAGAAATACCTGCATCGCCCCCATCACGTACGGATGGGAATGGAAGGTGCCGCGCGCAAAGCAGATGTCGGCGGGGCGGTCTTCACGGGACCGCTTCATCAGTGCTGCGGTCCCGCATACCACGCCGACAGGCAAGCCGCCGCCGAGCGTTTTGCCGTAGGTCACCATATCGGCGCGGACGCCGAAATACTCCTGGGCGCCGCCAGGCGCGAGGCGGAATCCGACGAACACTTCGTCGAATATCAGCACAATACCGCGATCGGTGCACACCGCGCGCAGTTCCTTCAGCCATTCGGAATAGCGCCCGCGGTCGAAATACGCATAGCGCGCGCTGTCGACGAGAGAGGAGTCACCCGGCGCTGCCGCATTCGGGTGCAGCGCCTGCAGCGGATTGACCAGCACGCATGCGATGTCGCGCCGGCGGCGGAGCACGCGCAGGGAAGCGGCATCCATGTCCTTGAGCGTATAGGTTTCGCGCGCCGGAACCGGGTTGCCGACGCCAGGCTGCACGTCGCCCCACCAACCGTGGTAGGCACCGCAAAAGCGCACCAAATGCGAGCGGCGCGTGTGGTAGCGCGCGAGGCGCACCGCCTGCATCACCGCTTCGGTACCCGACATGTGAAAGGATACTTCGTTCAGGCCGGAGATTTCGCGCAGCCGCCTTGCGTTGTAGGCGACCAGCGGATGATAACCGCCGAGCACCGGCCCGAGCGCGTGCACACGCGCGGCGCCCTCTTCGATGCAGGACTTGTAGAAATCGTAGCCGAACACGTTGACGCCGTACGATCCGGTCAGGTCGTAGAAGCGGTTGCCGTCGAGATCGGTAACGGTCACGCCAGAGGACGACTCGAGAAACGAGCCGCCCCGCAGGTGTTCGCGCACATACCGGCTGAACTGGAACGGTACACGGTAGGCGCCGGTAAATTGCAGGTCCGCTATGTGCTCGGCGGCCTCCCCGGTCAACGCCGCGGTTTTCGCGTAGCGCTCGCGGTACAGCGCTGCGAGGCGCGCGAAGCCGGCGCGGCGCTGTGCGGCGACCGTCTCGGGCGCTCCGTCGCAGCTGAAGAACCGGAACTCATCGTACTCGTAATACGGGATGAGCTCCGCGAGCCGGCGCGCCATGCGCGCGTGCCCGGTCAGAGACCGGTGCTTCGCCTGCGAGAGCTCAAGACGCGCCTTGAGGCGGGGCAGCGCCGCTGCGGCGGCCAAAGCGCCCAGCGCGTAGAAATACAGGGTTTCTTCCATTTGGAACCTCCACCCTCCATTTACCTGACGCAGTTTACGATCTGATGAATTTCCGCTCGCAGCTTGCGCGAATCCTGCAGCAGGAGGATCTCAATTTCCTGCTCACCAACCGCATTCCGCGCCATGCGCTTACGCGGTTCATGGGCTGGTTCAGCCGGATCGAGCAGCCGCAGGTGCGCGATTTGTCGATCGGCTTGTGGCGCCTTTTCGCCGACCTGGACCTGAGCGAAGCAAAGAAGACGCGATTCGCGAGCATGCACGATTGCTTCATCCGCGAGCTCAAGGACGGCGCCCGGAACATCGACGCCGATCCCGCCGTGTTGACGAGCCCCTGCGATGCGATTGTCGGCGCGTGCGGGCCGATCGAGGGCATGCGCGTGGTTCAGGCGAAGGGGTTTCCGTACTCGCTCGGAGACCTGCTCGGCGATGGACGGACGATCAATCTGCTGCGCGATGGCTGCTACGCGACGCTGCGCATCGCTTCGAGCATGTATCACCGCTTTCACGCGCCGCACGACTGCCGGGTGGAACGCGTAACCTATTTCGCGGGCGATACCTGGAACGTGAATCCGATCGCGCTCAAGCGCGTGGAGAAACTGTTCTGCAAGAACGAGCGCGCCGCGATACTCACGCGACTCGAAGCGAGCGGCGCACCGCTGGTGCTGGTGCCGGTGGCAGCGGTGCTGGTCGCGAGCATACAGCTCGATTTCCTTGAAACGCCGCTGCACCTGCGCTATGGCGGGCCGAGCGTAATTGCCTGCGATGCTGCGTTTCGCAAAGGCGCGCAGATGGGATGGTTCCAGCACGGCTCGACCATCATCGTATTCGCGCCGCGCGGATTCGCGCTTTGCGAGGGTGTGGGCGAAGGTCTGCGCATCCGCGTGGGCGAGCGGCTGATGCGCCTGCTTTAGGACTCCTGCCTGAAACAGGGTCTGCGAACCCTTTCCGCTACAAGACTTGGTTCAGCAATCGATCCATGCGCGTGCGCCCCAGTCGCCTGAGCAGGCGCCGGACAGGGGCGGGATAGGTGTCGACGGTCTCGATCGCTGTGTAGCCGTCCAGGCGCCGAGTGTGCGTCAAGAAACTTTCCAACTCGGCTTGGTGTTGGTCCAGCAGCGTTCTATGCGGATCGTGGATGAGCAGGGCGTTTTCGAGATCCAGGCGCCAGGCTCTGGGATTGATGTTGTGGCCGGTAAGCAGCGCGTAATCGTCGTCCACCAGCAGGCCTTTGAGATGGAAAGTGTGGTTTGCATGGCGCCACACATGCACGTTGAGCAGCCCCCGCTCGATGGCGCGCTGATGAGTCTTGCAGAAGCGGCGCAAGTTGCCTTCGTAGAGGTAGGGCAATGCGCCAATCGTAGCAAAAGGTTCTTCCGGCGCAATGTAGAAGTCGTTGGCAATCTTGTCGCCCAGAACGATGGTGACCTTGCAGCGCTTCCTGATCTTCATGTCGACGGCCCTTCGAACAGGGCCGGGAAGATTGAAATAGGGCGTGAACAAGACCAAACGGTCTTGCGCGCGGTGAATCAGTTGCAGCAATAGGGCATTGAGTTCGTTATCCCGGCTGCCAAGGCCGAGGAGCGGTGTGATACCCACTTCTCCGCTGCGGATGCTGCCCTCGGCAAAGTGATAGCGCGTCTTGAGAAGGATGCGACGGAATTTGGTGATTGGGCCGCGCAAGGAAGCTGCTCTTGGCGCGGCGTCGGCATCCAGTGGGTGTACCGCCGGATTGGGGCGGATGACCCGCAGCAGCATGCCGGCCAGGCTATCGGCGAGGTGACGATCGTGAAACAGATGGTATCGATCCAGCCGATAGCGCTCGCCCCAATTCAGGTAGACATCGTTGAGACTGGCGCCGCTGTACAGAACAGTATCGTCGACAATGAAACCCTTCAGGTGCATCACTCCGAGCATTTCTCGCGTCTGGACCGGTACGCCATACACCGGAACGCCGGGACCCAGGCGGCGTGCCGTCTCCCGGTATAGGCTTGCATTACCCTCGCTCCGTACTCTGCCGATGAGCCCTCGCCGCGCCCTATGCCAGTCGACGAAGACTGCGACCTGCAGTGCGGGCCGCGTCGCCTTGGCGGCATGCAGCGCGGAAAGCACTTCCCTGCCGGCGTCATCATCCTGCAGGTAGAGCGTCGCGATAAGGACCCGCTCCGCGGCCTGCGCGATGAGGCTCAGCAGGGTTTCTCGAAACATCACCGGACCGGTCAGGGTTCGGACGCGGTCCGCCGCCAACGGAATACACGGCAGATCTTCCAGGTCGGGTCTGCGTTCGGCATGGCTCCTGAGACTGCGCCAAGCCTCGGCTAGACTGGAAGATCGAGGCCGACGGTATGATGTCATTTCCATGCCCGGAATTAGACTGATCTTATCCACCGTTGACGGACCCAGTCAGTGGCGCAAGCGGACATTCGCTAACCGACACGAATTCCTATATTGCCGCTAAGAGCGGCTCCTACAGAAGAGAAATCGCTATGGGCCGATATATCGCGGCGACGTAGCGGGAGCGGATAAAGCATGGTCGGACCAGAGTAAGCTGCGGCGACAAATACGGAGCAAACCACCGATGTGCATTGTTCAGTCGCGCTCAATGTCCTGATTCGCGTCGTTTCGTATAAAGCCCTCGTCGTGGATCTCGAAGGTTTTCGCGGGAAATGGCTTCCAGTCCAAGCTGGTTACTCTCCACACCACTACCCCGTCCTGCGCTTGAATCAGCAACGGTATGCGGCTTTGCGCGCTCCAGCAGATGTGGGTGGCGTGCTTGTCCTGGATTAGGTCATACCACTGGCAGCTCTTGATCGCGCTCGGGGTGCCATCTGGCGCCTGAATCTTCACGACGCGATATACACCCATGGGGTGCTTCAGGCCGTGTGCCAGGTCGAACCAGTCGGTGAAGTTGCCGATGCGATACAGATTTGTCCGATCGATCTGGGTGTGTATCCGCCTTTTCATATCCAAGATCGACAGGTGGAATTCGGGATCGCCCGGTTTGCGGGATGCGTAGGTCTCGATCAAATCGTCCGTGCGGCGCTTCACGCGTCGGTCGCCGTCGCGCCAGACTTCGAGATGATGTTCACCGCCGTTGGAGGTGAATACCGCCTGGAAGTGCAGTGTGCTGGGTTCGCCCTTTTCGGTGAAGACCTGATTAAACGTTGATTCTTTGGCCGGGACATTCAGGGAAACTGCGGCTGCCACGCAGAGCGTGGCGAACCGCAGCCCCAGTCCCCGATGGCTACAGGGGATGGCGTAATTCAATGATGGATCTCCAGTTTCTTGTCCAAACGCGGCACTTACTGACGCACAGCCTTGGCGTAGTCAAAATAGCGGTAGGTCTTGCCATCGACGGTCAGATCCTTCACTGCCAGATCTATGCTGTAGCTGCCAACAGCCAGAGTCGGGTCCGACGTCTTGCCGGTCGGGTCGGTCGGCAATTCGAAAGTCAGTCCAGTCGCCGCGCCGCTGCTTACCGTTGATGCAACCACGTTCGGCGCTGACTTGCTCCCCGGTGTCATCAGCGCTTCGTTGAGAACGCGCCCATCGGCCTGAGGCAAGGACAGCCCCAGCAAGTAGGCTACGGTAGGCGCGACGTCGACGTTGCCCGATGGGTTGCTGATGGTGGCCGCAGACTGGAACGACGGGCCATTGGCGATCAGGGTGTTATGCACGTCGGCGATGCCGAAGCTGCCGTGCATGCCGCGCTGGCCGCCGGCGCTTTCGAACTCGATGCCGGTTATGCCTTGGACCGAGACATTATTGTCCCAGTTGAAGCTCACCACCACATCGGGCTGACCGTTGTTCTGGCGGGTCGCATTTTCCAGGTTCACTTGCGCCATGGCGATGGTGCCTGGGATGGCGCCATACCGGCTGTCGACGAAGATGGCGCCGTATTCCTCGCGCTGCTGCAGAAACTTAACCAGGTCCTTTACCGTCGTGGCGTCGTGTCCCGGAACGTAGAAATAGTCGGAGCCGCCGTTTGCTGCGACCACGATGCCGTTTGTCGGCAGGCTTCCCGGGGCCGGTACGGTGAATTTGGCAACCGGGCTGGGCAAGGTCGAACTGATCGCCTGGTACTTGGCATTGACGGCTCCGCACAGGGCTCCTGTTGTATCCAGCTTGACGGGCGCGGTCGGAACGCCGGTCGCGCTTAGGCCGTACATGGCGGAGGTCGTGCACCCGCTGCCATCGTAGGCGCTGAAGCCGCGGTAAGTCAGCAGATCGGCAGAGCGCACGTCTCCCGAGAAGGAGTAACCGCTGGTATTCACCGCACCCACCGCGGCGGTGGTTGTGCCGCTGGTCGAGTTGTTTACCAGGGGACCGTTAGGCAGCGTCGTCGACGGTGTAATGGCGCGCAGCGGATAGAGACTGAGCGGGCCGGAAACGCTGGTATGTCCATGGTCGGATACGATGACGATGTTGGTCGTGCTGTCCATGCCATTGAAGCGGAGCGCAGAAATGAGTTCGCCCAGACGCGCATCCTGCGACCTCAAGCCAGCAAGGGCATTGGCCGTGCCCGGGCCGTAGCCGTGCTCGACGTTGTCCGGAGTGCGGAACCAGATCAAAGAAAGCATCGGCTTCTTCTGCGGCAGAATGTACCGGGTAAACACCGACATCATGTACTTGTTGGCGGCATCCTCGGGCGCACCCTGCGTGCTATCGGTGGAGTCGCGGGACGCGACGGCGATTGCGCCGTTCGGGTCGTAGGCCGTGGTATTGAAAGTCACATATCCGGCGCGATTCGTCGGACTGCCGTTGTTGCCTGCCAGCGTGACGGCGTCCGCGCCGGAGTAGGCTTTGACGGTGTTGGCCGGAATGGCATAGCCATTGTTCTGCAGTTCAGTGACCAGGCTGCGCGGCAGCACGGAGTTCTCATCCAGGAAGTAGCCGCCTCGTCCCAGGTCCTGAATGTAGGCGGCGCCGGACTTGCCGATGGCGGCGGTCACCATGCCGGCGCTTTGCGCGGTGGCAAACAGGGTCTTCACCAGCAGCAGCTGGCCGCCGTAGTAGTTGTTGAGCGTGGTCAAAACCTGGTAGTCCTCGGTGAATACCGGATCCTGGTAATCCTGGCTGCTGCCGCCTGCGCTGTTGCCGACCGGAATGGTGTTGGAGCTTCCCTGCGGCGGCGTCCAGAAGGTGTTGCCGTAGAAGCCGCTGGTCTTGGGAAAGGACCCGGTGGCAAAGGACGACCCGTTCATCATGGTGAAGGTCGGGTAGGTCGCGTGATTGTCGCTGAAGTTAGTCCCGGTCTGGCGCAGTGCGTACAGGTTGGGGGTGTCGGTGGCATTTACCGAGTCCGGGCGCAGGCCATCCCATACCATGATGATGGTGCGGGTCGGAGCCAGCGCGGACGCGGTGGGTGAGGGCGCGATCGAGGAACCCCCGCCGCAGCCGGCTAACAGGGTGCCTGCGACCAGGGTGGCGATCAATACATTGGTCAACTTCACAGATTGGATCTCCTAGTGATTCGGTGGCGAGTAGGTGGAAGCACCCTGCTGTGGCAGGCGTGCGTGAGCAAAATATCCGGCTTGAATTACAGAATGATGAATAAGCCATTGTGGGATCCGGCGATGCGGATTTCTGCGGGTGTCGCCCTGGGGTAACACAGAAGTGAAACATTTATTACCGATAATGCGGCGCGGCGGCTATCGCCCAGAGCGCTGGTTTTCGACTTGACCGACGGAGGTTCCTTAAGAATCATGCAGAGCCCATACAAAGGCAAGACCGGCCTGCGCCGCCTGATCAACGCCTGCGGCTATTCGATCAACGGGCTGCGCGCGGCATACCGGCTCGAAGACGCGTTTCGCCAGGAAATCGGACTTGCGGCATTGCTGTTGCCTACGGCCTTGCTGCTGCACGTGAACGCAAGCGAACGCGCCCTGCTTCTGGGCAGCGTGTTCCTGGTGTTGATCGTCGAGTTGCTCAATTCCGCGATCGAGGCTGCGGTCGATCGCATTTCGCTCGACAACCATGAGCTGGCCAAGGTCGCAAAAGACATCGGCAGCGCGGCCGTCATGCTGAGCCTTGTTTGCATGGCCACCATATGGGTCGTAGTGCTGCGCGGATGACGGTTTGTCATCGAATATTCAAACAGACGTAATCCAAATGTCACTCGGTGCCTTCAGTATGCGGTGCTGTGCAGTCCATTGCGCATTCGCTTCACCCCCACGCGGCGCTCCGCATCGCGGTCGTCACGGAGACTTACCCGCCTGAAATCAATGGTGTCGCGCGCACTGTCGGCCTGATGGTCGAGGAACTGCTGGCACGCGGACACGAAATCGAGCTGATCAGGCCGCGTCAGGCCTGCGACGGTACCTCCTTGTCCGCGGTACCGGCGCGGGCCTTTCATCAGCGGCTCACCAAGGGGTCGCGGCTTCTGAACTATCCGGAACTGCGGATCGGCCTCATCAGCCCGGAGCGGCTGGCCCGCGACTGGAGCGCGCGGCCGCCCGACATCGTGCACTTGATTACCGAAGGCCCGCTCGGGTGGTCCGCGCTTAGGGCTGCACGCAAACTGGGTATTCCGGTGGTATCGGATTTCCACACCAATTTTCACGACTACAGCCGCCACTATGGTTTCGGCTCGATTGCGGGTCTTGTAACCGGCTATCTGCGCGCGCTGCATAACCGCTGCGATTGCACTTTTGTCCCTACGCATGAAATGCGCGACCGTTTGCGCGCGCTTGGATTCAATGCGCTCAACGTCGTCCGGCGTGGGATCGATGCGCAGCTTTTCACTCCTGCCAAGCGCAGCTTCGAATTGCGCCGCATATGGCATTGCGATGACACCAGCCTGGTTGCGCTATACGTAGGCCGGCTCGCCGCCGAGAAGAACCTGAGCCTGTTCGTGCAGAGCGTTCGCGCTGCCCGCCACGCTCGCCGGGATCTGCGCGTGGTGATCGTCGGGGATGGCCCCATGGGCAAGACCCTTCGCGCCGAGAACCCGGATTTTGTGTTTGCGGGAATGCGCACGGGCGAAGATCTCGCGTCGCACTACGCATCCGCCGACCTGTTCGTGTTTCCGAGCCAGAGCGAGACTTTTGGCAACGTCACGATGGAGGCGCTTGCGAGCGGCCTCGCGATCGTGGCGTTCGACTATGCCGCGGCACGCGAGCACATCGTCCACGGGCACAACGGCCTGGTTGCGCCATTCGGGGACGAGATTGCCTTCCGCCGGCAGGCGCTGCGCCTCGCCAGTTCCGCCCAGGAAGTGCAGAAACTGCGGCAGCGCGCGAGACAGACTGCTGAACGTTTGAACTGGAGCAAGGCGTTTGACGAGCTGGAGAAAGCGCTGGTCAAAATTGCAGCGAACAGGCCGCGTGCCGAGGCCGCTTGTGCGCCGGCGGCCGAGCAAACGAATTAGCGGAGTTTGGCATGCATCTGCGCGCCCTTTCCGTCGAATCCTTGCTCGAGTGGGATCGGCGCTGGACGCGCCGCCTTAACGCCAGTGTCGGCGTGGCCCCGGTGCGGACCCTGTTCCGTGTAGTCAGCCGTTTGGGCAACGGGGTAATCTGGTATCTGCTGATGCTCGCCTTGGCGATGACCCAAGGACGCATAGGGCTGGAGACATCGCTGCGCATGCTCGCCGCGGGGACGATCGGCCTCGCATTCTATAAGCTGCTTAAGTCCACGACCACGAGGCCGCGTCCGTACCGGGTTCTGCGCGACATTCGGGCGGGGATAGCACCGCTTGATGCATTCAGCTTTCCCTCCGGCCACACGCTGCACGCGGTGGCATTCACTACGGTCGCCGTATTCTATTTTCCCGTACTCACAGCGGTACTGGTGCCGTTCACGCTGCTGATCGCCCTGTCGCGCGTGGTTCTCGGTTTGCACTATCCAAGCGATGTGCTTGCCGGCGCGGCCATAGGGGCCGGTGTTGCACACGCTGTGCTTCTTGTGTAGTCCGGTCTTGCACGTGCCTGCGGAAGACGAGTTTCCTGAACTGCTCAACCTCCAGCGGATCATCAAGCAAGGTGTACCGCATGTGCAGGTGCGCGAGGTGTGCGAAGTTGCGACGGACGGGCGACGTTTTCCGGTCTATGCGCTGTGCCTCGGCAATCCGAGCCAGGAAGTGCCCGGAGTTGGCTTTTTCGGCGGCATTCATGGACTGGAGCGCATTGGCACGCGGGTGCTGTTGTCGTTTCTGCACAGCCTGATCGGGCGCCTGCGCTGGGATCACCTGCTGCAGCGGCAGCTGGCGTCCGTCCGCCTTGTGTTCATGCCCTTGGTGAATCCGGGCGGCATGTGGCGCGGCACGCGCAGCAATCCGCGCGGCATCGACCTGATGCGCAATGCGCCGGTGGAGTCGCCGCACAAGGTGCCGTTCCTGTACGGCGGCCAGCGCATCAGCCCGCGCCTGCCGTGGTATCGCGGCAGCGCGGATGAGGATATGGAAATTGAGAGCCGGGCGGTGTGTCAGGTGGTGCAGGAAGAACTGTTCGGCCGCAGCTTCAGTTTGGCCCTCGATTGCCACTCCGGGTTCGGCCTGCGCGACCGCATCTGGTTTCCCTATGCGCACACCGCGGAACCGATCCGCCATCTGCCCGAGATCGACGCTCTGCATCGCCTGTTCGACGAGACTTATCCGCACCACAACTACCTGTTCGAGCCGCAATGCCGGCAGTACCTTGCCCACGGCGATCTTTGGGATCATCTTTATCTGGAAGCGTTGCAGCGCAAAAAGACGGTATTCCTGCCGCTCACGCTGGAAATGGGCTCCTGGTTGTGGATCAAGAAAAGCCCGCGGCAAATGTTCTCGCGCTTGGGCATTTTCAACCCCCTTCCAGTTCACCGCCTGCAGCGGGTGCTGCGCAGCCATTTGCTGTGGATGGATTTTCTCGTACGTGCGGCCGCTTCGCACCGCATCTGGCTGCCGGCACGCGCCGAGCGCGCACGCCACCATCAGGCGGCGGTAGAGCGTTGGTACTGAAAGGACGGACGCATGGCGACCTGGATCCTGCTGCGCGGACTGATGCGCGAGGCGCGCCACTGGGGCGGATTGCCGGAGGTGTTGCGCGCGCAAGTCGGCGGAGCGGAAGTTGTGACACTCGATCTCCCCGGAAATGGCCGCTTGCATCGACTGCGCAGTCCATCCAGCGTGCTACAGATGGTCGATTTCTGCCGCGGCGAGCTGGCCGCACGCGGCATTTCACCGCCCTACCATCTGCTTGGCTTGTCCATGGGCGGCATGGTGGCCGTCGCCTGGGGATCGACGCATCCGCAGGAGTTGTACGGCTGCGTATTGATCAATTCCAGTCTGGGCCGTTTCGACCCGTTTTACCGGCGCCTCAGGCCAGGCGCGTATCCGGCGCTGCTGAGTCTCGTCAGCGGAACCCCGGCACAGCAGGAGCGTGCGATCCTGCGCTTGACCAGCCGGCGCGGTGAGGCGCAGGCAGGCGTTCTGGAAGCATGGCTCGCGTACCGGCGCGAATGCCCCGTGTCGCGCCGGAACGCACTGCGTCAGCTGTTTGCGGCTGCGCGCTATCGCGCCCCCACGCGCAGGCCGGCGGTGCCCATACTGGTACTGGCCAGCGCTCAGGACGCCTTGGTGAATCCGCGCTGTTCGCGCCACCTCGCCGCGCGTTGGAATACGCCCCTCGCAATCCACCCGGACGCGGGCCACGATCTGCCGCTGGACGACGCCGCCTGGGTGGCACGTCAGGTGCGCGATTGGCTCGTGTCCGAGGCCCTTAGACGCTGACGATCCGGGTGCAGGACATCTTTATGGACCATTTTTTGAGGAACAATCCTATGCGAGACGACTCGCGGCGATTCTCTGGGCTTGCGCATCGCGCAAAATCAGTTCACAGGCGCTCGAACACCGCTGCGATTCCCTGTCCACCGCCGATGCACATGGTCACCAAGGCGTAGCGCCCGCCACTGCGCTGCAGTTCATACAGTGCCTTGACCGTGAGCAGGCAGCCCGTGGCCCCTATGGGGTGCCCCAGCGCAACTGCGCCGCCGTTGGGGTTGGTCTTAGCTGGGCCGAATTGAAGATCCTTGGCTACGGCGCAGGCCTGGGCCGCGAAGGCCTCGTTCGATTCGATGACGTCCATGTCACTCACTTTGAGCCCCGCGCGCGCCAGCGCCGTCTGCACTGCGGGCACGGGGCCTATGCCCATGTATTTGGGGTCGACCCCTGCGTGGCCGTAGGCGAGCAGTCGCGCCATCGGTTTCAGTCCTTTCTTCGCCGCCGCCCCGGCTTCCATCAACACCACCGCCGCTGCGCCGTCATTGATGCCGGAGGCGTTGCCGGCCGTGACCGTGCCATCCTTCTTGAACACCGTTTTCAGCTTCGCCATGCCTTCCATGCTCGCGTCGGCGCGCGGATGCTCGTCGGTGTCGAACAGGGTTACGCCTTTGCGCGTCTTCATTTCGATGGGCAGGATCTGTTCCTTGAAATAGCCCTTCTGAATCGCGTTGATCGCGCGGCGGTGGCTCTCCACCGCAAATTCGTCCTGTTGCGTACGCGTGATATTCCACTTCTCCGCGACATTCTCTGCAGTGATGCCCATGTGCACGGTGTCGAACGGATCGGTGAGTGCGCCCACCATCATGTCGACCGTGCCGCCGTCGCCCATGCGCTGGCCCCAGCGCAAGCTGGGCATCAGATAGCCGCCGCGGCTCATCGATTCCGCGCCGCCCGCAAGCGCGATCTCCGCGTCACCGAGCAGGATGGCCTGCGCGGCGCTGACGATCGCCTGCATGCCGCTGCCGCACAGGCGGTTCAGCGTCATCGCCGGGGTATGGTGGGCGAGGCCGGCGTTGATCATGGCCACGCGCGACAGGTACATGTCCTTCGCTTCGGTGTGGATCACATGGCCGAACACGACGTGGCCGACCTCGTTCGGATCGACTTTGGCGCGCGCCACGGCTTCGCGCGCGACTCTGGCCGCGAGCTCGGTCGGCGCCAGGTCTTTCAGCCCGCCGCCGTAATCGCCGATTGCGGTGCGCACACCGCTAACTACCACGACTTGTCTGCTCATCTGGGTTCTCCTTGAATATGCGCGGCACTGCTCCGCAGCCTGCGCCGGAAATAATGCGCGCATGCCATCTTACGCTTTTTGTTTTGGGTCAAACGCCCGCGCGAAAGCCGGCACATGGCACGCGGATATCCGCAATTCACACTGGCGTCAACGTACTGTCATTTTCGGCTGCTATCTTGAGTTTCCCGCGGCGGACCGTGCTTGGCCGGACCCGCCGCAACCGGACAGGCTAAAGGAGCAGATCATGATCGAGCAGGAAAGGAATTTCCCTCGCGTCGAGCGCGCGTGGAGGGGCTGGCCGACCGACTTAGCACAAACCGCAACCGCGGTAATCGAACGGACCCGACAAGTGTGGGTGTCGCGCGGGAACGATTCCATCCTTCCCGACGAGGCTGGCGCGAACTCGCCAAGTTTTGCGCATCCCCTGTTCACGCTCATTATGGATGCAAGGAGCAGCAGCGCGCGGCGCGCACGGCGCATGCGTGCGCGCTCCCGGCGCCGGGTCGGGCGCCGCTTCAGTGCTTGATGCGATGCATGACGTCGCGATTCGGTCCAGCACGAGTTACCTAACCCGCGCCGTCCGCATCCTGCGGCTCGGTGTGCATTTTGCCCTGGGCATTTATCTCGCCGCGGCGGTTTACCCGCGCCGCTCAAGCGTGCGCCAGCAAGCGATGATCCAGCGCTGGTCGAGGCGTCTGCTCGTTATCCTCAATATCAAATTGCGCTGCTACGACCAGCCGTCCACGCTGCCGGCGAAATCCTTGTTACTCGCGAACCACGTGTCCTGGATCGACATTTTCGCCATTTGCGCCGTGTTCCCCGCAACCTTTGTCGCCAAGTCCGAGGTCCGCCGCTGGCCCTTGCTCGGAAAGGTCTGCGAGCGCACTGGCACCATTTTCATAGAACGCGGCAGTCCGCGCGGCGCACGCCGGGCAAGCCGCGAGATTGCGCGAGTGCTCAACGATGGAATGCGGCCGGTGGTGGTCTATCCGGAGGGAACGACTACGCTCGGGGCAGAGCTCAAGCCGTTCCGTCCAGCCTTGCTGCAGTCGGCGGTGGACGCAGCCGCACTGGTGCATCCGCTGGCCTTGCGTTATGTCGATGGTCGGGGCGCACATGCCGAAGCCGCCGCCTGGGTCGGCGACGCCACGCTGCTCGGCTCTATTGTTGCCCTTGTGAAACAGCCGGAACTCGCGCTCGAATTGCGCTTCCTCGGCGCGTGGTCCGGTAGCAATCACACCCGCGGGGAAATTGCAGTGCGCGCCCAGACGGTCATCGCACGCGCGCTCGGAATTGAATCAGACGCGGCCGCTGCAGCGTACGCCGAAGCCGCCTGAGGCAAATCGGCACGAACCTGCGTTGTCGCACGCGAAGTGGTAATCAACATTTCATCTTCCCTTCACGCCGGCGTAACGCCGCGCTCCTACAGTGATTCCGCGTTCATCACTTGTTGGAGGAAGACGATGCTAAACCGGGAGCTGCAACAGCAACAGGCGAACAAGCCGCGGCGCAGGCTCAGCGTGAGTCTTGCGCGCAGGGAAAGCGAGGTCGTCGAGGCACAGCGCCTGCGCTACGCGGTGTTCGCCGGGGAGATGGGCGCGCGCATCGAGACGGCCCGGCCCGGCGTCGACCACGACATATTCGATCCGCATTGCGAGCACCTTCTGGTGCGCGATGAGGATTCAGGCGAAGTGGTGGGCACCTACCGCATATTGCCCCCGCGCAACGCCCATCGGATCGGTGGCTATTACTCGGAACAGGAATTCGATCTGGTACGCCTGGCGCAGCTGCGGCCGAATCTCGTGGAAGTCGGGCGCTCCTGTATCCATCCGGATTACCGTTCGGGCAGCACGATTTTCCTGCTGTGGTCGGGCCTGGCGCGCTACATGACGGAGAACGGCTACGATCACATGATCGGCTGCGCCAGCCTAAGCCTGCGCGATGGCGGCCATGCGGCCGCATCGATCTATCAACGCATTATGCAACGGTACCTGTGCCCGCCCGAATATCGCGCGTTTCCGCGCCACCGGCTGCCGCTGGAGCACCTGGATGCCTCAGTCCAGGCCGAGCTGCCGCCTTTGGTCAAAGGCTACCTCAACGTCGGCGCCTGGATCTGCGGTGAGCCCGCCTGGGACCTGGACTTCAACTGCGCCGATTTGCTGATCCTGCTGCCGCTGGCGAACATCAATCCGCGTTATGCCCAGCATTTTCTCGCGAAAGCCGCTTGATCGACCGCGGACGCTCAGGAGACACCTCATGTACACGGGCCCTAATCCATTCGACGAATTGCAGCAAGCGGGCATGCAAGCGCTGTTCGAGTTCGTGCGCGCGCAAATCACCGCGCTCGAGCGGCTTTCCGCGCTGAATATCGACGTTGTCCGGTCAGCGTCCAACGATGGCGCGGATTATGCAAAAGCGCTGCTGGTCGGAACCGGTACGCCGGAGCTTTCACGCTTGAGCGCCGCGCTCGCTGTACCCGCTCTGGACAGATCGATTGCCTATTCGCTGAGCGTGTGCGAACTCGGCTCGCAAGCTCAGGGCGAAATGGCAAGGCTGGTCAATGCTCAGGCAAGCGGCTTCGGCAGGGGCGTGGCCGCAGGGCTGGACCGGCTAGTGCAATTGGCGCCTCAGGGCTCCGGCGCGGTGGTAAAGGCGGTGAAATCGGTGATTGACACCGCTAACTCCGCCTTTGACGGCCTTACCGAATTCGGTGTAAAGACCAGCGAAGTCGCGCAGGCTAAGTTCGCTGTCGCGCGCATTGCGGACGCAGACGCTAAATTGGGCAAACTCCCTACCCAGACCGGCAACGGCAGTCGGAATAACAAAAATAGAAAAAAAGCGGTCTGAGCGCCCGAGATTGTCGCCCTTCTTTATCCTCCTCCTAAGAATGGCGTTGTTGAGCCGCGGCTTCGGCCGCGGCATTTTTTGTACACTTTGGAAAAGTGTATTAACGCGGCACAAGGTACCAGGCCCGACATCGTCGATCAGCACGCTGTCATCTTTCTGTAACACAACTCGTGTCAGATTATTATTTGGGCGGATTCAAAAAACGCTTATGAATTGGACGCTTGCGCGCCCCTGACGGCGATGTGCACAGGGATATCCACAGAATTTGTGGGTAATCAGGCGTGCAGCCGTCAATAAGACAAAAGGAGGGCCGATGAAGAACCTGAAGGTCACAGGCGCGCAGCACAAGGTGTTGCAGATCCTTTCGCGCAAAGACATTTCCGCCATTAGACGAAATCCAAAACTGGTTGCCGGCGCCAAGCACTTGCTGCTGGCGTGCAAGCACACCATCAAAAAGCTGGAGGAGATCCCGCAATATGCATCGCGCAAGAAGCGCGAGACCGCGTATCGCCGCATCGCTGCGCAATGCCGCAAGGCTATAGACCAAGTCGAGCGCTAGCTGGTCTTGGCGCTAGCGGCGTGCGCATCGTCTGATCCTCTGCACAGAATTCATGCTCCTGTAATGCGTCTGCGTTAACCTCGCGCCGAGTTCTATCGCTCGGCTACGAAGGATGAACGCAACTTGGCAAAGCAGGCGCAGTCACTGATCGACAGGCTCGATCAGAAGCTTTTCGACGCCATCTACTCGCGCTCGCTGGTGTACAACAGCTGCTGGGAAGATCCTGCCCTGGACCGTGTCGCGCTCGGGCTGGGGCCGCAGGACCGCATGCTGGTGATCGCCAGCGCCGGCTGCAATGTCCTCGACTACGCGCTCGTCGCGCCAGCCTGCATACACGCAGTGGATGCCAATCCGCGCCAGATCGCGCTGCTGGAACTGAAGCTCGCCGGCGTCCGCTGTCTCGAATTCGAGGATTTCTTTGCCGTGTTCGGCGCGGGCCGCCATCCCCGATTCGAAACGGTCTACCGCGGGGCGTTGCGCCGGCACTTGTCGCCGTTTGCGCGGGACTATTGGGATCGGCATGGGCACTGGTTCTGCGAAACCGATCCCGCCGACAGTTTCTACTACCATGGATTGTCCGGTTTGGTCGCGCGCGGCTTTCGCGCTTACCTGAGGCTGCGGCCCGCCTTGCGCGCCGCAGTCGATACCTTGCTCGAAGTGCGCTCGCTGCCGGAGCAGCGGCGGGTCTACGAGCGGCTGGTTCGGCCGCAACTGTGGCGAGGTGCTGTGAACTGGGCACTGTCCCGGCAGCTCACCATGAGCATGCTCGGGGTGCCGCATCCGCAGACAAAGGAAGTGCAGCGCCAGCACGAGGGCGGTGTGGCCGGGTTCGTGCGGGAATCGGTCGATTACGTATTGCGCGAACTGCCGCTATGGACGAATTATTTCTGGACTCTATACCTGCGCGGCCGCTATAGTGCTGATTGCTGTCCCGAATACCTGCGCCCGGAAAACTTCGCCGCGCTCAAAGGTGGACTGGCCGAGCGCATCGCACTCCACACCTGCACGGTCACCGAATTCCTGCACGGGACGCGCGAGCGCATCTCCAGGTTCGTCCTGCTCGATCATATGGACTGGATGAGCAGCTACTACCCCGACGCGTTGGTCGAGGAGTGGGAAGCCATATGCGAGCATGCGACGCCTGACGCGCGGGTCATCTTTCGCAGTGCCCGGCGCGAGCCGCGCTATCTCGACGGGCTGCGTCTGCACGACGGCCGGGCGCTGCGCGATCTGCTCCGATTCCATGAGGGTCTGTCCGCTGCATTACAGCCGCGCGATCGCGTGCATACCTACGCCGGCTTCCATATCGCGGACGTGCGCGCGTGAGCTTGCTCGCCGACGCGCGTACCTTGTTGCAGCTTGCGCGCGGCCATAGGGCATATGGCAGTCATGCCGAACGCCTGCAAGCGTTCTATGGACCGCAGGCCGCGCACTACGACGCGTTTCGCGAGCGGCTGCTGCATGGCCGAGAGGATTTGATCCACAGGCTCGCGCTGCCGCCGGGTAGCAGAGTGATCGAACTCGGCGGCGGAACCGCCCGCAATCTCGAGTATTTCGGCGAACGCCTCTCCTCGTTCGCGCGGGTCGAGGTGGTGGATTTGTGCCCGGCGCTGCTGGAGCAGGCGCGCAGGCGCTGCGCGCGCTGGCCCGGAGTGGCTGCAGTGGTAGAGGGCGATGCCACAACCTACCGCCCAGCGCAGCCAGTCGATTGCGTGTATTTCTCTTATGCGCTCACCATGATTCCGGACTGGCGCGCCGCGGTGGACAACGCACTACGCATGTTGCGCCCCGGCGGCCTGCTGGGCGCTGTCGATTTTTACGCCGCGCCGCGCGCTGCGCGCGAGGATTTCAAGCGTCCGGACAAGCTGGTGCGCGGTTTCTGGCCGCGCTGGTTCAGGCACGACGGCGTTCACCTCGACCCGCGGCACCTGCCATATCTGCTGGAGCGTACCGAACCCATGTGCTGCGAGCAGCGCCGGGGACCAGTGCCTTACCTGCCGGGATTGCGCACTCCGTATTTCCTCTATATTGGGCGCAAGCCTGCGGTTTAGCCATGCACCGGGTGCGCTCAATCTTCCTCTCCGACATACACCTGGGTACGCGCGCCTGCCAGGCCGAGCGCCTGCTGGCATTTCTGCGCGTCTACGATGCCGAGCATGTGTACCTGCTCGGTGACATAGTCGATTTCTGGTCGCTGGCGCGGGGCGTCTACTGGCCGCCACTGCACAATACCTTCGTGCAGAAAATGCTGAAGCGCGCGCGCCGTGAGGTGAAGGTGGTGCTGGTGCCGGGGAACCACGACGAGGCGTTGCGCGAATATGCCGGCAGCGAATTCGGCGACATCCGCGTGTTGCGCGAGGCGGTCCACACAGCGGCGGACGGCCGGCGCTACCTGCTGCTGCACGGAGACGAATTCGATCAGATCACGCGCTATCACCGTTGGGTGGCGTTGCTGGGCGATTTTGCCTACAGCCTGTTGCTGCGCGTGAACGGCCTGCTTTCGTGGGTGCGCAGAAAATTGCGCCTGAGCGGCTATTGGTCGCTTGCCGGCTACGCCAAGCGCAAGGTCAAAGGTGCGCTGGAATTCGTGTACGGATTCGAGGAGTCAGTAGCGCACCATGTGCGGCAGCTGGGCCTGGACGGCGTCATTTGCGGCCATATCCACAGCGCAGCAATCAAACAAATCGCCGGGATCAACTATATCAACTGCGGCGATTGGGTCGACAGCTGCACGGCGATAGTCGAGCACCAGGACGGGAGCATGGAACTCGTGCATTGGCGCGAGGGCGATGCACCTGGAGAGGAACTGTGGCAGGAGACGCCGGCGCTGGAATCGCCACAACTGGCGCGCGTGCTGCCACTGCAGCGGCGCTGAAACACCACCCGTAGAGACTCAGCGAGCGTGCGTCACCTATGCATCGCGGAGCCGGCAACAATTCACACTTTCGTCAACGCCGCGTAATTTTCGCGAGCTATCTTGGATCCTGTGCGGCGGACCTGAGTCGGTCTGTCTCGAGCAAAACGTGACATGCAGGAGGAAGCAATCATGATAGATCAAGAGATGGATATTCCGGCCCCCGAGCGCTTGGCCCGGCTCGACCCGTCGGCGCGGCCTATCGATATGGCGCAAGCACTGGCCGCTATCATCGCGACGACCCGGTGCGAGTGGACCTCAGCGGGAACGGCGTCGCCCGCGGCTGATGCACCCGCGGTCAATCACGACAGACTCGCGCACCCATTGATAAGGTTTGCGCTGGACGCCAAGCGCATTAGTACGTGGCGCGCGCGTATCGGCCGCCAAAGGTGGATAGAAAGCGTGGTGCAATTGGCGCAACTGGAGCGCACGCCAGAGGGCATGCGCTAGAACTGCTGCGGGACCTGCGTTTATAGATATTGCTGCGCGAGGAACCAGGCAACGGCAGCGATGAAAGCGGAGCAGGGAATGGTGAGTATCCAGGCCCAGATGATGTTGCCTGCGACGCCCCAGCGCACCGCATTGAACTTGTTCACCGAGCCGACACCGACGATGGCGCCGGTAATCGTGTGCGTGGTGGAAACGGGTATGCCCAGCCAGGTGGCGAGAAACAAAGTGATCGCTCCGCCCGTTTCGGCGCAGGCGCCACCGACGGGCTTGAGCTTGGTGATTTTCTGGCCCATGGTCTTGACAATGCGCCAGCCGCCGAACATCGTGCCCAGCGCCATTGCCGACTGACAGGCCATCACCACCCAGAAGGGCAGGGGGTCCTTGGGACCGGTCACGCCGGCAGCGATCAACAGCATCCAGATGATGCCCATGGTTTTTTGCGCGTCGTTGCCGCCGTGCCCAAGGCTGTAGAGCGAGGCCGATACGAACTGCAGCCGGCGAAACCAGCGGTCGACCCGGCGCGGCGTGGTGCCTGAGAATATCCACGATACGGCGAGCATCAGCAGCGCGCCGAGAACCAGGCCGAGCAGCGGCGAAAGCACGATGGCCGCTGTCGTCATAAGAAAGCCGGACGCCACCAGCGACCCCACCCCGCCCTTGGCTACCGCGGCCCCGGCGAGCCCGCCGATCAGCGCGTGTGAAGAGCTCGATGGAATGCCGAAATACCAGGTGATGATGTTCCAGCTGATCGCCCCGATGAGCGCGCCGAACACGACATAGTGATCGACGATGGCTGGATCGACGATACCCTTGCCCACGGTGGCGGCGACCATCAGACCGAAGAAGAGGAAGGCGACGAAATTGAAAAACGCAGCCCACAGGACCGCCCATTGCGGGCGCAGCACGCGCGTCGACACGATGGTGGCGATGGAATTGGCGGCGTCGTGAAATCCGTTCAGGAAATCGAACGCGAGCGCCACCACAATCAGAATCACGAGTTCGTGCAGGCTCATCTGTAGGGACCGCGCTTGTTGGCAGCAGTGCTCAGGCGTTTTCGATCACGATGCCCTGGATGATGTTGGCTACGTCCTCGCAGTGGTCGGTCACGGTCTCCAGGTGCTCGTACACCGTGCGCAGCTTGATCAGTTCGCGTACATCGGGCTCGTCGCGGAATAGACGCCCCATGGCTGCGCGCATCACGTGATCGGCTTCGGACTCGAGACGATCGATGTCCTGGCAGATCGCCATGATGGCGTCGGCCTTGTCCATGCTCGATAACATCGTCACCGCGCTTTTCACCTTCTCGCAGCATTCGACGCAGATATCCGCGAGCTTCTTCGCATCCGGCGGCAGCACACGTACGTCGTACAGAAACATGAGTTGCGCCGAGTCCTCGATCAAGTCGAGGATGTTGTCCATTCCGGATATCAGCTGGTGGATGTCGTCGCGGTCGATCGGCGTGATGAACGTCTTGTGCAGCAGCTCGATCGTGTTGCGGGTGATCTTGTCGCCGCGCTTTTCTATGGATTCGACCTTGTGGGCGCGGCGTTCGAGATCATCGCCGCTGGCCATGAGCGCGGCGAGTTCGTGGCTGCCCTCAAGGATCAGTGCCGCGTGTTCGTTGAACAATTCAAAAAATTTTCCTTCGCGCGGCATGAAGCGGCTGAACATCGCGACCTCGACTGGAAAGTAGGGGGAATCGGCTCTAGCGGCTTGGGCGTGTTTTTTGGGGAATTGCGCCTTGTTGGAGCCGAATTGTAACAAGAGCCGTAAGCGCTGTGCGAAAAGAACGCCGCTAGGCCGGATTTGCGGAAAATTACTCGCGCGCGAGTTCGCCCAGCAGCGTCAGTTGCGCCGAGCGCGGCAGGGTGCCGCGCGGATTCTTGCGCTTATAGGCGCCGTCGGCGTTCATGTCCCACGCCTGACGGTTGTCTTTAAGATAGGGCTTGAGCCCCTCCTTGACCACGCGCTGCTTGAGCTTTTTGTCGAGCACCGGGAAGCACAGCTCGACGCGGCGGAAGAAGTTGCGGTCCATCCAGTCGGCGCTGGACAGATACACGTTCTCCTTGCCGCCGTTATGGAAATAGAAAATGCGCGTATGTTCCAGAAACCGGCCGACGATGGAGCGCACGTGGATGCGCTCCGACAGCCCGGGTACGCCCGGGCGCAGCGCACATACGCCGCGCACCACGAGGTCGACGCGCACCCCGGCCTGCGAGGCCGCGTATAGCGCTTCGATGACGGTCGGCTCGAGCAGCGCGTTCATCTTGGCGATGATGCGCGCAGGCTTGCCCGCCTTGGCGAGGCGGGTCTCGTTCTTGATCGCGGCGATCACGTTTGCGTGCAGGGTGAACGGCGCCTGCCACAGATGGTGCAGCGCACCCGCCTTGCCCAGGCCGGTGAGCTGCTTGAACACTTCGTTGACGTCGGCGCAAACGGCGGCATTGCAGGTGAGCAGGCCGAAATCGGTATACAGGCGCGCGGTGCGCGGGTGGTAATTGCCGGTGCCCAGGTGCACGTAGCGGCGCAGCTTGCCGTCCTCGCGCCGCACCACCAGCGCCATCTTGGCATGGGTCTTGTGCGCGACTACGCCGTAGACCACGTGCGCGCCCACTTCTTCCAGCCGCTCGGCCCAGTTGATGTTCGCTTCCTCCTCGAAGCGCGCCATCAGCTCCACCACGACCGTCACTTCCTTGCCGCTGGCGGCGGCTTCGATCAAGGCTTCCATGATCGCCGAGTCGGTGCCGATGCGATAGACGGTCTGCTTGATCGCGACCACCTGCGGATCCTTGGCCGCTTCCTGGACGAAATTGACCACCGGCGTGAACGACTGGAACGGATGGTGCAGCAATATGTCGCCTTTGCGCACTGCGGCAAATACGTCGTTGCGCTTCGCCAGCGCCGCGGGGCGGCCCGGGCGGAACGGCGCAAACTGCAGATCGGGCCGGTTCACGAGCTCGGGAATCTGCATCAGGCGCACCAGGTTCACCGGACCGTTGACCTGGTACAGGTCGTCCGCGCCGAGTTCGGTCTGCTGCAGCAGGAACTCGGCCATGGCCTGCGGGCAGTTGTCGGCGACCTCCAGGCGCACCGCCGCTCCGAGGTTGCGCAGCGGCAGTTCGCCCTGCAGCGCGGTGCGCAGGTTTTTCACTTCCTCCTCGTCGACGAACAGATCGCTGTTGCGGGTTACGCGAAACTGGTAGCAGCCGCGCACGCTCATGCCGGCAAACAGCTCGGATGCGTGTTCGTGCAGCACCGAAGAGAGGAAGACGAAGCCCTGTTCCTTGGCATGCTGCAATTCGCGCGGCAGGCGGATCATGCGCGGCAGAATGCGCGGCGCCTGCACGATGGCGGCGCGTGAGGCGCGGCCAAAGGCGTCCCGTCCCTCCAGCTCCACGGCGAAATTCAGGCTCTTGTTGAACACGCGGGGGAAAGGGTGAGCCGGATCCAGGCCGATCGGCGTGAGCACCGGCATCATTTCGTTGAAGAAATAATCCCGGATCCAGGCGCGCTGCGCGTCGTTGAGGTCGTTGCGGCGCAGGAAGCGCACTCCGGCTTTTTCCAGCTCCGGCAGGATTTGCTCATTGAGCAGCCGGTACTGGCGCTCCACCAGTTCATGCGCGGTGCGGCTGACCGTCGCGAAGACCTCGCGTGGATTCATGCCGTCCGGCCCGGCGCTGGACAGATTGCCGCTGATCGTTTCCTTGAGCTCGGCGACGCGAATTTCGAAGAATTCGTCCAGATTGCTGCTGACGATGCAAAGAAAGCGCAGGCGCTCGAGCAAAGGCGTGTCCGCATCCTCGGCCTGGGCGAGCACGCGGCGGTTGAACTCCAGGATGCCGATTTCCCGGTTGAGGAACAGCGCCTGCGTTGGGAGCAGGGAGGCTTTCTTTTTGATTAACATAGCCTGCGCTTTGAATGTTGCAACAATCTTACCGCATTGGAAGCGGAGACACATTGTTGCCACGATCCTGTGTTTCCACAGCGGGGTGCGTTGCGCGCCGATGATGCAAGTGCTAAGGTAATCCGGCCATGCACTACGAAACGCTCGCCGCGGTCGACCTGGGTTCCAACAGCTTCCATTTGCAGATCGGGCGCGTGGTCGAAGAGCAGATCTATCTGCTCGACGGCCTGCGCGAGCCGGTGCGCCTGGGTGCCGGGCTCACGCGCGACAAGCGCATCGACCGCGCCACCCAAGTGCGCGCACTCGAGGCGCTGCGGCGTTTCTCCGACCGCCTGCGCGGCTTTCCGGCGGAGGCGGTGCGCGTGGTCGGCACCAATACGCTGCGCGTGGCCAAGAATTCGCGCCAGTTCCTGACCGAGGCCAAGGAAGCGCTGGGATTCCCGATCGAGGTCATCGCCGGGCGCGAGGAGGCGCGGCTGATTTACCTCGGCGTGGCGCACAGCCTGCCGCTCACCCGTGACAAGCGCCTGGTGATGGATATCGGCGGCGGTTCGACCGAGTTCATCATCGGCATCGGCGTGGAGCCGGGGCTCATGGACAGCCTGTATATGGGCTGCGTCAGCTTCAGCATGAAATATTTTCCCGAGGGCAGGATCGAGAAGTCCGCGTTCAAGCAGGCCGAACTTGCGGCCAGAAACGAGCTGCAGACCATCGTCAAGCAGTACACCCGGCACGGCTGGACCGAGGCGGTCGCGTCATCGGGCACCGCACGTTCGATTGCGTCCATTATCGAAGCCAACGAATGGAGCGAGCACGGCATATCGGCTTTGGGCCTGGATAAGCTCAGGAGCGCCTTGCTCAAGGCGGGCGAGGTCGAGCGCCTGGTCCTGCCCGGTTTGCGCGAGGACCGCGCGTCGATATTGCCTGGCGGCCTGGCCATCATGTGCGCCGCATTTGCCGAACTCGGCATCGAACACATGAGCGTGTCGGACGCCGCGCTGCGTCAGGGCGTGTTGTACGATTTGCTCGGCCGCGTGCACAAGCACGACATGCGCGAGGTCACGGTGCGCCAGTTCCGGCGCCGCTATCACGTCGATACGGCGCAGGCGCAACGCGTGGCCGAGCTGGCGGGGAGACTATATCGCCATTTGCGCGGTGCCGATGCCGATGCGCATGCAGAACAGACGCTCGCCTGGGGCGCTGCCCTGCACGAGATCGGCATTTCCATCGCGCACAACGGTTACCACAAGCACTCGGCCTATATCATCGAGAATGCCGACATGCCCGGATTCTCACGCATGGAGCAGTCGCAGCTGGCGCGCCTGGTGCTCGCCCACCGGGGCAAGCTGGCGAAGCTGCAGGACCTGAGCCCGGTGCCGGGTGATTGGGATCTGGTGTTTTGCCTGCGCCTGGCAAGCCTGTTCTGCCGCAGCCGTACCGATGTCGATCTGCCGCGGCTTGCTTGCGAACTGACCGACAGCGGTTTTCGACTGCTGCTGCCGGCAGACCTGCAGGAGCAGCGGCCCTTGAGCGCGGCGGCACTGGCCGATGAAGCCGACGAGTGGAAATCGATAGGGCTGCGCCTGGAACTGAAGCCGCTGCGCGATGCGGCGGCCAAGGCAGCCTGATTCAGGTCCCTGCGCGGCAACGTCCGCGCGCGGCTAGAGCAGATCGGGACTGACGACCGCGCGCAGTATCACTTCCCCCGCACGGTTCGAAAACCACCACAGCGCGCCTTTCTTGATGGTCCAGCCGGCCGCTTCGCCCGCGAGCAGGTCGGCGGCGACCCGCCCCAGCGTCGGCTGGTGGCCGACTACGAGGACTGCGCCTTTGCGCCGCGGCCAGCCGCTCGCGGCGATGATATCGGCGGCATTCGCCTGGGTGCCGATGCGCTGCTCGGTGGTAAAGGGCAGATCGAGCGCGGCGGCGGTTTGCTGCGCGCGCTTGGCCGGACTCACCAGGATCAGGCAGTCACCCGGCAGCCGCGGTTTGAGCCATGTGGCCACCTGTTTTGCCTGCTTCAATCCTTTCTTGGTGAGCGCGCGTCCGGAATCTGGCGCGCCGTCTTCTGCGTCGGCGTGACGCCAAAGCAGCAGTTCCGCGGTGGACTCAGATTCGCTCATGGCTTCGATCTCCGTGCAGTCGGCCTGCGTCTAACATCGGTGGCTGTCGCGGGCGCAGGCCTAAGCAGGCCAGCCCAGGAGGGTCAGCACACCGGTGAGCGCGAACAGGCCCGCCGCGACCAGCCGTATGATGTTCATCGGCAGTTTTGCCGCGAGCTTCTCGCCTATGATAACCGCGGGCACGTTGGCGAGCATCATGCCCAGCGTCGTCCCCATCACCACCGCCGCCAGGTTATCGAAGCGCGCGGCGAGCGCGATCGTCGCGAGCTGCGTCTTGTCGCCCATCTCGGCGAGGAAGAAAGCGACCAAGGCGGTGACGAAGGCGCCGGCGCGATGGATTTTCGGGTCTTCGTCCAATGCGTCGGGGTGCAGCGCCCACAAGCCGAAGCCGACAAACAGCAGCCCGGTCACCCAGCGCATCACGCCGGGTCCGGCAAGGTGCGCGAGCCAGGCGCCGACCGAGCCCGCGAGGGCGTGATTCGCGATCGTCGCCACCAGGATGCCGGCAATGATGGCCCAGGGACGGCGCAACCGCGCCGCGAGCACGAATGACAAAAGCTGGGTCTTGTCTCCGATTTCGGCGACGGCGACCAATAGCGTGGAGGTAAGCAGGGCTTCCATGGAGATTCAGCGACCGCTGCCCTGCGGTGCGGATTCAGGAGGGTTTGTGGGGACAGTCGGTCTTGATGCAATCGACGTACAGATGCAGCGAGTGCTCGTTGATGACGAAGCCGCGCTCCTTGGCGATTTTGTTCTGGCGCTTTTCGATTTCGGCGTCGTAGAACTCCTCGACCCGTCCGCATTGCAGGCACACCAGATGGTCGTGATGACTACCTATGTTGAGCTCAAACACGGCGCGGCCGGATTCGAAATGATGGCGCTGCAGCAGGCCGGCATGCTCGAACTGGGTCAGCACGCGATAGACAGTGGCGAGGCCGGTGTCCATGCCGTCGGCGACGAGCAGTTTGTACACATCCTCGGCGGAGAGGTGCCTGACCTTGCTCTTTTCGAACAGGTTCAGAATTTTGAGCCTGGGCGCCGTCACCTTGAGGCCGATGGTCTTGAGATCTTCAGGCTTGCTCATACGCGTCGATGGGGCTGGTCGATGGGGCGGATAAACTAGGTTATCATATTGCGTTTCACCCTCCTAGGGAACGAATTCAACTCATGTACTTACGCGCACTGGCCGCAATAGCCGTACTGCTCCTCGCTTCCTGCGGTTCCGTCAGGCTGCCCGAGATCAAACCCTACCGGATGGAAATCCAGCAGGGTAATTTCGTTTCGCAGGACATGGTGTCGCAGCTGAAACCGGGCATGACCAAGGACCAGGTACGCTTCGTCCTGGGGACGCCTCTGATCACCGACAGCTTTCACGCCGACCGCTGGGATTATGTATTCCGGCGGCAGCTGGCCAATTCCACCGAATTGGAGCAGCGCAAAATCGCGGTGTTCTTCAAGGACGGCAAGCTGAAGCGCGTCGACGGCGATGTAATGCCCGCGGCCGACGCGGGGGCGGCTGCGATCAAGGCCCCGCAAGCGCAGGCTGCCAGCGACAAGCCGGCAGCGCAGGCGGGCTCCGAGACCTCCAAGGCGGCGCCTTCTGCGGTCGCACCGGCAAGTCCGGCGCAAGCGAAGCCGCAGGAAAAGAGCTGGTGGCAAAAGTTAAAAGAAAAGTTTTGATTTAAGCGCGCGCGTTTGAAGATTCCAGCATGAAAATCGCTATTGCAGGCAGTTCCGGGCGCATGGGTCGTACCCTGGTCGAGGCCGTCCTGGCCAGCTCGGATCTGCAGCTCTCGGCAGCGCTGGATGTCGCCGCCAGTCCCCAGCTTGGCCGGGATGCGGGCGAGGCCCTGGGCCGCGCTTGCGGTGTCGCCATCAGCGCCGACTATGCCGCCGGCATCGCCGCGTCCGATTGCCTGATCGACTTTACCCGCCCCGAGGGCAGCCTGTTGCATCTGGACGCCTGCGTCGAAGCGGGCACGAAGCTGGTGATCGGCACCACGGGTTTCAGCGCCGAGGGCAGGCAGCGCATCCGCGAGGCGGCAAAGCGTATTGCCATCGTGTTCGCGCCGAACATGGCCGTAGGCGTCAACGCCGCGTTCAAATTGGCCGAGGTTGCGGCGAAAATCCTGGGTGATGCCTACGACGTGGAAATCGTAGAAGCGCATCACCGGCACAAAGTCGATGCGCCTTCCGGTACCGCGCTCAAGCTGGGCGAGGTGGTTGCAGGCGCGCTGGGACGCGACCTGAAAAGCTGCGCCGTGTACGGGCGCGAGGGCGATACCGGCGAGCGCGATGCGAAGAGCATCGGATTTCACTCGATCCGCGGCGGCGACATCGTGGGCGAGCACACGGTCATCTTCGCCGGTGCCGGTGAGCGCGTGGAAGTCACGGTGCGCTCGCAGAGCCGCGCGACCTATGCGGTGGGCGCGCTGCGTGCTGCGCATTTCCTCGAAGGCAAGGCCCGCGGTCTTTACGATATGCAGGACGTGCTCGGCCTGCGCTGAGCGGGCGCAGCCGCGGGTAAGAACCCGTGCTGGGCCGAGTCCAGGCGCAGACCGCCGATAGTCGCGCCGCGGTTTGCGGTGGAGGGGGTTTCCAGGTTATAATTCGACAGTTTGACGGGACGGAACAGCTGCTGTTTCTGTCCCGTTTCTGTATATAAATCCTGGAGTTAGCCGTGTCCTCGCCGTTCCCGCCCGCCATTCTCGTGCTCGCAGACGGAACGGTATTTAACGGTATCGGCGTCGGCGCAGCCGGCAGTTCCGTGGGTGAGGTGGTATTCAATACCGCCATGACCGGCTATCAGGAAATCCTGACCGACCCCTCTTATTGCCGCCAGATCGTCACGCTGACCTATCCGCACATAGGCAATACCGGGGTCAACCGCGAGGATCAGGAGTCGGAGCGATTGTATGCGGCCGGCTTGGTGATCCGCGATCTGCCTTTGCGCGTCTCGAATTTCCGCAGCGAACACAGCCTGTCCGATTATTTGAAAGCCAACAAGATCGTTGCCATCGCCGGCATAGACACGCGCAAGCTCACGCGCAAACTGCGCACCCAGGGGGCGCAGTCGGGCTGCCTCGTTGCCGCTGCGCAGGGCGCGAACCTGGGCGAGGCGGACGTGGCCCGTGCGCTCGCTGCGGCGCGCGAGTTTCCGGGTCTGGCCGGCATGGATCTGGCGAAAGTCGTGTCTGCGCGCGAGCCCTACGAATGGAACGAAGGCGCCTGGGAACTGGGCGCGGGTTACAGGAAGGTAGAGAACCATCGTTTTCATGTCGCGGCCTACGACTACGGCATCAAGCGCAACATCCTGCGACTGCTGACCGAACGCGGTTGCAGAGTGACGGTGTTCCCGGCCGAGACGCCGGCGAAAACGGTGCTGGCGGCCAAACCCGACGGCGTATTTCTTTCGAACGGCCCGGGCGACCCCGAGCCTTGCACTTACGCGATCGAGGCGATCAGGCAGATCGTTGCCGGCGGCATGCCGACGTTCGGCATCTGCCTCGGCCACCAATTGCTGGGGCTTGCTTCGGGCGCGAAGACCGTGAAAATGAAATTCGGCCATCACGGCGCCAATCACCCGGTGAAGGATCTGGACACGGGGCAGGTGGTGATTACGAGCCAGAACCACGGCTTTGCCGTGGATGCGGCGAGCCTGCCCGCCAATCTGCGGCCTACCCATGTGTCGCTGTTCGACGGCAGCCTGCAGGGCATGGCGCGCACCGACCGGCCCGCGTTCTGCTTCCAGGGCCATCCCGAGGCGAGCCCGGGCCCGCACGATATCGGCTACCTGTTCGATCGCTTCGCGAAACTCATGGAAGAAAGAAAAGCATGAGCTGTCGCGAACGCCAAGCCAATGCGCTGTTCCGCTTATCCCCGGCGGTCGCCCTCTAATGCCAAAACGTACTGACATCCGCAGCGTGTTGATCATAGGCGCAGGTCCGATCATCATCGGCCAGGCCTGCGAGTTCGACTATTCCGGCGCGCAGGCGTGCAAGGCGCTGCGCGAAGAGGGCTACAAGGTCATCCTGGTCAATTCCAATCCGGCGACCATCATGACCGACCCGGAGATGGCCGATGTGACCTACATCGAGCCGGTGACCTGGCAGATGGTCGAGGCTATCATCGCGAAGGAGCGCCCCGATGCGCTGCTCCCGACCATGGGTGGACAGACGGGCCTCAATTGCGCGCTCGACCTCGCCAAGCACGGTGTGCTGGAAAAATACGGCGTCGAAATGATCGGCGCCTCGCGCGAAGCCATCGACAAGGCCGAGGACCGCGAGAAATTCAAGCAGGCGATGAAATCGATCGGCCTGGATTGCCCGCGCTCCATGCTCGCGCACAGCATGGAAGAGGCGCTGCAGGTGCAGGCGGCGATCGGCTATCCGGTGGTGATCCGCCCCTCGTTCACGCTCGGCGGTTCCGGCGGCGGCATAGCGTACAACCGCGAGGAGTTCGTCGCGATCTGCGAGCGCGGTCTGGATGCCTCGCCGACGAAGGAGCTGCTGATCGAGGAATCGGTGATCGGCTGGAAAGAATTCGAGATGGAGGTGGTGCGGGACAAGGCGGACAACTGCATCATCATCTGCTCGATCGAGAACCTGGACCCGATGGGCGTGCACACCGGCGACTCGATTACGGTCGCGCCGGCGCAGACGCTGACGGACAAGGAATACCAGATCATGCGCAACGCCTCGATCGCGGTGCTGCGCGAAATCGGGGTGGAAACGGGCGGCTCCAACGTGCAGTTCGCGATCAATCCGGCCGACGGCAAGATGGTGGTGATCGAGATGAACCCGCGCGTGTCGAGATCAAGCGCGCTTGCGTCCAAGGCCACCGGATTTCCGATCGCGAAGGTCGCGGCCAAGCTCGCCGTGGGTTATACGCTGGACGAACTCGCGAATGAAATCACCGGCGGCGCGACGCCGGCCTCGTTCGAGCCGACCATCGACTACGTCGTCACCAAGATTCCGCGCTTTGCGTTCGAGAAATTCCCGCAGGCGAACAGCCGCCTCACCACGCAGATGAAATCGGTGGGCGAGGTGATGGCGATCGGCCGCACGTTCCAGGAGTCGTTCCAGAAAGCCTTGCGCGGCCTGGAAACCGGCGCCGACGGTCTGGATGAAATAACCACCGATCTGGACGTGCTCGAGACCGAACTCGGCGACCCAGGCCCGGAGCGCATCTGGTACGTGGCGGATGCCTTCCGCTGCGGCCTGTCGTTCGAGCAAATCCAGGGCGATACGCACATCGATCCCTGGTTCCTCGCGCAGATCGAGGATCTGCTGCGGCAGGAGCGGGAGTTGAAGGGCAGGCATCTAGAAGAGATCGACGCAGGCGCTCTGCGCACGCTCAAGCGCAACGGCTTTTCCGACCGGCGCCTGGCCACGCTGCTCGCGACGACCGAGCGCGCGGTGCGCGAGCGCCGCCGCGCATTGGGCGTGCGTCCGGTGTACAAGCGCGTGGACACCTGCGCCGCGGAATTTGCGACCGATACCGCTTACATGTACTCGACCTACGAGGAAGAGTGCGAAGCGAATCCGACCGAGCGCAAGAAAATCATGGTTCTGGGCGGCGGACCCAACCGCATCGGCCAGGGCATCGAATTCGACTATTGCTGCGTTCACGCCGCGCTCGCGCTGCGCGAGGATGGCTACGAGACCATCATGGTCAACTGCAACCCGGAGACCGTTTCGACCGACTACGACGCGTCGGACCGCCTGTATTTCGAGCCGCTCACGTTGGAGGATGTGCTCGAGATCGTGGACAAGGAGAAGCCCTACGGCGTGGTGGTGCAGTATGGCGGGCAGACGCCGCTCAAGCTCGCGCGCGATCTGGAGGCGAACGGCGTGCCCATCATCGGCACCAGCCCGGACATGATCGACGTAGCCGAGGACCGCGAGCGCTTCCAGAAGCTGCTGCACGACCTCGGCCTGAAGCAGCCGCCCAACCGTACCGCGCGCAATGAGTCCGACGCGCTCCGGTTGGCCGTGGAAATCGGTTACCCGCTGGTGGTACGGCCGAGCTATGTGCTCGGCGGCCGCGCGATGGAGATCGTGCACGAGCAGCGCGACCTCGAGCGCTATATGCGCGAGGCGGTGAAAGTTTCAAACGATTCGCCGGTGCTGCTGGATCGTTTCCTCAACGACGCCATCGAAGTGGACGTGGATGCGATCTGCGACGGCAAGCGCGTGCTGATCGGCGGCATCATGGAGCACATCGAGCAGGCAGGCGTGCACTCCGGGGATTCGGCCTGTTCGCTGCCGCCTTTTTCGCTTTCGGCCGAATTGCAGCAGCAGTTGCGGCAGCAGACGGTGCAAATGGCGCTGGCGTTGAATGTCGTGGGCCTCATGAACGTGCAGTTCGCGATCCAGAACGGCACGGTGTTCGTGCTCGAGGTGAACCCGCGCGCTTCGCGTACCGTGCCGTTCGTGTCTAAGGCGACCGGCCTGCCGCTGGCCAAGATCGCGGCGCGCTGCATGGTGGGCAAGAGCCTCGATACGCAAGGCGTGATGGACGAGGTGCTGCCGCCCTATTATTCGGTCAAGGAAGCGGTGTTCCCGTTCATCAAGTTCCCCGGCGTCGATACCATCCTCGGGCCGGAGATGAAATCCACCGGGGAGGTCATGGGAGTGGGCCGGTCCTTCGGCGAGGCGTTCGTCAAATCCCAGCTTGCCGCCGGGGTGAAGCTGCCAAAGGCCGGAAAAGCGTTCATCAGCGTCAGGAACAGCGACAAGAACGCTGCGGTGCAGGTAGGGCGCGAGCTGCTCGAACTCGGCTTCGGCCTGCTCGCCACGCGCGGCACCGCGCAGGTTCTCAACGACAGCGGTATCCGGGCGACGGTGGTCAACAAAGTGGGCGAAGGGCGGCCGCACATCCTCGACATGATCAAAAACGGCGAAGTCAGCCTGATCGTGAATACCGTGGACGAAAAGCGCAGCGCCGTGCAGGACTCCTGGTCGATACGCAACGGCGCACTGCAAGGCCGCGTCACGTATTACACTACGATTGCCGGTGCCCGTGCAGCCTGCACCGGCATGCGCCATATACACGGTCTGGTACCCTACTCTTTGCAGGCCCTGCACAAAGAGTTGGCCTAATTAGGATTGCGCGAACATGAGCAAGACCCCCCTTACGATCAAGGGCGCAGAGCTATTGCGCGCCGAACTTCAGCGTCTGAAGACGGTCGACCGGCACAGCGTGATCGCGGCGATCGCCGAGGCGCGCTCGCATGGCGATCTGTCCGAGAACGCCGAATACGATGCGGCCAAGGAGCGGCAGAGTTTCATCGAAGGACGCATCGCCGAGGTCGAGAGCAAGCTCGCCAATGCGCAGGTGATCGACCCCAAGCTGCTCGATGCCGACGGGCGCTGCGTGTTCGGCGCCACCGTGGATTTGGAAGAACAGAACAGCGGCGACAAGGTCACTTACCAGATCGTCGGCGACGACGAGGCCGACATCAAGCACGGCAAGATTTCCATCGGCTCCCCCATCGCGCGCGCGCTGATCGGGAAATACGCGGGCGACGTGGTCGAGGTGCAGGCCCCTGGGGGCGTGCGCGAATTCGAAATAATCGACGTGCGTTATGAGTAAAACGCGCGTTAGCGGAGGAATTGCGCGCTGCGCGCGCCAACCGTGTTTTCCGCGCGGATGAAAAGCGCATCCGCACGGAAAACATGGTTATGGATAAAAACAAGGGCGGTTTGGGGTGGTTTTTCTGCAAGATCGCCGATTGGGCACGGACGTGCTTTTCATCCGTGCCCAATCGGCGATCCGCGCGGACGGTTCTTCGTCCGCGCAATATCGAAACTCTGCAATGGAGGGGACGCGGTCTGAGTCGCCGCGCATACCCTTCGCGGCTCAGGTGTTTTGATAGCTACTCTTGGTGCGCCGCGGCTGCTTGCGCGCGGGGCGTTTCTTCGCTGCGGACGCGGGCGGCGCCGGATTTTCGCGGTACACGACCAGGATCTTGCCTATGTGCTGCACCGGCGAGGCGCCGGTAAGGCGGCAAATCTCGCCCAGCATGGCCTGGCGCAGTTCGCGGTCCTCGCCCATCACGCGGATCTTGATCAAATCATGCGCCTTCAGGCTGGTTTCTATTTCCTTGAGCACCGCGGTCGACAGCCCTTCGTTGCCGACCGCAACCACGGGCTTGAGCGCATGCGCCCGCGCTTTGAGCAACTTGCGCTCGGCGGGGGAGAGGGGTTTCATAATGAAGGCATCGGCAAAACTCGATTGTAACAGTCTGGTGAAACCATGAGCCGCAGCAAGACCAGCAAGGCGTGGATGCGCGAGCATGTCAACGATCCCTATGTGCAGAAGGCCAAGGCCGATGGCTATCGTTCGCGCGCGGCGTACAAGCTGTTGGAACTGGACAAGAGAGACCGGCTGTTCGCCCCCGGGCAGCTGGTGGTCGATCTGGGTGCAGCACCCGGGAGCTGGGCGCAGGTGGCCGCAGCGAAGCTGGGCGCCAAAGGCCGGGTGGTGGCGGTGGATCTGCTCCCGCTCGCGCCGCTGCCGGGTGTTCATTTCATTCAGGGCGATTTTCGCGAGCAGGAGGTCCTGGATGCGTTGCTCGCTGCCCTGGGCGGGAGCAAGGCAGACCTTGTAATCTGCGACCTCGCCCCCAATATCTCAGGCATCGGGGTGAGCGACCAGGCGCGCGCCATGTATCTGGCCGAACTGGCGCTCGAGTTTTCCCGGAAATGCCTGAAGCCGGGCGGTTCGATGCTGGTGAAAGTGTTCCAGGGCGCAGGGTTCACCGAGTTTCTGGCGGACATGCGCAAGGCGTTTGAGAAAGTGGCGTCGCGCAAGCCCGAAGCCTCGCGCGGGCGCTCGAGCGAGCTGTATTTGCTGGGGAAAGGACTGAAGGCTAAGAGCCCGTAACTTTTGTTACGGGCTGATTTAGGGGAGCACGAGGGGAAGTATCCCCTCGTTTTGTTACAAACACTTAGCGACCGGCAGAATGTGACAAATTACCGGTATTGCGCGCTAACTCCCGTGCGCGGAACCCTGTAAAATGGCCAATTAGCGCTAATAGTTGCGTAGGAACCCAATGAACAACATGTTTAAGAATCTCGTGATCTGGCTGGTCATCGGCATGGTGCTGATGACCGTGTTCAACCAGTTCAACACGCGCCAGACCGCACAGGCGCCGATGGACTATTCCCAGTTCTACGAGGAAGTCAAGGCCGGCCACATTGCCGAAGTGGTGATCGAAGGCCGCAACCTCAAGGCGAAAACGACCGAAGGCAAGTCCATCACCAGCTATTCGCCCGGCGATATCTGGCTCATCTCCGATTTGCTGAAATACGGGGTCAAGGTCAAGGCGAAGCCGGAAGAAGAACCGTCGCTCTTGATGAATATCTTCGTGTCCTGGTTCCCGATGCTGCTGCTGATCGGCGTGTGGGTATTCTTCATGCGCCAGATGCAGGGCGGCGGCCGCGGTGGCGCCTTCTCGTTCGGCAAGTCACGCGCGCGCATGCTGGATGAATCGACCAATACCGTTACCTTCGCCGACGTGGCCGGCTGCGAGGAGGCCAAGGAGGAAGTTTCCGAGTTGGTCGATTTCCTGCGCGACCCAAGCAAGTTCCAGAAGCTCGGCGGGCGCATTCCCAAGGGGGTGCTGATGGTGGGCAACCCCGGCACGGGCAAGACGCTGCTGGCGCGGGCCATCGCCGGTGAAGCCAAGGTGCCGTTTTTCTCGATTTCGGGCTCCGATTTCGTCGAGATGTTCGTCGGCGTGGGCGCGGCGCGCGTGCGCGACATGTTCGAACAGGCGAAAAAGCATGCGCCCTGCATTGTCTTCATCGACGAAATCGACGCGGTCGGCCGCCAGCGCGGCGCCGGCCTGGGCGGGGGCAACGACGAGCGCGAGCAGACGCTGAACCAACTGCTGGTCGAGATGGACGGATTCGAGGCGACGGCCGGCGTGATCGTCATCGCCGCCACCAACCGGCCCGATGTGCTCGACCCGGCACTGATGCGCCCGGGTCGCTTCGACCGCCAAGTGGTGGTGCCTCTGCCCGACATCCGCGGTCGCGAGATGATTTTGCTGGTGCACATGCGCAAGGTGCCGATGGCGCCTGACGTCAAGGCCGACATCATCGCGCGCGGCACGCCGGGCATGTCGGGCGCTGATCTCGCCAACCTGGTGAACGAAGCGGCGCTGTTTGCGGCACGGCAGAGCAAGCGCCTGGTCGACATGGACGACTTCGAGCGCGCCAAGGACAAGATCATCATGGGCGCGGAACGGCGCTCCATGGTCATGCCGGAAGAGGAACGGCGTAACACTGCCTATCACGAGTCCGGACACACGGTGGTGGCGAAGCTGCTGCCCAAGACCGATCCGGTGCACAAGGTCACCATCATCCCGCGCGGGCGCGCGCTCGGCGTGACCATGCAGCTGCCGGTGGAGGACCGCTACAGCATGGACCGCGAGCGCCTGCTGTCGACGATCGCGGTACTGTTCGGCGGACGCATCGCCGAAGAGATATTCATGCACCAGATGACTACCGGCGCGTCGAACGACTTCGAGCGTGCCACCGAGATGGCGCGGCGCATGGTGACGCAATGGGGCATGTCGGACGCTTTGGGCCCCATGGTCTACGGCGAAAACGAGGGCGAAGTGTTCCTCGGCCGCTCGGTCACCACGCACAAGAACGTTTCCGAGGTCACCATGCAGAAGGTCGATCAGGAAATCCGCCGCATCATCGACGAGCAGTATGCGCTGGCGCGGCGCCTGATCGAGGAGAACAAGGACAAGGTCGAAGCCATGACCAAGGCCTTGCTCGAGTGGGAAACCCTGGACTCCGACCAGTTGACCGACATCATGGAAGGCAAGCCGCCGCGCGAGCCCAAGCCGAAGCAGTCCGGGACCACGCCGCCGCCACCGCCGCAGAAAGACGGCACCACGGGCGCAGCGGCACCCGCCGCCACTTAAGCAGCCCGAGGCAGGAAACGGTGCGTGGTGAGCGGTAGGATCGCTGCCGTGCCTCCATCCGCCGCGCAATTTGCGCCCCCCGCGTTGCGCTGTGGGCGGTTTAATTTATCGCTGGCCCGTCCGCTCGTGATGGGCGTGGTCAACATCACGCCCGACTCCTTTTCCGACGGCGGCCGCTTTTTCGATCCGGCGGCCGCGATCGCGCATGCGCACAAGCTGATGGAGGAAGGCGCCGACCTGATCGACCTCGGCGCAGAGTCCAGCCGGCCCGGCGCGGCGGCCATGGTGAGCGCGGAGGAAGAACTGCGCCGACTGCTGCCCGTGCTGCAGGGCTTGCGCGATCTGCCGCTGTCGGTGGATACGGTGAAGCCCGAGGTGATGCGCGTCGCGCTGGCCGAGGGCGCCGCCATGATCAACGACATCAACGCCCTGCGCGCGCCTGGCGCGCTGGCGGCGGTTGCCGCCAGCGATGCCGCGGTATGCCTGATGCACATGCAGGGTACGCCCGGCACCATGCAGCTCGCGCCGCGCTACGCCGACGTGGTGGCGGAGGTGAAGGCTTTTCTGCAGGAGCGCGTCGAGAGCGCATGCGCCGCGGGGATCGCGCCGGAGCGTGTGGTCATCGACCCGGGCTTCGGTTTCGGCAAGACGCTGGAACACAATCTTGAGCTGTTGCGCCGGCTGCACGAATTCGCCGCGCTGGGTGTGCCGGTGCTCGCGGGCTGGTCGCGCAAGTCCTCGCTCGGAACGATTACCGGCAAGCCTGCAGGCGAGCGTCTCGCGGCGAGCATTGCCGCGGCCCTGATTGCGGCGCAAAATGGCGCTGCGATTTTGCGCGTGCACGATGTCGCTGCGACGCGCGACGCGCTCGCGGTGCTGATAGCAGTTGAAAAAAAGTAAGAGGCCATTTCAGAATTACCGAAATGGCCCCTGATTTAGGGGAGTATGAGGGGAAATATCCCCTCATTTTGAAATAAGCTCTAAATGACCAGAAAATTTTTCGGAACCGATGGCATTCGCGGCCTCGTGGGCGAGGCGCCGATCACGCCGGAATTCATGGTGCGCCTGGGCTATGCCGCGGGCGAGGTGTTGGCGCGCCGCGCGCAGCTGGCTGCGGGAATGCGGCCGGCTGTGCTGATCGGCAAGGACACGCGCATTTCTGGTTATATGCTGGAGGCTTCGCTGGAGGCGGGATTTGCGGCGGCCGGGGTCGACGTGATGCTCTCGGGCCCGATGCCGACGCCGGCGGTGGCCTATCTCACCCGCGCGCTGCGCCTGCAGGCGGGGGTGGTGATCAGCGCCTCGCACAATCCTTACCCCGACAACGGCATCAAGTTTTTTTCCGGCGACGGCAACAAACTGCCCGATGCGGTGGAAGCGCAGATCGAGGCGCAGCTCGCGCAGCCGATGCGCTGCCGCGCCTCGGCCGAATTGGGCAAGGCGCGGCGCATCGACGATGCCGCCGGCCGCTACATCGAATTCTGCAAGAGCACCTTTCCCAACAGACTGGATTTGCGCGGCCTGAAGATCGTGGTCGACTGCGCCAACGGCGCTGCGTATCACATTGCACCACATGTGTTCCACGAGCTTGGCGCCGATGTAGTTCCCATAGGCGTCAGTCCGGACGGCCTGAACATCAACGACCTCGTAGGGGCCACCAGCCCGCAGGCGCTGCAATTGGCGGTGAAGCAGCATAAGGCCGACCTCGGCATCGCCTTGGATGGCGACGGCGACCGCCTGCTGATGGTGGATGCGCACGGCGACGCCTATGACGGCGACGAGTTGCTGTACGTGATCGCGCGCATGCGCGCGGCTCAGGGCCCGGTGCCGGGCGTGGTCGGTACCCTGATGAGCAATCTCGCGCTGGAGCGCGCCCTGGAGCGCTGCGGCATTGCGTTTGCGCGCGCCAAAGTCGGCGATCGCTATGTGCTCGAGCTGCTGCAGGAGAAAGGCTGGCAGCTCGGCGGCGAGAATTCCGGCCATATCATCTGTTTGGACAAGCACACCACCGGCGATGCTCTGGTGTCCGCGTTGCAGGTGCTGACGGCGCTGCGCGAGCGCGATTCCACCCTGGCTGAACTATGCGGCGAGCTGAGTCTGTATCCGCAGAAGCTGGTGAACGTGCGGGTCGCCAAAGGCTTTAACTGGGAGGCGAGCGCGGCGGTAGGCAAGGCCAAGGAAGCGGCCGAGCGCGACTTGGGCAAGGCCGGGCGGGTGCTGCTGCGGCCCTCCGGCACCGAGCCGGTGTTGCGCGTGATGGTCGAGGGCGAGGATGGGGCCAAGGTCGAATCCCTGGCGGCGATGTTGGCGGAGAAGGTTAGACTCGCCGCAGCCTGATTGAGCCCGTCGGTCGGCAATCCTTTGGTTCGCACATGGGGCCGATGTTGGCCCAAGCCGGCATGCTTCGGATCAAGATCACAATCTGTGATTTTGATTGCGCGAAGCCAATTGGGCTGGAAAGCCGCGCCAGACCTGGATTTCCAGGAGATGTCCGTGCGCGGTGTGCGGGAGATAATGTGGACTTTCCCAATATATCGCTTGGGAGGAGGCCGCAGCTTTAAGATCACAATCTGTGATCTTAAAGTCGTCGACTGGCTCCGGATTCGGATCACAATCGGCGATCCAATAAATCTGAATTATCGTCAAATCCAGCGCTCAGTTATCATATGAGGATCGTATTTTAGGTGTGTGCCACCGCCTAAGAGGCGACCGCCCGTTGACCCGGCTAGTTCTTGAGGAGGTTTTACCATGACAACGATTCGGATCGAGTTGCCCGATGCGACTGCGCATGTGGCGGGCGATGCCGGGCTGCTGTGGCGCGGCGCATGCGCTGATTCTTAGGGCCCAGCGGTTCATCGGGAGTGCAGTGTGATGGCCAAGCTCGATCCCCGGAAGCTCATGGAACAGGCCATTGAGGTCATGCGCCAGTCCGTCTCCGAACCGCGCGCGGACGGGAAGGCGAACCCTTTGGTGGGAGCGGTCCTTTGGAAACCCGATGGAACCATCGAGACTGCAAGTCGAGGCGAGTTGCGAGACGGCGACCACGCCGAATACGCGCTCCTGGAGCGGAAGAATCGGGACAAGAAACTCGACGGCGCGATGCTCTTCGCGACGTTGGAACCCTGCGCTCCCGGTTCGCGCCGGCATCCGAAGCTGGGCTGCGCGGAGCGGATTGTTCTCGCTCGGATCAAAAAAGTCTGGATCGGTATCGAAGACCCCGACCCGACGGTGGACCGTAAGGGGATCAAGTATCTGCAGGACAGCGGCGTGACGGTGCACATGTTCGACCGCGACCTGCAGGAAGAGATCCAGAAGGCGAACAAGGCGTTCGTCGAGCAGGCGCTCGAAAGGGCCGCGGCGGCGCGCGCAGAGAAGAAGCCGAAGACCATCACGCTGTCCCCGCTGGAGAAGGCATTCGCCGCCGCCGAGACGAAAGACTTCTCGACCGAAGCGATGAAGCAGTATCGGACCATCGCCAAGATCAGTGACACGGTGGGCTCGCCGGCCTTCCACCGTCGTCTGGTCCAGCAGGGCCTGCTCAAGCAAGAGAATGGGCAATCGACTCCGACGGGCTTCGGGCTTCTGCTCTTCGGCAAAGAGCCAAGAACGGTCATGCCTCAGGCCGGACTGCTGGGCACCATTCACTTTGCCGACGGGACAGAAGAGCCGAAGGACTTCGACGGACCGCAGGTGCTCGCACCCGAGCAGGCGCTTCAATGGCTGCGCGACAAACTGCCCAACCCGATCGAGCGCTCTGCTGCGCGGCGACGGCAGGCGAACGAGGCGCTGTTCGAACTCGTGCGCGAAGGTGTCGTCAATGCGCTCGTGCACCGCGACTACGCGATCGAAGGCGCCAAGTGCCAGTTGGTCGTCACGCCGGACACCATCACAGTGAAAAGCCCCGGTAAGCCGGTGGAACCGATCACGTTGAAACAGATGCAGTCCTTCGACGCCCCAATGCTCAGCCGCAACCCGGTCCTGCACTATGTCTTCGCCAGAATGGAATTGGCCGAAGAGCGGGGACTGGGGCTCAAGTCCATGAGAGGTCGTGCCGAAGCGGCGGGATTGCCGCTGCCCCGGTTCGCGTGGGAGGCCCCATATCTGGTACTGACGCTCTATCGCACGGCGGAAGGGGCGACTCGTACGCTCGACGAAGCGGTGCTTCGCGAATTGACGTCCGAGGAACGCAAGGGCTGGTCTTTCCTCGCAGGTCGAACCACTGCGACGCAAAGCGAATACGCCCAGCACATGGGAGTGACTGCCCGCACCGCACAGCGGCATCTGACGCACTTCGTTGAATTGGGCATGCTGCGCCGTCGGGGGCAAGGGCCCGCGACCAAATACGAGGTTGTCCGGGCATGATCGCGACAGTAATCCCGACACTTTGTTGCGATCGGCGTGCCTCGACCAGGACCACCCCCGAATCGCGACACGAATCGCGACATGATGTCGCGATAATTCCGTCCAGTAAGCGATCCCCTTCGAGTCGCGAAGCCGGCCGATTCTGGCCTATTCAGGTCCATTCCCAGCCTATTTCCGCGCCGTGTCTGTCGGCCGGATTGCGGCGCAATGTTTCGGACTGAGTGACCATGTCCGGGCTGTTGTGTCGCGGCGCATATGCTGCAGAAGCAACTGGCGGGAGCCAAGCGACTTGGGCTACGCGACGAGGTGCCGTCTATCTCTAGCCGAAGGAAGACGTGGGCTGCGCCCAAATAATCTGAACCAGGGAAATAACCCCTTGAATCCCGACACCCGTATCTATCGGTTTCTTGATTTCTTCGCCTTGGCAGATACTATCCGCAAGCGGCGGTTGCGTTTTGCCGCTCCTTCTACCTTCCCTGACAGGAACGAAGGGCTCGAAATTGTTTACAACTCCCTGCGCGCAGCAGTGGAGTCGAACGATGGCTCGTACAGTGGTATTGCGAGTCAGGAGGATATTCTGCGTATCCACAACGTCCTGAAACAGGGCTCGTTTGTTTGCTCTTGGACGCGCGAGGCAGATTCTGTCGCGCTTTGGTCGTTGTACTCGGCGGATCGGTGCGGCGTTCGAGTCTCTTCCACAGTGGCAAAACTTCAGGCCGCACTCGATGATTTCGCGCGTAGAAACGGTATGCAATCGCAATTTGAACGTTTTGGGCTGACCGATGGTTCCTCGTACGCGTTTGTGCAGGTAGGGGCAGTGAGGGAAGTGTTATACGAGGACCTCCGTGGTATGCATGAAGATATTCTCAGCAAGGGCCGTTCTCAACAAGTTCTAACGGATCAGAAAAGGAAGGAAATTTTTGAGTTTTTCACCCTGAAGGATAGAGCGTTCATTCATGAAGGGGAGATTCGAGGAATAGTTACATGCGGTTTGGCGGCTCCCTCAGAATCAAAGGGCTCGTTTACGGATTCGGCTCCATGGCTGGATGGCGATCACGTGTACGTCGATATTCCTGACGACTTTGTGGAGTCCGTCGCAATTGATCCTCGTTGCCCTCGGTATAAGCGCGAGATGATCGAAGAATATCTTCGCGACCATAATCTATCTATCTTTGGCTCTATCACGAGCATTCGGCTATCTCCCAGATGAGCTAGATTTCGTTACGCCCAAGGAAGATTTCGCGCAATGACCGCCGCCGACGCTACCCGACTCGCCGGGGAAGCCTATCGTACGCGGGTCGCGCGCGTCGACGCTGCAGTGCCTGACGACAAGACCCGCCTTGCACAAGAAGGGTACCGATCGAGGCTTGCCCGCAACGCAGCGAATGCGCAGCCCGATACCAGCGAGTTTTACAAGCTGGGCGACAAGATCGAAGACCGCTACGAGGTTTCGGCCATACATCATGGCGAGCTGGGCGTGGTCTACGGCTGCTTCGACCATCAGACGAAGCTTCCGCGCGCGCCCAAGACCGTTCGCGCCCGTCACGCGAGCGACAAGCAAGTGCTCTCGCTGTTCGAGAGCGAGGCGAGCGTCTGGATTTCGCTGGAAAAGCATCCGTACATCGTTCGCGCCTATCTGGTCGAGCGCTTCAATCGCGTCCCCTACGTCATTACCGAGTACGTGCGCGGTCCGGAGGGCATGGAGGGCGATTTGCGCGGATGGCTCGGTCACGCCCGCCTAACGTTGCCGGTGGGGGTCGCGATGGCCTTGCAGATCGCGCAAGGCATGCAGCACGCGGTGCGCAAGGTGCCCAACCTCGTGCATCGCGATCTCAAGCCCGGCAACATTCTTGTCAACGGCGATGGGAAGGCGATGGTGACCGACTTCGGTCTCGTGCACGCGGCGCAGTCCGACGCGGGAACGCCGGCGTACATGTCGCCCGAGCAATGGCGCGGAGAGGTGCTCGATCTGCGAAGCGACATATATGCCTACGGCTGCATCTTGTTCGAAATGTTCACCGCGCACCGGCTGTTCCCGGCGTTGACCGAGCGCGACTGGGAGCGAGCGCACCTTGAAAGTCCGCCCGCTGCATTGGCTAGCATTATTCCAGACCTGCCCGGCGAGATAGATCAATTCGTACGGCGTTGCCTCGCAAAAAATCCGGCGCCGCGACCACAGAACTGGGACGAGATCGTCACGTTTTTCGCCGAATGGTATCACCGCCTGACCGGAAAAGCGGTGATCTTGGACTTCTCTTCTATCGAGCTCGACGCAGGCGAATGGATCGATGCGAGTTACTCGCTTGCGACGCTGAAGCGTTACGAGGAAGCGCTATTGGCGTGCGACCGGGCGCTCGCGCTCGACCAGAGTCATGTCGTTGCATGGTTTTTTAAAGGCATCGCGTTTGGCCGCCTCGATCGTTACAACGAGGCGATCCAGGCCTATGACCATGCGCTAACGATCGACCAGAATCATGCTGGTGCGTGGTTTAGCAGAGGCAATGCGCTTCACGCTCTTAATCGCCACGAGGAAGCAAATCAGTCCTACGACCGGACGCTCGCGATTGACCAAAGCAATAAGATGGCGTGGGGTAATAAGGGCAATGCACTTTGGAATCTTAAGCGTTACAAGGACGCGATCCGGGCCTGCGACCAAGCGCTCGCGATCGATCAGAATTATGCCGCTGCTTGGTTTATAAAGGGCAACGCGCTTTATGGTCTAGAGCGTTACGAGGAGGCGCTCCAAGCTTATGATTGGGTACTTGAAATCGACCAGAATGATGCCGTTGCGTGGTGCAACAAGGGCATCACACTTTGCGATCTAAAACGCTACGCGGAGGCAATCGACGCGTACGATTGGGCTCTTACACTCGATCGGAACAATTCAAGTGCCCGCGAAAACCGCACCATTGCGCTGCCACTTTCGATGAGGGAAGGACCTGCGAAATGACAGCTACGGACGCATTGAAAGCCGCAGGTTAGACTTGGGAACATTTCCCCCTGGAAGGGAGAATAGTGCTCGCGCGATTTGAGAGTGAATGTCCGGTGCTTTGCAGTAGTGCTCTGGCCGAGGCAAAGCGCCTCCAGCATGGGCATGTCGGCATTGAGCACGTGGCGCTTGCGTCGCTCGGCGATGCGACATCTCCGCTTGTGGCGGCATTGAAGCAGATCGGCGTCGATGCGGCCACGCTGATGCGCGCATTCGACAAGGAAGTCGGAACCGGGCAATCGTATTCGACCTCGGCGGACGCGACACCTCGACTCACGGCGATTCTTGCGCTCGCCGCGGCGGAAGGCGAACTGACTCCCCGTGTACTCGTGCGCAGCCTGTTGCTCGAAGGCGAAAGCCTGTTCGCACGTTTTCTCGTGGCGCAGGGGGTTGTCACCCAGAAATTGCTGAACGCCCTTGACGGCGCGGAACCACGGGAAAACTCGGCCGATGCGACCCGTCTCCCCGGACGAAGTCCCGCGACAGCTAGCGCTCCTTCAGCTACACCGACGCCACCAGGCGCACCTTCGTCACCGCCGGTCGGCGCCGGCGCCGGCGCCAAAATCCAGCCGAAAACGGCGATCCCGGTGACCTTCCCCACGCCGACCTTGGATGAGTGGGGGCGTGATCTTCGCAATCTCGCCGAGCAAGGCCGCCTTGCGGACGCAATCGGGCGCGAGCGCGAGATCGAGCAGATGATCACGGTACTGGCGCGCACGCAGAAATCGAATCCGATCCTGCTCGGCGAAGCCGGTGTCGGCAAGACGGCAATCGTCGAGGCGCTGGCCTGGCGCGTCGCGCAGGGCGTGGTGCCGCCGATCCTGCGCGGCAAGCGCATTATCGAGTTGCAGATGGGCGAGTTGATGAGTGGAACTTCGCTGCGCGGCCAGTTCGAGGAACGGATCGCGCTGATCGTGCGCGAGGCGTCGCAGGCGCCGGATGTAATCCTGTTCATCGACGAGATTCACACGATTGTCGGCGCGGGGGGCGGCAGCGGAGCGCTCGACGCGGCGCAGATCATGAAGCCGGCGCTTGCGCGCGGCGAGATCGACTGCATCGGCGCCACGACGCAGGACGAGTTCGACCGCTTCATCCGAAAAGACGCGGCGCTGGAGCGGCGATTTTCACCAGTGCAGATCGGCGAATTGTCCGAGGAGGCGACACTCCGCGTGCTGCAAGGCGTCACGCCGCGCATTTCGGCCAAGCATGCTGCAAGCGGCTATGTGCTCGAATTCGATTTGGCATCGCTCAAAGCAGCCGTCAATCTCACCAACCGCTATGTCAAGGAACGCCAGCAGCCAGACAAGGCGATCGACGCGATCGACATCGCCGCCGCTCGCGCCGTAATAGGCGGGCGCGATCGTGTTACGGCCGAGGATATTGCCTCGGTCGTTGCGGAATGGACCGGAATCCAGGTGCAGCAGCTAACCGAGGACGACCGCGCCCGTTTCACGCGCATGGAGCAGGCTCTCGGCGAAAAGGTCGTCGGTCAGGAAGCGGCGGTCATAGCCGTAAGCCAGCGGGTACGTGCGGCTATGGCCGGCGTCAAGGCGAGCAACCGGCCGGTCGGGGTATTTTTGTTCCTCGGGCCTTCCGGCGTCGGCAAGACCAGCCTGGCGAAGGAACTTGCGCGTTTTCTGTTCGACACACCCGATGCGCTGCTGCGCTTCGACATGAACGAATTCCACGAAGCGAGTAGCGTCGCCAATCTGATCGGTTCGGTGCGCGGATATATCGACAGTGATCAGGGCGGCGCGCTGACCGAAGGCCTCAGACGCCATCCCTACAGCGTGGTGCTGTTGGACGAGATCGAAAAGGCCCATCCGGACGTGATGAATGTTTTCCTCAACGTGTTCGATGAAGGACGGATCAGCGACAACAAGGGCCGTCTGATCGACTGTTCGAACACGCTTTTCGTCATGACTTCGAACCTCGGCGCGGGCGAGGTGGACTTCCGCACTGCCAAGACCGACCAGCTGCGTGCGCTGGCCGAGCGCTTCATGCGCCGCGAAATGGTGAACCGGATCAGCGGCGTCATCGGCTTTCGGCCGCTCGACAGCAAACACCTCGCGAAAATCCTCGACCAAATCCTCGCGGAGAAGGCGCGATTGTTCGAGGCTGAGAAGGGCCTGGTTATCGAAGTCGATCAGTTAGCCAAAAAGGTTCTGCTTGAACGTGGCTACAGCCCGGAGTTGGGCGCGCGGCCGCTTGAGCGCGCAGTCGATGAAGCGGTGGTTCAGCCTCTGGTCGATGCATGGTTCGCGAATGGGCTAACACCCGGTCGGGTTCGATTTTCTGTAGTGGCGTCGAGCGCCAACAAGATTGCGTTTTCGCAAGACTGACAGGTGGAGATAGGCAATATGGCGCAGTCATTGACCTTGACCTTCATGAGCGGATCGCGTGACGGCGAGGTAGTACAACTTGCGACCGCCGGATCGCCGCCGTCGGTTTCGATCGGGCGGACTGCGCCCTGCGAGTTGGTGATCTCCGATGACCCCGATCTGTCGCGCCGCCACGCTCGGATCTTTTGGAGCGGCGCGTCCTGGATGCTGCAAGACCTGGACAGCAGCAACGGCACCTTCATCGGCGAGTTCGAGGCCGCGCGCAGACTTTCAGGAGCAAGCGCGATCGAGGACGGCGAGATTTTTCGGGTGGGGCTTACGCGCTTGCGCTTGGGCGGCGCCAAGAATGAACGCGTTGTGACTGCCGCTGCTGCCGCGATTGCGAAGGCAAAACGGTCCTGAGCCGCCGGCCGTTACATCACGTTTCGTCTTAGCCGAATCGCCCAGTGATGTAATCCTCGGTCTCCTTCCGGCCGGGATTGATGAAAATCTTGTCGGTAATGTCGAACTCGATCAGCTTGCCCAGGTACATGTAGGCAGTAAAGTCGGACACGCGCGCCGCCTGCTGCATGTTGTGGGTGACGATGGCGATGGTGTAGTCGGCCTTGAGTTCGTTCACCAGTTCCTCGATCTTCGCCGTGGAAATCGGGTCCAGCGCGGAGGTCGGTTCGTCCAGCAGCAGCACTTCCGGTTTGACCGCGACGGCGCGGGCGATGCACAGGCGCTGCTGCTGCCCGCCGGAAAGGCTCAGTCCGCTCTGGCGCAGCTTGTTCTTCACTTCATCCCATAGCGCCGCCTTGCGCAGCGCCCATTCCACGCGCTCGTCCATCTCGCCGCTGCTGAGCCGTTCGTACAGCTTCACGCCGAAAGCGATGTTCTCGTAAATCGACATCGGAAACGGCGTTGGTTTCTGGAACACCATGCCGACCTTGGCACGCAGCGCAATCACGTCCTGGCGCGGATCGAGGATGTTGTTGTTGTTCAGCATGATCTCGCCCGTGGCGCGGTGCCCCGGGTAAAGATCGTACATGCGGTTGAACGTGCGCAGCAGCGTGGACTTGCCGCAACCGGAAGGCCCGATGAACGCGGTGATGTGCTTTTCCGCGATGTTCAGGTCGATGTCCGTCAGGGCCTGGTAGCTGCCGTAGAAAAAATTCAGCTGGCTGACCTTGATCTTGCTTGCGGGTGGCGCTGTGTGGGCGGTGGTTTCCATGGATTTCCGTGCGCGTCGAAGCGCTCAGCTGTTCGAGGACTTCTGCGCGAACACGACGCGCGCAACGATGTTCAGCGCCAATACGGTCAGGGTGATCAGCAAGGCCCCGCCCCAGGCGAGAGTTTGCCAGTCCTCATACGGGCTCATGGCAAACTGAAAAATCACCACCGGCAGATTGGCCATCGGCGCGTCCATGTTCGTGGACCAGAACTGGTTGTTCAGCGCCGTGAACAGCAAGGGTGCGGTCTCGCCGCTGATGCGCGCCACCGCCAGCAGTATCCCGGTCATGATGCCGGAGCGCGCCGCGCGCAGGGTCACCGACGAGATGACGATCCATTGCGGCGCGCCCAGCGCTGCCGCGGCCTCGCGCATGGTGTCGGGCACCAGGCGCAGCATGTTTTCGGTGGTCTTCAGGACCACGGGAATGACGATCAGCGCCAGCGCGAACGTGCCGGCCCATCCGGAAAAATGCTTGATGTTGGCGACATAGACCGCATACACGAACAAGCCGATCACGATCGAGGGCGCGCTCAGCAAAATGTCGTTGATAAAGCGCGTCGCCGGCGCGAGCCAGCCGCGCCGGCCGTATTCGGCTACGTAGGTGCCGGCGAGGATGCCGACCGGCGTGCCGATCAGCGTGGCGAGCAGCGACATCAGCAGGCTGCCGAAAATGGCATTGGCGAGGCCGCCCGCGCTCCCCGGAGGCGGCGTGGTCTGGGTGAACATGGTGAGGTTGATGGCGCCCAATCCCTGCGCGAACAGCGTCCACAGAATCCAAACCAGCCAGAACAGGCCGAACAGCACCGTCAGCAGCGAAATGCCGAGATAGACGAAGTTGGCGATGCGCCGGCGGCGATAAAGTGCTGTCGTGCTCATCGATGAATCAGGTCCGTGTGCCTTCGCGCTTGGCGAGCCGATACAGCAATATTTTCGACAGCGCCAACACCACGAACGTGATCAGGAACAGTATCAATCCGAGTTCTATCAGCGCTGAGGTATACAGGCCGCCAACAGCCTCGGTGAACTCGTTGGCAAGCGCGGACGCGATGCTGGTGCCCGGGGCAAACAGCGAGGTGCCCATCCGGTTGGCGTTGCCGATGACGAAGGTCACGGCCATGGTCTCGCCCAGTGCCCGGCCCAGGCCCAGCAATATGCCGCCGACCACGCCGATCTTGGTATAGGGCAGTACCACGTTCCACACCACCTCCCAGGTTGTTGCACCCACCGCATAGGCCGACTCTTTCAGCATCGCCGGAACCACTTCGAACACGTCGCGCATGACCGAGGCGATAAAAGGCACGACCATGATCGCGAGAATGATACCGGCGGTGAGCATGCCTATGCCCTGGGGCGCGCCCTTGAACAGCGGACCGATGAGCCACACGGGCCCCAAGTGTTCGATCATCCAGGGTTGAACGTGATCGCCGAACACGGGAGCGAAAACGAACAGGCCCCACATGCCGTAGATGATGCTCGGGATAGCCGCGAGCAGCTCGATTGCAGTGCCGATAGGTCGGCGCAGCCAAAGCGGCGACAGTTCCGTGAGAAACACCGCAATACCGAAGCTGACGGGAATGCCGATCAGCAGTGCGATGAAGGAGGTGACCAGGGTGCCGAAAATGGGCACCAGCGCGCCGAATTTCTCGGTTACCGGATTCCATTCGTGGCTGACGAGGAAGCCGGGGCCAAAAGCCTTGAGTGCGGGCCAGCTGCCGATCAGCAGCGAAATCAGAATCCCGATCAGCAGCGCCAGTACCAGAAACGCAAATATCCGCGTGACATTGCGAAACACCAGGTCATACAGATGCTGCCGCCTGAGTTGCGTTTCAGGAATGCTGCGTGACATACTTAGTGGAAGAGAGGCCCCTTGCGGGGCCTCCAGCGCGTGGTCAAGGGCGTCCATTTTAGCTTCCCCGGGTAGCCCTTGTCACAAGACTTACGACTTACCAGATCGGCTTGCCGTTCACGTCCTTTACCTTGTCTTTCCATTCGCCGTGGATCAACTCTACGACCGCGTCAGGCATCGGAATGTAATCCAGACCGAGCGCGAGCTGGTCGCCGTTTGCATAAGCCCAGTCGAAGAACTTGAGCACTTCCTTGGCTTTATCCGGGTGCGCCTGGCTCTTGTGGAAGAGAATGAACGTGGCACCGGTGATGGGCCAGCTGTCCTTGCCGGGTTCGTCGGTCAGGATCTCATAGAAGCCCGGCGCATGCTTCCAGTCGGCGCCTGCGGCAGCGGCCTGGAACGCCTTGTCGTAGGGCTTGACGAAATGGCCTTCGCGGTTCTGCAGCAGGGCATAGGCCAGTTTGTTCTGCTTGGCATAAGCGTACTCGACATAGCCGATAGAGTTCTTGAGGCGCTGCACGAACGAGGCGACACCTTCGTTGCCCTTGCCGCCGGCTCCGCTGGGAGCCGGCCACATCACCGAGGTCGAGCTGCCTACTTTTGACTTCCACTCCGGGCTGACCTTGGACAGATAGTCGGTGAAAATAAACGTGGTGCCCGAGCCGTCCGAGCGGTTCACCGCGGTGATGTCGGTGGCCGGCAGTTTGAGGTCCTTGTTCAGAGCGACGATTGCCGGGTCGTTCCATTTTGTGATTTTGCCCAGATAGATATCGGCTAGGACTTTGCCGGTCAACTTCATGTCACCAGCCTTGATGCCTTCGATATTGACGACTGGCACTACGCCACCCATGACCGTCGGAAATTGAATCAGCCCGCCTTTTTCCAGTTCTTCCGCCTTGAGCGGCATGTCCGAGGCGCCGAAATCGACGGTTTTCGCGGTGATTTGTTTGATGCCGCCGCCCGAACCGATGGACTGGTAATTCATGCCGGTGCCGGTCTTTGCCTTATAGGCCTCGGCCCATTTGGCATAAATCGGATAGGGGAAGGTGGCGCCGGCACCGGTGATATCGGCGGCGACCGCGCTGGTCGCGGCGCAGATTCCCAGCGCCAGCAGCGCCGGGGTGAATATGCGATGACTTATTTTCATAAGATGTCCTCAAAAAGAAATTCTAGTTGGCCATTCTGGTTCGTGCACCAGGGCGCCATCCTAGTGAGGCTTTGTTACACGAATATTACATTTTAATATTCAAGCACTAGCGCGCGGTGCTTCGGCGCCGCAGCGGCTGCTCGGAGCGTCAATTGCGCAGAGCGATGACACCCAGCGCGACGGCGCAGGCGGCGATCACGCGCTGCCGCCCGAAGGGTTCCTTGAGGAATACGCTGCCCAGCAGCGCGGCGAAAATGACCGAAGTCTCGCGCAGCGCAGCCACCGCCGCGACCGGCGCCCGGGTCATGGCCCAAAGCACGATGCCGTAGGCGCTGATCAGGCACAGGCCGCCGATCAAGCCGCGCTGCCAGTTGCGCGCCGCGTATTCGAACGCCGCGCGCTTGCGCAGGATTGCGACAAGGGTCACGAACAGCAGGCCTTGCAGCCAGAATAACGCCGCGACGTATCCGGCCGGCGAACCCGACAGGCGCGCGCCGGTTCCGTCGATCAGGGTGTAGCTGGCGATGATCGCCGCGTTCGCGAGCGCCCATAGCGTGGCTGCACGCTGCGCCCGGCCGCGCTGCAGCAAGCCCAGGCTGAGGATGCCGGCGCTGATCAGTACAATGCCCAGCCACATGCTCGCGCTGGGATGCTCGCCCAGCAGCGCCACGCCGAACAGCGCCACCAGCAGCGGCGCGATGCCGCGCATCAGCGGATACGCGTGGCCCAGATCGCCCACGCGGTAAGCGGCGATCAGGGTGGAGAAATAGGCGACGTGAATCGCGGCCGAGGCGCCCAGATAAGGCCAGCTTGTGCGTAAAGGCATGGGCACCAGGGCGGCGAGCGGCAACGCCAGCAGGGCGGCACCGGCGGCGACCAAGGCGGTGTCCAGCATTACCTCGCGGCTAGCCTTGATGATCGCATTCCAGCTCGCGTGCAGCAGCGCCGAGCCGAGCACCAGCGCGGTCACCCAGGGCGACATGTCCACTAGCGAACCCCGGACTGGTCAGGCGGTGAGCAGTTGCAGCGCATCGTGGTAGGGGTAATGCAGGGCGTCGGCGACCTCGCGGCAGGTAATTTTGCCTGCGTACACATTGAGTCCCGCGCGCAGATGGACGTGGTCCTGCAGCGCCTGCCGGTAGCCTTGGTCGGCGAGCATGAGCACATAGGGCAGGGTGGCGTTGTTGAGCGCATAGGTCGAGGTTCGCGGAACGCCGCCCGGCATGTTGGCGACGCAATAATGCACCACGCCGTCTGCGACGTAGATCGGAGCGGCATGGGTGGTCGGGTGCGAGGTCTCGAAACATCCGCCTTGGTCTATGGCCACGTCCACGACCGCGGCGCCGGCTTTCATCGCGCTCACGAGCTGCCGCGATACCAGCTTCGGCGCCGCGGCGCCGGGTATCAGTACGGCGCCGATGACGAGGTCGGCAGCCAGCACGTGGCGTTCGATGTTGTCGCGGTTGGCGAATACCGTGGTCACGCGCGCGCCGAGTCGGGCCTCGATGCGGCGCAGCGCGTCGATATTGCGGTCCAGTACCGCCACCTGCGCGCCGCTGCCGGCTGCGATTTGCGCGGCATTCGAGCCGACGACGCCGGCGCCGAGGATGACGATCTTGGCCGGCGCCACGCCGGTGACGCCGCCCAGCAGTATGCCCATGCCGCCCTGCGTTTTTTCCAGGCTGTGCGCGCCGGCCTGCACCGACAGGCGCCCGGCGACTTCGGACATCGGGGCGAGCAAGGGCAGTCCGCCGCCGCTTGCGGTGACCGTCTCGTAAGCGATGCAGATCGCGCCGCTATTGACCAGGTCCTCGGTCTGCTGCGGATCGGGCGCGAGATGCAGGTAGGTGAACAGGATCTGCCCGGGCCTGAGACGCCTGCGCTCCGCCGCCTGCGGCTCCTTCACCTTGACGATCATTTGCGCGCGCGCGAACACTTCCTCGGCGTCGCCCGCTATGCTTGCGCCGGCCGCGGCATATACGCTGTCGGCGGTATTGATGCCGGCGCCGGCATCGCGCTCGACCAATACCTGGTGGCCGTGGCCGGTGAGCTCGCGCACGCTCGCCGGTGTGAGGCCGACGCGATACTCCTGGCTCTTGATTTCCCTGGGTACGCCGATCAGCATCGCCTGCTCCTCGCAATTCAGCCTGACTCCGAGTGTTGCCCATGCCGCCGGCTTTTTCAAGCTTCCGGCGCCGCGGCGAGCCGGACCATTGCCGCGTTTTCGCGTCAGGCGCAGAATACACTCTGGCGCAGATGGGGCACGGAGCGTATTTATGACTACGGAAGAGAACAAGACCAAAGTGACCATTCTGACCGGAACTTACCGCGTCAAGGGTTCGATCGAGCTGCTCCCCGGCGCGCGCGTGACCGACTACCTCGTCGAGTCCAAGGATTTCATCGCGGTGACGGAAGCGGAGGTGTGGGAATTGGGCAACCGTCACGTGCTCAACGCGCCCTTCATCAATGTAAGTCTGGAGCACATCCAGATCGTCATTCCGGAAGAGTGATGCCGCGGGCGCAACTGCGCTGAATCGCGCTGCGGGCTGGCCTGCGCTGCCGCGTCGAATTAAGCGCAAAATCCGCGCGGCGATCAGGGTTTGAACCCGCCTCGATCCTGCACCGCCGGCCGCTGCATATAATTGACCGTCCCCGTCCAAACACTGTAAAATCCGCTGTTTCTGACGCTTGGTCAAAGCTACTTGGAAGTCGAGGCGATGCGCAGCCGCTTGGTCGCGGGTAACTGGAAAATGCACGGCAGCCTCGCGGCGAACCGGCGCCTGCTTGAGGGACTGAAATCCGGTCTGCAAGCAGCCGATGGTGTGCAATACGCGGTATGCGTGCCTTACCCGTATCTGGCGCAGGTAGAGGCCGATTTAAGCGGAAGCTGCATTGGCTGGGGCGCGCAAAACGTCAGCGAATGGGCGCAGGGTGCTTATACCGGCGAAGTGTCGGGCGCAATGCTGCGCGACTTCGGTTGCCGCTACGTACTGGCCGGCCATTCCGAGCGGCGGGCGCTGTACGGCGAGACCGATAAGCAGGTAGCGGCCAAGTTTCAGGCGGCGCAAGGAGCGGGCTTGATTCCCATCCTGTGCGTGGGCGAAACCCTGCAGGAACGCGAAAGCGCGGTCACCGAAATCGTGGTCGGGCGCCAGCTCGCAGCCGTGCTCGATTCGAGCGGGGTCGGCGCTCTGGTCAACGCGGTAATCGCCTACGAACCGGTGTGGGCCATCGGTACCGGCCGGACCGCGACGCCGCAGCAGGCGCAGGCGGTGCACGCGTTCATACGCGGTGTCGTCGGCAGGCAGGACGCCAAGCTGGCTGCCGGCCTGAGCATACTGTACGGCGGCAGCGTCAAGGGGGCCAATGCGAAGGAGTTGTTCGCCATGCCCGACATAGACGGCGGGCTCATCGGCGGCGCGTCGCTGGTGGCGGAAGAATTCATCGCGATATGTGCCGCAGCACGCAAGGCGTGAGCGGCGCGCGGCGGGAAGATGCGGTGCGGCAGAACGGCGCATCATTATATGTGCAGGATATTCGCCATTCGTCCACGGACGGGGGCGTCATAGCGAGCGAGTAATGAACATCTGGTTTACTGTGGTTTTGACGGTACATGTGCTGGTGGCGCTGGGCATCATTTTTCTGGTGCTGCTGCAGCACGGCAAGGGCGCGGACATGGGTGCAGCCTTCGGCAGCGGCTCTTCGGGCAGCCTGTTCGGCGCCACGGGTTCGGCAAATTTTCTTTCCCGCACCACGGCGGCGCTGGCAGCGGTGTTTTTTCTGACCAGCCTGAGCCTGGCCTACCTGGCGACGCACAAGCCCGAGACGGGCGGCGGCAGCGTGATGCAAGGGGTGACCGTGCCGCCGGTGGCCGCGCCTAAGCCCGCGGGAGATATACCGCAGCCGGCGGATGTGCCCAAACCGGCGGATGCACCGGTGGTGCCCAAGCCGAACGAAGTACCTAAGTAAGAGCCCGACACCGGCAGCCAGAAACTAGAGCAAACCTCCGGGGCCATCTAGTTTCTGCAGGCGAGTGTCCGGCATCTAGATTGCCGACGTGGTGAAATTGGTAGACACGCTATCTTGAGGGGGTAGTGGCGAAAGCTGTGCGAGTTCGAGTCTCGCCGTCGGCACCAAACAGCAGCGCGAGATGGGCCGTAGTCCGATAGAAATAAAGGGCTACGGCCTTTTTCTTTGCTGAAGCGGTTCGCCGTTGCCGCACGATCCGCCTCGCCTAGCTTGCGCGGCGCGTACAAGAAAAAAAGGCAAGGGCAGCCTAGCCCTTGCCTTCGAGCCTGCGCCCCGCGAGGGGCGTTGCGAAGAGGATAGTGGATTAGATACCCAGTTCGGACTTCCAGTAGGCCTCGATCGTGCTGACCGTGCTTTTGGGGAGAGGGCCAAATGCGATGGCCTTGGCCTGATCTTGGCCGTACTTGAAGCCCCAATCGAAAAACTTCGTGACTTCCTCGTTTGCTTCCTTGGGAGCGCTCTTGCGCAGTATCTGCCAGGTGCAACCGGAAATGGGCCAGCTTTCTGCGCCGGGCTGATCAGTGAGAATTACGTAGAAATCCTGCGCCTTTGTAAAGTCTACATTCGCGGCGGCGGCCTGGAACCCTTCGAGGCTCGGGCTGACCAGTTTGCCCGCCTTGTTGTACATGCGTGCGTAGCTTAATTTGTTCTCCAGAATGTAGGCATATTCCACATATCCGATAGAGCCGCGAAGCTGCTTCACGAAGCTGGCCACACCTTCATTGCCCTTGCCGCCGACGCCCGTGGGCCACTTGACGGAAGTATCGGCGCCAATCTTCTCTTTCCACTCCGGGCTCACCTTGGACAGGTAATCTGCAAAGGTGAAAGTCGTGCCGGAACCGTCAGAGCGATGCACAACGTTGATTGCCATGTCCGGAAGCTTCAACCCTTTGTTAAGGGCGATAATAGCCGGATCGTTCCATTTTGTGATTTCACCCATGTAGATTTTGGCGACCACGGGCCCGGTCAGAATCAATTGGCCGGGGCCGATACCGGGCAAGTTATAAATGATGTCCTCTCCCGCAATGGCGGTAGGAAACTGGATCAGTCCGCTTGCCTTTAGTTCCTCTGGTTTGAGAGGCATGTCGCTGGCCCCAAAGGCCACCGTTCCAGCCTTGATCTGCTGAATTCCGCCACCTGAGCCGATGGATTGGTAATTCACCTGGGTGCCGGTCTTTTGTGCATAGACCTGGGCCCATTTGGACACCAGGGGAAATACCCAACTGCTGCCTGCGCCCGTAATTGTGGCGGCGCTGGCTTGGGCGGCGGTGAAGCCAAAGGAGAGAGCCACGGCGGCGGCTCCCAGGGTCTTAAGGAATACTCTTCTTGGCTGCATGGAAATTCTCCTAATCGATGGGGGACGGAAACGGTGCCTGCCGACAGCCAAACAAGGAGCGAAGTTGATTTCTCACTCGAGGTCAGGGCTGTTGTAGTCGCATGGCTTTGATGAGCATATGAAATAAATGTGACGGTTTTATTAAGCCACCCGACTGGTGCAGCGGGTCGAGCGCGCGTTGATGCGGCCATTTGTGGACGCGTCCTAAGGCGAGAACTGAGTTAAAATGCCGCGCACGGACGGCGCCTAAGCCTCGTCGTGGCGAGGATGAATTTCAGGGTAAAATCCGAAGCACGAAAATGTCGAACTGGCACGGATGCAGATTAGCGGGCTGTTTGCGGCGCCCGCCTTGATCCCGCCTTCAATTGATGGGTTTGTAGAGCGATCGGAACGCGACATATAGAACTGCGCTCCAGTCTGTACGGTATGCGGTGCGATTGAAACAACGTTATGCAAAATGAGGGCGTTTGATCTAGGTCAACTCCGCAATGTGCCCAATGGTGGACCATGTCGCCTGCTTGTATGATTGCACCCACAACTATTACTAACTCGTCAATCGTCAACTCCAAAATCTAACGCTCCGTGCTCGAAAATTACTTCCCGGTACTGATGTTCATCTTCGTCGGCATTGCGGTCGGCATCGGGCCCATCGTCACCGGCGCGCTGCTCGGCCCGCACCGCTGGGACAGCGAAAAACTCTCTCCCTACGAATGCGGCTTCGAGGCTTTCGAAGACGCGCGCATGAAGTTCGACGTGCGCTATTACCTGGTCGCGATCCTGTTCATCCTGTTCGACCTGGAGATCGCGTTCCTCTTTCCCTGGGCGATCGTGCTCAATGAAATAGGCTGGTTCGGTTTCGTTTCCATGATGATTTTCCTCGGCATCCTGGTGGTCGGCTTCATCTACGAATGGATGAAAGGGGCGCTCGAATGGGAATAGAAGGTATTTTGCAGGAAGGCTTCGTCACCACTACGGCGGACAAGCTGATCAACTGGACCCGCACCGGGTCGATGTGGCCGATGACCTTCGGTCTGGCCTGCTGCGCGATCGAGATGATGCACTCCGGCGCCGCGCGCTACGATCTGGACCGCTTCGGCATCGTGTTCCGGCCGAGCCCGCGCCAATCCGACGTCATGATCGTCGCCGGTACCTTGTGCAACAAGATGGCGCCCGCGCTGCGCAAGGTGTACGACCAGATGGCCGAGCCGCGTTGGGTGATCTCCATGGGTTCCTGCGCCAACGGCGGCGGCTACTATCATTACTCCTACTCGGTGGTGCGCGGCTGCGACCGCATCGTGCCGGTGGATATTTACGTGCCGGGTTGCCCGCCCACGGCCGAGGCCTTGCTCTACGGCATCATTCAGCTGCAGAACAAGATCAAACGCACCAATACAATTGCTCGCTAATGCTTGCACAGACGATCGCCCGCTAAATGGCCGGTAAGCTAGAACAACTCAAGAACAATCTGGAAGCCGCTCTCGGCAGCCGTATCGTCAGCCTGACCCAGGCAGTGGGCGAAATCACCGTGGTGGTGGGCGCGGCCGATTACGCCGCGGCGGCGCAGACGCTGCGCGACGACCCCGGCCTCGCTTTCGCCCAACTCATGGACCTGTGCGGAGTGGATTACTCGGCGTATGGCAATGGCCCTTGGGAAGGCCGGCGCTTTGCCGCCACTTCGCATCTGCTCTCGCTCGAACACAATTGGCGCGTGCGGCTGCGGGTGTTCGCGCCGGAGGACGATTTCCCGGTGGTGGACACGCTCTGCGGCGTCTGGTGCAACGCCAACTGGTACGAGCGCGAAGCGTTCGACTTGTTCGGCATCATGTTCTCCGGCCACCCCGACCTGCGCCGGATACTCACGGACTACGGCTTCATCGGCCATCCGTTCCGCAAGGATTTCCCGATTTCCGGCCAGGTCGAAATGCGCTACGACCCGCAGCAAAAGCGCGTGATCTACCAGCCGGTGAGCATAGAGCCGCGCGAAATCACGCCGCGCATCATCCGCGAAGACCATTACGCCGATCTGGGCAAGCGCTGAAATGGCTGAAATCCGCAACTACACGATGAACTTCGGCCCGCAACACCCGGCTGCGCACGGGGTGCTGCGCCTGGTGCTGGAGATGGACGGTGAAGTGGTCGTGCACGCCGACCCGCATATCGGCATGCTGCATCGCGCGACGGAGAAGTTGGCCGAAACCCGGACCTTTATCCAGGCGCTGCCCTACATGGACCGCATGGATTATTTTTCGGTGATGCTCAACGAGCACGCCTATTGCATGGCGGTGGAGCGCCTGCTCGGCATCGAGGTTCCGCTGCGCGCGCAGTATATCCGCGTGATGTTCGACGAAATCACCCGCGTGCTGAGCCATCTGCTGTTCCTCGGCGCGCATGGCCTCGACATCGGCGCGATGACCATGTTCCTGTACACGTTCCGCGAGCGCGAAGACCTGTTCGACATGTACGAGGCGGTGTCCGGGGCGCGCGTGCATGCGGCCTATTACCGCCCGGGCGGCGTCTACCGCGACCTGCCCGAGGTCATGCCGCGCTACGAGAAATCGAAAATCCACGGCGCCGCCGAGGTGGCGAAACTCAACGACAACCGCTCGGGCAGCCTGCTCGACTTCATCGAGGATTTCACCGACCGCTTCCCGACGCATATCGACGAGTACGAGACCCTGCTCACCGACAACCGCATCTGGAAGCAGCGCACCGTGGGCATAGGCGTGCTCACGCCGGAACGCGCGATCGAGCTCGGCTTCACCGGCGTCATGCTGCGCGGCTCGGGCATCGCCTGGGATCTGCGCAAGAAGCAGCCCTACGAGGTCTACGACCGCATGGACTTCGACATTCCGGTGGGCGTAAACGGCGACACCTACGACCGCTATCTGGTGCGCGTCGAGGAGCTGCGCCAGTCCAACCGCATCATCCGCCAGTGCATCGAATGGCTGCGCGCGAATCCCGGCCCGGTGATCGTCGACAACCACAAGATCGCTCCGCCCGCGCGCGCCGACATGAAGGGCAGCATGGAAGAGCTGATTCATCACTTCAAGCTGTTCACCGAGGGATTCCGCGTTCCCGCAGGCGAGGCCTACGCCGCGGTCGAGCACTCCAAGGGCGAGTTCGGCATTTATTTGATTTCGGACGGGGCGAACAAGCCCTACCGCGTGAAGGTCCGCGGCGCCGGCTTCAATCACTTGCAGGGACTGGACGAGATGTCGCGCGGCCACATGATTGCCGACGTGGTCGCGATTATCGGCACGCTGGACTTCGTCTTCGGCGAGGTCGACAGGTAACCGTCGAAATGAATTTTGGTGGATGACATGCTGAGCGCAGAAGCACTGAAAAAGATCGATCGCGAGATCGCCAAGTTCCCGCCCGAGCAAAAGCAGTCGGCGGTGATGGCGGCGCTGGTGATCGCGCAGGACGAGAAGGGCTGGCTCTCGACCGAGACCATGGATCAGGTCGCGCATTACCTGGGCATGCCGCCGATCGCGGTGTACGAGGTCGCGAGTTTCTACAACATGTACGACCTCGAGCCCGTCGGCAGGCACAAGGTCACCGTGTGCACCAACCTGCCGTGCGCGCTCTCCGGCGGGGTCGATGCGGCCGAGCACCTGAAGCGCTGCCTCGGCGTCGGCTTCAACGAGACCACCGCCGACGGTCGCGTGACGCTGAAGCAGGGCGAATGCATGGGCGCCTGCGGCGATGCGCCGGTGCTGCTGGTGAACAACAAGCGCATGTGCAGCAAAATGTCCCAGGACAAGCTCGATCAACTGCTCTCGGAGCTGAAGTGATGCTCGACTACGGTCCCGACGCGATCCTGATGACGGGCCTGGACGCCTCGAACTGGCACCTCAAGGACTACGAGGCGCGCGGCGGCTATGCCGCCCTGAAAAAGATTCTGAGCGAGAAAATCGCCCCCGATGCGGTCACCGCCGAAGTCAAGAAATCCGGGCTGCGCGGCCGCGGCGGCGCCGGCTTCCCGGCGGGCCTGAAGTGGAGCTTCATGCCCAAGCAGTACACCGGCCCCAAATACCTCGTATGCAATTCCGACGAGGGCGAGCCGGGTACGTTCAAGGACCGCGACATCCTGCGCTACAACCCGCACCAGCTGATCGAAGGCATGCTGATCGGCGCCTATGCCATGGGCATACCCGTCGGGTACAACTACATACACGGCGAGATCTGGGCCGAATACGAGCGCTTCGAAGAGGCGCTGGCCGAGGCGCGTGCCGCCGGTTACCTCGGCAAGAACATCCTCGGCAGCGACTTCTCGTTCGAGCTGTACGCGGTCCACGGCTGGGGCGCCTACATCTGCGGCGAGGAGACCGGCCTGCTCGAATCGATCGAGGGCAAGAAGGGCCAGCCGCGCTTCAAGCCGCCGTTCCCGGCGAGCTTCGGCCTGTACGGCAAGCCCACCACGATCAACAACACCGAGACCTTCGCCGCGGTGCCCTGGATCATCCGCAACGGCGGCGATGCCTTCCTCGCGCTGGGCAGACCCAACAACGGCGGCACCAAGCTGTTTTCCGTCTCGGGCCACGTCAACCGGCCCGGCAATTACGAAGTGAAGCTGGGCACGCCGTTCGCAACACTGCTGGAAATGGCGGGCGGAATGCGCGGCGGCAGGAAACTCAAGGCGGTCATTCCGGGCGGCTCATCGGCGCCGGTGCTGCCGGCGGACATCATGATGCAGACCGACCTCGATTACGACTCCATCGCCAAGGCCGGGTCCATGCTCGGCTCGGGCGCCGTGATCGTGATGGACGAGACCACCTGCATGGTGCGTGCGCTGGAGCGCCTGTCCTATTTCTATTTCGAGGAATCCTGCGGCCAGTGCACGCCCTGCCGCGAGGGTACCGGCTGGATGTACCGCATGGTGCACCGCATCGAGCACGGCAAGGGGCGGCAGGAAGACCTCGACGTCCTGACCAATGTGGCCGACAACATCGCCGGGCGCACCATCTGCGCCCTGGGTGACGCGGCGGCGCTGCCGGTGAAAAGCTTCATCAAGCATTTCCGCGACGAATTCCAGTACCACATCGATCACAAGCGCTGCCTGGTGAGCGTGCCCGGCGGCTATTACACCGCCGCCGGCGCAGCGGCAGAGAAGGCGGCCTGAGAACGACATGCCCAAAGTAGAAATAGACGGCAGGCAGATCGAGGTAGCCAACGGCGCGACCGTGATGGACGCGGCCAACGCGCTTGGCATCGCCATTCCGCACTTCTGCTATCACAAGAAACTCTCGATTGCGGCCAACTGCCGCATGTGCCTGGTGCAGGTGGAGAAGGCGCCCAAGCCGCTGCCGGCCTGCGCCACGCCGGTCACCGACGGCATGAAGGTGTTCACCGATTCGGACTACGCCAAGACGGCGCAGAAGTCGGTGATGGAGTTCCTGCTGATCAACCACCCGCTCGACTGCCCGATCTGCGATCAGGGCGGCGAATGCCAGCTGCAGGATCTTGCGGTCGGCTATGGCAAGGGCGAATCGCGCTACAAGGAAGAAAAGCGCGTGGTGTTCCACAAGAACGTCGGTGCGCTGATCTCGATGGAAGAGATGAGCCGCTGCATTCATTGCACCCGCTGCGTGCGCTTCGGCCAGGAAATCGCCGGTGTCATGGAACTCGGCATGATGGGCCGCGGCGAGCACTCCGAAATCGTGTCCTTCGTCGGGCGCAGCGTCGACTCCGAACTGTCGGGCAACATGATAGACCTGTGCCCGGTGGGCGCGCTCACGAGCAAGCCGTTCCGCTACAGCGCCCGCACCTGGGAACTCGCGCGCAGGAAATCGGTGAGCCCCCACGACAGCCTCGGCTCCAACCTCGTCGTGCAAACCATGGCGAACAAGGTCAAGCGCGTATTGCCGCTGGAGAACGAGGAACTGAACGAATGCTGGCTGTCCGATCGCGACCGCTTCTCCTACGAGGGCCTGAATAGCGAGGACCGCCTCACCCAGCCGATGCTCAAAGTGAACGGCAAATGGCAGGAAGCGGACTGGCAGCAGGCGCTGGCCGCGGTAGCGAAGGGCCTCAAGAACGTGCGCGAGCAGCACGGCGCCGCGGCGCTGGGCGCGCTGGCTGCGCCGCATTCCACGCTGGAAGAACTGCATCTGCTGGCCAAGCTCATGCGCGGCATCGGCAGTGAGAACATCGATTTCCGCCTGCGCCAGTCGGATTTTTCCGCCGACGGCAAGCAGGCCGGCGCACCCTGGCTGGGCATGAAAATCGCCGACATCGGCAGCCTCGACCGGGTACTCGTGGTCGGTTCTTTCCTGCGCAAGGATCACCCGCTTATCGCGAACCGGCTGCGCCAGGCGGCCAAGCGCGGACAGCAAATCAATCTGATTCATGCGACGGACGACGAGCTGCTGCTGAACCTCGCCAATAAGGCTATCGTGCCGCCGCAGGAATTGCCCGAATTGCTGGCGCAAGTGGTCAAGGCGGTGGCCGAAACCAAACAGCAGCCGGTGCCCGCAGCGCTGGCGAGCGTCAAAATCGGTGCCGCAGCGAAGAACATGGCCGCGAGCCTTGCCGCGGGCACGAAGACCGGCATATTCCTCGGCAACCTCGCCGCACAGCACCCGCAGGCGGCGCAGCTGCGCCTGCTGGCGCAGGAACTGGCCGGAATGCTGGGTGCAAGCTTCGGCTATTTCGGCGAGGCCGCCAACAGCGTGGGCGGCTATCTCGCCGGCGCCGTGCCCGGGCCGGGCGGACTCGACGCGGCGGCGATGCTGGCTCAGCCGCGCAAAGCCTACATTCTTTTGAACGCGGAGCCCGAGCTCGACTGCAACGATCCGCACGCCGCGATGCAGGCGCTGGATGCGGCTGAATTCGTGATTGCGCTCTCGGCCTACAAAGGCGCGGCTTTGGATTACGCCAGCGTGCTGCTGCCGATTGCACCCTTCACCGAGACCTCGGGCAGCTTCGTCAATGCCGAAGGTCGCCGGCAAAGCTTCAACGGCGTGGTCAAGCCTTTGGGCGAGGCGCGCCCGGCATGGAAAGTGCTCCGCGTGCTCGGCAACCTGCTCGAGCTGCCCGGTTTCGACTACGACAGCAGCGAACAAGTGCGCGACGCCATCGGCACGCCGGAAGAGCTGGCGCGCAAGCTCGACAGCCGGCTGAACGGGCTCGCCTTGCAGACCCCGGCCGCCGCCGCAGGCCTCCACATGGTCGCAGGCCTCCAACGAGTGGCCGATGTGCCGATCTACGCGAGCGACGCGATCGTGCGCCGCGCCGCGTCGCTGCAGCTGACCCGCGATGCGGCGCCGCCGCGCGCGCGCATGAACGCTGCAACGCTGGCCAAGCTGGGCGTCAAAGAGGGCCAGCAGGTGAAAGTGAAGCAGGGTAAGGGCGAGGCGACGCTGAATATTGCCTGCGACGAGCGCCTGCCGCGCGACTGCGTGCGCATCGCCGCGGCGCATAGCGCGACCAAAGATCTCGGGCCGATGTCCGGCGAAATCAGCGTGGTGCCGCTATGATGGAACTCTACGCCAAGATCATCGCGATCGGGCTCGGTTTCGCCCAGGGTCTGTTCGGTCCGGCGCTGGGCGCGGCGCTGTTCACCCTGGTCAAGACCTCGGTGCTGATCATGCTGATCGTCGCGCCGCTCCTGGGCGCGGTGGCCTACCTGACGCTGCTCGAGCGCAAAGTCATCGGCTACATGCAGGTGCGCATCGGTCCCAACCGCGTCGGCCCGCTGGGCCTGTTGCAGCCGATTGCCGACGGCATCAAGCTCGTGTTCAAGGAAATCATCATTCCCTCCGGCGCCGACAAGTTCCTGTTCGTGCTCGCGCCGGTGATCACGCTCACCGTGGCCATGGCCGCCTGGGCCGTGGTGCCGTTCAACAAGGGCGTGGTCCTGGCCAACATCGATGCGGGCCTGCTCTACGTGATGGCGATCACCTCGATGGGCGTGTACGGCATCATCGTCGCCGGCTGGGCGTCGAACTCCAAGTACGCTTTCCTCGGCGCAATGCGCGCGGCGGCGCAGATCGTCGCCTACGAGATCGCCATGGGCTTCGCGCTGGTGTGCGTGCTGATGGTGTCGCACAGCCTCAACCTCTCCGACATCGTCAACGGCCAGGCGAAAGGCCACTTCGCCGACATCGGGCTGAACTTCCTCTCCTGGAACTGGCTGCCGCTGGCGCCCATGCTGCTGGTGTATTTCATCTCCGGCGTGGCCGAGACCCAGCGCGCGCCGTTCGATCTGGCCGAGGGCGAATCCGAGATCGTCGGCTTCCACGTCGAGTATTCCGGCATGCTGTTCGGCGTATTCTCCATGGGCGAGTACGCCAACATGATCCTGGTGGCCACGCTCACCACCATCATGTTCTTCGGCGGCTGGGCCGCGCCGCTGGATTCGGCCATTTTCAATGCGATCCCCGGATTCATCTGGCTGTTTGCCAAGGTGCTGTGCGTGCTGTTCCTGTTCCTGTGGTTCCGCGCGACGTTCCCGCGCTATCGCTACGACCAGATCATGCGCCTGGGCTGGAAAGTGTTCATCCCGCTGACCATCGTCTGGCTGGTGCTGATCGCGGCGTGGATGCAGACCCCGTTCTCAATCTGGAGGTGACCATCCATGCTTGAGAAAATCCGCGAATTCTTCAAGACCTTCCTGCTGTTCGAGCTGGTGAAGGGGCTCGCCGTCACCGGGCGCTACATGTTCGCGCGCAAGATCACGGTGCAGTATCCGGAGGAGCGCACGCCGCAGTCGAGGCGTTTTCGCGGCCTGCATGCGCTGCGCCGCTATCCCAACGGCGAGGAGCGCTGCATCGCGTGCAAGCTGTGCGAGGCGGTATGCCCGGCGCTCGCGATCACGATCGAGTCGGAGCAGCGCACCGACGGCACGCGCCGCACCACGCGCTACGACATCGACCTGAACAAGTGCATCTTCTGCGGTTTCTGCGAGGAGTCCTGCCCGGTCGACTCCATCGTCGAGACGCGCATTCTCGAATACCACGGCGAAAAGCGCAGCGACCTGCATTACACCAAGGAGATGCTGCTAGCGGTGGGGGACCGTTACGAAGCCGAGATCGCCCGCGACCGCGCCGACGACGCGGCTTACCGGTGATGAACTCATGAATATCGAAGGCGTACTTTTCTACTTCTTCGCAGCCATCCTGCTGCTGTCGGCGCTGCGCGTGATTACCGCGCGCAACCCGGTGCACGCGGCGCTGTTCCTGGTGCTCGCGTTCTCCACCGCGTCCGCGATCTGGATGCTGCTGCGCGCCGAATTCCTCGCGATCGTGCTGGTGCTGGTCTATGTCGGCGCGGTGATGGTGCTGTTCCTGTTCGTGGTGATGATGCTCGACATCAACCTCGACCGCCTGCGCGAGGGCTTCTGGAGCTACCTCCCGCTCGGGGCCACGGTCGGCCTGCTGATGGTGGTCGAAATGGTGCTGGTGCTCGGCGGCAAGTATTTCGGACTGGAGCACCTGCCCAATCCGGCCGATCCGGGCGCGGGCTACAGCAACACCAAGGAACTCGGCCGCCTCCTGTACACCGACTACGTCTATGCGTTCGAGCTGGCCGCGGTGATCCTGCTCGTGGCCATCGTCGCGGCGATCGCGCTGACGCTGCGCGGGCGCAAGGACAGCAAGCACCAGGATCCGGCGAAGCAGGTCATGGTCAAGCGCGCCGACCGCGTGCGCCTCGTTTCCATGCCGTCCGAAAAGAAGGAGAACTGATCGTGCCGTCGTTCTCATTACCGGTGTTGCCCGTCCTGTCGCTGTCGCACTTCCTGATCCTAGGCGCGCTGCTGTTCGCCATCAGCGTGGTCGGCATCTTCCTCAATCGCAAGAACGTCATCATTCTGCTGATGGCGATAGAGCTGATGCTGCTCGCGGTGAACATGAACTTCATCGCGTTCTCGCATTACCTGCATGACATTTCCGGCCAGGTATTCGTGTTTTTCATCCTGACGGTGGCGGCGGCCGAGTCGGCCATAGGCCTCGCCATCCTGGTGGTGCTGTTCCGCAACCTGTCCACCATCAACGTCGACGACCTGAACGCACTGAAGGGCTGAACCCGGCACAACGCTATGACATCGATGCAGCAACTCTACCTGCTGGTACCGCTGGCGCCCCTGGCCGGCGCCCTGATCGCCGGCCTCGGCGGGCGCGCCATCGGACGCGCCGGCGCCCATTGGGTGACCATCATCGGGGTGACGATCGCGTTCTTCGCTTCGGTGGCGATATTCCTCGATGTGCAGAACGGCAATGTGTACAACGGCAGCGTCTACACCTGGCTGACCTCGGGCGAGACGCGCTTCGAGATCGGCTTCCTCATCGACCGGCTGTCGGTGCTGATGATGGTGGTGGTGAGCTTCGTCTCGCTCATGGTGCATATCTACACCATCGGCTACATGGCGGACGATCCGGGCTACCAGCGCTTTTTCGCCTATATCTCGCTGTTCACGTTCTCGATGCTGATGCTGGTGATGTCCAACAACTTCGTGCAGCTGTTCTTCGGCTGGGAGGCGGTGGGCGTCGTGTCGTATTTGCTGATCGGCTTCTGGTACACCCGGCCGACGGCGATCTACGCCAACCTCAAGGCGTTCCTGGTGAACCGCGTCGGCGACTTCGGCTTCCTCATCGGCATCGGTCTGATCCTGGCCCATTTCGGCACGCTCGACTACGCCAGCGTGTTCGCGCAGGTGCCGGGCATGGTGAAGACGACCGTCGAAATCATCCCGGGGGTGCCGTGGCTGCTGATTTCGGTGATCTGCATCGGCCTGTTCATCGGCGCCATGGGCAAGTCGGCGCAGTTCCCGCTGCACGTCTGGCTGCCCGATTCGATGGAAGGCCCGACGCCGATATCGGCCCTGATCCATGCGGCGACGATGGTGACCGCCGGCATCTTCATGGTGTCGCGCATGTCGCCGCTGTTCGAGATGTCGGACGCGGCGCTGTCGTTCGTGCTCGTGATCGGCGGCATCACCGCGTTCTTCATGGCGCTGATCGCCGTGGTGCAATACGACATCAAGCGCGTGATCGCGTATTCGACGCTGTCGCAGCTCGGCTACATGACCGTGGCGCTGGGCGCCTCGGCCTATTCGGTCGGCATGTTCCACCTCATGACCCATGCCTTCTTCAAGGCGGTGCTGTTCCTCGGCGCCGGTTCGGTGATCATCGCGCTGCACCATGAGCAGGACATGCGCAAAATGGGCGGGCTGCGCAAGTACATGCCGATCACCTACCTCACCATGCTGATCGGCGCGCTCGCCAATGCGGGACTGCCGCCGTTCGCCGGATTCTTCTCCAAGGATTCGATCCTGGAGGCGGTGCATCTGTCGCATACGCCGGGCGCCGGTTTCGCATATCTGATGGTGCTCGCCGGAGTGTTCGTCGGCGGCCTGTATTCCTTCCGCCTGATCTTCTACGCTTTTCATGGCGAGGAGCGTTTTCGCGCGCAGGAAGCCCACGGCCACGATGCAGGACATGGCGCGCATGACGAGCACGGCCACGGCGGCCATGATCACGTGCCGCACGAATCGCCGTGGGTGGTGACACTGCCGCTCGTGCTGCTGGCCATTCCATCGATTGCGTCCGGCTGGACCATAGGCACGGTGCTCTACGGCGGCTATTTCGGCTCCGCCATCTATATCTCGCCCGAACACGAGGGTCTCGCCGAGATGGCGCACGAATATCATGGCGTGCTCACGATGATGCTGCACGGCCTCAGCAGCCTGCCGTTCTGGTTCGCGCTATCTGGCGCGCTCGTGGCCTGGTACCTGTACATCGTGAATCCGGCGCTGCCGGGCGTGCTGCGGCAGAAGTTCAGCTTCGTCGTCAACATCCTGATGGAGAAGTACGGCTTCGACCGCTTCAACGACTGGTTCTTCGCCGGCGGCGCGCGCGGCATCGGCCGCGGCCTGTGGAAAATCGGCGACGTGGCGATCATCGACGGCCTCATGGTCAACGGCACGGCGCGCGTGGTCGGCTGGATCGGAGGCCTGGTGCGCCTGTTCCAGTCCGGCTACATCTATCACTATGCGTTCACCATGATCATCGGCGTATTCGTGCTGCTGACCCTGTGGTTCGGCCGGCCTTAGGGGACAGACGATGAATCCGACCCCCTGGCTCAGCCTCACCATCTGGATCCCGATCCTGTTCGGCCTGCTGGTGCTCGCGTTCGGCGACCGCCATGCCGCGCTGGCGCGCCAGACCGCGCTGATCGGCGCTTTGCTCGGCCTCGCGGCCAGCCTGCCGCTGTACACCGGCTTCGATGCGCAGACGAGCGCGATGCAGTTCGTCGAACTCTCGCCCTGGATTCCGCGCTTCAATATCAATTACCACCTCGGCGTGGACGGCATTTCGCTGCTGTTCGTGCTGTTGAACAGCTTCATCACGGTGCTCGTGGTGATTGCGGGCTGGGAATCGATCAAGCAGCGCGTGGCGCAGTACATGGCCGCCTTCCTCATCATGTCGGGCGTGCTGAACGGCGTGTTCGCTTCCCTCGACGCGATGCTGTTCTATGTGTTCTTCGAAGCCTCGCTGATTCCGATGTATCTGATCATCGGGGTCTGGGGCGGGCCCAACCGCGTCTATGCGGCGGTGAAGTTCTTCCTCTACACCCTGTTCGGGTCCCTGTTGATGCTGGTCGCGCTGCTGTACCTGTACGACAAGTCGGGGGGCAGTTTCGCCATCCTCGACTGGCAAAAGCTGCCGCTGCCGATGGCGCCGCAGATCGTGCTGTTCTTTGCGTTCTTCATGGCGTTCGCGGTAAAGGTGCCGATGTGGCCGGTGCACACCTGGCTGCCGGACGCGCACGTGGAGGCGCCCACCGGCGGCTCCGCGGTGCTGGCGGCGATCCTGCTCAAGCTCGGGGCCTACGGCTTCATCCGTTTTTCGCTGCCGATCCTGCCAGATGCGAGCCACGCGCTCGCCGGCTTCATGATCACGCTGTCCTTGATCGCGGTGGTCTACATCGGCCTGGTGGCGCTGGTGCAGACCGACATGAAAAAGCTGATCGCGTATTCCTCGATTGCGCACATGGGCTTCGTCACGCTCGGCTTCTTCATCTTCAATGCCTACGGCGTCGAGGGTGCGCTGGTGCAGATGGTCTCGCACGGCTTCGTTTCGGCCGCGATGTTCCTGTGCGTCGGCGTGATGTACGACCGCATGCACAGCCGCAACATCGCCGATTACGGCGGCGTGGTCAACACCATGCCCAAGTTCGCGTCGCTGATGATGCTGTTCGCGATGGCCAACTGCGGCCTGCCGGCAACGAGCGGTTTCGTCGGCGAGTTCATGGTGATCATGGGCGCGCTCAAACACAGCTTCTGGATCGGTTTTCTCGCCGCGACTACGCTGATTTTCGGCGCCGCCTACACCCTGTGGATGTACAAGCGGGTGATATTCGGCGCGGTGGCCAACGACCACGTGGCCAAGCTGAAGGACATAGGCGCGCGCGAATTTCTGATATTGGCGCTGCTTGCGCTCGCCGTGCTCGGCATGGGCCTTTATCCGCAGCCTTTCACCGAGGTCATGCACGCCTCGGTCAACGGCCTGCTGCAACACCTCGCGGTGAGCAAGCTCTGAGGCCCTTGAATCCATGAATTTCACCATGCCCAACCTGCTGCCCGCCTACCCCGAGATGTTCCTGCTGGTGATGGTCTCGGTCATCCTCGTGCTCGACCTGTTCCTGCCGCAGGCGCTGCGCTACGTAAGCTATGTGCTGACGCAGCTGACGCTGCTCGGCTGCGCCGTGCTCACGCTCGACGTCGCGGTGCTGACCCAGGGCCAGGTCACTTATACCTTCAACCATATGTTCGTCGCCGACCTCATGGGGCACGCGCTGAAGGTTGCGGCCTATATCGCCGTGTTCACGACCCTGGTCTACTCGCGCTCGTATCTGTCTGACCGCGGCATATGGAAAGGCGAGTTCTTCGCGCTGGTGCTGTTCGCGCTGATGGGGATCCTGGTGATGATCTCGGCCAACCACTTCCTCACGCTGTATCTCGGCCTGGAGCTGCTGTCGCTGTCATTGTATGCGCTGGTGGCGCTCGATCGCGACTCGGCGCGGGCGACCGAGGCGGCGATGAAATATTTCGTGCTCGGCGCGCTCGCCTCGGGCCTTTTGCTCTACGGCATGTCGATGATCTACGGCGCCACCGGCACGCTCAATATTTCCGAAGTCGCGCACGCGATTGCGAGCGGCCAGCCGAACAAGATCGTGCTGACCTTCGGCCTGGTGTTCCTGGTGTCGGGCATGGCATTCAAGCTCGGCGTGGTGCCGTTCCATATGTGGATCCCCGACGTCTATCACGGTGCGCCCACGGCGGTGACCCTGATCATCGGCTCGGCGCCGAAACTCGCTGCGTTCGCGATGGCGATGCGCCTGCTGGTCCTGGGACTGCTCGACCTCGCCGTGGACTGGCAGCAAATGCTGGTGATCCTGGCGGTGCTGTCCATGGCCGTGGGCAACCTCGCCGCGATCGCGCAGACCAACATCAAGCGCATGCTTGCCTATTCGACCATCTCGCACATGGGCTTCATGCTGCTCGGCCTGCTGGCGGGCGTGGTCAACGGCAACTGGCTCAACGCGGCCGACGCCTACAGCGCCGCCATGTTCTACGTCATGGTCTACGTGCTGACCACGCTCGGAACCTTCGGCATGGTGCTGCTGTTGTCGCGCGCCGGCTTCGAGGCCGAGAACCTGGACGACTTCAAGGGGCTCAATGCGCGCAATCCCTGGTATGCCTTCCTCATGCTGCTGCTGATGTTCTCGCTCGCGGGCGTGCCGCCCACGGTCGGCTTCTACGCCAAGCTGTCGGTGCTGCAGCCGCTTCTCGCGGCGGGCATGACCTGGCTTGCCGTGGTGGCGGTGATGTTCTCGCTCATCGGCGCGTTCTACTACCTGCGCATCGTGAAGCTCATGTACTTCGACGAGCCGATCGACACCGCGCCGATCACTCCCACGCTCGACGTGCGCGTGCTGATCTCGGTCAATGGGCTGGCAGTGCTCGCGCTCGGCATCATGCCGCAGTCGCTGATGGCGCTGTGCTACTTTTCCATTAAAGCGCTGTGAACGAGGGCGCGGGCCTGTCTCTGCCGCTCGCCGCCAACACCGCTTCGCCTTTTCCGAACCGTCGCAGCGCCGACGTCAGCGCGTCCGGGACCGAGACATGAAATTCATCGAGCGCCTGCGCCTAGCGTGGATGGCACAGCAATCGCTGCTGTGCGTGGGCCTGGACCCCGATCCGGCCAAACTGCCCAGGCATCTGGCCGGTGCGAAGCATCCCATATTCGCGTTCGGGCGGGCGATCGTCGATGCCACCGCCGACCTGGTGTGTGCATTCAAGCCGCAGATTGCCTACTATGCGGCCGCGCGCGCCGAAGACCAGCTCGAGATGACCATCGCGCATATCCGGCGGCACCATCCCACGATTCCGGTGATTCTGGACGCCAAGCGCGGCGACGTCGGCAGCACGGCCCAGATGTATGCGCAGGAAGCGTTCGAGCGCTACCAGGCCGATGCCGTCACGGTGAATCCCTATCTGGGCTTCGATTCGTTAGCACCCTTTCTCGAATATGCGGACAAGGGCGTGATCGTGCTGTGCCGCACCTCCAATCCCGGCGCGCGCGACCTGCAGGACCTCGCCATCGGCGGCAGGACGCTGTATCAGCTCGTCGCCGAGAAAGCGGTGCGCGAGTGGAACGCGAACGCCAATGTGCTCTTGGTGGTGGGCGCAACCTATCCGCAGGAACTGGGCGAAATCCGCGCCATCGTCGGCGACATGCCCATTCTGGTGCCCGGCGTAGGCGCGCAGGGCGGGGATGTGGCTGCCGTGCTCGCGAACGGCGCGACTGCGGATGGCACCGGGCTCGTCATTAGCAGCTCGCGCGCAGTGCTCTACGCCGGCAGCGGCGGCGATTATGCCCAGGCCGCCCGGGCGGCGGCGCTGAAACTGCGCGACGAAATCAACGCCAGTCGCAAGGTTCGCTAATATGAAGGGTGTGGACCTGACCGAGACCGAGGTCGCGAGTGAAACCGTATTTCAGGGCAAGCTGCTGTGCGTCAAACGCGATACGGTCAGCCTGCACGACGGCCAGGCGGCGACGCGCGAGTACATCGAGCACGGCGGCGCGGTGATGGTCATCCCGGTGCTCGATTCGGGCGAGTTGGTGATGGAGCGCCAGTACCGCTACGCCTTGCGCCGGCATTGTCTCGAACTGCCCGCCGGCAAAATCGACCCGGGCGAGGAGCCGCTCGCCACCGGCCGGCGCGAATTGCTGGAGGAAACCGGCTATGTCGCGCGCGAATGGGTCTATGTCGCGACCATCCATCCCACAGTCGCCTATTCCACCGAGCGCATTTTGATTTATCTCGCGCGCGGCCTGGAGCATCGCGGCGGCGAACTGGACGACGGCGAGCATCTGGAGGTGCTCACGCTGCCGCTCGCAACGCTGCTCGATCGGGTGCGCAGCGGCGAAATCACCGACGTGAAGACCGTGATCGGCTTGTTCTGGCTGGAGAAGCTGCGCCGCGGCGATTGGGCTGCGGGGCCGGTCTTGCCCTAGCCGGCGTAAGTCCACCCATGAACTGCCTGATGACTGCCTGGCACCAGCACGAAGCCGAGCTGCGCGGCTGGCTGCGCCGGCGCCTGGGCAACGGCGCCGATGCCGAGGACCTGCTGCAGGAAGTGTTTCTGAAGGCGATGCGCCAGGGCGAACGCTTTTGCGCGATCGTCGATGCGCGCGCCTGGTTGTACGAGGTGGCGCGCAATGCGCTCGCCGACCGCCTGCGCCTTGCGCGCGCTACGGTCGAACTGCCCGATGATCTGAGTGCTGACACCGAAGAGGCGGCCGCGGTCGACAGCCTCGCGGCCTGCCTGCCGCGCGTGCTCGCCGAGCTGAGCCCGGAGGATCGCGAGGCGATCACCCTGTGCGATCTCGAGCGCCTGCCGCAGGAGGAATACGCGCGCCGCAAGGGGCTGAGCCTGCCGGGCGCCAAGTCGCGCGTGCAGCGCGCGCGCAAGCGCCTGCGCGCGCGCCTCACCGAGGTTTGCCAGGTGAGTGTGGATGCCGCCGGGCAGGTGAGCGATTTCGTGCCGCGCCCGCCGCTGGCCTGAGAAGAATCCTAAGCATCCGCCGACAGCGTGGCGATAATGGGACAGGAGCGCGGGCGCTTGCCTTCGCCGCATTCCGCGATCAGGCCCTTGAGCAGGCGGCGCATGCGGTTCAGGTCGGCGACGCGCTTCTCGATCAGTCCCAGCTTGCGCTCCGCTAACATGCGCGCCTCGCGGCAACTTTGACCGTCTTCCAGCAGCAATAAGTCCTTGATCTCTTCCAGCGTGAAGCCGAGCTGCTGCGCGCGCCTGATGAAGCGCACGCGCGCCGCGGCCGCGGCGGCGTAGCGCCGATGCCCGCCCAGCGGCTTGGACGGCTCGTCCACCAGGCCCCGCCGCTGGTAGTAGCGTATGGTCTCGACGTTCACGTCGGCTGCCTTGGCCAGGCTGCCGATGCTCAGTTCCCCGTCCACGTTCACCCCCTTGATTCCGTACCATGGTACGGAGTCTATGCTACACGTACTGCAGGCAATTTGGAGAATGCGCCGTGGCTGTATTGAACGCTAAGGGCTCGTTGATCGCCGGGATCCTCGCCGGCATCGGCGCATCCGTGTGCTGCGTCGGGCCGCTGCTGCTGCTTGCCCTGGGCATCGGCGGTGCATGGATCGGCAACCTCGCCGCGCTGGAGCCGTACCGGCCGATATTCGTCGGCCTGACCCTCGTCTTCCTCGGTCTCGCCTACCGCCGGCTCTATCTGCTGCCGCAGACGTGCGCACCCGGCACGCCCTGCGCGGACCCGCGGACGAACTCGCGCCAGCGCCTGATCTTCTGGCTGGTCGCCGTTTCGCTGCTCGCTCTGCTCGCCGTACCCTGGTTCGCTCCTCTGTTCTATTGAAAGCTTATTCCCATGCGCAACCTGCTCGCCGCCATATTGCTCGCCATGCCGCTCGCCGCCCTTGCGGCGAAAGCGCAAACCGTCGTTCTCGACGTTCAGAACATGACCTGCGAAGTCTGTCCGATCACGGTCAGGAAGGCGCTGGACAAGGTGCCGGGCGTGGCCGCTGTGAAGGTCGATTTCGACAAGAAGACCGCTACGGTGAAATTCGACCCGGACCGGGCCAATGTCGCGACGCTGGTCAAGGCCACGACCAATGCCGGCTACCCTTCATCCGCGCACAAGTGAACCCCGGATGAACGCCGTCGTTCTCGAATCCGTGCTGACCTGCCCGAAATGCGGTTTCGCCAAACAGGAAACCATGCCTACGGACGCCTGCCAGTTTTTCTACGCATGCAGCAACTGCGGATCCGTGCTGCGCCCCAAGCACGGTGACTGCTGCGTGTTCTGCTCCTACGGCTCGGTGAAATGTCCGCCGATGCAGCACAGCGGCTGCTGTTCTCCCGCCTGATCGCCGGCCCGCTGAGGCATCGATCGATAGTTCGGACGTTTGGGCCGCGCAGATCCGGCATAGATGTAACCCAGCGGCCGCGCCCCTTTGGCGTATTCGACTGTCAATTCCGCGATATGGAAACCTGCCGTACCGATCAACCCGTCCATTTTCCCGTCAAGATTGCAGCCTCCGGCGATCCTCTTCCACACCGGGTTGCAACGATGCTGCCAGCGTTGTACCGACCGGTCGGGGGCGAGACCGTGCTCCGCGAACAGCAGCCGGCCCGTAGGTCTGAGCACGCGCCGCATCTCCCGCAGCGCCGCAAGCGGATCGGCAATCGTGCACAAGGTGAACGTGGTGACGACGGTGTTGACACAATGGTCATCGATCGGAATCGCCTCCACCGAGCGCGCGAAGAACGCCACCGGAAACGGCATCGACTTTGCTCGCGCGCGTCCGCCTGTATGTGGAATGCCGCAAATCAAGCACTGGCGCGCGTTTCCGGCCGATTAGCATCTGAATTTACCCACACTACTTCACGAAGACCCAAAAAAATGAATAGCGGCGCTGGCCGTCCTTCACTTCGTTGCAGCCCTGCAGCTCGGATGTGCGCCCACGGCGCCTTCTGCATGCAACTTTTTAAAACAAGATCGGGCAAATAGGTGCGGCTCGAACCGTAAGCGGTTAAATTTAGCGCCGCGGCGAGGTTCGACAAGTGATTTCTTGCCGACAAGGAGAGCAGCTATGTGGAGTTACCTGGGCAACTATGACGCCGGTTGGGGCTTAATGGGATTCGGCATGATCGGCATGTCGCTGTTCTGGATTCTTCTTATCGTCGCCATCGTGGTGTTGGTGAAGGGCGCGTGGCGATCGGACACGTCCGTCGGGCGGCCCCGGGAGAAGACTGCGCTTGACATCCTCAAGGAGCGCTACGCCCGCGGCGAGATCGAGACGGAAGAGTTCGGGCAGAAAAGACACGACCTCGCCGCCTGATCGTGCGCGCGATGCGTGCCCGATGACCGGAGTCGCAGACGCTCTCCGTTCCAGTCAGTGCCTTCTTGGCACAGTGAATGGCAAACTTGGCACTTCGATGCAGGCATGCGCAACTGAAGTTCCTCCCGCCGGCAACAAGGCGGTTAGCATAGGCAGTGCTCGTTTCTTGGCAATCATATTCATCTCCCAGATCGCTAGAGTTCAACGGCGTTCACATGATTTCCTATCCCGCTACGCCCGCTAAGCCTGCGTAGACACCGAACCCCGCGGTCAGCGCGATGATGAGCGCCACCACTACTGCGTAGCCGCCGCTCAGCCGATGGGGCATGGGCAGGCGGCGCGCAAGCAGATATAGAAACCCCAGCACGATCGGCAACAGCAAGGCGTTCATCACCTGCACGCCGACGCTGAGCCTAACGAGATTGACGCCGGAGGCAACGAGCAGGCCGCCGGCTGCCAATGACACCGTGTAGCAACCATAGAACCATGGCGCCTCACTTGGCGCATATTCCAGCGAATGCTTTACGCCCAGCACTTCGCCCAAGCTGCGCGCGGCGGTCAGCGTCACCACGATAGTCGCTACCAGCGCTGAGCCGGTCATGCCCAGCCCGAATAGCAGCTTGCCCGTGGCCACGCCCACATATGGCGTGATCGCCTGGGCGATCTGCTGTACCGTATCGAGCGCGGCATGGGTATCGGCCCGGCCCAATGTTGCGGCCACGGCGACCAGCACGCTGGCCATAATCACCTGCGTGATAAGGGCGCCGAACGCCGTGTCCCACCGCGCCGCCGGCAAGTCGTCGGTGGTCAGCTTCTTCTCCACCACTGCGGACTGCTGGTAAAACACCATCCACGGCATGATCACCGCGCCGATATTGGCGGCTACCAGGTACAGATATTTCGGCTCGCGCCATGGAATGCTCAACGCGCCCGACATCATGGCCGTTGCCTGCGGCTGGGCTTTCCACGCCACCAGCAGGAACACCAGTTCGAAAGCGCCAATGGCCATCGCGATCCGCTCGACCGACACATACGAGCCGGTATAGGCCATGAGCGTCAACCCACCGACGACGACTGTCATCGTGACCCACGACGGCACACCGAACAGCAATCCCACCCCGGCCAGGCCACTTAGCTCGCTCAACAGTGCCCCGACGCAGGCCAAGACGAGCGTGCCGACCGAAACCCACGCCCAACCTCGGCCGAAGTGATCACCAATCAGCTCGCCATGGCCTTTGCCGCTCACGATGCCCAGGCGCACCGTCAACTCCTGCACCACGAACAGGATGGGGACCAGGACCAACTGCAACAAGAGCAAGCGGTAACCCCACTGCGCCCCGCTTTGGGCGGCCGTAATGATGCTCCCGGCATCGGTGTCGGCCAGCATGACGACCATGCCAGGGCCAGCGACCACCGCGAAGCGAGCCCATCGGGAAGGTGGGTAAGTGAGCACGCTCATGACTGCGACAAGTACGCGATCCGACGTGCCGAGTTTTCCATATCCGCTGACGGCAGGCGCCTGTTATTTTCTACCGCATCATCCGGCCAGGACCGTAACCGCCGCGAAACCGCTCTTTCTGCTCCGTGGTCAAAACTGCATCCATACGGCCCTGTGCGTCCATCCAGGACTCGTCCATCTCGCGCTGAAGCTGGTAGATCTTCTTGTGTTGCGCCTCGATCGCCGCGGAGTCTTGCTTGCCGGAGTAGTAAAGTTGTTGAAGCTTTATTTGCTCGGCATTGATCCTAGCCATGAGGTCCCAGTGCTTTCTGCCTACCTCCTCTTGTATCTGTGCCATCTTGTTCTGCTGCTGTTCGGTGAGATTGAGCATCCCCGGGCCGGCACCGTAACCGTAGCCACCTATCATTCCGGGTCCCACCATTCCATGGCCCATCATGCCCCGCCCCATTCCCATCGTCCAGCGTCCCATGCCATAGCCATATCCTCCGTAATCCCAGTCACAAGCAAGCGCAACTGAAGTGCCTCCCGCCAACAGCAAGGCGGTCAGCATTGACAGTACTCGTTTCTTCGCAATCATATTCATCTCCTAGATCGTTAAAGTTCAACAACATGGTGCTTGTAATTTCCTAGGCGCACCTAACCCCGCTTCAGATCGTCGCGTTTCTGCAAGTACTCCTCGCGACCGACTTCTCCGCGCGCATATCGTTCCTCCAGGACGGCCAGCGCATCGGGCTTTTTTTCACTTTCCGAGGCGTTTGAGCGGCGATCACCCATCAGGTACTTCACCACCGCTACCAGCAGTAGTATCGGAATCAGCCAGAACAACGCCATACCTAGCCATGACCACCAATGCCAGCCCATGCCGTAGCCTTCATAATTCATCCACACATCACTCTCCTTCAATTTATCCGTTGGGAAAATACGTGCCCGCCGCCATGAGCGGCAGGTTTACAATTCTCGGGCTTCCACCTCAGTCATCTCCGTGCCGAGCCGCGACGTTTTCACGAACTTGAACGCGAGGCGCCGGTCGTCACTGGCGTAAACGTGGGTCTCTTCCGTGGGAGAGGCGGAGGTCACCTGTCCGGTGAATTTCAGTGCAGCCATCTCGCGCGTGTAGAACGCGATGACCTCGGCGAAACCGGCCGCGCCCTTGTAGGCCACGCTCCGTTTCTGCTCATGGAAACCAAAGGCGACTCGCACCATGCCGGGAAAACGCGGGATGCCCGCGATGTCCTCGCCGCCCACGTCCTGCCCGGGCAGGGCCGCGCCCGGCGCCCACTCGTCGATCTTGCTCCCCAGCACGGGCGGCAGGAGCGTCTTAACTCGCTCCTGGAGTCCGGGGAACACCTCGTCGGCCTTTTGCACGGACTGCGCGGCGATTTGTTTTCCGCCAGCCAGCCACTGCGGAAGCCTGTCCGTGGCCAGGCCGACGCCGGCGATAACGCCCCAGACGAGCAGCACCGGTAAAATCACCAGGCCAAGACCGCCGATCCAGAGCCATCTGCTCATACCCGCCCCTCAGTCGAACAAATCGCGCAGGAAGGATTTGCGCGGCTTGCCCCGGTACTCATCATCGCGGCAGTCGCGCTCTTGCCGTTCGGGCGCGCGCCCCCACTCGGAGGCATCGCCGCGCGGCCGGTCGCCGGCCTGGCGTTCCGCATGCCCGATGAACTTGTCCAGCTCGCCGCGATCCAGCCACACGCCGCGGCATTCGGGGCAATAATCAATCTCGATTCCTTGGCGCTCGGTCATCAGCAGATTCGCGTCTTTGCATACCGGGCATTTCATGATCTTTCTCCTTCGATTGGACTTCTTTGCAAACAGCGCACTCCACGCTTTATCCCCCAAATATCTCCACCTGCATTGGCCGCCATCGCGCCGCATCCACCGCTCCAACAGCACGCAAGATCATCCACGTAGAACCTGTGACGCTTCCGTTCAAACCAAGAAGGCTAGCCTCACGGCGTCATAGCGCCTGCATCACTCTCTCCAGGCGTTCCCTCACCTCGCCGGCCAGTTGGACGATCTCCGGTTTTCCCACGAGTTCGAGTACGGCGTTGGGGTCCATGAACTCCACGTGAACCGCGCCGGCGCCGTCCTGCCGCACCACGACGTTGCAGGGCAGCAGCAAACCGATGGATGGCTCGCATTCCAGGGCGCGATGCGCCAAGGGCGGATTGCATGCGCCGAGAATCCGGTAAGGCGGCATGTCCTGGTTGAGTTTCTTTTTCATCGCGCCCGCGACGTCGATATCGGCGAGTACGCCAAAGCCCTCGCCCTGAAGTGCGACGGTCACGCGTTCGATCGCGTCATCGAACGACAAGTCGACAATCTTGCCGAATCCATACTTGGTCATACTGCTTCTCCTCTCATTAATTGAAAGTTTTTCGCTGCCGTTACAGTTGATGGGCTCGAGATTCTCAACGCGCCCGGCACCCAGGTGGTCATAACCGGCTCTTCACAACCCGCCACGCCGAAGATCCACGCGCCACCTCGGTAGGACGATTTCACGGTACTGGCCGCTCATGCTCTGAGCATGCGTAGCGCGCTCCCAATCACAACAAACTCACTCAGTTCATGCCCTATGACTGCGACCGGCAGCGAGAACGCGCCGGTGACGGCACCGACCACCAGAACACCGATGACCACTACCGACAGCGCCAGATTCTGGTTCACCACCGAGCGGTTGCGCTGCGCGAGGCGAAGCGCGTAGGCGAGCTTCTCCAGATCGTCCGCCATCAGCGCAACGTCGGCGGTCTCCAGGGCGACGTCCGTACCCGCCGCGCCCATCGCCACGCCGACCGTGGCCTCGGCAAGCGCGGGCGCATCGTTCACGCCGTCACCCACCATCGCGACATGCCCGTAGCGCTGCGCAAGTTCGCGCACTTTGGCGACCTTGTCCTCCGGCTTCAGGCTGGCGTAGATCTCGTCGATGCCCAGTTCCAGCGCGATTGCCCGCGCAGTTCGATCATTGTCGCCGGTCAGCATCACCACCTTCTGCACACCGACGGCGTGAAGCGCATCGATCGCCTTGCGCGCATTCGGCCGGATGTTGTCGCGGATCCCGATGATGCCGCGAGGACCCCGTTCATCACCGACGACGATGACCGTCTTGCCTTCGCTTTGCATTCGCTCGATGTCGCCCCGAACGCCATCGAGACCGACGCCGAGGCGCGATTCGAACAGGTCCGGGCTGCCGACGTACAGGGTTGCGCCCGCAACCTGCGCCGAGGCGCCGGCGCCGGTGAGCGCGCGGAACTGATCCGCCTTCACCGGAGTCACTGCCTGCGCTCGGGCATGACGCGCGATGGCGCGCGCCAGCGGATGCTCGCTACGCTCTTCCACCCCGGCGGCGAGCGCCAGCACCTCCTGTTGGGAGCCGATCGGATCGCCCGTTTTGCCTGCGCAGACGATGACATCGGTGACATCCGGCTCGCCCCGCGTCAGGGTACCGGTCTTGTCCAGCGCGACGACCCTGATCTTCGCCAACTCCTCGACGTAGATGCCGCCCTTGATCAGCACGCCGTTCCGCGCACCGGTGCCCAGGGAAGCGACGAGCGTGATCGGAATCGAAATGACGAGCGCGCACGGGGCGGCGGCGACTATAAACACGGTGGCGCGCGCGATCCACGTCGCCCACTCCATACCGAGAAGAATCGGCGGCACGACGGCGATCAGGATGCCGACGAGCAGCACGAGCGGGCTGTAAACGGCCCCGAACCGCTCGATGAAGCGCTGGCTCTTACCCTTTTTCTCCTGCGCCTCCTCGACCATGTGAATGATGCGGGCGATGGTGTTCTCGGCGAACGTCTTGGTCGCCCGAGCTTCGAGTGCGCCTTCGCCGTTGATGCTCCCCGCGAAGAGCGTTTCGCCGGGATGCTTTTCAACCGGCACGCTCTCGCCGGTCACCGGCGCCTGGTTGACGCTGGAGGCGCCCGTCAGCACGACGCCGTCGGTCGCGATGGCCTGACCGGGCTTGACGATGAAAACTTCGCCCACGGCAAGGTCTTCGACCGGGATTTCCCGCTCCGATCCGCCGCGCCGCACCAGCGCGACCTTCGGCACAAGCTTCATCAACGCCTTGATCGCGGCGCGCGTCTTTTCCTCGGTATAGCCTTCCGCGGCCTCGCTGATCGAATAAAGGAATACGAGTGCCGCGCCCTCGCCGGGCTGTCCCATGACCGCCGCGACGATCGCCGCCACGCTCATGAGCAGCTCAATTCCGATCTCGCGCTCGAAGACCAACTCCTCGATCGCTTCACGCCCGAAAAAGTAGCCGCCGACAAGGATCGCGGCCACGTAGAAGCCGATCGGGACCGCTTCGGGCGCGCCGAAGAGCCCAATCAGCCATCCGGCGACCAGCAGCACTCCTGACAAGACAGAGGTGAGTACCTTAGGGTTGCGCCAAAGCGCGGGCGGTGCCGCCATCTCCTGCGCATCGAGGGGCGCAAAGCCGAGATCCTTCAGGCGGTGCTTGAGCGTCTCGGGCTTGGTCAGCGCCGGATCGTAGGTGAGGGCAACCTTGGCCGACTTGGGATAGACCTTCAGGTTGACGACGCCCCCCTGTCCCCGGACGCCACGCTCGATGGCGGCGGCGTCGTGCTCGCAATCGAGATTCGCTACCCGCAATTCAAGCTGCTTTGTCGTCATCCTTTTGCACTCCCATTCGGCTCTTCGTGCCCATTCGTTACCCGTTCCGTCCAAGCCCTTTCGGCTCGCTTCAACAGCCTGTCCGAAATCCAAACGCTCGCCAGCCCGACGCTATAACCTGCGACCACATCGGCCGGAAAGTGCGCGCCGATCAACACCCGCGAAAGTCCGACGCACACCAGCAACAGCACCAACATGGCCCGCGCCGCGCGCCCGTTGAAGCGCGGCCAGAGACTGCCGACGAGGACCGCGGCAAAGGCCGCATGACCACTCGGAAAGCTCCCCTCGGAGTTGACCGGTAGCGGAGCTTGGCCGATGCCGGGGCCATACAACTCCCACGGCCGCGGCAAGTCAAAGGCGGTCTTGAGCACCCACACGAGTGCTGCAGCCACAGCGGTTGCCAGCAGATAGCGGAAGAACACGGCTTCCCACCCGCGCACCAATTGACAGCCCACGATTGTGTGCCGGTCCGGGCAGCGCACGATGCGCAACGCCTGCGCGCCGATGACGCGCCCATAGTACGGCGCGAGCCAGAACGAACCGAAGACCGAGACCAGGACCAGGGCCGGGTCGAGCGCAGGCGAGCGGGCTTGCTGCGCGAGCTCAAAGAGCCAAACGTTAAGCCCGTCCCAACCGTACCAGATATTCAAAGTCGCCATGACCGCCCGAAGTCCGAACCAGTAAGAACTCCGCGCGCAGTGCGCCGTCTGCGAGATACCCACGGTTGGCCGCGCACCGGTTCGCTGCACGCCCCGTTGTCACAACACTGGGTCATCGTGTGTTTTCCTGCTTTTCGTTACGTTTTGTCCCATCGCAAACTCGGGGGCTTGGATGCCCAGCCGGCAGCGCCCGCCTTCTCTGAGACACAGGCGCGCCTTGAAGCGCTGCAAGTCCCGCGCGAACACGCGTTCCCTGTCGGGGAGCGCACGCACCATCTCATAGAGATGGAGCAGGTAGGGTACGTCGTTCACTAGGCGGTGATAAACCCAACGGCCACTCTTCTCCATCGACAGCAGCCCGGCTTGCCGCAGGCTTTTCACATGGCGCGAGAGCTTGTAATGCGGTTCAAGAAGACTATCGACCAGTTCGCACATACAGGATTCCTCTCCCGTGCTTACCAGCAGCCGCACGACGCGAATGCGTGTGGGGTCGCCGAGCGCCTGGAAGACGTCTTCTGGTTTCACAGCTACTAAGTGCATAGTTGCATTATCATACACATGACAATAAAATGCAAGAGCAATCATGGAGAGGTGTTGATCGTTTTTCCGCGTTTCGGCGAAGCGCCGAAGTCGCTTGGCTTGCGTCATTGCATCCGACCCATCGAGCAACCTGAGTCCGCCTATTGGCCGGCATGAATTCGGCTGCTGACCAGGAAGTGCTAGACGCAACAGTGCTAGACGCTACCCTAATGCTGATTCATTCGCGCCAACGTACTTCGCCCAAGCGGCTCGGCGATCCGAGTCCGGACCGCGAGCAAATCGAACAAATCCTGAGCGCAGCGGGCGCCGCGCCGGATCACGGACTTCTGACTCCTTAGCGCCTGATCATCATTCCGCCCGAGCGGCGCCATCTTCTGGGCGACGCCTTTGCCGAGGCGCTGGCCGAACGCGATGCCGAGGCAACCGCGGTGCAGAAGCAGGAGGCGAGGGCGAAGGCTCTTCGTGCTCCTTTCCTGATCCTCATGGTTGCGCGTCTCGATCCTGAGCTGGGACCGACCCATCCGCAGGAACGCATCATTTCCGTGGGCTGCGCCATTCAAAACATGCTGCTGGCCGCCCACGCGATGGGATTCGGCGCGGGACTGTCGAGCGGCAGGAAACTATGCCCGCCAACGCCTGCCAGTTCCGTTACGAATACACGCGATGCAAAACGCTGCTGCGTCCGAAGCCCGGCGACTGCTGCGTGTTCTGCTCCTACGGCTCGCTGAAGTGTTCGCCGATGCAGCACAGCAGCTGATCGCCGGTGCGCTCAAGCCTCTACCGCGTCGGCCCACTTTACGTATGGAAAGTAACGCCGAATAAGCCGATTCACTTGGGCTGCGATGCGAGTCGGGCAGCGGGCGCGATCAAGCTCTCGGTCGGATGGATGACGACGCTGCAGTGACTCGACGTCGCGGCGACGGCATTGGCTGAAGGTGCCAATGATTTGCTCCTGGGGCGCTGTCAATCGAGTATTGCACCGGCCCTTCGGCTTGACAGTGCCGTTCCTCACGGCTCGCGCAATTGTTCGATTCAGCCGCGCTTGACCTCCGCACTCATTTCAGTTGCTGACAGCTTGCGGAAAATTGCGCCGTAGTGATAGGGCGGCAACTCGACTAGCGCTTCCAGCCCGAAGCCGGCAGGTTCAATTACTGCCTGGGTCTGCTCGGTGGACATGCGCAGCTCGGTGCGCGGACCTCGGGGCTGGCCCAAAACCGGTGTCTGTTCACGCGCAATCGGATGCCAATTGACGATGGCGAAGCGACCGCCGGGCCGGAGAACGGCGGCGATCGCGCGCGCCAATGCCGTCTTGCCCGGCACGCCGTGGAAGGTATTCGCGATCAGGACATAGTCGGCCGGCGCACCGATTAGACGGCTTAGCTCCATTGCATCGCCGAGCAGCCAGTCGCAGTTCGCCATTCCACTGCAGTACGCTTTTGCTTGCTCCAGCATCGCCGGATCGAGGTCGAATCCGATGACGCGGCCGGGACCGATCCGCCGCGCGATGGCGGCGGTGAAATAGCCATCTCCGCAACCCAAGTCGACAACCGTCATCCCGGATTCGATGTGCAGGGCCTTGACGACGCCATCGGGATCGGGCCACAAGGCGTGCCACCAGTCCTGGTCAGGCATGATCGTGGCCGGAAACAAGCGGTCTTGAAGCGTCATTCGATAATTCCTTCGTCGTTATTCGAGATCTTTTTTCATCTGCTGATAGTCCGCGCGGCTGGTTTCCCCGCGAGCGTAGCGTCGGTCAAGAATTTCCCGCGCGCTTTCTTCTCGCTTGTGCATTCCATGGCCGCCGCACATAGGCCAGCCCGCCCCCCGAAACAAGAACAGCACCATCACTACGAGAAAGAGCAGCGGAAATATCCACATCCAGGGAAACCCACCCCACGGTCCATACGTCCACATGATTACCCTACCTCCTAGGTTCTCGCAGCCGCCGAATTGTGCCCAATTGGGCGGCTACGCTGCCTGACCTCGTTTACGATCCTCGATTGGTTCGCGTCCAGCCAATGTCTCAAGTCATACAGGATGCGCAACCCGCGTCACAATTATCCGCCTTAATCGGCCCCTTCACCGGCATCGGCGCGCCGGGTGCCTTGTCCTGAATGTAGGGATCTCTCGTCCGCAGGCAACGTTCCGCAGTCGCGAGCTCGCGTCCCAGGTACGCGGCATGATCAAGCTGGCTGACCAACTCCCGCTTCACGATTTCTGCATAGACGGCTGTGCTCGTGAGCCCTTCGACGACGCAATTCAGCACACCGGCATTGGTGTAGTGCTCGACCACCAGTTGTTTCGTTCGGACGTCAGGGTACACGACGAAGAAACCGGCGGGGTCCGATTTGTAGAACTGGGGCTCCGTGGCATGAACCGTTTCAACCGCAAAGTTGCATAGCGTGCCGGAGAACGGCGGCAAGCCCTCCGAGTGGCGGTCGACAATTTGCCGCGTTACGGTGGCGAGATCCTGCTCCCCAATTATCGAAACGAGCTGCACCTGTTCCCTGAAGGCCTGGATTTGCTCGGGCAAAACGTTCTTCAAGAAGGGGCGTTTGCCCTTCGCGCCGACGATGCGGTTCTTTTCGTCGAGGCCGCTGGCGAAAAGGCTTTCCATCGACTGTCCCGGCAAATGGCCGATCAGCTGACGGGTATCCTCGCCGCACAGAACGAGAAATCGAATGTTCGGGTTGGCAAGGACATTGCGAATGACGCGCTCTATGCCCAGGTTTTCGGTGTGCATGGTGCCCACGATGGCCAGTCCTTCCGCTGCGCATTTCGCGAGTTCCGCAGCAAGATGCTCGCTGTTTAGTGTGCAAACTGCGACGGACGCCGCGTAACGGACGACAGAATATTCGCCGGGTAGGGGCGGCCAGCCGTGGCGCTCCTCCGGCGCCTCGGTTGGACACATCGCGCCTTCGGGCATCGCATCCGGAAACGCCTCAGCGAACGCGTTGCTGGCAATTGCCGGATAACATATCTCACAGCCGAGGCAGTCATACTTCTTCGGTGTCAGCACGCGACGCGCGCTGTCGAGAACCGGCGTCAGTTTCGATACTCCGTGAGCGGCTTGCTCCAATGCCTCGATTGCATGCAGCAGGCAACCGCAGCCATGGCATTTGGTGGCGGCGGCAGCTTGCTCGAACGCGTCGCGTACGACGCGAAGCGCGTCGGCGCGGGGTGCGACAGTCCTGATTTGTTCCATTGCTGATTTCATCGGCAAGCTCGGCCGCTCTCCTTTGTCGTCGGTGACTTTGATCCACATCAAGCTGCTGTTTGCTCGGGTCTGGCATATTAGAAACCCTGAAGTGACTTGAGGGTCAAGCCCATGCGTATCGGTGAACTGGCGGAGCAGGTGGGAGTCTCGGTGGAGACTATCCGCTACTACGAGCGACAGGGACTGTTGGAGAACCCGGCGCGGTCTGAGTCCAACTACCGGAGCTACGGCGGGGAGGCGACCAAGCGGCTGGGCTTCATTCGCCAGTGCCGGTCGCTTGGCATCAGCCTGAAGGAGATACAGCCGCTGCTCAAGCTGGCCGAGGCGCCGGGTGCCTACTGCGGCGAGGTAGACGCGCTGCTCGACGAGCACATTAGAAAGGTGCGCGAGCAGCGGCGCGACCTCGCGAAGCTCGAGCGACAGCTAAAAGCACTGCGCGTCGACTGTCACCCGTCAATGCAAGTGCGTGGCTGCGGTATCCTGCAGGACTTGGCGCTGGTGACGGAAAGTGAGAGTCGCAAGTCTGCAGATAAGAAAGTGTCGATCCGGCCTTGAGAAGGACGCACGCGACTTTGCCGGTGACCGATATCTATGGTTCGACACCGCGCTTTCGACCTCTGCCCGCCGATCCAACAACAGCAAGGCAGTTGCTGTGCATCCACGTTAATGGGCCGCGCGCGCCTACCTGGTGCGCCTAGACACGGCAGGGCAAGTCAGCGATTTCGCGCCGCGCGCGCCGACCATCGACGCCGTCCCGCGCTTCTCCTCAACGCGATCAGCCATTCACTTACCATGGTGTACTATTGGCGTGACCCACCCGCGAGCTGGTGACCATGACCGAGACCAGATTTTCCGCGTTCACGCCGGACGCCAGCGCCACGCCTTCGGCGGGAGCGCTGCCGGAAACAGAGATCCTGTCGCGGTTGGTGGCCGGCTGGCCGGGGTTGCTGATGCTGGTGGCACCGGACCGCTCGGTGCTGGCATTATCGGCCTCCCTGGCACAATTGTTGGGCAAGAGCGCTCGTGCGCTGGGACCGTTGGCTTGCACGCGCGTGACAAGCTGTGGCGAGGCGCAGGGCTGCTGCCTGGACTTCGTATCGGGCGCGGACGATATTTCCGAGCCTGCGCTGGCTTTGATACCGCGACCGCATGAATCGCCGCTGGTGGTGCTGACGCGTGTCGAACCCATCGGTCTGAGCGGAGGTACGCGGGCCTATCTCGTTCATCTTGATCCGCTGACCCCGCTGCCGGAACCCGCAAGCCAGTTCGCGCTGGACAGCTTGTTGTCACAGCTGCGCGCCCAGCATGCCGACCGTACAGCTTGGCTGCGCTTGCTATCCGATCAATGGATACGCCCGCTGGTGGGTCCGAAATGGATCGGCTGGCTCGCCGAGCATGATGATGCAACGACCGAGCTACTGCTGTCGGTGGGACGACTGCCCAAGGGGGCGAAGCATGAGCAGATCGTCGCCGCGGCACAGGCGGCGCGTCGCGAATTGCCCGACAACACCTCACCTTTCACCTTGCGTCTGCGGGCGCAACCGGGCCCGCACGCCCTATACGTGCTGCCTGCCAGTCCCCGTCCGGGCTGGTTGCTGCTGCTGTTGGGGGGTACGCATGACGCCGCACGAATCGGTTTGCTGCACGCGCTTACAGCCTCCGCGTTGCGTGTGGATCAACAGCCGCGCTTGTCCCAGCGTGAAGCAGCAGACGCCTTTCCCGCTAAGCTGCGCGCCGCGCTCACGGCTCGCGAAGCGGAGGTGCTGACGCTCGTGGCTCAGGGGCTGGCCGACAAGCGCATCGCTTTCATGCTGGATCTGAGCTTTCATACCGTGCGCAATCATCTGCGCAAGATCATGCGCAAGCTGGGGGTCGGCAAGCGGGCGCAGATTGCTTTTGCTTTGCGGCTTGTAGCGGGCGATAAGGCCGCGCTGCGTTCGTCGGATCATGTCATACATGTAGTGCAGGGCACCCGATAGCGTGAGCTTCCTGTCCACGACGCATCTCCCTTTAATGGAGATGGCAGGATCACTGATTGATATTGACGCCGAGTCCGTTGCCGCACGCATGACGCAAATGAACTACCCGGGCGTTAGCCGCTGTCGGCTTTGATCTACATCAAACGAAATCCACGATGGCGCGCCAAACTGGCGTGTGTCGTAAGCGTACGGATTCGTTTCTGGAGGGATCATGGCAAAGCAATACGGAATGCTGATTGACTTGCGCCGGTGTATCGGCTGCACATCCTGTCAGGTTGGCTGCAAGATGGAAAATGGTGTGCCTATAGGCGGTTTTCGCTCGCGCGTCGAGATCCAGGACGACGGCGATTATCCGGCGGCCAAACGTTATTTCCTGCCGAAGTTCTGCAACCACTGTGACGACGCGCCGTGCATCCAGGCCTGCCCGGTCAAGGGGGCGACCTACAAGGGGGAGGACGGCGCCGTCTTGGTCAACCGCGACCTCTGCATCGGTTGCGCCCGATGCGTTCCGGCCTGCCCGTACGGCGCCCGCTACCTGCACGAGTATCTGCCGATCAAGAACAATCCGAAGCCGTATGTGAAGGATGTACCTGAGCTCGCCAAGACGCCGGTCAAAAATCTCCGCGTCGTCGACAAGTGCGATTTCTGCAGCGCGCGGCTCGAGGCCGGGCAGGAAGAGACGGCGTGTGCCCGGAACTGCTTCGGCAAAGCGATTGTGTTCGGCGATCTGGCCGATCCGAACAGTCGCATCTCGAAACTGGTGGCATCAGAAAAGCCCGATGTCCGCCATCCCGAGTTCGGAACCAAGCCGCGGGTGTACTACATCGCACCGGACAAAAAGGTGTTTGACGCCGCCGACGGAAGTTTGAATCCAAGCTGACCAGGCCATCGGGACTCTGACGAATTTATCATCGAGACAAGCGGTTTGGAGGTTTTATCATGGACATAAAAGTTTCGCGTAGGGAATTCTTGAAGTCGGCGGGTTACGCCGCGAGCGCCACGGCGCTCCAAGGCAGCGGCCTGCTTGCGCTCAATACGTTGACCGCGTCCGAGGCGAAGGCCGTGCAGCTCGGAATGGGAACGTATCAAGTACGGTATACGGCCGACGTCATGTGTCCGGCCGAATGCGGCATGGAAATGTGGGTGCAGAACGGTCGCCTCGCCAAGATCTACGGCAACAAGGCAGTGCCGATGAACGACGGCGCCTGCTGCGCCAAGGGCGCATCGGGGCAGCAGCTGATCTACTCGCCGTATCGCCTGAAACACCCACTCATCCGAGTCGGCGAGCGCGGCGAAGGCAAGTTCCGCCAGGCGAGCTGGGACGAGGCAATCGACCTAATCGCCCGGAAACTCACCGACATCAAGAAGAAATATGGCGCCGAGTCCGTGGTGATGGACGCCGGCGACGTGACCGACCGAGATCACTACCACCGGCTGTTCTTCGCCTATGGCACGCCGAACTGCGTCGAGCACGGCGCGATTTGCGATACGCCGCGGCGCCATGGCCCGAAGCTGATGGTCAACGGCAAACGCTGGGAGCCGGACCTGATGCGGCCGCAGCTCGTGCGCCAAGCGGACGGCAGCCTGAAGCACGACTGGACCTATCGCACCAAGCTCATCGTCTACAACGGCTGGAACCCGTTTGTCGCCACGCGGATCGCGTATGAGAGCCGCGGCACGGTGGCGGCGCAGCAGGAATCGGGTTGCAAGGTCATCGTCGTCGATCCGGCGCTCAGCAATACCGCCGCCAAGGCCGACATGTGGCTCGCGCCGCGCGCGGGCACCGACGGCGACCTGTTTGGCGCGATGCTCCGATACATCCTGGAGAACGACAATCAGAGCGATCCGGCGCACAAATACATCGACTGGAACTTCAAGAAATATTCGGTCGGCTGGGACGAGTTCGAGGCGGCGTTCAAATCGTGGTGGACGAAGAACGATCCGATCAATGGCCTGCCGTATTTCAGCCTCGACTGGGCTGCCGGACGCACCGGATTGACCAAGGCGCAGATCCAGGAAGTCGCGCACCTGTTTGGCATCACCAAGCCGGCCGCGCTGGTCTGGGGAATGCAGTCGCCCGGGCACCACTTTAACGGCTACTGCGCCTCGATCATCGGCGTGGCGCTCAACGTGATCACCGGCAACTTCGAAGCGCCCGGAGGCGTGATCGACACCGAGCTCGTGAAATCGGACAAGGGCGGCAGCGCCACCGGCAAGCAGTTCAAGAAACGGAAGGTGGTGCGCAGGCTAGCCGGCAAGGAGGTCGAGGGTGAAGTCGAGCACCTGCACATGGACGCGTTCGGGAGCAAGTTCCCGGCGGCCTGGGATGACGTGGTAGCCGACTATCCTGACGTGATCGAGAATGGCGTCGAAATCCGCTACGGCCCATTCAGAGGCCATCGCTATCCGATGAAGGGATACGTTCTGCGCACTGGCAATTCGGTCTACACCGGATCGGCGCCGTATGCCTGGCAGAAGGCGCTCGCGGCCAAGGATGCAGCGGGCAATCACAAGCTCGAGTTGATGGTCGTCATCGACACCTTGTATCTTGAAAGCGCGCTGTACGCCGACGTGATCCTGCCGGAGGCGAGCTACGCCGAGCGACAAAGCGTTGCCGACATCTACCCGTCGCACCCATTGATCTACAACCGGGACGCGGTCATCGAGCCCCTATACGAATCGAAGAAGCCGATCGAGATCATGAACCTGCTCGCGAAGCGTCTGGCGGATCTCGGCGATACCGATCTAAAGGGAGCGGACTTCTGGCAGAAGTACCGGACCGAAGAGGACTTCGTCAACGAGATGCTGGCGCCCGCGCCAGGCAAAGCCAACATTGGCACGCCGCTGCCCTATCCCAAGTACCCCGAGGGCTACACCATCATCGGCAACCCGGAATCGCTGGAAAAGGGCGACGTCACGATCGACGACGCGAAGAAGCGCATTATCGGCAAGCCGGTCACGGTCGAATGGCTGCGCGCGAACAAGGGCGTGGCGGTGTGGCCGATGAGCTGGTACCGCTACAAGAAATCGAACGCGGACGAACCGAACGGCGTCTTCCCTCCAACGTCGACGCACCGAATCGAATTTAAATTCGACTGGACCGAGGGCGGCAAGCGTTTCGGTGGCTATCGGTCGTACAACGAGAAAATCGAGAAAGCCAATAACGAGTCGCCCGAAGGACTGAAGCGGGTTGGCTTCAAGAAATATCCGCCGACCTTCTTCTGGTTCGAGACGGTTTGGAATCCACACACGAATCCGGAGTACGCCAAGTACGGCAAGGACTATCCGTTCCAGCTGATCTGCGGCAAGGTGCACCATGCGATGAGCGGAACACAGATGGTGCCTTGGCTCGGGGAGCTCAAGACCGAAGGTACGTGGCAGCCGCTCAACAACGCGTTCGAATGTGAGCTGCCCGAAGGACAAGCGGTGGGCCGCGAGCCGATCAAAGCCGTCAAGAAGAAAATCAAGGCGAACAGCTACTCGGTCGGCACTGTCTGGATGAACAATGGGGATGCGAAACGCCTCGGTTTGAAGACGGGTGACCTGGTGGTTGTCACGAATCCGTTGAACCGTTCCACCCGTGGCAAGGTGTTCGCCTCGGGCGGCATGCGGCCCGGCGTCATCAAGATGGGGTTCGGCACCGGTGGCCGCTTCAGCCCCGGGTTGGGGCCGGCGTATCAAAGCCGCAGCTACACGCCGTTGCACAACGAAATGGTCGATCCGACGGCCTTGAGTCCGATCATGGGCTTCCCCGCGTTTGCCGACATGATTGTGGCGGTCAGGAAGGCATGAGCCTGGCAACGCAAGACAGGGCGACGGAAGGATGGTTGCCGGCGGCTGCGGCGGATCAGGTGGTCAGGTCGCGGCCGCTTCTCGCCATCGATCTGTTGCGGCGCCTGTTTCTTTTCGGCCCCAGCGACGAGGTGCTCGGATTGGCGCTGACTGCGGCAGAGGCGCCCGGCGGAACTCCCGCGCTCGCGAACGCAGTCGATGCACTGCGGGTCGCAACCGAGGCCGGTATCGACGCAGGCGAGCCATGGATGAGTGAGTTGGCGGTTGAGTTTACCCGACTGATCGTGGGCCCCGCGCAGACGCCTGCGGTACCGTACGCGTCGTTCTACCTGTCGCCGAGCCGCCTCGTTATGACCGAAGAGACGCTCGCTGTTCGCCGGCGGTATGTCGACGCGGGGGTTGCACGCCGAAGTGATGTGCGTATTCCCGACGACCATCTCGGTCTGGAGCTCGATTTTGTGTACTTTCTCGAGCGGGCAATCGCCTTGGCACAGGCCAGCGGCGACGACGATACGGCTCAGGCATCGTGTGGACGACGCGCCGGCTTCGTGCGTGGCCATATGTCGCAATGGGTGCCGCGCTTTGCTTCAGACGTACTGGGAGCGACTTCGCACGATTTCATCCGGGCAGCGGTCACGTTGCTATTAGTCTTACTGCTCGATGAAGAGGCATCGCAACCGGAATGCTGACTTGCCGCGGCCGATTCGGAAGCCGGCCATGGTCTAGGCTCTGTCCGTCATAGACCCGCGAATTACGTTGCCGTGGGGCGGTGGCGCGTCGCCGCGCGGTGCAATTCTCCCTCTATCTCGACAACAACGGCGCTGGGTGTCCTACGGGCCGCTTAGTTGAGCGCCCGCGTGGCTGAGGTCGGTGCTTTGTCTTCGAAGGCCCGCGGAGGCTATTCCGCCATGATGAAAATAGTCTCGCTCTACTTAGCTGCCCTTGAGCTCTAATCGCTCTGCCTCGTCCGCCGTTTTCGGCTTTGTGGATCGCTCTGGCAGCGGCAAGACCACGCTGATCGCCCAAGTTATCGCGCATCTGCGTGTCGACGGCTTCAGCGTGGCGGCCATCAAGCGCGCACACAATGGCTTCGATTTGGATCAACCCGGCAAGGACTCCCACCGCCTGCGTGAAGCTGGGTGTCGCGAAGTGATGGTGGTGGGGGACCGGCGCTGGGCGCTGCTTCATGAATATCGGGGCGACCCGGAACCGGAACCGCTTGCGCGTCGGATGGCCACCGTCGACATCGTGCTCGTCGAGGGCTTTAAGTCTGCGCCGATCCCGATGATCGAAGTTTATCGCCCGGACCTCGGTCGTCCGCCGCTTTGGCCGGAGTTCGAGACGGTAGTCGCCGTGGTGACTGATGCCGAAATTCAGTGCCCGCGCCCGATATTGGCGCCCGATGACGTGCGCGGCGTCGCCAGTTTCATTGTCGGTTACCTTGGTATGTCGATTGGCGAGATTTCGAGCTTGCCAAGACCATCGCCGCATGGTTGGCGATCGGGCTTGGAATAGCTAAGGCACGGCACGGCAAGGTCGCTAAGGGCCGGTTCTACACCGACCAACGTATTCGGCGCAACCGCCAAACTTCGGAAAAAGGGCATCGTTCGCAGCGGCGCTTATAGCCGGCTTGACAGCCAATATCCCCCTGGCTCCGCAGGAGGAATACGCTCGCGGAAAAGGGGCCGGGCTGCATCCTTTTGCAGGGTCGTTCGTCTCCAGTGGTAAGGGCGCAATCCGTGCCCGCGCTGAAGATGACGAAGGAAATGCACCCGTGAGCGCTGTTCTCGCCCCGTTGAGGCGCTGGCCCAGCCGGCAGCCGCTGCTGTTCCTGATCTTGGCCGCCGCGGCCTGGTTTGGGCTGTATCAGACCCTGATGCCAGCCGCCGACGCGCTGGTGGCCGCATTGCCGGTGGAGCGCGACAGCCGCCTCGGCGGTGCGCTGCAGTTCTTTTTCTACGATACGCCCAAGGTGTTGCTGCTCTTGACCGGCATCGTGTTCGTGATGGGCATGATCAACTCCTATTTCACGCCGGAGCGCACGCGCGCGCTTCTGGCCGGACGCAGCGAGGGCGCGGCCAACGTCATGGCCGCGAGCCTGGGCATCGTCACGCCGTTCTGCTCCTGCTCGGCGGTGCCGCTGTTCATCGGCTTCGTGCAGGCGGGCGTGCCGCTCGGGGTGACCTTCTCCTTCCTGATTTCGGCGCCGATGGTAAATGAAGTCGCGCTGACGCTCCTGTTCGCGATGTTCGGCTGGAACGTCGCGCTGCTCTACCTCGGGCTCGGCCTGTCGGTGGCGATCGTCGCCGGCTGGGTGATCGGCCGGCTCAAAATGGAAGCCTACCTGGAGGACTGGGTGCGCGACATGCCGCACGCCACCGCGGCCGTCGGGGAGGACCGGCTCAGCCTGGGCGAGCGGCTCGACTCGGGCTTTGCCGCGGTGCGCGAGATCGTGGGCAAGGTCTGGCCGTATATCCTCGTCGGCATCGCGATCGGCGCCGGCATCCATGGCTATGTGCCTGCGGACTTCATGGCCTCGTTCATGGGCCGGGATGTCTGGTGGGCGGTGCCGCTGGCGGTGGTGATAGGCGTGCCCATGTACACCAACGCCGCCGGCGTGATCCCGATCGTGCAGGCGCTGCTCGCCAAGGGCGCAGCGCTGGGGACGGTGCTCGCGTTCATGATGAGCGTGATCGCGCTGTCGTTCCCGGAAATGGTGATTTTGCGCAAGGTGCTCAAGCTGCGCTTGATTGCCACGTTCGTCGGCGTTGTCGCCACGGGCATCCTGATCGTGGGTTACGTGTTCAACGCTGTTCTCTAATCGAAACAAGGAGTCGTCATGAAAGAAATCAAGGTGCTAGGCACCGGCTGCTGCGGCAGCTGCACTACCACGGTCGCGCTGATCGAGCAGGTGGCGCAGGCCAAAGGCGTCGCCGTCAACCTGCAGAAAATCGAAGACCTGAAGGAGGTCATGCGCCACGGGATCATGTCCACCCCGGGCGTGGTGATCGATGGCAAGGTGGTGCATGCGGGCGGCGTACCCAGCCGCGCCAAGATCGAACAGTGGCTCGCCGCCGCCTGATCCGATAGGAGCACCGACCGCATGAACCCCCAAAAAAAGTTTCACCTTGTGTTTTCCCTGGTCATGGGAGCCTTGATGATCTCTTTGATGACCCTGGTGATCACCTTTGTCAACGTCGGCTTGGTGGAAGATTTCGTCGGACGCTGGTTGCGGGCATTTCTGATCGCCTATGTAGTGGGTGTGCCGGTAATATTCTTTCTTGCCCCGATGGCGCGAAAAATCACGGGCCGAGTGCTCGGCATGCCGGCATGACCTAGCGGCCGCTCACCTCGCCAACACCACTCGTCCAAATGGCAAATCGAGAACAACGATGAAAAGTGCGCGGACACAGGGCGGCTTCGCGAGACGGTCCGCGATAAGACCAGCCGCGTCGGCTGCATTGGCCCTGTGCGCCGCCTCGCCGGCCGTCGCGGCGCAGCCCGACGCCGGAACGCCAGACTGGCACTACCCGCAATGGCTCGCCGAGGCTCCCCATGCGCCGCTGTTCGGGGTGCGCGACACGGTCAACCAGTACGGCCGCTACGCCGCCGAGACCAAGACTATAACGATCAAGGATCTGATCAAATTCCACGGGCATTTCTGCGGCGGTCTGGTGGAAAGCGCCGCGGCGCTGAAAGTGGCCTTTGACCGCTTGTTCCCGGACGCGATCATCGACCGCACCGACCTGGCGATCGCCTCCAACAATTCCGCCTGCGGCGGCGATGTCGCGGCGTATCTCACCGGCGCGCGCGCCCGCTTCGGCTCGCACCTGATCGACCCGGCGCTGAAGGAAAGCGATTTCGTAGTCCGGCGGATATCCACCGGAAAAAGCGTGCGCGTCGTCATCGGCGCGGCTACCTATCCCCAGGACGTGCGCACGCAGATGAAGAAGATCGAATCGGGCAAATTCGAGCCGGCGGACATCGACCTGTTTCAGAATGTGCAATGGGCGTATGCGAAGAAGCTGGTGAGCAGGCCGGCGATCGAATCGGTGGATGTGGCCTAAGATCCCGCGTACGCCTGGCCCGAGCCGCCGTGCAAGCCGCTGGGGTTACGCCGCGACAACGATTACAAGAGCGTGCCGGAATCGTAATGAATGCGTTGTCGAAGACAGGATTGGGGGCGCTAGAGAATTGGGCCGGTAACGGCGTTTTCCGCAGTGCGGTAATGATTAAGATTGATCTTACCTACGAACTGTAAACGGCCGGGTCAGGCGATTGCTGATTCGATAGGGATCGCGACGCCCTGGCATTGGTCCGCTCAAGCGCTCGCGCGAACCCGGTAGTGCGATAATGGAGCCAGGATCTGAGCAGCGAGCGCAAGAATGAAGGTAACACGTAGGACGTTCCTGGGCGTCTGCGCGGCGATGGCGATGGCGCCACCCAAGCCGGCGTTTCCAGCCACGGTGCTGCGCGTCGGCATGACGCCGGCGTTCCTGAATACCCAGTATGGTCTGCTAGCCAAATGGCGTGAATACATGCAGGCGAAGCTCGACCGCCCGATTGAAATCGTGCAGCGCGACAGCTACCGTGAGACTATGGATCTGCTGCGGCTGGAGCAAGTCGATTTTGCCTGGGTTTGCTCCTATCCTTACGTCTACCTCAAAAAGCAGCTGCGACTGGTTGCCGTGCCGCTTTATCTGTCGCAACCGTTTTACCGCGCCTACCTGATCGTCTCGGTGAAGAACCGGGACATCAAGAGCCTGTCGCAGTTGCGGGGAAAGGTGTTTGCCTACGCCGACCCCTATTCACTGACCGGGCATCTTGTTCCGCGCTATCAATTGCGCAAGATGGGCGAAGATCCGGAAAGATTTTTCTCGCGGACTTTCTTTACGTATTCCCACGGCAAACTCGTCGAAGCCGTCGCCGATGGGCTCGCCCATGGCGCCTCGGTGGATAGTTACGTGTGGGATTCATTGAACGCGCTCAAACCGGAAATTACGCCTAATCAAACGAAGCCCTCGCCCGGGATTATAATATCATCGCCGGGATGTCTGCGGCAAGGCGTTTTGATCCGCGGGACTACGGTCGGATCGGTACGTGCTTGGAAGGGTATTCGTCCTCAATCGCAAAACTTGATCAGCGGGGGCTTGAATGGAACTGAGCAGAAGGGGCTTTTTGAAGAGTGTGGGCGCGGCGGGCGGGGTGGCCGCGTCTGGGGTGAGTCTGGATGTCATCGCGAAGGCTGCGGCAAAAGCCAAATCGCCGGCGAAGGCTGGAGCCCGCGCGCTGGAAGTCAAGCATATCAAGTCAGGCTGCGCGATCTGCCCGAACTTCTGCGGCATTGACGCGACTGTCGTCAATGGAATCGTACGCACGATCTATCCGGACGCGGCGCGCGCGGAGTTCTACAACCACGGTATCTGTCCCAAAGGTGCCTCTGGCATGTACAACACCTATGACCCCTACCGTCTGAAAAAACCGCTCAAGCGCACCAATCCGAAGAAGGGGCGGGACGAGGATCCGAGATGGGTCGAGATGAGCTGGGAAGAAGCGTTTAACGAAATTACCATCCGTTTGGCGCGCATCCACGCCGACAACCCGTCGAAGCTCGTGTGGCAGCACGGCCAGGGCAAGTACCTTATCGGGGAGGAATTTTGCGCGGCATTCACCAAAGCGTTCGGCACGCCGAACATGGTGCACCGGACTACAGCCTGCGAGTCCGCACGCCACGTTGCGGATGAACTGACCTGGGCCAACGCCGGAATCCTGCCGGATCTCAAGTATTCGAAGCTGCTGCTCAATTTCGGCGCCAACTACCACGAGGGCGAGCAGGCGTCGCGCTGGCTCGACTGGCAGACGGCGATGGGCCGCGAGCAGAATGCGATGAAAGTAGTGGTGGTCGAGCCGCGGCTGTCCGGTTGCGCGGCAAAAGCCGACGAGTGGGTGCCGGTGCGGCCGGGCAAGGACATCGTGATGCTGCTGGCGATGGCTAAAGTGCTCATCGACGCGAACACGATCGACGAGGCTTTCCTGGTGGAATTCACCAATGCGCCGCAACTGGTCGATGCCGCCGGCATTATCGCAAAGGACAAGGACGGCAAGACGCCGCTGGTATGGGATACGGTAACGGCATCCGCGAAGCCCTATGCCGCAGGGGTCAAGCCTGCACTGAAAGGCGGCTATACAGTGGACGGCAAGCCGATGCGCACCGCGTTTCAGGTGCTCGCCGACAGCCTCAAGGACGTGACGCCGCAATACGCCGAAGAAGTGGCTGGCGTGCCTGCCGCGACCATCGTGCGCCTGGCGCAATTGTTCGCGAAGGAAGCGCGCATCGGCGAGACGATCGTGATCGACGGCCAGACGCTGCGCTACCGCCCCGCGGTCCTTTACACTTTCCGCGGCATCACGGCGAAAGAGTACGGGGTTCAGGGCTGGCGCACCGGACTGATACTCAACATGCTGGTGGGATCGATCGACGCAGTCGGCGGCTTGATGCTCGGCGGGGCCTACAGCAAACCGCAGTATTTCGACGTCAGTGTGTGCCAATTTCCGCCCAAGCGTACGGACCTGGCGCAAAGCGTGTTCTTCCCGTATTCGAATCACCACATCGCGCAGCAGACCAATATCACGGTACAGGATCCGAAGGCCTGGGGGCTTGAGTACACGCCGGAGATGCAGATCTTCTACGGCACGAACCGCCCGATGTCGATCCCGAATTCGGGACAGCAGTTCGAAGGATTGGCCAAGACCTTTAACGTGGTGATCGACGTGCTCATGACCGAGACGGCCTGGTATGCGGATATCGTGCTGCCCGACAAGACCTACCTGGAATCCTGGCACTACGCGCCTACGCGCGGCACTCCGGACACGGGACACAATGCAATCCGCCAGCCGATGACCAACCCGTACAATCTGGAGCACGACGCCTTCACCATCATGTGGGAGTTGATGAAGCGCTTGAACCTGCGCGACAAATTCGCCGAGGCGTGCAACGCGTCCTGGAATCTCAAGCAAGTCAAGTTCAAGCCCGGCCGCGACTATACGACGCGCGAGGGCGTTGAGGTGATCTGGGCCGACAGGACGAAGAAGGACTTCTCCGTCGCGGTGGAACAGGGCTTCGTCGGCAGCAAGAAGAGTGTAAAAAGCAAGTATCTGGGCGGCGCCGAGGACAAGTTCAAGGGGCCGGGCAAGGCGAAAATAAAGTTCTATGCCGATCAATTGATCGACACCTACTACAAGGTCGAAGGCATCGCGAAGAAGAACAATCTCGCGAAAATCGACCTGCCCAAATACAAGATCGCCTACTCGCCGCTGCCGAACAAGGATCTTGCGTTCCCGACGCCGCACCGCGAGGCGAAGGACTACCCGTTCTACGTGATCACGCACAAGCGCATGTACCGCAATCAGACTGGCCTTACCGTCGACAACGCGATTCTCAACCAGGCGCTGGGCGCCGATGCGGCGACCAACTACGTGCAGATCAACGTTGCCGCAGCAGCGCAGCTCGGCATCAAGAGCGGCGATACGGTCACGATCGAAACCCGCGTCGGCAAGATCAACGGCACCGCTCAGGCGGTGCAAGGGATCCGGCCGGACACCATCGCGGTGTCCTACCACTACGGCCAATGGAGCAAGGGCTACGATCCGGAGGGGCGCAAGGGAACGGCGATCAATCAGGTGCTCGAGCATCACCCGGACCTGATCTCCGGGCACAACTCGTTCAACGACACCAAGTGCAAGCTGTACAAGGCGTAAAGGGAGCGCGCGACCATGACCAAGTTCGTAAGACTGATAGACCAAAAACGCTGCATGGGGTGCCGGGCTTGCCTTTCCGCCTGTGCCGCCGAGAACTACTTCACTCCGGAGGCGCCCTGGAACTCGATGATCGAGTACGAGGTCGGCACCTATCCCTCCGTGAAGAAGATCTACAACACCTTGAACTGCATGCATTGTGAGCGGCCTTCGTGCAAGGCCGCTTGTGATTCGGTCGGTGCAAAGGCGATTTCCAAAAACGAGTTCGGTGTGGTGCTGATCGATTACAACAAGTGCATAGGCTGCGGCTATTGCGCCGCGGTATGCCCTTATGGCGTACCGCACCTGAACACGGAAGTGAAGGCGCTTTACCCGGGCAAAGGCAAGAATGGCGCAGAAACGATCGCTAACGCGGATCGGCATCCTACCCATCGCAAGAAGGCGAAGACTGCGGAGAAATGCACCTTCTGCACGCATAAGCTGGAACAGGCGGTGGCTGACGGAAAAACCGACCGTATCGGCAAGGACCAGGCTTACACGCCGAGCTGCGATATCGTTTGTCCGGTTCAGGCCAGGATGTTTGGCGACATCGATGATCCGAATTCCGAAGTCTCCAAGCGCATCAAGGCGACCAATGCGACTCAGTTGCGCAAGCAGTTTGGTACCGGGCCGCAGGTTTACTATGTGATCGAGGAAGGAGCGAAATCATGAAACGGCTTATTGCGTTCCTGGTCATGGGGCTCGCCCTTGCTGCCATGCCGGCCTTAAGCGCGACGAAAAGCGCCGGTTCGGCGCCCGCGAAGAAATCCCTTGCGCAAAACGGCCGCTTCCACCAGATTCATACAAAGAAGTTGGCCCTGGACTGCGGAACCTGTCACCAGTCGGAGCAGGGAGGCGTTCTGCTGCAGGTGCCTCGCGCCAAGGTCGTCGATCGGCAGGTTTGCCTCGATTGCCACAAGGAAGGCAGCAAGCCGGCCTGGTACGGGGTTGTAACCCATTGAAGCAGGAAGAGCTGGCGAAAGCGGCTGCGCGCCGCAGCCGGATGTACTGGCTGCTTGCGCGGCTGGTGCTAGAACGTCCCGACGCTGCGCTGCTGGCGGAGCTGGATGGGGCTCTGCCTGTGGCGGCCGATGCGACTGAAGAAGATGAGCCGCTCGCAGATGAAGTCGTGAGGTTGGGTGCAGCCGTTCGCGCGATGCTGGGCGACCCGAAAGCGCTCGAAGCGCTGGAAGTTGATCATACGCGGCTATTTGGCGGGGTCGCCAAACGTCATAAGCTGCCGGCACCTTTCGAATCCGTAGCCCTGGAGTCGCGCCTGATGGGCGATTCGACGGTCGCCGTGGAAGCCGCCTACCGCGAGGCCGGCTTCGATGCGCCCGTCCCCGAAGCCGGCCCACCCGACCATCTCGGCGCCGAATTGCGCTTTCTTGCACTGGCTTGCCACCAGGAGATGGAAGCTTGGGGTGCGAGCGATCACGCAACGGCAGCGACTTGGGTCGAGCGCGAGCGGAGTTTTCTGGATGAGCACCTGCTGGCATGGGTTCCGCGGCACTGCGAGCGTCTGGCACAGGAAGCCGAGACTAGGTTTTATCGCGCGGCTGCGACCTTGATCGGCCGAGCCTGTCAGGTGGACCGAGCGGACGTCGCTCTGCTCATCGAGCAGGCGGGCCGGGCGAGAGATGCGCACGCGGACTGTCCAGCTTGATCATGACCCCGTCCTCTTGCCTCGCTGCGCTTACGCCGCTTGCACCCGGCGCGGCCGTCGCATCGGGTGCGGTCCTGTTCGAGTCGCGCGGTGTCGTACTGGTTTTCGGCGACGGGCGGTCTGTTGTCCCGGCGGTCAGTGCACTGGCCGGGATATTGAAGGTCGTCGCTTTTGCGCCGGACCTTTCGGAATTCAAATCTGGCGGAGCAAACGTCGTCGCAGTAGGCGGACGCATCGTTTCGATCTCCGGTGAATTCGGTGCCTTTCATGCCCAGGCGGCGACGCCGGGTGGTGGCGCGGCCGACATCGGAAGATTCAGCCCGAATGCAGACGGCAGTTTCGATCTGGTGCTCGATCTGTCCCATAAGCCGCTACTGTCGGACAACATCGTTCGGCTCGGCTATTTCGCGCCGCAAGCGGATCAGGCGGCGCTTGCCGACGCGATTGCCGGGCTTTGCGGTCTCGTAGGACGTTTTAGCAAGCCGAAGTTCGTCGATTATGAGGCATCGCTATGCACGCATGGCGCGAAGGGCTTGCGCGGCTGCACCCAGTGCCTGCAGGTGTGCCCGGCGCGGGCGTTGCGCTCGGTGGGCGATGTCGTCGCGCTCGACCCGAGACTGTGTCAGGGTTGTGCAAGTTGCACGCTCGCCTGTCCGACGGGGGCGCTGTCATTCAAACGGCCCTCGCGCGCGGCGTTGCGCGCATCGCTGCGGCGTATGCTGGAGCGACGCAAAAGCGGACCGTCGCCAGTGATCGTTGCCCATGTACCGGAGTCGTCCGCGCGGGTCGAGGCGGACCGCCTGCCCGCACGCGCGCAAACCCTGCAGATCGACGCGCTTCCCGCTTTCGGCGAGGAACTCTGGATTGAGGCGCTCGCTATGGGAGCGGCGGGCGTGGTATTGGTCCGCGACGCACGCGCCGCTAAGGAAGAGCAGGCGCTGCTCGATCGAAAAGTCGCCGAGGCTCAAGTGCTGCTTCGCGGCATCGGTGTATCGCCTTTGCGAGTGGCGTTGGTGGCGTCGGGCGCAATGGCGGCGGCGGTCGATGCGATGCCGCAAAACGCAGCGAGGGTGAACGAACTGCTGGCAGCCGGCACGGCCAAGCGGAGGGCGCTGCTTGCCGCACTTGATGCACTGCACGCTGCATCGGATGGCGCAGGTGCGCCAGTTGCACTGGCGCCGGGGATGCCATTTGGCGAAGTCCTGGTGAACCGTGCGCATTGCACGCTTTGTTTCGGCTGCGCCAATGTGTGCCCGGCGGGGGCTTTTGCGGTAGAGGCTGAGCCTGTGCCTAGACTGCGTTTTATCGAGGCAAACTGCTTGCAGTGCGGCTTGTGCGAGCCCGGATGTCCCGAGCATGCGATTGCGCTCAAACCGCGTTTCCTGCCCGATGCCGCGGCACGCAGCGAAGCGCGACTGCTGCACGAGGATGAACTGTTTTCCTGCACTGCATGCGACACGCCGTTTATCAGCCGGCGGCTGCTTGCTTCCAGCTTGAAGCGGATTGCGGGCCACCCGGTGCTTGGACCGGAGGGCGTCCAACGGCTCAAGATGTGCCCGGCCTGCCGCCAGCATGCAACGATGGCCGACTGAGTCGGGAACATCCAGTGCATGACATCTGACCAAACTTCCGCCTTGTTGGCCGACCGCTTTGGCCGGCGCATCGATTACTTGCGCATTTCGGTGACGGATCGGTGCGATCTGCGCTGCAGCTATTGCATGCCGAAAGGTTTTTGTGGCTTCGAGGAGCCTGCGAACTGGCTAAATTTCGACGAGCTTGAACGGCTGATAGCGGTATTTGGGAAGCTCGGCGTTCATCGGGTAAGAATTACCGGGGGCGAACCCCTGCTGCGTCGAGGTCTGCCGGACCTGGTCGCGCGGCTGCATCGCCTCGAGGGTATCGACGATATTTCCTTGAGCACCAATGCGACCCAGCTCGATAGACAGGCGATTGACCTGAAAGCGGCCGGCTTGTCGCGCATCAACGTGAGCCTCGACTCGCTCCGGCGTGAGCGCATCGCGCGCATTACCGGACGGGACTGCTACGACCGGATACTTTCCGGACTGACGGCCGGAAAGCGCGCGGGTCTCGCCCCAGTCAAGATCAATATGGTGGTCATGCGCGGGGTCAATGACGACGAAATTGACGACATGGCCATGTTTTGCCAGAGCAATGAATTCGTTCTGCGCTTGATCGAGACCATGCCGATGGGCAAAACCGGTCGCACCACCCGGTATCTTGATCTGCAGCCGGTGCGCGAGCGCCTGCGGAGGCGATTCGATCTGGTCGATGCGCTGATTCCTGGAGGCGGGCCCGCGCGTTATTTGCGTTCGAGCGACGGTCGATTTAATGTCGGCTTCATCACCCCGATTTCCCAGCATTTCTGTGAGGCGTGCAATCGTGTCCGGCTCAGCGTCGACGGCACTTTGTATATGTGCCTGGGGCAGGATGAAAAGAGTGATTTCCGCTCGTTGCTTCGCTCGGGCGCTTCCGGAGATCAAATCGAATCCGCCATTCGCGCCGCCATTGAACTGAAGCCAGAACGCCATGAGTTTCGCGAGCTCCCCGGCAAAATCATTCGCGTAATGAGCGCAACCGGCGGATAGATGAAGACTTTAGGCATATTGCCTGCGATGGCGCGCCATGTGCGGCCCCGGCCGGCTATGGCCGACTGCACGACGACCCTATAATCTAGGCTCGTCCGCTGGTGTCGCCCAATCGGGTTCGACGGGCTGCTCGAAAATTATTCCGGGCTTCATGCCGGCGCAGTAATACTCCTGGAAGCCCGACAGCGCAGACCCAGCTTGAAAGGCCTGAATCGGTAAGACCGTGTAACCTAAACGGAGGAACCCCGCGAAGCTATAGCAAAGGCAACAATTCAGGACCGCAGGTCGGAACCGGCGCAATAAATCGGAAAACTGGTTGACATTCGCTCCGCGCAAAGGGTAAATTCGCGGCCTCGCATAACAGAAGGGCACTGGCCTTGGACAGTTGCAGCAGCGGTACTAAACCGGCCTAGCGTCCTAAGCTTTTCGTAATCCAGTCTTTTCAGACTGCTCGCGAAATTCCCCGCTAGGCCGAAAACCTTGGGGAAGGTCGGAGCAGTCATCCGCGGCGTCCTGCCGCTGGTCTCGGCCCTACTTCCGATTGATTGAACCCGCGCCGGAACTGCGTGGACGCGCAGCGTCCCTGCAGTTCCGGCGTACGCATGCCACAAGCGAAGCATGGAGCTGCGCATGAGACTGAAGTTTTGCGGATTCGCATTTTTTTCTTCGTTTTTCGGGCCGCAGGGCGGCGCCAACGGTAAGACCCCGCCGCCGTCGAAGCCGCCATCGTCGGAGCTGCTTCAGTACGCGCGGCTCGAAACCGATGCCGCGCTCGCGCGCCTGGAGACGTCCATGGACGGGCTGCCGGCGGCCGAAGCGGCGGAGCGGCTGGAGCGTTTTGGCGAGAACTCGGTCGCGCACGAAGAGCACAAGGGTCCGCTGCGCCGGCTGCTCGAGCTGTTTCTCGCGCCGCTGTCGCTGATGCTGCTGTCGCTTGCGTTGGTCGCGGAGCTCACCGGGGAGGTCCACGGCGCGATCGTGATCAGCGTCATGGTGGTGTTGTCGGTGCTGCTGTCCTTCGTGCAGGAGTTCCGTTCGAGCAAGGCGGCCGAAAAGCTGCGCTCCATGGTGCATACCACGGCGACGGTACTGCGCCGGGACACGAGCCCGAATGCGCCCGAAGAGGCGAACCGCGCGTTCCAGGTTCAACGCGGCGGCTCTATGTTCGTGGAAGTGCCGCTGGCGCAGGTGGTGCCCGGAGATATCGTGCGCCTGTCGGCGGGCGACATGATACCGGCGGATCTGCGCCTGCTGTCGGCCAAGGACCTGTTCATCAACCAGGCGGCGCTCACCGGGGAATCGATGCCGGTGGAAAAATTTGCCGCCGCGGCGCCCGCGGGCTCCGGCATCGAACTGCCCAATATCTGCTTCATGGGCAGCAACGTGATCAGCGGAACCGCAAGCGCCGTGGTCATCGCAACCGGGGGGCGAACCTATTTCGGCTCGATTGCCTCCTCCATCACGGAACAGCGCCAACTCACCAGCTTCGATCTCGGGGTCAACCGCTTCATCTGGCTCATCATCCGCTTCATGCTGGTCATGGTTCCGCTGGTGTTCCTCATCAACTGGTTCACCAAGGGCGACTGGATGGAGGCCCTGATTTTCGCGGTGGCGGTGGCCGTGGGCCTTGCGCCCGAGATGCTGCCGATGATCGTGACCATCAATCTGGCGAAAGGGGCCCTGGCGATGTCGCGCAAGAAGGTCATCGTGAAGCGCCTGAGCTCGATCCAGAACTTCGGCGCAATGGACGTGCTGTGCACCGACAAGACCGGAACGCTGACCCAGGACAAGGTGATCCTGGAGAAGCACGTCGACATTTTCGGGGAAGAGAGCGGGCACGTGCTGCAGCTCGCCTATCTCAACAGCTATTACCAGTCCGGGCTGAAGAATCTGCTCGACGTGGCGATCCTGCAGCACGCCGAAGTCGATGCGCAACTGCACGTGGCGGAGCACTTTGCCAAGCTGGACGAGATCCCGTTCGACTTCCAGCGCCGGCGCATGTCGGTCGTGGTGGAAAAGGACCACCAGACGCACATCCTGATCTGCAAGGGCGCGGTCGAGGAAATATTCAGCGTGTGCACCAAGGCCGAGCGCCACGGCGAAACCGTCGCGCTCGTGCCCGAGCACGTCGCCGACCTGCAATCGGTCATCCGCGAACTCAACGAAGACGGCTTCAGGGTCATCGCGGTGGCCTACAAGGAGGTCCCGGCGCGCGCGCAGGCCTACGGCGTGGCCGACGAGGCGGACCTCGTTCTGAGCGGCTACATCGCGTTTCTCGATCCGCCGAAGGAATCCGCCGCAGCGGCCATCGACGTGCTCAAACGCCACGGCGTGCAGGTGAAAGTGCTGACCGGCGACAACGAAATCGTTACGCGCAACGTCTGCCGCCACGTCGGGCTGGACGTGGGGCACGTCGTGCTCGGCAGCGAAATCGAAGCGATGGACGACGCGGCGCTCGCGGCTGTCGCCGAGGAGGCCGCCGTGTTCGCCAAGCTCTCGCCGCAGCAGAAGGCGCGCGTCATCCGGGCGCTGCACCGCAGGGGCCATGTGGTCGGCTTCCTCGGGGACGGCATCAACGACGGGCCGGCGCTGAAGGCCGCCGATGTGGGCATATCGGTCGACACCGCGGTCGATATCGCCAAGGAATCGGCCGACATCATCCTGCTGGAGAAAAGCCTGCTGGTGCTGGAGGAGGGCGTCATCGAAGGGCGCAAGGTTTTCGGCAATATTGTGAAATACATCAAGATGGGCGCCAGTTCCAACTTCGGCAATATGTTCAGCGTGATCGGGGCTTCCGCCTTCCTGCCTTTCCTGCCGATGGCGCCGGTGCAGATATTGCTGAACAACCTGCTCTACGATTTTTCGCAGACGGCGGTGGCGACCGACAATATCGACGCGGAGTACGTGGCGAAGCCGCGAAAATGGGACATCGGCAATATCGGCCGCTTCATGCTCTATATCGGCCCCCTTAGTTCGATATTCGATTACGCGACGTATTTCACCATGCTCTACATCTTCGACGCCTGGGACAAGCCGGCGCTGTTCCAGACCGGCTGGTTCGTGGAGTCGCTGCTGTCGCAAACGCTGATCGTGCACGTCATCCGTACCGGCAAGATCCCGTTTTTCCAGAGCAAGGCCAGCCTGCCCCTGATGGTCACGACCGTATCGATCTGCGTGGTCGGGATGTGGCTGCCGTATTCGACGTTCGCGGCGGCGCTGGGGTTCACGCCGCTGCCGCAGGGCTATTGGCCGGTGCTTGCCGCCATGCTGCTGGCCTATCTCGGCGTGACGCAGCTAATGAAGAGCTGGCTCATTCAGCGCTTCGGGTTGGACTGAGCGATTCGAATTGCAGGCCAACGCAGCCTGGATCCCTTGGCTCGCGCGTCGCCCTGCCGCAATGGCGGTTACGACGAGATCGGGTCCGTGGCTGTTGTCTCCGCCGACGAAAACCTTGGGGTGAGTCGTGCGGCCGTATTCATCCGCGACGATATAACCGCGATCGTCGGTGGCGATGTTCAGGCGTTCGAGCCAGCCCTTGTGATCCACTTCCTGGCCAAAGGCGACGATGGCGATGTCGCAGGCGTGGTCAATGTCGTGGCCGTCGCTTGCTTCACTGAAGCGGACAGCGAGTAGCTTCTCCTTGCCGACGAATACTTCGGGTTTCCTGTGGAAAACGAAGTGCACACCCTCGTCCCGGGCGGCGGCGATTTCTTTCTGCGAGGCACGCATCTGCTCCGGCCCGCGCCGGTAGGCGACGGTCACGTCCTCCGCGCTCTGGCGCACGGCGCTGCGCGCGCAGTCGATCGCGGTATCGCCGCCGCCGAGAACCAGGACACGCTTGCCCGTCATTGCCGGGGTGGGCAGGGATCCGCGGAGCCGGCTGGTGTTGAGGTCGGAGAGATAGGCCAGTCCGTCGATGACGCCCGCAAGCTCTTGCCCCGTAAGATTCGTTGCACGCGGCCGCTGGGCTCCGGACCCGAGGAACACGGCGTCGTTGGTTTCGATCAGCCGCTGCAACTGTTCCGCATCGACGTCGACGCCGAGCGAGAAACGAATACCCGCCTGTTCAAGCAGGCTCCTGCGGCGAACGATCGCCGCCTTGTCCAGCTTGAACGACGGAACGCCGTAGGTCAGCAGGCCGCCGATTTCGTCGCGCTTATCGAACACGGTTACATCGAAGCCGGACTGGTTGAGCTGGTCCGCGCAGGCCAATCCCGCCGGACCGGCGCCGACGACGGCGACCGTGTTGCCTTTGGCGGGCGCGATCCGGCCCTGCGGCTTCCACCCTCTGCGGAAGGCCTCTTCGCTAACGAAGCGTTCCAATGCGCCGATGATGACGGGCCCATTCCCGGCGTTGAGCGTGCAAGCGCCTTCGCACAGGCGATGGCTGGGACATACGCTGCCGCAGATTTCCGGCAGGTTGCTTGTGCTGTGGCTGATGGCTGCCGCCGCCTCGACCTTGCCTCGGCCCAATGCTTCGAGCCATTCCGGAATGCGGTTGTGCAGCGGACAGGCATTCCGGCAGCCGGGCACACCGCAATCGAGACAGCGCCGGGCCTGGGCCATGGCGTCGATCAGGTTCAATGGCTGGCGGCCGTCCTGCCAGTCTTGGCGCCGGGCCGAAGCGGCGCGCTGCAGCGGCTCGACCCGCGGAGCGATTGCCGGCGGGCCTGAGCGTCGCATGAGGTAGGAGCCGTCCATGCGCAGTTTGGGCAGAAATTCATTGCGCACGTCGCGGAACTCCAGCGCGTCGGTGGGGCAGGACGCCACGCAGCGTCCGCATCCCATGCAATCTTCCAAGCCGGTGACACGCCCGTGATCCTTGCCCTGCTGCCAGACGGGAATGCCCATATCGCAGACCTGTTCACAGCGTCGGCAATCGACGCAGGCATTCTTGTCCATGCGGATACCGTAATAGCCGATGTGGTTGAGCAGTCCGAACGTGGCGCCGTACGGGCAAAGGTAACGGCAATAAAAGCGGTTGCCGGTCAGGGGTGCGACGAAGAAGGACCCGAAATAGGTGAGACCCACCAGCGCGAGGAATCCACTGTAGAACGGCGACACGTAGGCCGTCCCCGAGAACATGATCAGCACGAACGCGATCATATAGAGCGCGAAGAAAAACCATTTGGTGTAGCGCCAGTGCCAGGCCGTACTGCTGCGCAGGGTCTTTTCCCGGAACGCGAAACCGACGGTCTCGCGGATGCCGACGCAGGGGCAGTTCCAGCCGCAGACCACGCGCCGGTCAAATAGCTTTCCATTCGGGGAACCCGTCCTGCAGCCGGCGCGCCTTGTAGCCCTTGGTGCGCAGCATGGTGACCGCATCCACCGACAGCAGGCAGTACGGGCCGCGGCAATAGGCGATGACTTCGCGCCCCTTGGGCAATTTGCGCAGCTGCTTGCCCAGGTCTTCGACCGCGACGTTGATCGCGCCCGGCAAATGCCCGGCGGCGAACTCCTTTGCCGGGCGCACGTCGAGTACGGTCACCAGCCCCTGCTTGGAACGCTTCAGCAGTTCGGCGGCGGGGATCGGCTCCAGCTCGTCGCGTGCGGTGATGTAGGTCCGCACCAGGTGCGTCATTTCGGCGAGCCGCGTCTCGGCCACCACTCCCAGCGCCGCGATCAAAGTCGATTTCGGCAAAAAGACCGCCACCGTGAAATTCGACCCGGACCGGACCCATATCGCGGCTTTGGTTAGGGCCACGACCGATGCGGGCTATCCTTCGTCGGTGCACCAGTGAATCCGGAATGAACGCCGTCGTGCTCGAGTCCGTGCTTATCTGCCCGCACTGCGGTTTCGCGAGGCAGGAAACCATGCCCGCGGACGCCTGCCAGTTTTTCTACGAATGTCGCAACTGCGGAGCCGTGCTGCGTCCCAAGTCCGGTGACAGCTGTGTTTTCTGCTCGTTCGGCTCGGTAAGCTGCCCGCCGATCCAACAGCAACACGGTTGCCGCAATCCACCCTAAACGGTCACGCACGCCTGCCAGGTGCGCCTGGACGCGGCCGGGCAGGTCAGCGATTTCGTGCCGCGCGCGCCTTCCATCGACGCCGTCCCGCGCTTCTCCCCACCGCGGTTGCCTCTCACCCTTGACTGAGGTCACGCTCTGGATTACTATTCAATTGAACGATTGAATAAGGCGTTGCCATGCAAGGCGGTGAGTTCAAGAACGCGCCGTCCTCCCGCTTCGCCGAGATTGCCTCGGCGTTCGCCAGCTCCAAGCGCATCGATCTCATCGATGTTCTCGAAGCGAGGTTGTCAGTCGGCGCTTGCGCGCAGGAGTCACATCGCCGCCAATACCGGGCGAAAGGAGAATCACGGTGAAGTACCTTCTCATCATCAACAACAACGACCCGGAAATAGTCTGGAACGCGCTTCGCTTCGGTTCGGCGGTGCTGTCGCGAGGCCAGGAGGCGAGCATCTTCCTGCTTGGCTCGGCGGTCGAGATCGAGCACCTCGGCAATGAGCGCTTCGACGTGCACAAGCTGCTGTTGCGCTTCGATGAGCTGGGCGGCGTCGTGTTGAGCTGCACCACCTGCCTGCGCATTCGCAAGATGGACGCCGCCGCGGTCTGCCCGATGTCGTCGATGGACGACCTCGCGCGCCTCACCGAAGAGGCCGACCGCGTCCTCACCTTTGGCTAGCGGCAGGAGGCACCCGTGAGCAACAAGACAATCCTCGTCCTGGGCGGCGGCCTCGGCGGCATCATGGCCGCAGGCAGCCTGCGTCGTTCGTGCGCGCCCGGGCACCGGGTGGTCGTGATCGAGCGCAGCGCGACCTTCGCGTTGCGCATGGCGAACCTGTGGTTGATGACTGGCGAGCGCCAGCGGCCCGAGGAGGGCGAGCGCGACCTGTCGCGTCTCGCCGAGCATGGCATCGAATGGGTGCAGGCCGAGATCGAGAGCATCGACCCGGTCGCAAGGGCGGTCCAGACCAGCGCCGGTCGCCTGGAGGGCGACTACCTCGTCATCGCCCTCGGCGCCGACCGGCATCCGCAGGCGGTGCCCGGGTTCGCCGAGGCCGCGCTCGACCTGTACGAGGCCGCCGGAGCGCTGCGCATCCGGCAAGCCCTCGAGCGGTTCAGTGGCGGCCGGGTGGTTGTCCTCGTTGCGCGTACTCCATTCTCGTGTCCTTCGGCGCCCTACGAGGCCGCCTTCCTCGTCGACAGCTTGCTGCGCCGGCGCGGCGTGCGGCAGGGCAGCGAGATCGCCGTGTACACTCCCGAGGACCTTCCCATGCCGGTCGCGGGACCTGCCGTGGGCACGACGCTGGTGCAAATGCTCCGGGAACGGGGGATCGAGTTTCATGCCGAGCAAATCGTCATGAAGATCGACCCGGCCGCCCGCCGCGCTCGCTTCGAGCTCGAGGACACGACCTTCGACCTGCTCATCGGCGTGCCGCCACACCGGGTACCGCAGGTGCTGCGCGCGGCCAAGCTCGCCGATGCCTCGGGTTGGGTGCCAGTCGACCCGGCCACACTGCAAACCCGCTACGCGGGCGTTTACGCGATCGGCGACGCAACCGCGATCCGCTTGCCCGTCGGCATGTTCTTACCCAAGGCTGGTGTCTTTGCCGACGAGCAGGCGCGCGTCGTCGCCGCGAATATCGCGGCCGAGATTGCAGGCAAGCCCGGCACCAAGCGCTTCAACGGCCACGGTTTCTGCTACATCGAGGTGGGCGACGAACTGGCCGCATATGGCGCCGGCAACTTTTATGGAATCCCGGTCCCCACGGTGGATCTCGAACCGGCGTCGTCGCGCTATCATCGGGAGAAGCACGAGCTCGAGCGCGCCGCACAGGCGCTCTGGCTGTAACGGGGACTTTAAACCGAGGCTCCCGTTGACTGAGCGCGTCAGCTTTGATTCTTTTCGGCCCTTGACCGTTGGTCACGCAGGCCGCGCCGATCCGGCATAGATGTAACTCAACGCCCGCGGCCCTTTGGCGTATTCGACTGTCAATTCCGCGATATGGAAACCCGCGGTACCGATCAACCCGTCCATTTTCCGGTCGAGATTGCAGCCTCCGGCGATCCTCTTCCACACCGGGTTGCAACGATGCTGCCAGCGTTGTACCGACCGGTCGGGGGCCAGACCGTGCTCCGCGAACAGCAGCCGGCCGGTAGGTCTGAGCACGCGCCGCATCTCCCGCAGCGCCGCAAGCGGATCGGCAATCGTGCACAAGGTGAACGTGGTGACGACGGTGTCGACACAATGGTCATCGATCGGAATCGCCTCCCCCGAGCGCGCGAAGAACTCCACCGGAAACGGCATCGACTGAGCTCTCTTGCGCGCCATGCGCAATAGCTCCTCCGATGGATCGATGGCATAGAGCCGCTCGACTTGCGGCCCGTAGAACGGCAAGTTCAGGCCCGAGCCGATTCCCACCTCGAGGACGACGCCGCGGGCTCCCGGCACGAGCCCCGCGCGGTAGCGTGTCATCTCCCTGTTGCGCATGACAACGTCCAGCACGCGCGGCAGGATCCACCTGTCGTAAAGGCTCATCTGTGCTCCAACGAACTTTCTATGAGTGCCGCGATTGCGGGTCGGTGCTGCGTCCGAAGCCCGGCGACTGCTGTGCGTTTTGTTCCTACGGCTCGGTGAAGTGTCCGCCGATGCAGCACAGCGGCTGTTGTTCTCCCGCCTGACTGCCTGCCCGCTCAGGCCTCAACCGGCAATCCGGCCGCTTTCCATTCGGGGAACCCGTCCTGCAGCCGGCGCGCCTTGTAGCCCTTGGTGCGCAGCATCGCTACCGCATCCACCGACAACAGGCAGTAGGGGCCGCGGCAATAGGCGATGACTTCGCGCCCCTTGGGGAATTTTCTCAAGCGTTTGCTCATGTTTTCGACGGGGACGTTGATCGCGCCCGGCAAATGCCCCGCGGCGAACTCCTTCGCCGGGCGCACGTCGAGCACGGTCACGAGCCCCTGCTTCGCACGCTTCAGCAGTTCGGCGGCGGGAATCGGCTCCAGCTCGTCGCGCGTGGTGATGTAGGTCCGCACCAAGTGCGCCATTTCGGCGAGCCGCGTCTCGGCCACCACTCCCAGCGCTGCGATCAAAGCCACCACGTCGGGGCCCGCCACTTCGTAGAACACCCGCAAGCCCTCTTTTCGCGCCCGCACCAGCCCGGCGCGGCGCAGCTCCTGCAAATGCTTCGATGCGTTGGCGACTGAGAGCCGCGTCATGCGCGCAAGCTCGTCCACGCCGCGCGGCCCCTGCGCGACGAAGTCGAGCAACTCCAGCCGGTTGCCGTGCGACAGCGCCTTTCCCACCCGCGCCAGCTGCGCATGCACGTCCTGTTTGAAATGGTCTGTTGACATCGCGGTCGTGTCCTTCTACTATTCAACGTACTAGTTGAGTAATTGAATTGTACCTAATCGGCGGGATCGGGCAAGGTCCCAGTGAACGAGCGACAATTATGACATTTAATCAGTGGGCGCTGGCCCACGAGCCGGCCGTGCGCCTGGGCGCGTTTTTCGGCGTATTCGCGCTGATGGCCGTATGGGAGGCGCTCTCGCCGCGGCGTGCGCGCCTGCTGCCGCGGCGCGTGCGCTGGCTGCACAACCTGGCGCTGGTGGTGCTGAACAGCGTGATCCTGCGCCTGCTGTTTCCGCTCGCGGCGGTCGGCTTCGCCCTGCTCGCCGCCGGGCGCGGCTGGGGCTTGTTGAACGCCTTCGCAGTCCCGTTCTGGTGGGCGTTTGCGCTGTCGGTGATCGCGCTCGACTTTGCCGTCTATCTGCAGCATGTCATGTTCCACGCCGTGCCGCTGCTGTGGCGCTTGCACCGGGTGCATCACGCCGACGCGGATTTCGACGTGACCACCGGCGCGCGCTTTCATCCGATCGAGATTCTGCTGTCGATGCTGATCAAGTTCGCGGCCATCGCGGTGCTCGGGGCGCCCGCGGCCGCGGTGCTCGCGTTCGAGGTGCTGCTGAACGCGACCGCGATGTTCAATCACGCGAATCTGCGGCTGCCCGAAGCCGTTGACCGCCGGCTGCGCCGGATACTGGTGACGCCCGAGATGCATCGCATCCATCATTCGATGGAGCCGGCCGAGGCGAACAGCAACTTCGGCTTCAATCTGCCCTGGTGGGACCGGCTGTGCGGCACCTATCGCGCGCGCGCGCGCCTGCCGCAGGAGAGCATGGCGATCGGCGTGAAGGGGCTCACCGGCAGCGACGCAGCGGTAAAGCTCACCGGCATGCTTGCGCTTCCGTTCGCGCGAGCGGGCGGCGGCTATGCCATCGGCAGCGCGCCGGAGTCCAGTCATGAAGCGCGGTAACACAGCCCGCATTGGACTTGCACTGGCGCTGGCTGCGGGCTTGCTCCTGGCATTCGCGAACCGCCAGGCGCTGAGCGGCGACGCGCTTTCGCGCTGGCTCGCCGCAGCCGGCGCCTGGGCGCCCGTGGCTTTCATCGTGGTTTATGCCGCCGCGACGGTAGTCTTTTTTCCGGGGGCGGTGCTCACGCTCGCGGCAGGCGCGCTGTTCGGCGCGGTCCCGGGCGCGCTGTACAGCCTCACCGGTGCTACGCTCGGCGCATTGCTCGCGTTCGTCATCGCGCGCTACCTCGCGGCGGACTGGGTCGCGCGCAGGGCAGGCGGCAGGCTGAAGCAGCTGATCGAGGGCGTGGAAGCCGAGGGCTGGCGCTTTGTCGCTTTCGTGCGCCTGGTGCCGCTGTTTCCGTTCAACCTGGTCAACTATGCGCTCGGCCTGACGCGTATCCCGCTGCTTGCCTACGCGGCTGCGTCTTTCGTCTGCATGTTTCCGGGCGCGCTCGCGTACGCCTGGCTCGGCTACGCGGGACGCGCGGCACTCGGCGGCGGGGAGGGGGCAATCCGCAGCGCCCTGCTGGCGCTGGCGCTGCTCGCGTTCGTCGCCTTCCTGCCGCGGCTGATACGGCGCTATCGCCAAGTCGGCATCCGCTGGATCGATAGCGGCAGCCTCAAAGGCAGGCTTGAACAAAGCGACCGGCCGCTGCTGATCGACGTCCGCACAGCAGGGGATTTTATCGGTCCGCTCGGCCACATCCCGGGTGCGCGCAACATTCCGCTGGAGGAACTGCCTGCGCGCCTGGCGGAACTCGAGCCGTCGAAGCAGCAAGCGCTGACGTTGGTGTGCCGCACCCATAAGCGCTCGCAAACGGCCGCGCTTCAGCTCCAACAAGCGGGCTTTAGCGACGTCAGTATCCTGCGCGGCGGCATGGAGCAATGGAATCGCGAAGGGCTCACGGTCGCGCGCGAAACCAATTCGTAAAGAACAAGGAGCACTGCGGCATGAAGACTTTATTCATCCTGAACGACGCGCCCTACGGCAGCGAGCGCAGCTATAACGGCTTGCGCCTCGCCGGGACGTTGTCCAATGCCGAAGGCGAGGAAGTGAAGCTGTTTCTGCTGGGCGATGCCGCAGCTTGCGCGAAGCGCGGGCAGAAGGTTGCCGATGGTTTCTACAACATCCAGCTCATGCTCGGTCGCGTGGTGCGCAACAAGGCCGAAGTCGGTGCGTGCGGAACCTGCATGGACGCGCGCGCCATCATGGACGCGGAACTGATCGACGGTAGTCGCAGAAGCACGCTCGCCGAATTGACGACCTGGACCCAGTGGGCGGACAAAGTGATCGTATTCTGAGGCGAATGCGATTTAGCGAAGAGGCCGCCTATGGCCATGACTCGAAAACGAGCCCTCATCGCCGGAATCGGTATCGCTATTTTCGCGGTGTTCCTGGGCTGGCGCTTGGTGCGCCCGATGAATATCTTCGTGGTGTCGGAGCACTTCGAGCGGCCGATTGACACCAGCAGCACGTCAATGCCGACGGACGCACTGCGGGCCGGCACTTGCGGCGCCTGTCACGGCGAGATCTATGCGGAATGGAAAACGAGCATCCATAGCCAGGCTTGGACCGATCCCTATTTTCGGGTCGACTGGAAGTTCGACGAGTCGCAGCAGGTTTGCAAGAACTGTCACATTCCGCTCGACCGGCAGCAGGAAGACAGGGTACTCGGTTTCCGCGACACGGAGAAATTGGAGCCCATCCTCGCCGGCAACCCCGATTTCGATCCCAAGCTGCAGCACGAAGGCGTGACCTGCGCCGCGTGCCACTTCAAAGACGGCAAGATCCTCGGCACTCATGGCGACCTCGATGCGCCGCATCCGGTAGAGAAGCTCTCCGACCCGAACGCGATCTGCCTGCGTTGTCACATCGTCCAGGGCGCGCGCTGGGACACCTTCTACCGCTATCCCCCATGCGGCACCGCGGCCGAGATCGAGGCCGACGCCGGGCGCTGGCAAGGGCGCAGCGGCGAGCTGGCCGTGCGCAATGTGAGCGAACTCGGCTGTGTGCAGTGTCACATGCCGGTGGTCGAGCGGGCGCTGGTCGAGGGCGGACGGGTGAGGCAGGCGCGCCGCCACCTGTGGCGCGGCGGCCACGATCCGGCGATGGTGAAACAAGGTCTGGATATCCAGTTTGCCGAGATCGTGGCGGGCGCGGATCGGCGCGCGTTCGCGCTGACGCTGACAAATGTTGGCGCGGCCCATTACTTGCCCACGGGGACGCCGGATCGCCATCTGACCGTGCGCCTGCGCGTGCTCGACCGGGACGGGCAGACGCTCGAAGAAGAAAATCACTTCCTGAAACGTACCACCATGTGGCGCCCCTTCATCGTCGACCTGTGGGACACGCGTCTGCCGCGCGGCAAGCCGCGCAGCTATCGCATCGAGTTTCCGGCAGCGGGCAAGCCCGCGCCGGCGGCGGTCGAGGCCACGGTTCGTTACCACCTGCTCGACGAGGCGCGGCGCGCGCGCATCGGTTACGACAACACGGAGCCGATCGCCTACGAGGTGTTTCGCAGTCGCATCGCGCTGCAGCGGGCGCAGTGAGGCGAGGCGGCGCACGCCGGTTACATTGCGCAGAGCTGAGAGTTTATTGACTTCAAGGAGTGCATGCGATGGGCAAGGCTTTGGTGATACTCAACGAACCTCCGTACGGCAGCGATCGCACCTACAACGGCCTGCGGCTGGCCGGTGCCATGGCCAAGCGCGAGAGCATGCAGGTGCGGGTTTTCTTGATCGGCGACGCAGTCGCCTGCGCCAAACGCGGTCAACGGCTGCCTGCCGGTTATTACAGTCTTGAAACGATGTTGAGCACCTTGCTGCAAAACCGCGGAGAGGTCGGCATCTGCGGCAGCTGTCTCGATGCCCGCGGCATCGCAGATGCGGACCTCGCGCAAGGCACGCGCCGCAGCAGCATGGAGGAACTTGCGAGCTGGACCGGCGAATGGGCGGACAGAGTGGTCGTATTTTGAGCATGCGCCGAACCGCGCCGGAACATCACTGAATGTAATAACTATAGAAGCGAGGGGGTCATGATGAAATTCTCACTGGTCGAATTCTCCATCCGCCGCCCGAAGTGGGTGCTATTGCTTACAGGGCTGATCACGCTGTTGTTTCTCACTCAATTCCCCAAAATCCGCACCGACACCAATCCCAAGCACATGCTGCCGGCCACTTCCGACGTGCGCGTCTGGAACGACGAGGTGGACAAGACCTTCGGGCTGTACGAGGACACCATCGTGGTCGGGGTGGAAAACGACGCCGGCGTGCTCAACCGCGAAACCCTAGGCCGCATCGCTCGCATCACCGACGGCATCCTCGCGCTTCCGGGGGTCGCCAGCCGCGACGTGAACGGTTTCACCACGATCACCAATGTCACGGCTGAAGCCGGTACGCTCAAGGTCGGGCCCTTGATGCCGGCCGCGCCGAAGACGCACGCCGAGGTCGAGGCATTGCGCGCGGCCCTGTTCGGCAACCCGTTGTTCGTCAATCGCGTCATTTCCAAGGACGGCAAGACCACCGCCATTTACGTGCCGCTGGAGAAGGGCGCGAACGGTGCCGAGATTGCCGACAAAATCCGCGCCATCGTGGCGCAGGAAAAGGGGCCGGAACGCTACTATATCGCCGGCGACCCGGTGGCGCGCGATACCTTCGGCGCGGAGATGTTCAAGCTGATGGCGATGTTCTCGCCCATCGCCGGCATGATCATGTTCGCGGCGATCCAGTACATGTTCCGCAACCTGGCGCTGTCGGCGGCCATGATGGGCGTGTCCATGGTGGCGATCATCTGGAGCATGGGCCTGTTGATCGGTGTCGGCTTTCCGGTGCATATCATGAGTTCGATGGCGCCGGTGTTCCTCATGGCGATCGCCACCGACAGCATCCACATCTTCAACGAGTTCTATTTCCGCTACAAGGAGAAGGGCGACAAGCTCGCGGCGATCCGCGAGACCATGGCGGCGGTGAGCCGTCCGGTGCGCTTCACCGCGCTTGCCACGGCGGCGGGCTTCGCGGTGCTGCTGTTCATGAACATCGTTCCGGTGCAAGTGTTCGGCGGCCTGATCGCGTTCGGCACGGTGGTGCTGCGCCTGCTCTCCTTCAGCTTCATCCCGGCCGTGCTCACCTTTGTGCGCGAGGACCGACTCGTCCGCGCCGCGGGGAGCGAGAGCGTGGAGGGCGACAGGACGGCCCGGGCGCTCGGCCGCCTGGGTGCCTTCGGCGCCGCCCGGCCGGGCATGACGGTGGCGGTGGCGCTTGCGCTGGTGGCGGTCTCCGTCTGGGGCACCTCGAAAATACACGTCAACAACAACCTGGTGGCATGGTTCAAGCCATCGAGCGAGATCCGTGTCGCCGATACCGCCATGAACGCGGCGCTCGGAGGCACGTCCCTCGGCTATCTGGTGGTGCAGTCCAAGGAACCCGAGTTCATGAAGCAGCCCGAGGCCGAGCGCTGGATCGAGGGCCTGCAGCGTCACCTGGAAGCCTTGCCGGAAGTGGGTAAGACCTTTTCGGTGGTCGATTACGTGAAGCGCATCAACCGCGTCCTGCACGACGACGATCCCAAATACGATGCCGTGCCGCAAACCAAGGACATGGTCGGACAATATCTCTTCCTGTTCAGCATGTCGGCCAAGCCGTCGGACCTGGATAACGTGGTGGATTCCGCGTTCGGCAAGGCGAACATCTGGGTGCAAATGAAGACCTGGGATGCGGACGCGATGCGGCAGGTAATCGCCGCCGCGGAGCGCTACGAGAAAGCCAATCCGCTGCCGCTTACGGTGAAGCCGGCGGGCATCGCCTACTTCAACCTGGTTTGGAACGACGAGGTACTGGGCGATCTGGTGCGCGGCTTCAGCCTCGCCCTCGTGGTGGTATTCGCCATTCTGGCGCTCGACTTTCGCTCGTTCAAATGGGCGTTGGTCGCCTATGCGCCGCTGCTGTTCACCATTTTGTTCATCTACGGCGTGGTCGGATTCGTGGGCAAGGATTTCGACATGCCGCTGTCGGTGATGAGCACGCTGTCCCTCGGCATGGCGGTGGACTTCGCGATCCATTTCGTCAGTCGCCTGCGTCAGCGCCTGGCCGAGGTGGGCGGCGCGGATCTGCCCGGCGCGCTCGCCTGGACGGCAGCGCGGCCGGGCAAGGGGATCATGCGCAACGCGGTGCTGTTCGCCGCTGCGTTCTCGGTGATGATGTTCGCGCCGCTGACGCCTTACGTCGTGGTGGGCGCCTTCATCGTTTCGATGATGCTGCTCTCGGCGCTGCTCACCCTGCTCTTGATCCCGGCGCTGGTGATGCTGGGCCGGCGCTGGCTCGTCGCCTAACTTAAACCGGCGGCCGCAGCGGCTGCCGCACCTACCAAAGGAGACTGACATGAAAACGAAGTTTCAGAGAAGGCTAATGCGCGAAGCGCGTTACGCCGTAACTAAACGCTGGTGGATATGGATCATCGCCGGCCTGCTGCCGTTGCAGGCGCTGGCCTTATCGGGCGAGGAGGTGATGAAGAAATCGCAGGCGGCCTTCCTCTACCCGGGCAAGGACTTCAAGGCGCGGGTGGTGATGAAACTCATCAACAAGGATGGTCAGGAGCGGGTGCGCGAGCTCACCATGCTGCGCAAGAATGTGGGCGAAGCGGGGGGCGAGCAGAAATACTTCATGTACTTCTTCCAGCCGGCGGACGTGAAGGACATGACCTTCATGACCTACAAGTACCCGGCCAGGGACGACGATCGCTGGATGTTCATTCCCGCCATCAACATGGTCAAGCGCATCGCAGCGCAGGATAAGCGCTCGAGCTTCGTCGGCTCGGACTTTACCTACGAGGATGTCTCCGGCCGCGACCTTGAGGACGATACCCACGCCCTCGAACGCGAAGAAAAGATCGGAGGCCGCGACTGCTACGTGGTAAAGAGCACGCCCAAAGGCAGCGACGCCGACTTCGGCTACAAACTGACCTGGGTGGACAAGGCGAACTTCCTGCCGTTGAAGGAGGAGCAGTACGACAAGAAGGGAGCCCGCTACAAGCTGTTCACCGCGGACGAGGTCGCGGACGTTCAGGGCATTCCCACGGTGGTCAAGCGCAGCATGAAGAACCTGCAGACGGGCCATCGCACCGAGGTCGCATACCTCAAGTCCGGCTACAACCTGGGCATCGAGGACAGCCTGTTCACGGAGAGGTTCCTGCGCCAGCCGCCGCGCAAGTGGATCGACTGATGGCGCGTTTCGCCGCACTCTGCGCAGTCCTGCTGCTGGTGCCCACGGCGGCGCGCGCCGAGGTCGCGCTCTCGGGCTTCCTGCAGCAGAACACGGCTGCAAACACCGCGGCGGCGAACCCGGACGGCCGCCACACCAAGTGGCTGGAGGAGCGCGCCCAGCTCAAGCTCGATGCCTCGGGCGGCGCGTGGCGGCTGCTCGCCAAGGGCGATCTGGCGTATGACCACCTCGGCCGCCAGGACCAGTCCGAACTGCGCGAGGGCTATGTCGATTACACCGCCAGCCGTTGGGATCTGCGCGCGGGCCGGCAGGTCATCACCTGGGGCCTGGGCGACCTGGTGTTCGTGAACGACGTCTTTCCCAAGGATCACGAGGCGCTCTTCGCCGGGAGGCCGCTGGAGTACCTCAAGCGCGGCGTGGATGCCGTCAAGCTGGGCGCCTATCCCGAATTCGCCAACTTCGAACTGGTGCTGTCGCCGGGTTTCCGCGAAAGCCGCATACCGGATGCACGCCGCTTCCACCTCTACGACCCGATGCCGGCGGTCGCTAAGCGCGAGACCGTCAAGCCGGGCCAAGGCGATGTCGGCCTGCGCATCTACCGCGATGTCGCCGGCTACGATGCCGCGCTCTACCTGTACCGCGGTTTCCAGCGCACGCCGTCGATGCGCCCGGACAGCATGACCGCGCCGACGAAAATCAGCTATTTCTACCCGCAGCTCTCCGTCTATGGCGCCAGCGTCTCGGGCCGGGCGGGCGACGGCGTGCTGAGTCTGGAGGCGGCCTACTACGACTCGCGTCAGGACCGGTCCGGCAATGATTTCGCCGTGCCCAACTCGCAGACCCGGCTGCTGGCGGGCTACCAGATTCAACCGGCGGAGGATCTTACTCTCGGCTTCCAGTACTACGCCGAAATCATGCAGGACTACGGCGCCTATGTCGCCGCGCTGCCTCCCGGTTTCCCGATGGAAAAGCGCTGGAGCCACACCGTCACGGCGCGGCTGACGCAGTTCTTCCGGCATCAGACGCTGCGGCTTTCCGCATACGCTTCGTACAACGCGAGCAATGGCGACCATTACGTGAACCCGGAGCTGCGCTACAGCTTCACCGACAAGGTGTGGGGAGCGCTCGGCGCCAATTTCTTCGGCGGCAAACCCTGGGGTCAGTTCGGGCAACTCTCGCGCGACGACAACGCGTATCTCCAGGTTCGTTACGAATTCTGACGTCGAGCGTGGATCGCGATGCTGGCATATCCTTCGGTCTTGAGCCTTGAAGCCTTGATAAGCCGATCGCCTACACCACACAAGCGAGGCTATGAATAACCCGGTCTATCTCGACTACAACGCCACCACCCCGGTCGCAGCCGAAGTGCTGGAGGCGATGCTGCCCTACCTGGCGCAGCACTACGGCAACCCGTCCTCGTCGCATGCGCACGGTGGTAAGGCCGCCGAGGCGGTGCATGTAGCGCGCGCATCGGTCGCGGCGCTTCTGGGCGCTGCCGCGGACGAAATCGTGTTCACCGGCAGCGCCACCGAAGCCAACAATCTGGCGCTGCTCGGCGTCGCGCGCGCGCTGGCGGGTGCGAAGCGGCATCTGGTTGTAAGCGCGGTGGAACATCCGGCGGTGATCGAGCCGGCCCTGCATTTGCGCAGCGAAGGATGGGAGCTGAGCGTGATTCCGGTCGACGCGTACGGGCGCGTGGATCCCGCGGAGCTTGCCGCCGCGTTGCGGCCGGATACCGCGCTCGTCTCCATCATGCACGCCAACAACGAGGTGGGCACGATCCAGCCGATTGCGCAGATCGCGGCGATCACCAGGGCGCGCGGCATCCTGCTGCACACAGATGCCGCGCAATCCGCGGGCAAGATCGCGCTCGACGTCGATGCGCTGGGGGTCGATCTGCTGACTCTGGCGGGGCACAAGTTCTATGCGCCCAAAGGGGTGGGCGCGCTCTATGTCCGCACGGGAACGCCGATTGCGCCGATCCAGTTCGGCGCGGGGCAGGAGAACGGGCTGCGTCCGGGAACGGAGAACGTGGCGCAGATGGTCGGTCTCGGCGCGGCGGCAAGATTGGCGAGCGCGCGCCTGCCGGCAGCGACGGAAAGACTACGGTTAATGCGCGATGCGCTGCACCGGCGGCTGGCGGCTGCGGTTCCCGGCCTGATGCTCAACGGCCATCCGAGCGAGCGCCTGCCCACGACCCTGAACGTTTCGTTTCCGGGTATCGTCGGGCGCGAATTGCTGTCGCACGTCGCCGCAAGCGTCGCGGCTTCGGTCGGTTCGGCCTGCCACTCCGAAGCCGAGGCGGTGAGCGGCGTTCTCGCCGCGATGGGCTTGGACGCGCGCCGCGCGATGGGGGCGATCCGGCTTTCAGTGGGATGGATGACGACGCCGCGGGAAATTGACCTTGCAGCGGCGGCATTGGCTGAAGGGGCAAAGGGCTTGCTCCGCCCGCAGCGTTAATCGAAGCATTGCGCGACGCTTCTTTGGAGGCGAAACTGTGATGCCTGTCCCAGGGTTTCAACATTGCATTCACCCTGCAAGGAGACCTGCGTCTCAGGGGATCTCGCGATCGACTATTTCTCTGAGTCTGCTGTAAGAAATTGCCGGCGAGCGACGACCAATCGCACAAGACCTCTTGGAGAATCGCCTATGCACGCCACCATTCACCTTCTGACCAACACTGATTTCCCCCGCCTGACGCGCCGAGTCATCAACACGCTGCAATTGAACCTGGGGTACCGCTGCAATCAGAGCTGCGTCCATTGCCACGTGAACGCAGGACCGAATCGCAAAGAGGAGATGACAACCGAAACCATAGACGCTGCCATTGAGTTTCTCGCCGCCAGCCCCGAGATCGCCACCGTCGACCTTACCGGGGGAGCGCCCGAACTGAATCGCCATTTCCGCCGCCTGGTCATCGCCGCCCGTGCGCGGGGTTTGCGCGTGATCGACCGCTGCAACCTGACCATATTGGAGGAGCCCGGCCAGGAAGATCTGGCGGCGTTTCTTGCTGCCCATGGCGTCGAAGTCGTCGCCTCCATGCCCTGCTATCTGGAAGAGAACGTCGAAAAGCAGCGCGGCAAAGGCACTTTCGGCGCCAGCATCAAAGGACTCAGGCGGCTGAACGCGCTGGGCTACGGACGCGTCGACAGCGGCCTCGTCCTCAACCTGGTCTACAATCCCCAGGGCGCCAGCCTGCCGCCGGCGCAAGCCGCGCTGGAAATCGCCTACAAGCGACATCTGGGCGAACAATACGGCATCGTCTTCAATGAACTGTTCACGCTCGCGAACATGCCGATTCAGCGCTTCGGCAGCATGCTGATCTCCAAGGGTCAGTTCAACGCTTACATGACGACGCTGCGCGAAGCCCACCGCGACGGGAATCTGGACACAGTGATGTGCCGCAGCCTCGTCAGCGTCGACTGGCAAGGTTATATCTACGACTGCGACTTCAATCAGCAACTCGGACTCGCACTGACGGACGAGAACCACTCCCGCCTGCACATCACCGACGTGACCGCCGCCTTGCTCGAAGGCCTGCCGATTCGGGTCGCTGACCATTGCTACGGCTGCACCGCGGGCCAGGGTTCCAGTTGCGGCGGCGCCTTGGAGAGCGCAACCGCGCCGGCGCCGAGCTGCAGCAACGGATAATTTTCGATTCGATCGAGGACATCGACATGGGCGAACTGCAAGGACTGTTCTTCTGGGGATTTCTGCTGGTGTTCGGCGTCCTGATGTATCTGGTCGCGCCGCGCTCCAAGGACGAAGCCGGCTTCTTTCGCGGCCACGATGCCGAAGGGCGTCCGGCATCGGAATGGGCCCTGATGATGAGCATTTTCATCAGCTGGATTTTCGCCAAATCGGTGACCAACGCCGCCAATTTGGGCGCTGCCTACGGCATCGTCGGCGGGCTCGCCTACGCGAGCTACTGGCTGTCGATCCCGGTCGCGGGCATCGTCATCTACCGTCTGCGCACGCGCGAAGGCGCCACCGGCCTGATACCCTACCTCATCGGCAAATACGGGCGCGGTGCAGCACTCGCGTTTTCCTTCGCGATCCTGATCCGGCTGTTCAACGAAGTCTGGAGCAACACGGAGGTGGTCGGCGGCTATTACGGCCATAGCGGCTCGGCCGGCTTCATAGGCTCGGCCTTGCTGTTCACGGCGGCGGTGCTGTTCTACAGTCTCAAGGGCGGACTGCGCAGTTCGATTTTCAGCGACGTGATTCAAGCCGTCGTGTTCATGCTGTTTCTCGGCGTGGTATTGGCCTATGTGCTTCCCGCCCATGCGCCGGGTCAGCTGCTGTCCCAAGGAACTTTCGCGCTGGACTCCGGCGGGGACTTGTTGCTGGTCGCGCTGCTGCAGGCGCTGTCCTACCCGTTTCACGATCCGGTGCTCACGGACCGGGGCTTCATCACGCGCGAGAAGACCATGCTCAGAGCGTTCATCGTTGCAGGCATACTCGGCTTCCTCGCGATTTTCGCGTTCAGCCTGGTGGGCGTGCACGCGCGCCTGGAGGGCATGAAGCCCAGCGGCAACGTGCCCGCCGAAGTGGCGCGGGGCCTGGGTATCGCGGGTTTCTTCGCGATGATCGTGGTCATGGTCACTTCGGCCGGCTCGACGCTCGACTCGACTTTCACTTCGCTGTCCAAGCTGGTGGCGCGCGAGCTCCCGCTGCTCGCGGGACGGCTACCTTCGCCCAAGGCGATGACCATCGGCTCGCTGACGATGGTGGCGTTCGCGCTGCTCGGCAACCTGCCGATGATCGCCGGTACCGACATACTCAAAGCCACGACCATCAGCGGCACAATGGTCATCGGCCTCGCACCGATATTCCTGTTCTCAGGTCGGGTCGGCTACTCTCCGCTCTCCTTTCATCTGGCATTCTGGACCGGTATCGGTCTGGGCCTGTTGCAGGCGCTGAATCTGATTCCGCTGAGCTGGGCGATCGGCAGCGGGAAATACGGCATTCTGCTTGGAACGAATCTCTACGGGCTGGCGCTGTGCACGGCGGGCTTCTTCCTGCCGCTCGCCTTGCCGCGCTACCGCACGAGCTCCGCCGGCGGCACGGCATGAGCGCACCCGGACGAATCTGCCCGCTGCGCTATCGCTACGGACCGGGTGCGATTGCCGGAGCGCCAGAGCGGTCTGCCGAAACGCTGTATGTGATCGGCGGTCTGTATGGCAATCCCCAGGCTTTAGCCGCTGTCGAAGCCATGGCGCGCGCCGAACCGGGGCCGGTAACCCTTTGCTTCAACGGGGACTTCAATTGGTTCAACGTCGATGACGCCGGCTTTCGCGCAATCAACGAGCGCGTGCTGCGCCACGACGCCATCCTGGGCAACGTCGAGGCCGAATTGGGTGAAGATTCGGATGCGGCCGGATGCGGCTGCGCCTATCCGGAGTCGGTCGACCAGCGCGCCGTCGAACGCTCGAACCAGATTCACGCAAGACTGAAGCGCACAGCAGCGCGCCATCCCGATCTGCTTGACCGCCTCGGCGCGCTGCCGATGGTGGCGCGCTACCGCGTGGGAGAAGTACGCGTCGGCGTCGTACACGGCGATGCCGAAGCACTGGCAGGCTGGCGCTTCGATGTCGGCACCCTGGATGATCCCAAGGAACACGCCTGGCGCGCCCACGCCTTCGCGGGGGCGGGCGTGGACGTATTTGCGAGTACTCATACCTGCCTGCCTGTCATGCGGTCCTACGATTTTGGCGGGATCAAGGTGGTCGCCAACAACGGCGCCGCGGGCATGCCGAATGCGCATGGAACGCGGTTCGGCATCCTGACCCGGGTCGGAATTACCCCTTCACCCCATCCCCGCCTTTACGGCGAACGCTTGCGGGAGGTGTACGTGGACGCGCTCGCAATTCACTACGACGATCCGGGCTGGCGACTAAGCTTTCTCGAGAACTGGCCCGAGGGTTCGCCCGCCTGGCTGTCCTACTTCGAGCGCATCGCCTATGGACCGAAGTTCCGCCTGGGGGGCAGGGCAGACCTCACTGCGGCCTGACTACGCCCCCAGCCGCGTCGCCAGTTCCGGGAAGTCCTCGACGATCAGGTCGTGCGCCGGGTTGGGCGTCGGGTCGGGAGGCCCCGACGGCCCCCACTCGGCGGGCCGCTTGACAAATGCGGTCTTATAGCCATTTTCGCGCGCGGCGTTCAGATCGAAGTTGTGGCATGCGACCATCATGATTTCGGACGGATCGAGCTGCAGCCACTTCGCCGCCGTCAGATAGGCTTCCGGCCGCGTCTTGTAGATGCCGATCATCTCGCAGGAAATGATCGCATCCCAGTCGAAGCCGTTCTTTTTCGCCACGTCGATCACCAGCGAGGTGGTCAGGAGCGTGAGCGAAGCGACGACGTACTTGCGCCGCAGACGCGCCTGCACTGCGGGGAAATCCGGCCAGGCATCGAGTGCGTGCCAGGTGCGCCAGATGCCATCCCTGTCATCGGCGCTGAGCGCATCGAGCTTGTAATGCGCGATCACCTCGTCCAACGTACGGCGATGCACGTCGTCGAAGTTGAATTCGGGACGAATCTGCCCGACCATGCCCTTCATCGAACGGCGGCGGTACTCGTTCGTGATCTCGTGCCAGTCCGCCTGCAGGCCGCGGCGCGCGCCGGCAGCGGC
>JAJZPQ010000107.1 GCA_021811085.1 Pseudomonadota bacterium | reverse complement strand
GACGCGGCCGTCGTATTCGATGCGTCCCGGCCCGGCGGTCACCTCGGCGACGACGCTCTCAAGAACGTACCTATAAGTAATTGAGTAAGAATGAGTAATTTTAAGCGCCTCAGCGGGAACCAGCTAGATCTCTCGCCCAACGTTCTTACGCACTTCCGGCTCCGCCGACGGGGCGTGGACCACTTGGAATATCGATTTCCGGCATTTGCTTCCTCCAGACAGCTGATTGTTGCTTACAAACCGCCGCCGCAGGTCGTCCAGCGACCGCTTCCGAGTTGCCTGGCGAGATCGAGCAGCATGGTGTCGCGGCCGCGCGCGGCGACGAGCGACAGTCCCAACGGGCAACTGCCCAAGGTCGCGAGCGGCAGGCTGATCTGCGGCAGGCCGGCGTGTCCGGCAATGCATAACAGACCGAGGCAGCGATTGCGCCAATGCTCCAGATCCTTGAGCGGCGTGCCTATCAGCGGCGCAATGCCCGGCGTGGTCGGCACAACGAGCACTGCATTGTCCGCAAGCAACCCGTCCATGCGCCGCGCGATAGCTTTGCGGCGCGCACCTGCTGCTTGCGCATCGGCGGCGGTGATGGTCGAGGCCCACGCCAAGCGCTCCTTCAGGCCGCCACCGAGATCCACCTGCAGGCTGCGGACCCAGGCGGAGTGCGTGCTCCAGATTTCGAAAGCCTGAATGATGCGGAAATCGTTCATCCAGGCTTCGAGGCCTTCCCTGCTGATATTCACCGGCTCGGCCGGGCCCAGCAAGGCGCTCACGCGTCCGATTGCCGCGGAAAGAGCGGCGGTAACGCTATTGCGTGCTCTGGCGAAGGCATCATCGGCGACCAGCAGCCGGCCCGGCTTTTCGGCCGGCGCAGGGTCTCCGAGCAGTACCCGGCCGACCCGCTCGAACAATGCGGCGTCGCGCGCGAACCATCCGGCCGTGTCATAGCTCGGCGCGAACGCTATCGCGCCGTCGAGCGGGACCGCCCCGTGTGTGACGCGCATGCCGATGACGCCGCAATAGCTCGCCGGCACCCGCACCGATCCCCCGGTGTCGCTGCCGAGCGCGAAATCGACCAGACCGCCCGCGACCGCCACTGCCGAACCGCTGGACGAGCCGCCGGGAATGCGGCCGGCCGCATTCGGGTTGACCGGCGTCCCGTAATGTATGTTTTCGCCGTTCAGGCTGTACGCGAGTTCATCGGTATGCGTCTTCCCCACCATGCAGGCGCCGGCATCGAGCAAACGCTGCACCGCAACTGCAGTATGCTCGGCGGGCGGGTGTGTCTCCAGCCACGCCGGGTTGCCGAAGCCGGTGCGCCGCCCGGCAACGTGATAGAGATCCTTGACCCCGAACGTCGTGCCAGCCAGCGGCCCCTCGGGCGAACCTCGAAGCTGGGCGTGCGTGTGGCGGCAGAACGCGCCCAGCGTGTCGCGCCCGAGAACGTCGCCCCAGGCGCTCATGGCCGAAACAGTTCGACCGGTTTGCGCGCAAAGCTCATCCGTCCGCGCTTGAATCCGTAGAGCGGCACTGCCAGCTCGGACACCGCTTGTTCCGAAGAGCTGCAGTCCAGAACCACGAGATCCGCCGACTTGCCCACCTCGATGCCGTAATCCTCGCGGCGCAGAAGCCGAGCCGGCCGTTTGGTCACCATGTCGAGGCAGCTCGCAAAATCGCGCGCACCCGCATGGGCGACGTTGGCGTACAAGTTCGCCATTCTGACCAGGGAACAATCGCCGAACGGGGTGAACGGGTTCAGCACGTTATTGGTGGACAAGGAGCAGTTCACCCCGTGGTGCAGCAGCTCGTGCGCCCGCACCACGCCGCGCGTGGGGTTGTGTCCCTGCTCCCTCCCCATCAGATACAGATCGGTCGAAGGCAGAATGGTCACGGCAACGCCTGCCGAGGCGAGGCGTTTGGTGATCGCATCGAGCCGCGCCGGCGCAAGGTAGAGCAGCTTGGTCACATGGCCGACCGCCACACGACCGCCATAGCCGAACTTTTCGGTCAGTTCACAAACGTAGTCGATATCCAGATGTTCGGCAGAGTTGCCGAAATCGAGATGCATGTCGATATCGGCGTCGAACTCGCGCGCGATGCGGAACACGCGGTCTATCTGTCCGCGCGGGTCGGTGTCGATGTAGGGGGCGGCGCCGACGACGCGCGCGCCCTTGTTCATCGACTCGACGATCAGCGCCTCGGTGCCCGGATTGTTGGTCAATCCTTCCTGCGGGAACACGCAGACTTCCACGTCGATCCCCCAGCGGTAGTCGCCGATCGCCTGCATCACGCCGTCGAGGCCGCGCAGCTGGATGCCCGGGTCGACTTCGACGTGGGTGCGCATGTGCATCGTTCCGTGCGAGATCGCCTTCTCCAGCGTCTTGCACGCGCGCTGATAGACATCCTCGGCGCTAAACCCCTTCTTCTGCTCGGTCACTTGGGCGATCGCCTCGTCCAGCGTGCCCTTTTCGCTGTGGCAACGGTCCAGGATGCAGGACTTGTCGAGGTGAATATGCGTCTCGCAAAACGGCGGCGTCACCAAGCGGCCGCCGAGGTCGATGTCGCGGCCGCCTGCCTCGAGCCGCGGGGCGATCGCGGCGATTTTTCCGCCGTCGATGCCGATATCGAACAGCGCGTTCGCATCCGCATGACCGGCGATGCGGCTGGCGCGAAGAATCAAGTCCATGGTCTTTTCCTTCGATCGTTGAATTAGTGTGCACCCAGATACGCGCGCTCGAGTGCCGCGTTGCCGCGAATCTCCTCCGGCACGCCCGCAGTCACGATGGAACCGGACTCGATCACGTAGGCGCGGTCCGCGATCGCCAGCGCAAGCGCCGCCATCTGGTCGACGAGCAGGACCGTCATGCCGTCGTCGCGCAGGCGCGCGAGCACCTCGAACAGCTCGTTGATGATCGCCGGGGCGAGGCCGAGAGAGGGTTCGTCGAGCAGCAGTATCTTCGGCCTCGCCATCAGACCGCGCGCGATCGCGAGCATTTGCTGCTCGCCGCCGGAGAGCAATCCCGCCCGGCTCTTGCGCCGGCGCTCGATCATCGGAAACCGTTTCAGCATCGCATCGACTTCGGCTGCGGCGAAGTCGCGCCGGGCATGCGCACCGATGCGGATGTTGTCCTCCACGGACAGCTCCGGAAACAGCTGCCGGCCTTCGGGCACGAGCGCGAGACCCGAACGCGCCACCTGGTGCGCGGAGTAGCGCACCACTTCCCGGCCGAGCAGCAGGATCTGGCCGTCGACCGGTCGCAGCAATCCCGATATCGAACGCATCAAAGTCGATTTGCCCGCGCCGTTCGCGCCGAGTATGGCGACCAGTTCGCCGGAATTCACCTCCAGGCTCACGCGGTTCAACACCGGCGCGCCGCTGTAGCCCGCTTCCAGCTGGCTCACGCCAAGCGCGCCATCGCGTTGCGCCATCCAGCCGGGCGTGCGCGGACGCGGCTGAAACTCGCCTTCGCCTAGGTAGGCCTTGATCACGGCCGGGTTGCTGCGCACCGTCTCGGGCGAGCCCTGCGCGATGCAGCGTCCCGCATCGAGCACCACGATGTGGTCGGAGATGTCCATGACCAGGTTCATGTCGTGCTCGATCAGCACCACCGAGACGCCGCTGGCGGCGATGCGCTTGATCAATTTGCCGAGCTTCGCCGTGTCCGCATGCACCAGGCCCGCCGCGGGCTCATCGAGCAGCAGCGCTTTCGGCTCGCCCGCGAGCGCACGCGCGATCTCGACCAGCCTGCGGTCCACATGGGGCAAGGCCGCGGCCGCAAGCTGCAAGTCTCCTGCGTAGCCGACGAAGGCGGCAAGCTCGCGCGCGGTCTGGACCGCCTGCGCGTCGTCCGCCGCGGCGCCGCCCAGCGGATTGCCGGGCCGGCCGCCCTCCATCGCCGCAAGCAGGTTCTCGAGCACGGTCAATTTGGCGAACAGTTGCGAGGTCTGGTAAGTACGCCCTATGCCGGCGCGCGCGATCGCGTGAGCGGGGTCACCCGCCAGTTCCCGGCCGCCGATCGCGATCGAGCCGACGCCGGTCTTGTAGAACCCGCAGATCAGATTGAGCACGGTGGTCTTGCCGGCGCCGTTCGGGCCGATGATGCTGGTGACCCGCCCGGGCTCGGCCGTGAACGCGAGGTTGTCTACTGCGCGCAGGCCGCCGAACGCGATGCCCAGGCGTTCCACGACCAGCGGCGCGCCTGCGACCGTGCGCGTCGGTCCCAGCGCTGCCGCGCTCAGGGTACGCGCAGTCTGTTGGCGGAACAGGCGCGCGACCAGGCCGGCGACGCCGCCGGGTGCGATCAGCAACACGGCAAAGAGCAGGGCGCCGAAGAAAAGGACGCGGTATTGTGCCAGGCCCGACAACAACTCCGGCAAAGCGACGACGATCGCCGCGCCGATCAGCGGTCCGTAGGTGCGCTCCACCCCTCCTATCATCACCACCAACACGAACAAGATGGACTGGAAGAAAGAGAAGGACGAAGGCGCGATGAACTCGGATAGCGGGGCGAAAAACGCGCCGGCGATCCCGGCAAGCACGGCCGAAACGGTAAACGCGACGGTGCGCGCCGCAAGCGGGTTGAAGCCGAGCGCTCCCGCGGCGACCTCCGAATCGCGCACCGCCCGCAGCGCGAGGCCCCAGCCGCTCGCGGCAAACCGGCGATAGCCGGCGAGCGCCAGCGCGGCGACCATCACCGTGGTGATGGCGAGCCCGCGCGCGCCCCAGTCCCAGCCTGCGACCGAGATGCCGGGAATATTCATCAGTCCGTTGGAGCCGCCGGTGAGGCCGGTCCACTCGACCACGCCGTACTCGACGATGAAGGCGAAGGCGATGGTGATCATCGCGAGATAGGGCCCGGTCACCCGCAGCGCGATCAACCCGAGGCCCGCGCCGATGACTCCGGTCGACACCGCAGCCAGCGGCAGCGCGAGCCAGAAATTCCAGCCATGGGTCGCGGTGAGGATCGCTGTCACGTAAGCCCCGAGCGCGTAAAACCCGGCGTGGCCGAACGAAACCTGGCCGGAGAGTCCGACCAGCACATTGAGCCCGACGCCGACGACGACGGTGAGTGCCGCCAGCGTGATCAGATAGAGCTGGTACTTGTTGGCCGCCAAGGCAGCGATGAGCGCTGCCGCCATCAACACCGGCAATACGAGCCCGCGACGCATGCCCCTAGACTTTTTTCGCCGCGGCGCGGCCGAACAGGCCATGCGGGCGGGCGGCAAGCGCGACGATCACGAGCGCGAACGTAAGGATATTGGTGTAGCCGGAGCCGAGGAACGATGTGACGAGGGCTTCAGTGATGCCATAGAGGAAACCGGCCGCCACCACGCCCCAGGCGCTCGATATGCCGCCGAGGATGGCGACCGCAAATGCCTTGATGCCGAACAGCGTGCCCATGTCGGCAGAGACGGTAAACAGCGGCGCGATCAGGATCCCCGCAATGCCGGCGAACACGGCGGAAGCCGCGTAGCAGACGGTGATCGCGACCGTAACGTTGATGCCCATGAGGCTGGCCGCAGTCGGATTCTGAACGATCGCGGACAAGGCCTTGCCCAGCCGGGTGCGCTGCATGAACAGCGAAAGCCCGCAGGCGATGGCCAAGCCGGCGATCGGAACCGCGGCCTGCAGCGGATAGATTTCGACGCCGCCGATTTGCGCGTGCGGACCGGAAAACGGGGATGGAAAACTGCGCGGCTCGTTGCCGAAGCTGAACAGCACGACGTTCTCGAGGACGATCCCCGCTGCCACCGTGGACATCAACCACGCGTCCGATCCCGCCCGCACGAACGGCCGCACCGCGAAGAACTCGACCGCCACGCCCCACAGCGCGCAGAGCGCAAGCGCCGCGACCACGCTGGGCGCGATCGCCCAATGAAGCTGCTGCGAGAATACGAACGCGAGCACGGCGCCTAGCATCACCGACGTGCCCTGCGAGAAGTTCACCGTGTTCGACACCGCGTAGGTCATGTAAAAGCCCAGTGCGATGAGGCCGTACATCGCGCCGAGGCCGAGCCCGGTGACGATTGCGAGGGTAAGCATGGGTTGAAGGCTTCCGTCAAGTGGAACTGAACGGGCAGCCGGGGAATCGAATGCTCGGGACGACCGCTCTCCGGACGCACCCGATTCCCCGGCAAGAACGAGCCTATTTGACCGGAACGATCTGCGACCCTTCGTAGGCCACCATCACATAGTCGCCCGCCGTCAGCGCATCGTGGTTCTGCTCCGAGAACGGCTTCCTGTAAGTCTTGATCAGTCCTTTGTACTCGCCGATCTTGTAGAAGCCCTCGCGGATCTGGTCGCCGCTCGTACCGCCGCCTGCGGCCATCGCGAGAGCGGTGAGGTGCATCGCGTCGATCGCATTGGCGTAGCCGACCGGCGGGACGATGTCGCTCGCGGACTTGATGTCGGAGTATTTCTTGGCCAACAGATCGAACGTCTTCTTGCCGATATCGCTCTGCTTCCCGAAGAAGCTGTAGGTCTGGACGAACACGACTTTTTGCGACATGTCGCCCGCGAGTTCGGGAAAACGCCCGCCCGAAATCCCCCAATGCGAAATCACCGGCACGTTCCAGTTCATGCGCCCGAGCGACTTCATCACCTGCGCACCCGGACCCGCGTTGGCGACCAGGATGATCGAGTCGGCGCCGGCGGCCTTGAGCCGCGACAGCTGCGGCGTCATATCGACGTCCTTGTCTTCGAATTTTTCCGAGCCGGCGCTCGCGATCTTGCTATCCGCGACCGCAGAGGTCAGGCCTTTGTTATTCGACTCGCCCCAGGGGTTGTTGATCAGCATGAAGCCGGGCTTTTTCGCGCCGTAGGTTTTCATCGCGTAATTGATCAGCGCCGTATCCACGAGCTGATCGACCGCCGAAACGCGGAACACGTAGTTCGGATTGGCGCCGTTGCGGGTGATCGGCGTTGCCGCGGCCCAGGTGCCGATGTAAGGAACCTTTTCCTTGTTGACGATGGGCACGATCGCCATCGCGACCGGGGAATCGATGCCGCCGAAGATCGCGGCCACCTTCTCGTTCTGGATCAGTTCGCGCGCGGCGATCTGGCCCTTCGCCGGGTTCGATTCGTCGTCGCGCTTGACCAGCACCAGTGTCTTGCCCAGCACGCCGCCTTTCGCATTGATCTCGTCGATCGCGACCTCGAGACCGCGGGTGATGGCCTCGCCTGATTTCGCCGATTGACCCGAGAGGGCACCGACAAAACCCAGCTTGATCACGCCCTGCGCAAAGGCCGGATGCGCGCCGGCCAATCCGCTTGCAAGGGCTAAAGCGAGCAGGGTCTTATGGGCTTTGGAAAAAGTCGTCGTAGGCATTTAGTACTCCTTGGGTTGTCGTAAACAGTTCTTAGAGGCTAAGCAAGCCGTGTGCCATGACAAGGCTGCCGTCACATGCAACAGGCCATGCACAAGAGCGAGCCGCGCCTGCTCAACCGCATGTGGATAGGGATCAAGGTGCGCCGAGGGGGCTTCCACCCCCTTATCTGCTGCTCTGCCGCCTCTTCCAGGAAAGATGCTCTTCTTCACGATGGCATGAGCGCATCAGCGCAGGGTGGCGGCGTGCGAGGGGAAGTCTATCGCCCGCGCAATCGGAACGCGGCGCAGGACCCGCACCGCCGGGGAGCGAACAGGTGCGATGCGCACCGTTTGGGAGCGGCAGCACGGCCGGCGATGCTCGCGCCGGGGCGGGGCCACGCGTGGCATGAGAATTGCTAACGGAGGAGTGTCTCTTCAACGGGAGTGCTCTTCATGAAATCAAACGTAGTCCTGCGGGCTATTGCCTGCGGCCTGATCGCAGTTGCACCGCTCGCCGCCCTGGCCCAGGGAACGCTGCGCATCGCGATGACGGCAAGTGATATCCCAACCACTACCGGAATGCCGAACAACGGCTTCGAGGGCATGCGCTTCCTCGGCTACCCGGTGTTTGAAAGCCTGATCCTTTGGGATCTGTCCAAGGGCGACCGGCCGGCGGGCCTGAGGCCCGGCCTGGCGACGAGCTGGAAGCAGGATCCGAAGGATCCCGCCACGTGGATTTTCACCTTGCGCAAAAACGTCATGTTCCACGACGGCACGCCGTTCAACGCGGACGCGTTCATCTGGAACATGGAACGCTACATGAACGACAAGTCGAAGCAGTTCGAGCCGCAGGCGGCGGGACTGACGCGCGCGCGCAACCCCTACATAAAGTCGTACAAGAAGATCGACGCTGCAACGGTAAGCGTAACCACGATCCGGCCGCTGTCGTATTTCCCGATGCTGATGGTGTACCCCCTGATGACCAGCCCGACGGGATTCGAGAAGGCCGGTTCCTGGAACGAGTACGCCAAGGCGCCGGCGGGCACCGGCCCGTTCAAGCTCGCGCGCTGGACTCCGCGGCAGAGCGCCGAACTCGAGAAGAATCCGGGCTACTGGGACAAGACCCGCGTGCCCAAGCTCGACAAAATCGTGCTGTTGCCGATACCGGAGGCGAACACGCGCACCGCGGCGCTGCGCTCGGGCCAGGTGGACTGGATCGAGGCTCCCGCGCCCGACGCGGTACCCAGCCTGAAACAGGCGGGCTACGTGCTTTCGACGAACAGCTATCCGCACTACTGGCCCTGGTCCCTCAATACCACCAAGCCGCCGTTCAACGACGTGCGCGTACGCCAGGCGATCAACTATTGCATCGACCGCGACGCGGTGGTCAAGCTGGTCGGCGGGCTGGCCGAGCCTTCGGTCGGCTATTTCTCGAAGAAACACCCGGATTTCGGCAAGCCCTCGCAGCAGTACAAGTACGACCCGGCGAAGGCGAAACAACTGCTCGCCGCCGCGGGCTATCCTGAAGGCAAGCGCATCCCGATCAAGGTGATGATCTCCACCTCGGGTTCGGGGCAGATGCAGCCGTTGCCGATGAACGAACTGCTGCAGCAGCAGGTCGCAAGCTGCGGCTTCGACGTGACGTTCGACGTGGTCGAGTGGGGGCTGGTGCTGAACGCGTGGCGCGGCGGCGCGCCGGGCAAGGATTCGCACGGCGTCGACGCCCTGAACATCTCCAGCCCATCGATCGACATCGCAACGATGGCGCGCTACCTGCTCTCCGGCAACGGCGGGCCGAACGGCGCCAACTGGGGCCACTTCAAGAGCGAAGCCTACGACCGCATCATCAACCGCATCGAGACCAGCA
>JAJZPQ010000106.1 GCA_021811085.1 Pseudomonadota bacterium | reverse complement strand
GTCTTGCCGATCAAGCCTTTGAACGCAGGCAACGCGCTGTTGCAGGGCGCATAAGGCACCGAGGCCATCGCCACTTCGATATTGCGCACCACCATGTCGTTGTCGATGGTCAGGCGCAGCGCCATATCGTGCACGGCTTCGCCCGGCTCGCGCAGGCCGCGGAACGGCTCGCGATAGGCAAAAGGCTTGGTGTCGACGATGCGCGCCTCGATGTCCCACAGGCCGTCCTCGCGCTGGAAACCTTCGCAGTGGATATTGCGCGTGTGCCTGTGGCGGCGCGGCGCAGGCGGCGGCAGATTCATGGTCGCGTTCCTTTGATCAAGTATTTTTTTGTATAAAACCCACGCACTGGCCTTGTTTTTATAAATAACCGTGTTTTTCGTGCGGATACGCTTTTCATCCGCGCGGAAAACACAGTTGGCGCGCGCGAGCGCGCAATGGCTGCTCTTGGCATGTGATGGCATTTGATACGCCGTTTCATCCGACCTTCCTGATATCGCCTTCCGGAGTCACCACGCCGAACACGGATTTCCTCAGTTCGGCGAGCTGGTCGCGCGCCTGCGCGGCCTTTTCAAATTCGAGGTTGCGCGCATAGTCGAGCATCTGTTTTTCCAGGCGCTTGATCTCGCGCGCGAGCTGCTTCTCGCTCATGGCCTCGTAGCGCGCATGGTCCTGCGCCGCCTTCAGGTCGAACTGCGCCTGGTCGCGGTCGTAGAAGCCTTCGATGATGTCCTTGATGCGCTTCGATATGCCCACGGGCGTGATGCCGCGCTCCTCGTTGTAGGCGACCTGCTTGGCGCGGCGGCGCTCGGTCTCGCCGATCGCGCGTTTCATCGAATCGGTGACGCGGTCGGCGTAGAGAATCGCCCTGCCGTTGATGTGGCGCGCGGCGCGGCCTATGGTCTGGATCAGCGAGCGCTCCGAGCGCAGGAAGCCTTCCTTGTCCGCATCGAGGATCGCCACCAGCGATACCTCCGGCAGGTCCAGGCCCTCGCGCAGCAGGTTGATGCCGACCAGCACGTCGAATTTGCCCAGGCGCAGGTCGCGGATGATTTCCACCCGCTCCACCGTTTCCACCTCCGAATGCAGGTAGCGCACCTTGATGCCGTGCTCGCCCAGGTACTCGGTCAGGTCCTCGGCCATTTTCTTGGTGAGCGTGGTCACGAGCACGCGCTCCTTCTGCGCCACGCGCAGGCTGATCTCCGACAGCAGATCGTCCACCTGGGTCGTGGCCGGGCGCACTTCGAGCATCGGGTCGACCAGGCCGGTAGGACGCACCAGCTGCTCCACCACCTGCCCCGAGTGCGTGCGCTCGTATTCGGCCGGCGTCGCCGAACAGAACACCGTCTGCTTCATCATGCCCTCGAACTCGTCGAAGCGCAGCGGCCGGTTGTCCAGCGCCGAGGGCAGGCGAAAGCCGTAATCGACTAGGTTCTCCTTGCGCGAGCGGTCGCCTTTGTACATGCCGCCGATCTGGCCGATGGTGACGTGGCTCTCGTCGATGATCATGAGCGCGTCGCGCGGCAGGTAGTCGATCAGCGTCGGCGGCGGCTCACCCGCCTTGCGCCCGGACAGGTGGCGCGAATAGTTTTCGATGCCCTTGCAGAACCCCATCTCGTTCAGCATTTCCAGATCGAAACGCGTGCGCTGCTCGATGCGCTGCGCCTCGACCAGCTTGTTCGTGCTTACGAAATAGTCGATGCGCTCGCGCAGCTCGAGCTTGATCGCCTCGATCGCGCGCAGCGTGGTCTCGCGCGGCGTGACGTAATGGCTGGACGGATAGACGGTGAAGCGCGGCACGCGCTGGTGCACGCGCCCGGTGAGCGGATCGAACACCGACAGCGTCTCGACCTCGTCATCAAAGAGGCTGATGCGGATCGCGGTCTCGGAGTGTTCCGCCGGGAACACGTCGACCACGTCACCGCGCACGCGGAACGTGCCGCGCGCGAATTCGAATTCGTTCCTCTCGTATTGCATCGCGGTCAGGCGCGCAATGATGTCGCGCTGCGCCAGTTTCTCGCGCTCGCGCAGGTGCAGGATCATGCCGTGGTAATCGACCGGATCGCCGATACCGTAGATGCAGGACACGGTGGCGACGATGACGGTGCCCTTGCGCTCGAGCAGCGATTTGGTCGCGGACAGGCGCATCTGCTCGATGTGCTCGTTGATGCTCGAATCCTTCTCGATGAACAGGTCGCGCGAGGGCACATAGGCCTCGGGCTGGTAGTAATCGTAGTAGGAGACGAAATACTCGACCGCGTTCTCGGGGAAGAATTCGCGCATTTCGGAATAGAGCTGGGCCGCCAGCGTCTTGTTCGGCGCGATGATCAGCGCCGGCCGGCCCTGGCGCGCGATCACGTTGGCCATGGTGTAGGTCTTGCCGGAGCCGGTCACGCCGAGCAGGGTCTGGAATGCGAGTCCGTTCTCCAGGCCTTCGACCAGCTGCGCGATCGCTTCGGGCTGGTCGCCGGCGGGTTCGAACTGCTGGTGCAGGCGGAAAGGGCTGTTCGGAAAAGTGACGATCACGGGGGTATAATCAGGGCTCAATCCCAAACGCGAAAGTCTAACACGATGAACGCCCCTCACTCCCCCTCTCTGCTAGCCGGCGTACAGCTGGCGCCGCGCGATCCCATCCTCGGCCTGACCGAAGCCTATAACGCCGACAAGAACCCGAAAAAGGTCAATCTCGGCGTGGGCGTCTACACCGGCGACGACGGCAAGGTGCCGCTGCTGGAATGCGTGCGCCGCGCCGAGCGGACGCTGGTGGAACAGCCGGCGGCGCGCAATTACCTGCCGATCGACGGCCTCGCCGCCTACGACAAGCTGGTGCAGTCCCTGGTGTTCGGCGCCGACAGCCCGGCGCTCAAGGACGGCCGCATCGTCACCGTGCAGTCGCTGGGCGGCACCGGCGGCCTCAGGGTGGGCGCCGATTTCCTGCACCGCACCGCGCCCAATGCCGGCCTGTGGATCAGCGACCCGAGCTGGGAGAACCACCGCGCCGTATTCGAGAGCGCCGGCTTCAAGGTCAACACCTACCCCTATTACGACGCGAAGACCCGCGGCGTCAATTTCGACGGCATGCTGGCCGCGCTCAAGTCCATGCCCGCGGGCGACATCGTGCTGCTGCACGCCTGCTGCCACAACCCGACCGGCGTCGATCTGAGTGAGGCGCAATGGGCCAGCGTCGCCGAAACCATGGCTGCGCGCGGCCTGGTGCCTTTCCTCGATATTGCCTACCAGGGCTTCGGCGACGGCCTCGATGCCGACGGCGCCGCAGTGCGCCTGTTCGCGAAGACCGGTATGCCGCTGTTCGTCGCGAATTCCTTCTCCAAATCGTTCTCGCTCTACGGCGAGCGCGTGGGCACGCTGAACGTGGTCGCGGCGAGCAAGGAGGAAGGCGTGCGCGTGCTGTCGCAGATCAAGCGCCTCGTGCGCAGCAATTACTCCAACCCGCCCACCCACGGCGGCCAGATCGTGGCCACCGTTCTGGCCAACCCGGAGTTGCGCACGCTGTGGGAGCAGGAACTGGGACAGATGCGCGATCGCATCAAAACCATGAGAAAGCTGCTGGTCGAGAAAATCCACGCGCGCGTGCCCGGCGCCGATTTCAGCTTCGTCACGCGCCAGCGCGGCATGTTCTCCTATTCCGGCCTGACCAAGGAACAGGTGGTGCGCATGCGCGAGGAATTCGCGGTGTATGCGATCGAGAGCGGGCGCATTTGCGTGGCCGCGCTCAACAACAAGAACATAGACTACTCCGCCGACGCCATCGCCAAAGTGATCAGTTGAACAAGCCGGCCCCGGGTCGGGGCGGCGCACGCCGATTTGGTCTGGATTCCGGCGGCATTTCCGATTGACCGGAATTCACCCAGCCATTAAAATACGCGCCTTCCTGAACCCGTTTCACGACAGGGTTCACAATTCCCCGATAGCTCAGCCGGTAGAGCGACGGACTGTTAATCCGCAGGTCCCAGGTTCGAGCCCTGGTCGGGGAGCCAAGAATCAGTGACTTACGAGCGGCGCGAGTTCCGCAGTTCCGCAAAGTTCCGCAAAATTACCTTGTATCAAAATGAACTTAAGAAAGGGCGCCATGACGACAGACGAAATCCTAGATAAATACGGCGCAGACAGGTTAAACGCTTTTGCTCGCTCTTTGGGCGGGGTTATGCAATACGGTGAGCAACTCGCGCTTGCGTATAAAGAATTTGGCTCAGACGGCAGAGAGGTGCTCGGGATGCTTGTCGCTTATGATATTACAGGAACAAAAGAAGGCGTCCGATTCAAGTAATAAAAATTCTGTGACCGCTCAGCGCGCCGCCAAGATAAAGCCAAGATTTGTGCTGGCATAGCTTGCCCAGGCGAGCGCCATTCCCCAATCCCCGGCGATGCCGCAGCGGCGGGCCACGTTCAGGTACAGCAGGCCAGCTAGGGCAAGTTCCCAAAGTTTTATCGCCGCGGCCGCTCGTCAATCACCATCTGCACGGTTTCGGCGTAACCCGCCAAATCGACCATGTTGTCCCGCTTCGGCTTGTTGACTTGCCGGGACAGTTTGACCGCGCACATGCACAGCCCGACTTGCTCGGCGGTGATCGGATGCCCGAGGATTGCTGACCACATGGCGGCGGTGCGGCTGAAATCGTCGATTGGATGCCCGTAGTCCTCGCCCCGGTCGCCGTGGACTAGGCGCTGCGCTTCCTTCAGGATTGATTCAGTCATTTCCAACGCACCCTTTTTAGGTATGGTCGTACCCATTTTGGGTACGCTAAAAATAATTCAAAAAGTTCTTGACATTGTTCCGACGTTGGAATATATTTAGATCATACCAACGCAACCGGAGAAACAAAATGACCAACCTTGAAAAATTTGCAGCGGCAACAAATAATGAGTTGTTCGACCCGGAACCAGGTTGGTCCGAAGATGGAGATTGGATGGTCGAATGCGCCGAAACGCATGAGAGTCTTGACGATTTTGTCACGGCATCGAAAAATTGGAGAGAGCACACGGCGGCAAAACACGGCGAGATCGCAGGGTTCAAATTCGTCGCGTGGGCGCAAGTGCAGGCGATGAAGGGCCAGCAGCGCCGGGCGTTGAGCGTGGTTGACCTCGGCGATCTGCGCTACGCCCTAGCCGCGGATTTAACGAAATATGTCTAAAACTCCCTACATCACCGTCGAAGCCGCTGCCCTGCTCTTGGGTATCTCCGGGCGGCGTGTTCGCGCCCTTGCCGCTATCGGGCGCATCCGTGGCGCTAAATTGCTCAATCCCCGCTGCTGGCTTATTCCGAATCCGCCTGTAATCATCATACGGCGCGCGGGTAGGCCGAAGGCCCGCCGGTAGGCTCCATGTATTCGACCGGGATGCCATGCGCGAGCGCGTAGCCGATTTCCTCATGCACGCCCCGGCTTTGCCCCCATCCGTCGAGCTTGAGGACGACCAGGCGCGAGCATTTCGCCAGAATCGGCAAGTCCTGCGCCATCCAAAAGCCGTGATCTAGCGCCTTCCCGTTCATGGTCTCGCCTATCGGGTGGCTGTGAGCAATGGGGCAGAAAACCACAACGCCCTGCTGCATCAGCTTGGCGGCGGCGCGGCAGGCAGCGATAAAGCGAAGGTGGCGCGTGGTGGCGTCGGGGCTTGAGTAGGGCGAGGCGAGGTAGTGCAGACCTTTATGCATACGCTTTCTCCAAAAAGCCGAGTGAGACTTCCATCAGGTCGTAGCGCCCATCCGCGACCTCGTGCTTAATGATGATCTGGCGACGCTGGCAGTTGTCTTGTTGACCGAGGTACTTTTCGTCGTGCTGGTAGAACGTGGCGCAGAATAGTGCCCGTTGCTGCGTTTTCTTGTGCATCGCCATGTCGGCATATTGAACATGCCCCATCGTGGCCGAGCATTGGCGCTCGCGCAGTAGGGCGGCTGCGGAACTTACGGGATTACCCCGGACGCCACTAGTGAAATAGTGTGAATACTCCACGCCATCAATCTTGACCACCTTGAGGAAGTCGTAAATCTCGAATCCGTAGTCCTTGATGCCGAGGTCGTCTATGTCGAACTTGCCTTGATAGGCGGGGTTTTCGTCCACGATGCGCGAAATGCGGATTTCGTGATTGCCGAGGCAGAATACCTTGCGCGGCTTGTACTTCACTTTCTCCGTCCGGTTGTAGTCGTCAATCGGCCTTAGAAAGTTCTCCATTGCGGCGCGACCGGCGCGTATGTCATGCGGGTATCTGCGCCCCTCCGCGTCAATCTTTCCCTTGTCGTAGCTGGACAGGCTCGGCATGTCCCACCAATCGCCAATAACAACAATAACGTCCGGCTTTTTATCGACGGCGTAGTTTCCGGCCCAGGTTAGATGATCGTTACGGACTCCCGGCTTGCTCTGAACGTCAGGTATAACCATGTGCATCTTGCCTAGCCGCTGCTTTTCGTAGATGCGCGGCGCGTCCTTGCGGATCGTCGGGCGCATCCCGCGCAGTCGCGCTATCTTGACCCGATGGGCAATAGTGGATTCAGGGAGTTTCGTCGCCTTAGCGATGATCGCCAATTTTGGAGACCCCCATTGCTCAACCAGGTTTAACGCATCTTGCGCTAACTGCGGGTCTAGCTTTGGAGTCGGCATATAGCCCTAAATAAAAAGACGAGAATCCCACCCGTGATAAGCGCAGGCGCGCTCGGCCTTGCGGCGAAAATCGGCATTGTGGACGGTTCCGGGTGTTTCCTTTTTGGAGAGGTACTGGTGCAGGTGGATCATTTCGTGGCCGATGGCCCAAAGCAGCGTGGATGTATGGCCGACGATTGCCGCCGAGACTTCAATCAGGCAATCAGCGCCGCCCTGGTGCGTGGCGATGAAGCCCTTGTGCCGGTTGACGGTGAACTTTACGGCGTCGGCGTGCGGCAGTTTCCAGCCTCGATAGGCGGGGTCGTGCGCAGGAACTCATAGCCGCCGACGAGCATTTGCGGCGTGAGGGGAAGACTCATTACTTCACCCCATGCGCCCAATCGTAAAGCATCTTGTAATCATCCCTCAGTGTGTCGGCGTCGTAGGCGATGCCCCGGAGGCGTTCTGTAGCCTCTGCTGAAAGGACACACTCGGCGGGGCTTGCGTTATCGGCGGCATCGCCTTGGGCGGGCATGGGGTCGCTACCGTCTGCCCGATTTCCTGCATCTTTGGCGGATTGGAAACGCAGCCGCTCGCCAGCAAACTTAGCGCGAAGATCATTAGTGGCTTTCTGATTTGCAGCATGTTCGGTCTCCAATTTGGTTAAGAGGGTCGCGCGTTCGGCTTGCAGGGCTATGATTTCGGTCAGTTTGGCTTGCAGGATTGAATTTGCCGCGGCTTTCTGCGCCACGCGCTCGGCGTTGACTTGATCGAAGATTTTTTGATCTTCCGCCTTCTGCTGATCCACGCCGCGCGAATGGCCAAAATGATCGGCCCCGAATAGCGCAGCAGCGCCGAGCAGGACTGCGGCTAGGATGGTGTAGGGGTTCATTGTTTTCCTTCACATTGGGCGCGCTCGGCTGCGCGTCGATTCACTAGCCCGCGATTGACCTTGCCGCCCGCCTTATTCCAGTTGGATATAGCTGCGCAGGCTCCCGCGTAGTCGCCCGCGTTGAGCCGCTTGACGACTACGGAGCCGCAGAACGCGCCGGGGCCGATGTTGTAGGCAAGGGACGCATAGGCGTCATATTCCCACTGGTACAGCGGAACCTTGACGCAGCGTTTAATCGCGCCTTCGTACTTGCCCATGTCTTGCAGGGCGCGCATCAGGGCTTTCTCGACCGTGATTTTGTCGCCGGGTTTCACGCCCTCGGTCGTTCCGAATCCGACTGTGGAAACCCCGACGCCATCGTCATACGCGACCGGCCTGAACGCTTCGCGGTTCGTGATTCCGACGAATCCAGCCGCGCTCAGTACCAGCGCAGCGACGGCGATTCGTACTCTATTTGGTTCCATTCGTGTCCCCAAAGTTTTCCTCGTACCACTCCGCATAGGTAGGGTCTTTCATGCGCTCAGCAATCGCGGAGTAAGTCAGATCTCCGTTAGATACGGCCTCGGCCAATTCCCAGGCATCAAGGCGCGGCGGTTCCGGGTCGCTCATGGCGTCGCTTTGTATTCCTTCCACCAGCGCCACAGCAGATAGCCGAGTTGGGCGGCGGTGTAGATGAACACGGCCACGTACACCCAATCGGCAAAGGATATTCCCTCGAATGTCGCCGCTGCCACAGTGATCGGCGGCGCGGCCCTCATCGACTCTGATGCAATCGCGGATTTCATCGGTATTGCCTCCAATAAAAAAGCCCGCACGCGGCGGGCCTTGGTGAGTAGGTGCGATTATTCTTTCTTCAGTTCAGCGAGTTCCTTTTCCTGCGCCGCGCATTTTTCGGTCAGGGAAATAACGGTTTCCCGAGCACCCGCCAATTCGCCGGCCAAGTTCGCAAACCGAACAACTGCGTTATTCAGGGCTTGCAGGTATTCCCCGATGATTGCCTGATTGACTTTCTCTGCGCGATTCTCTATCTGACTCACTGTTTGTGCTCCTGTCTCTTAAGCGCGCGGTAGTTGTTTTCAATGATGACGGTATAGCCCGCGCAAATCCATGCCATCGCCTCAGTAGTCAGTTCCGTCCCGTTGAAGCCGTACTTGTAGAGGTATAAGACCGCGCCTATCGGGATGGCCTTCGCAATCAGCAGCGCCGGAATCACGCCAATCTTGCCCATCAGCCAAGCGAGGTACGGGATCACTTCCCTGCCTCCGCGATAGATTACTAGGCGTGTCGTAGTGAAATCCGCGAACATGAGTAGGGCGAAGATTGAGAGCAGGATGTTCATGCTGCGATTGCGATGGTGATGCGGTTCATTGAGTGGGTCCTTTTAGAATGATACCCAAGCGGTACCGTTGTCAAACACCGGAGTATTGACCGTACCGCCGCCGGTTAATGCCCCGAGGTAAGTTGGCGCAGTTGCATCGGTGACATAGGCCATGCGGCCCTTAGTGCCTGCTGCGGGGAGAGTAGCGACGGTGTAGCCGCCTGCGGAGATCGTTGTCGTCGCGCTCAACGTCCCGATCACGACGAGGCCGGTGGAGTAGAAGGTGCTTATTGTTGTACCGCCACGTATAATATCTACGTCTTGTCCGGATGAAGTTCCAAATTGAGCGTTAGGGCTGGATGATGGTGAACGGATAACGGCCCT
>JAJZPQ010000029.1 GCA_021811085.1 Pseudomonadota bacterium | reverse complement strand
ACTAGGCAGGAGACCGCCGCATAGCCGAACAGCGCGAGCGCCTGCCACCACGGCAAAGGTGCAAGTCCCGGCAGACCGGCGAACAGTACGGCAGTGCCGATGAACGTTTCCGCCACGACTGCAGCCATGACCAGCCTGCTCGGCATCGTGGTCCAAAACCAGCGGCGTTCGCGCGCGGATACGATGGACAGCGCGGCAAAGTAGAGCAGCGTCAGAAAGCTGAACGTGTAAAGCGCGCTGTCGTTGCCGGCCAGGCCGAAACGCGACCAGCCGAACCACAAGGCGAAAAGGGCCTCTGCGACCATCAGCACGCCCAACACCACCGCTACGGTAATCAGGTGCCCGATGTTCCAGGTCTCCGGTTGCTTCGACGGCCGGACATTATCGGTGGCGAGCGAAATCTTGGCGAAATCCGTGATGAACACCAGCAGCAGCATGGCGAACGCGGACATGGCGAACTTGCCGGTCAGCACGAACGCGATGGCGACAAAGCCGGTCTTCAGAATGGTGCGGCTGATCTTGTTGACGATGTAGGTCAGGATGCGCTGATAGATCGTCCGCCCCTGTTCGACCAGCGCCACGATATTCGCCAGTCCGGCGTCGGTCAGGACCACACTCGCGGCGCCCTTGGCCACGTCGGTCGCGCTGCTCACGGCGATGCCCACTTCGGCCTGGCGCAGCGCGGGCGCATCGTTGACGCCGTCGCCGGTCATACCGGTCACATGCCCCGCGGCCTGCAGATGCTTCACTACGGTGTATTTGTCCTCCGGAAATACTTCGGCCAAGCCGTCGGCGCCGGCGAGCAAATCGACCGCGTCGTTGCCGGCCGCGGCCCCCGCGGCCTTCAGCTCGGCCATGCGCCGGATGTTGGGCAAGCCCACGCCGCGCGCGATTTCACTGGCAATCGCCAGCGCGTCGCCGGTGAGCATTTTCACCGAGACGCCGAGCTCGTGCAGTGCAGCAATGAGTTGTTTCGCGTCCGCGCGCGGCGGGTCATACAGTGTCACCAATCCAAGCAGAGTGAGCGCCCCGGTCTCGGGCCCGCGCGCCACCGCCAGCGTGCGATAACCCTTGAGCGCCGATTCGGCCACCCGCGCTTCCAGCGCCTCGATCGCCGTAGGCTGGAACCCGCAAGTCTCGGCGATCGTGCGCACGGCGCCCTTCATCACGTGCAGGCGTTGCCCGTTTTGCTCGATCACGGCCTCGGTGCGCCGGTTCTTCGCATCGAACGGCGCGAATGAAACCGGCGTGACCGCAGGCAAGCCGGCGAAAATGTTTCGCTGTTTCGCCGCAGCGAGAAACGCGAGATCGATCGGATCCTGATTGGCTGCCTGCGATGCGAGCGCACCCGCGAGTAGCACCTCGGTCTCGGTCGCCTGCTCCAAAGGGATCACGCCGGTGACGGCCAATTGATTCATGGTGATGGTGCCGGTCTTGTCCACGCACAGCACGTCCATGGTCGCGGCATCCTCCGCGGCGGAGAGGCGCGTGACCAGCACGCCGCGCTTGGCCAGTTCCTTCGACCCTACGGCCATCGCCACCGTGAACATGACCGGGAGCGAGAGCGGTATCGCGCTCATGAACAGGATCAGCACCAGCGGGATCATCTCGAGCAGCGGCGTAGCGCGCATCAGCGACATGACGACCACCACGGCGAGCAGCGTGCCGACGACGAGGAACAGCCAGCGCACGATCTTGGCCACCACCGCATCGATATGCAGTTTCGGCCGCGCCGTCTGCACCAGTTCGGTGGTGCGGCCGAAATAGGTCTTCGCTCCCGTGAGGATGACTACGCCGTTGCCTTCGCCGCGGCGCACGACCGATCCCGATGAAAGCACTTTGCCCGGGACAATGTCGACATCCTTGGATTCCCCGGTCAAGGCCGACTGGTCGACGCTCACTGTTCCGCTGAGCAGTTTCGCATCTGCGGGAACGACGTCGCCGGCGCGCACGCGCACGATGTCCCCGGGAACGAGGTCGCGCGCGGGCACCACCTGCCAGTTCGCATCGCGCAGCACGCGCGAGCTGATCTGCAGGCGCCGCCGCAGCGTCTCGACCACGCCGGCGGCGCGGCGCTCCTGCACGAAGCTCAGCGCCGCGTTGATAACCAGCAGCGCGCTGACCACGGCGAGGTCCGAATATTTGTGCAGGAAGGCCGACAGCAGCATGATCAGTTCGAGCATCCATGCCGACATGCCCCAGAATTTTCCGAGGAACAGGCGCACCGGGTGCTCTTTTTGCACGGCCACTTCGTTGTAGCCGTGTTCCTTGCGGCGGGCGTCCACCTCGGCCTGCGCGAGCCCGGCCTCGGGCTTCACCTTGAGCGCCGCGAGCGTGTCCGGAATCGACGCAGCGGCAACGTCGGGGGCTTTCGCCTCTGCCGGCTGCGCCGGCGCCGGAGCGGGTTCGGGCTTAGCGGGGGTCGTTGACATATCGAATGTCCTTTGCGTCGTGTGAGCGGCTTACGCGGCGCCGCCCGGCTTGGTTGCGCCCCAGCTCCAGTTGCGGATTTCGGGCATATCCTGGCCGTTCTTGTCGATGTATTGCTTGTGCTCGACCAGTTTGTTCTTCAATTGCTGCTTCAGGACGATGCCCTTGTCGCCGATCTGCGGCAGGCGGGCTATGGTGTCCATCGCCAGGTGGAAGCGGTCCAGATCGTTCAGCACCGTCATATTGAACGGCGTGGTGATGGTGCCCTCTTCCTTGTAGCCGCGGACGTGGATGTTGTCGTGGTTGGTGCGGCGGTAAGTCAGGCGGTGGATCAGCCACGGGTAGGCGTGGAACGCGAAAATGACCGGCTTGTCCCGGGTGAAGAGTGCGTCGAAATCCGCGTCGCCCAGGCCGTGCGGGTGCTCGGATTGCGGCTGCAGCTTCATCAGGTCGACGACGTTGACCACGCGAATCTTCAGCTCGGGCAGGTGTTCGCGCAGGATGGAGACGGCGGCCAGCGTTTCCAGCGTGGGCACGTCGCCGCAGCAAGCCATGACCACATCGGGTCCGTTACCAGGAACGTCTGGGCCCTGGTCGTTGCTGGCCCACTGCCAAATGCCGATGCCCTCGGTGCAATGCCTGACCGCGGCGTCCATGGCCAGCCATTGCGGCGCCGGATGCTTGCCCGCGATCACGACATTGACGTAATGGCGGCTGCGCAGGCAGTGGTCCATCACCGACAGCAGGCAATTTGCATCCGGCGGCAGGTAGACGCGCACGACGTCGGCCTTCTTGTTCACGACGTGGTCGATGAACCCGGGGTCCTGATGGGTGAAGCCGTTGTGGTCCTGGCGCCAGACATGCGACGCGAGCAGGTAGTTGAGCGAGGCGATCTTGCGCCGCCACGGCAGCTGCGCGGTGACCTTGAGCCACTTCGCGTGCTGGTTGAACATGGAATCGATGATGTGGATGAACGCCTCGTAGCAGTTGAACAGTCCGTGCCGCCCCGTGAGCAGGTAGCCTTCGAGCCAGCCCTCGCACTGATGCTCGCTCAGCATCGAGTCGAGCACACGCCCGGCGGGCGCGAGCCATTCGTCGTTGGCCATGGTCGCGGCGCCCCATTGGCGCTTGGTCACTTCAAACAAGGCCCCCAGGCCATTGGACAGCGTCTCGTCCGGCCCGAACACACGGAAATTGCGCTGCTCATCGTTCAGCTTCGCCACATCGCGCAGGAACGGTCCCAGCACATGCGTGTCGCCGATCCCTTTCACGCCTGGTTCCGGCACCTTGGCTGCATAGTCGCGGAAATCCGGCATGTGCAGGTCGCGCAGCAGCATGCCGCCGTTGGCATGGGGATTCGAACCCATGCGGCGTTTGCCGCTCGGCGCAAGCTCGGCCAGTTCCGGCACCAGACGGCCATTGGCATCGAACAACTCCTCCGGCCGATAGCTCTTGAGCCAGTCCTCCAATAGCTTGAGATGCTCGGGCGGCGCCGCGGGCGACACCGCGATAGGAACCTGGTGCGCGCGGAACGTGCCCTCGATCTGCAGGCCATCGACCCACTTCGGCCCGGTCCAGCCTTTGGGTGAATTGAGGACGATCATCGGCCAGCGCGGGCGCGTAAATTGGCCCTCGACGCGAGCGTCGTGCTGAATGGCTTTGATCTGCTTCACCGCAACGTCCAGCGTCGCCGCCATGGCTTGGTGCATCGGCTCCGGCTCGTGCCCTTCGACGAAACAGGGGGTCCAGCCGTAGCCGCGCAGCAACTGTTCCAGTTCCTCGCGGCTGATGCGCGCGAGCAGCGTCGGATTGGAAATCTTGTAGCCGTTGAGATGCAGGATAGGCAGCACCGCGCCGTCGGTGACCGGATCGAGAAACTTGTTGGAATGCCACGCCGTCGCCAGCGGGCCGGTCTCGGCCTCGCCGTCGCCGACGACGCAGGCGACGATGAGACCGGGATTGTCAAACACCGCCCCGAAGGAATGGCTGAGCGAATAGCCCAGCTCCCCGCCCTCGTGGATCGAGCCCGGACATTCCGGTGAGGCGTGGCTGGGGATGCCGCCGGGAAAGGAAAATTGCTTGAACAGCTTCTGCAGTCCGGCCTCATCCTGGCTGATGTCGGGATAGATCTCGCTGTACGTGCCCTCGAGGTAGGTGTTGCCGACGACGGCGGGGCCGCCGTGCCCGGGCCCGGAAACGTAGATCATGTCGAGGTCGTATTTCTTGATCACCCGGTTCAGGTGCGCGTAGATGAAGTTCTGCCCGGGTGTCGTGCCCCAGTGCCCGAGCAGCATGTGCTTCACATCCGTGAGCGCCAGCGGGCGCTGCAGCAGCGGATTGTCGAAAAGATAAATCTGGCCGACCGACAGATAGTTGGCGGCGCGCCAGTAGGCATCCATCTTGTGGAGCAGTTCCGGCGAGAGGGTGTCGCTTGTCATGGTCTAATTTTCCTCAGCTCAATCGAGATTGAGAACGCGGGCGACGGAGCTCGCGATCATGAGTGCCTCGTCGGTGCGGACGACGCGCACCTTGACGCGACCGGAGTCTGCCGAGATCAGCGGTGCATGTTCGACATTGCGCTTCTGCTCCAGTTCGATACCGAGAAAGCCGAGTCCATTGCAGATGCGCTCACGCACCGGCGCTGCGTTCTCGCCGATGCCGCCGGCGAACACCAGCGTGTCCAGGCCGCCCAGTGCCGCCGCGAATGCGCCTATGCATTTCCTGACTTGGTAGCAAAACAGCTCCACCGCCTCGGCCGCGCGCACGTCCTGCCCCTCGCACTGCAGCAGGTCGCGCATGTCGGAGCTGGTCTCCGACACGCCCAGCAACCCGGAATGGAAATTGACCATTTCGTTGAATTGCTTCGCGTTCATTTTCTCGCTGCGCGCCAGATACCAGACCAACCCGGGATCGAGGTCGCCCGAACGCGTGCCCATCGGCACCCCTGCCGCGGGGGTGAAACCCATACTCGTGTCCACCGGTTTGCCCTCACGCACCGCCGCCAGGCTCGCGCCATTGCCGAGGTGGGCGAGGATGACCCGGCCTTGTGCCGCTTCCGCTGGGGCGAGGCGGGCCAGCTCTTCCATCAGAAACGCATAGGACAAGCCGTGGAAACCGTAGCGCCGCACCCCTAGCGCTTCGTAGCGGCGCGGGATCGGCAACAGCCGCGCCACGCGCGGCAGGTCATGGTGAAAAGCCGTGTCGAAACACGCCACCTGAGGCAGGTCCGGAAAACGGCGATGGAACGCTTCAGTCAATAGGATCTCCTGCGGCAAATGCTCGGGATCGAACGGGCTGAGACGGCGCAGTTCGTCGATTATTTCCGCGGTGAGCCGCTGTGGCTCGCTGTACTTCGGCCCGCCATGCACCACGCGATGCCCCACCGCGCCCAATGCATCACGCGCGCTGCGCGCCTCGATCCAATCCATCAGCGCACCCACCGCCACCGCATAGTCCGGCGCCGTCACTGGCCGCGAAAAGTTGTCCGCCTGGCTCACGCCTTGCACTCGCAGGCTGGGCTGCGGAAGTCCGATCCGCTCGATCGCGCCCGCCAGAATCCGCCGCAGCGGGTCACCGGCCTCGAACAGCGCGAACTTGATGCTCGAGGAGCCGCCGTTGATCGTCAGGATGCGCGCGTTGGCTGGCCTCATCGAACACGCCGTTTCCATTGCGCAATCCGAACGCAGCCGGTTTCGCGACCCGCGCTGCTGGCCGCGGCGATGTCCAGCCCGCGTCCGTCCATCGGGTTGCCGCTATGTTTCCATCAAGCTGGGCCGGCCACGGCCGCGGGCGGCAGGGGCACCGCCGGATCGGGCACTGCCTTGCTCGCGAACGCAAGGGCCAAAGTCGTTGAAGGGTTCAGGCTATCGACCATCGCACTCGGAATCAGGATGGTGGCTCCGCGTTCCTTCGTGGTCTCGTAAATGATATTCATGGCACGAAGTTGCAGCGCCGCGGGATGCCCGGCATAAATATCGGCGGCCTCGACAAATTTTCCCGCAATCGCGGCTTCGGCCGACCCGAGGATCACGCGCGCCTGCTTCTCGCGCTCGGCTTGGGCCTGACGCGACATGGCATCCTGCAAGGCCTCGGGGAGGGCGACGTCGCGAATCTCCACCGAGCCTACCGATATGCCCCACGGGGCGGTTTTTGCGCCGATCTCGTTTTTCAATTGCTCGTCAGCATCCTTGCGATCGGACAGCAGGGCGGCCAACATCGAAGATCCGATCATCTCGCGCAGCGAGGTTTGCGCAACCCGGTCGATCGCCTCGCGGTAATTGGTGATGGCCAACGCCGCTTTTTCGGCATCGTGCACATGCCAGAAAATGATCGCATCGACGTTGACCGGAACCGTGTCCTTGGTGAGGGCCTGTTCGGCGTTGAAGCCTGTGGTCTGAATGCGTCCGTCGATCACCGCGACCACATTGTCGATAATCGGGATGATGGCGAACATGCCCGGCCCCTTCACGCTTTGCAGTTTTCCCATCCTCAGAATGACGAACTTCTCCCAGGCGTTGGCCATCTTCAGCGAGGCCGCGATGATGGCTGCGGCGACGAAGAACGGCAGCGCAAGGTAGAGATTCGCCCATTGGCCTGCGGCCAGGCCCGCGAGTACCAGCACGAAGACCAGAAACGCGGTGATTGGATTCATGTTCGTCGTCCTTGTGATTGGCTGCCGCATTTCAAGCTACGCGCCATTGCGGGCGATTTCTGTTCGCTAGCGCACCAAGGAGCGCGTAATTCCTGATCAGCTCTCCTAGCTGGCCGGCATTGGCACCAGACTTCCTTCACGTTGCATAGACTTCCTGAAACGAACGGCCGTAATAGCTGTCGAGCAACAGCTGCCTAAGTTCCACGACAAGAGGCGAACGCGGATTGGCACCGCTGCATTGATCGTCGAATGCGGCTTCGGCGATGCGATCGACTTTGGCCAGAAAATCCGCCTCCTTGATGCCGGCGGCCTGGATGGATGCGGGGATTTCCAGCGTCGTTTTGAGTTCATCCACCCATCCGATCAGATTCGCGACACACTGGTGGTCGTGCTCGGCCTGCAGTCCAATATGGCGTGCAATCTGCGCATAGCGCCGCACTCCCTGCGGACGGTCATATTGACTGAAGGCGGTCTGCTTGGAAGGGATATCGGCAGCGTTGTAGCGGATGACGTTGGACAGCAGTAGTGCGATGGCCAGACCATGCGCAAGGTGAAATTCGGCTCCCAGGCTATGGGCCAGCGAGTGGCAAACACCCAGGAAAGCGTTGGCAAATGCAATGCCGGCGATGGTGGCGGCATTGTGCACCTGCTCGCGCGCCGCGGGTTCATTTGCACCATGCAGGAACGCCGACGGCAGGTATTGTTTCAGCATCTTGAGAGCCTGCAGTGCCTGACCATCGGTATATTCGTTTGCCATCACCGACACATAGGCCTCAATGGCATGCGTCACAGCATCGATACCGCCATATGCCGTGAGCGACTTGGGCAGGTTCATGACCAGATCGGCATCGACGATGGCCATGCTCGGGGTCAGTTGGTAGTCTGCAATCGGATATTTCACACCGGTGACTTCATCGGTCACCACGGCGAACGGTGTTACCTCGGAGCCGGTACCGGAGGTCGTCGGCACGGCCACCAATAACGCCTTGATACCCATCTTCGGAAACCGATAGATGCGTTTTCTGATATCCATGAAACGCAGCGCCAAATCGGCAAAATGAACATCCGGATGCTCGTACATCACCCACATGATTTTGGCGGCGTCCATTGGAGAGCCGCCACCCAGCGCCAGAATCACGTCGGGCTGGAATGCATTTGCGACTGCGAGCGCCTTGCGCACCACGGCCAAGCTAGGGTCCGCGGACACCTCGGCAAAACATTCGACTTGCATGCCCTTTTTCTTGAGCAGGTGCACGCAATCGTCAACATGGCCGTGCTGCAGAAGGAATCGGTCGGTGATGATCAGGCAGCGACTGCGCCCGACCAGGTCTTCGAGAGCCGGCGCAAGGCAGCCGCGCCGGAAATAGATGGATTTCGGCAGTTTGTGCCACAGCATGTTTTCGGCCCGTTTGGCGACGATCTTCCTGTTGATCAGATGCTTGGGGCCGACGTTCTCCGATATCGAATTGCCGCCCCAGGAGCCACATCCCAGTGTCATCGAGGGCGGCAAGCTGAAGTTGTATAGGTCGCCGATTCCGCCCTGGGATGACGGCGTGTTGATCAGAATGCGTGCGGTCTTCATCTTGTTGCCGAAGTGGCGGATGCGCTCGGTCTGCAAATCCTGATCCGTGTAAAGCACGGAGGTATGGCCCATGCCGCCCAACGCGACGAGCGCGCCGGCCTTGGCGCAGGCGGCTGAAAAGTCAGCGGCACCGTACATTGCCAGCGTCGGAGAAAGCTTTTCGTGGGCAAACACCTCGACCTCTGACACCTCGGAGACTTCGCCAATGAGCACCTGGGTGTTCCGCGGCACTTCGATCCCCGCCATCTTGGCGATCCTGCACGCAGACTGCCCGACGATGTCGGCATTCAGGTGCCCATCCTTGAAGATGACTTTTCGCACGGCCGTCAATTCGCCCGGCGCAAGGATGTAGCCGCCGTGAAGAGAGAAGCGCTCGCGTACGCTCGCATACACACTGTCGACGGCAATTACCGCCTGCTCCGAACTGCAGACAACGCCATTGTCGAACGTCTTGGACATCAGGATGGAGGCGACGGCGCGTTTGATATCCGCGGTTTCATCGATCACCACGGGCGTATTTCCGGCACCGACTCCAATCGCCGGTTTACCCGATGAATAGGCCGCATGCACCATGCTCGGCCCCCCGGTAGCCAGAATCAGGTTGATGTCGGGATGGTGCATGAGCTGTTCCGACAACTCGATGCTCGGCTCGTCGATCCAGCCGATGATGTCCCTCGGGGCGCCTGCCGCGACCGCGGCTTCGAGGATCAGGCGCGCGGCGTCACAGGTGGATTTTCGCGCCCGCGGATGCGGCGCAAAAACTATGCCGTTGCGCGTCTTGAGGCAGATCAGCGCCTTAAAGATCGCCGTGGATGTCGGATTGGTGCATGGGATGATTCCACAAATGATGCCGATTGGCTCGGCGATAGTAATGGTTCCGAAATCGTCATCGTGCGACAGGATGCCGCAGGTCTTTTCGTCCTTGTACTTGTGGTAGATATATTCGGACGCGAAATGGTTTTTGATGACCTTGTCTTCGAACACGCCCATTTCCGTTTCTTCCACAGCGAGCCTGGCCAACGGAATCCGCGCATCGGCTGCGGCCAGCGCGGCGCTGCGAAAGACCGCGTCCACCTGCGCCTGCGAAAACTCGGCATAGGCTGCCTGCGCTTTCTTTACTCGCGCCATCAATGCATTCAATTCATTTAAATTGGCAACTGCCATCCGGCTTCTCCGGTGATGTGAATGGACCCCGCGGCAACACCCGGGCTTGTCGTTGGTGCCCGCGTGTGCTTCTCTTTCACAATTGAAAGGACCTTGTGCCTGCGAGTCGATGGAAACGCGGCACCGCAATGGTAGAGATTTGTCAGATGGTGTTCTGTTGCCTGGCGTACATAGGGTCCTGACATCGCTCCAAGGTCCGACACTCTGCAATACCTGCTCGTTGTGTGCGCTGCCGCACAGCGCGGGCTGTGGAACGGAGACTATGGTTCGACTTGGATCCCGGCGGCGGGATCAGCGCGATATCGGTGGCCGGACCGCTTGTTTGGCAGGGTCTGGCGCTTACGACACAGGAGCGATCGAACACCGTGAAAAAACATCAGCCCATAGTCAAGGAGTTGATTGCGCTTCTCGAATCGAGGCAGGACTTGGCGGACGCTCTCGAAGAATCGATCCGCAAGGCGGACCGCTCCGATGTGGTGACTTTCGCGCAATACTACGACTTCTTGAATAAGATGGTCACCCTGATACCAACGGACAGGAACCTGCACGCGGTACTCCTCAAGTTTTATTATCTCATCAACCTGTCGCCAGATAGCGTCCTGCAAGCGGACGCATCGTTTCAGCGATGGAGCCGCAAGTTCGCCGAAAACTGGGGCTCCTTTCTCGATACGACTGAATCCGCCAAGGGAATAAAGAGCTTCTTTTCCAACCCCAGCTATCACATCGAGGATTATTGCGTGGCGCCGAGCGGATGGTTGACGTTCAACCAGTTCTTCGCCCGGCAGGTCCGGCCCGGGAAAAGACCCGTGGATGGTCTGCGCAACGACGGCGTAATCGTTTCCCCGGCTGACAGTGTTTTTCAAGGGCATTGGTCGATCAACAGCGATTCAAAGATTACGGTCAAAGGTTTGACATGGTCCGTAATCGAGCTCCTCGACGGCAGCCCCTACCAGGACCAGTTTCGCGGCGGCGTGTTCACGCACAGTTTCCTCAACGTCAACGACTACCACCGGTATCACGGACCAGTGGCCGGGGTGGTGAAAGAGGCGCGCAAGATTCCTGGCAATGTGACCCTGGACGTGATCAAGAGAGCGGACGGGTCGCTCGGCAGCATCGACGGGACCGGCTACCAATTCACGCAAGACCGGGGACTCATCGTCATCGACTCCGCGCTGGGATTGGTGGCCGTCTTACCGATCGGCATGGCACAAGTCTCCTCGGTAACCCTGACTGCAGAGGTGGGAACGACTCTCGCCAAAGGAGAGGAATTTGGATTCTTCTCGTTTGGCGGTTCTGATATCGTGACGCTGTTCGAGGCAGGCAGGGTCAAATTCGATGCGAAGGTCGGAACGCATTACAACCAGGGAAGGGCAATCGGTCACGCAGTAAATGGCGATTGATTGCCAGCCGACCTCCGAACGCAACCACTCTCCGTTCGGTTTGCGCAAACGGGTAATCGGCAATTGCCCCGGATCGGCATACGGGTGGAGCGCGTGTCGCGCTCCGTCCTTATCGATCACCTGACGAAGATGGGCAGGGCTTCGCTCAGCAGGAATTCCATGCTGAGATACGCGACGCAGCTCAGCTGCGATTGGGGGTATTCGAATCGGCTATCCGATTCAGGGCAGAACTGAAAACTCCTGGTCGCCATTGGCGCCGCCGCGATAACGCGCGGCAAAGTGAGCCACCTCGGTGCTCCCTATCGTTTCCGACGGGCTGTCTTTGCAAGACCCACGACTTGATAGCGTAGTCGTAAGCCCACACCTGGTTTGGCCGCGACTCAATTTGAATCTCGATCTTGATGGACTGCTGCTTGTCGAGATACGGAAGCGCAAGGCGGTGAGCTTGATCCAGCGAATAAGCCGCCGCCATGGATTTTTCGTCGACGAAGATCTTGCAACCGGTGATCAATGGCATATTTGCCTCCTCCGCAGCCGTGGCTGCATATTTAAGGCTTGCTTTCCCCGAGCACCCGATAGCCAGCGTTCGGCCCCGCATAGGCCAATTCATCGCGCCTCACCGTGCCGACGAGGCGGCCCTCGCCATCCATAACGGCCAGCGCCTCGCATTGACTGTCCTGGAAGCGCCGCCACTTCTCCACGGCGCCGGCCGCGGCATCTGCGGCGGCCGCTCCCGGCCATGCGATATCCCCCGTGGTCAGCACGGCCGGATCGAGTTCGGTCGCAATGACCCGGGTAACGATGTCTTTCGCCGTCAGGATAGCGACCGGCCGCAGCACGCCGTCGGCTTCAGCCGTGACGAGGAGCTCGGTCGAGCCCGATTTGCGCATCAGCTTGCTTGCATCGAGCACGCTCACTTCGCGATCGACATGCGTCAGTTTGTGATTGACGATGTCACCACTCGTAATATTGGTCCGCTGAAGCATGATCATTGGATCTCCATGGCAAAATTGGGCGGCGGCAGGCGCTGCAGCAGGCAGCGCCTTGTTATAGGCCCTAAGCTGCCGATACGCCATGATGGGCCGCGACCTGGCCTGCGCCGCTGGTATCGAGAATGCCCTTGGCCCGGGCCACCTCGCCCGGCGTGCCGTGAGCGATGACAAGGAATTTGTCGGACTTGAGCGCCGCCTCGTACTGCATGATGCTGTCCTTGGGGATGCCGATGCTGTACAGCCCGGCACCCAATGCACTGATTCCACCGACCACCACCGCGCCTTCGAGTGCGCCGACAATCCAGCCGACCAGCGGGCCGAACACGACGATGGGACCGATGCCCGGGATCATGAAAAAAGCCGACCCGAACAGCAGCCCCCAGAAGCCACCCCAAAAGGCGCCCAGCTTGCCCCAGACCTTCATGCGGTCGCCGGCATTGTAGTAGCCGACGACGTGCTCTTCGGTGTGATAGTCCTTGCCTACGATGGACAGCTTCTTCATGTCGAAACCGGACCGCTGGAGTTCCTTGACGCTCGCTTCCGCCTCGGTGTGGGTGTTGTAGATTGCCACTACAGCGCTATTCTCAGCCATGGATTTCCTCTTCATTCTTTGTCGTTTTGATTGACACACAAATGGTCCGGATCCACCTGGCCATGCTTGCTGCAGGTTTGCACCATTCGATTGCGTATCGCCTTGCGCATTCCCGACATCTGCCGGGTGATATGCAGCGCTGCCTAGATTCTGCGCTTCGGTCCAAGCCGGTCTGTACGCCAGCGCACGTACGCGAAACAAAGGCCGAGGGGGCGGCCACGCCGAACGCTTGAATCGATTAGGCTAAGGGCGCAACACGAACAGCTCGGGTTAACCCTCGCCCACTGAGCCGGCACTTCAAGATTGCTTGCGGCAGATCGTGTGCTGCTGCAAAAGCGATTCGATCTCTATCCATTCATTTGGTTTTTTGCTTGACGATCCAAGCCGCAAGGCCGACAAGCCCGACGACCAGCAGTATCAGCGTCCATATGCCGCCATATTCGTGCATCCAGCTGGCCTCATAGTCGCCCATCATGCCGGGACCGCGGCTTCCCTGGCCTTGCGCATAGCCGCTCGTCGCGCCGGGCCCGTACGCACCTTGCCCTTGAGCGCTCCCGCCCATCATGCCCGGGCCGGCTTGGTAAACGCGCGCCGCCGCGGCTGGCGGCGGCGCGTCGGGGCTTGACGCCGTCTGCGCGAGCGCAAACGGTACGACAACTGCAATTGCGATTGCCGTGATGGCCGTCGCGATGGTCGACTTCTTCATTTGATTCTCCTGCGTGATCGTTGCGGCAAGTGCCGTAGCAGATGAACGGACGCGCTCACCGTTGCGCTAAGGATGCCCCAAGCACGGATGTAGGTCGGTGCGGCGGCGCGCTTACCGCGCAACAGGTCTGCCACGCGCAGCGGCGATTCATATGTGCGGCAATGCACAGACGGCCGGCTGCAGCGGAACGAGAATTAACGCAGCAGATTGCTTGGCTCGGCCCCACAACGAAGCGCGCGTCGCGCGCAGCCGGCCGCTGCAACGCCGACCGCACGCCAGCGGGAACCAGCGCAGAGCGCGCTGCAGGAACAGGAGGCAAAAGCGCCATGAATCAAGCATTGCAGGAATTGTCACGTTGCGACGACATCCGCAGCTTGGAATCGGCGCTGCGCACCTATTGCTCCGGCTTCGGGTCGGTGTCCCACCTCGATGTAATGTCCATGGTCGGCGCCGACAAACGCCAGGCCGTTTGCCTGCTGCGCCTGAATTCGCCGGAACAGGAGCGGGACCTCATGGCAAGGCTGGGCGCAATCCGCTTCGGCGAAGACCTATGTGTCGTCGTCGATATGAGACTGCCCGGCTGAGCGCAATCGAATCCCCGCTTCGGCCGGGCGGCTCATCCCCGCCCGGCCTGCGTCAATTCCCCGGACTTCTGGTCGATGCGGTACATCAGATCATTCCATGACTGGGCGAAGGCCGCGGTGCCTTCGCGCTGGAGTTCAGCCGCGAGCGCTTCATCGTCGACGCCCTCGCGCGTAAATTCCGCGAGCACGGCTTCGGCGTAGCCCTCATCGGCTGGCAACAGCTTGTCCACCTTGCCGTGTTCGGAAAAAGCGAGCAGCGTCTTCTCCGGTATGGTATTGATCGTGTCGGGCGCTGCGAGCGCCTCGAGGTAAAGCGTGTCCGACGCCGCGGGGTCCTTGGTGCCGGTGCTGGCCCAGAGCAGGCGCTGCTGCCGCGCGCCGGAAGCGGCGAGCTTCTGCCAGCGCGTGGACGCCAGCAGATCGCGGTAGGCTTTATAGGTGCGCATGGCGATGGCAATGCCGAGGCGGTTGCGAAACGCGGCCGAAACCCTGTCCTTGACCGCCGCATCCCAGCGGCTGATGAAGATCGACGCCACGGACGCGACCCCCGGATCCAGGCCGGCGGCAATGCGCCGTTCGATGCCGCGCATATACGCTTCGGCGGCGGCGATGTAATGCTCGCGCGAGAACAGCAGCGTCACGTTCACCGGCACGCCGGCGAAAATCGTCTCCTCGATCGCCGCAATGCCCGCCGCGGTGCCGGGAATCTTGATGAACAGATTGGGCCGCTGCGCGCGCGCATGCAGCCGCGCCGCCGCTCCGATGGTGCCGGCGGTGTCGTGCGCGAGCAAAGGCGATACCTCCAGCGACACCCAGCCATCTACACCTCCGGTGGCGTCGTGAATCGGCCGGAACAGATCGGCGGCCTGGACCAGGTCCTCCAGCGCAAGTTGAAAGAACAATTCCTCGCCCGACTCGCCCGCGAGCGCCTTGCTGCGGATCGCCGCATCGTAGAAATCGCCGTTCTTGATGGCGTGATCGAAGATGGTCGGGTTGGAGGTAAGCCCGGTCACGGAAAGGTCCTTGATATAGCGGCTGAGCGTGCCGCTGGTCAGCAGCCCGCGCGTAATGTTGTCGAGCCAGAGGCTCTGGCCCAGATCGTGCAGCTGCTGTGTGGCGTTCATGTCGTCTCCTGGTGTCCACCGACGGACCCGGCCGGCCCCGTCGGTGCCGGAAAATCGTAGTCAAGCAGATCATTTATCAGCGCGTAATCGTCAAGCGGAAGCGGCATCGCTCAAGCCCGGGTTGTACCAGCAGCCATCTGCTGCGATCAATGTGTCCGCTTCCCTCGGCCCCCAGCTGCCGCGTTTGTAGGGCTTGGCCCGCGGATGCTGCGTCAGCACCGGATCCACCACGGCCCATGCCGCTTCGACGGCGTCTTCACGCGTGAACAGCGCGCCATTGCCGGCCATGGCGTCACCCAGGAGCCTCTCGTAAGGCGCTTCCTCGCTCGGCCGCTCGTCGCACAGGTAGAGTTCGCGCTGATCGCCTACGAACTGCTTGCCCGCCCGCTTGACGCGGGCAGCGAGCGCGACGGCAGAATTGGGGGAAAGCCGAAAGCGCAAATAATTGGCGCGCCCGGCCGTGGGCGCCGAGTCGGCGAACAAACGCTGCGGCGGCGGCTTCAGCTGGACGATCACCTCGGCTGCCGTCCCGGCCAGACACTTGCCCGAGCGCAGGTACCAGGGCACGCCCTCCCAGCGCCACGAGTCGATATGCAGCCGCAAGGCGCAGAAGGTTTCAACGTCGGATCCCTTCGCCACGCCCGGCTCCTTGCGGTAACCGGCGTACTGGCCGCGCACCAGGTCGCCCGGCTGTAGCGGGCGCATGGCCTGGAACACATCGGACGTTTCGCCGTGCACGGCGCCGAATCCACGGTAGGTCGGCGGCTCCATGGCCAGCAGCGCGACTATCTGGAACAGATGGTTCTGGATGACGTCGCGCAGACAGCCGGCGGTTTCGTAGAACGCGCCGCGGCCTTCGACGCCGAACTTCTCGGACAGGGTGATCTGAACGCTGGCCACGTAATTGCGGTTCCAGATCGGCTCCAGGAACGAATTGGCGAAACGGAAATACAGGATGTTCATGATCGCTTCCTTCGCCAGGAAGTGATCGATGCGAAAAATCGAGTCCTGCGCAAACACCGCCCCGGCGACGCGGTTGAGCGCCCGCGCCGAGGCCAAGTCGCGTCCGAACGGCTTTTCGACGATGACGCGCGCTTGCTTGGCCAGGCCGGCGGCGCCGAGTCCATTGATGACAGGCGCGAATAGCGAGGGGGGAATTGCAAGATAGTAGGCCGGGCGCCGGGAATTGCCGAGCGTCCGCTTCAGCGCCTTGAACGTCTGCGCATCATGGTAGTTGCCGGCGACATAGCGCAGCCGGGAGAGCAAATGATGCAGAGCACGCCGGTCATCGATCCGGCCGGATGCCTTTATGCTGTCCGTCGCCCGCTGGCGCAGCTGCGCCAGACTCCACTTGGAGGAAGCGACGCCGATCACCGGAACGTCGAGCATGCCCCGCTTCGCCAACGCGTACAGCGCCGGAAAGATCTTCTTATGCGCGAGATCGCCGGTCACGCCGAACAGTACCAGCGCATCCGACTTCGCCGCATCACGTCTGGTGCCATCCATATCGGTTCTTCCTTTCCGCTTCGCGTCTTGCCCGCCAAACTGCCCGGTACGGCGACGCGCTGCCTGCTGCTCAGGCAGCGGTTCCGAGCAGCGCCCCGATCGCTGCAGTGACCCCCATGGCCAGGGCACTCCAGAATGTTACTCGCATGATTCCAGTCACGATGTTCGCGCTGCCGATATGCGCCGCCAATCCTCCGAGGACTGCGAGAAACACAAGCGAAGCTGCAGAAACCACGGCAATCAGGCCAGCCTCGGGCGCCAGCGCAACGACCACGAGCGGCATGGCGGCCCCGGTCGCGAAACTGGCGGCAGAGGCCAATGCCGCCTGTAGCGGCCATGCCCTGAGTGTCCCGGAAATGCCGAGTTCGTCACGCGCATGCGCACCCAGTGCATCATGGGCCATGAGTTGCTCGGCTACTTCCTTGGCCAGGGCGGGCGCCAGGCCGCGGCCGACATAGATTGCCGTCAATTCCCGGCGTTCGCCGCCATAGTCGTCTCTAAGTTCGACGCGCTCTTGCTCGAGCGTGGCCTTTTCGGTATCTGCCTGTGAGTGCACCGAAACGTATTCGCCGGTCGCCATCGACATGGCGCCCGCGACGAGGCCGGCGGTTCCCGCAATCAGTATGCTGCCGTGGCTCGCGCCCGAAGCGGCCACGCCGAGCACGAGGCTCGACGTCGATACGATGCCATCGTTCGCGCCCAGTACCGCCGCGCGCAGCCAGCCGATGCTTTGCAGCCGGTGCCTCTCCCTGCGGTGTACGGCCATTTCAGCCCTGTGGACTTTCGCTCATGTGCCGGCAGTACTGCTGCAGATTCTCGGGCAGTCCGCCCGGGCACACGCCGCACAGCTTGTTGCCATGCAACGCATAATCGATGAAATGCGGATAGGGCAGGTTCAGGCTCGCCATGATGCTCTGGAACTCCTCCAGCGTCCGCCCCTGCCCGAGCCGGGGATTGCGATTCTTTTCCTGCGCAATCGACGAAACGCGGCGACCCTTGTAATCGTGCGCCGGGTACACCAGGACGTCATCCGCCAGGGAAAACAACTTCTCCTGGACGCTTTTGTACAAAGCGGCGGCATCGCCGTTCTGGAAATCGGTGCGACCGCAGCCGTCGATGAGCAGCGCGTCTCCGCTAAACACCCTGTCACCCGACAGATACGCAAAATGCCCGTCGGTGTGGCCCGGTGTGTGCAATGGCTGAAGCACGATGCTGCCGACCTGAAACGGCTTGCCTTCTTCGATGCCGACGTCGGCGCACGGCAGCCGGTCGTACGCCGGCGCCGCGATCCTGCTTCCCGCCTTCTGCTTCAGTTCCAGCGCCGCCGTGATGTGATCGGCATGGATGTGAGTATCCAGGGTATAGGCGAGCGTGAGTCCGAGTCGGCGGATCTCGGTCAAGTCGCGGTCTACGGCGACGATAACCGGATCGATCAATACGGCCTGGCCGGTCTGGTCGCACCCGAGCAGATAGGTATAAGTGCTCGATAGCGGTTCAAACAGCTGGCGAAATATCATCGAAGCCCTGCGTTCGATCGGGCGCGAGCGCGCGGTTTGGCCGCGGCGCCGGCGCGGCTTGGCACCGCGGCAGCCGTCTTATCCCCGGCCTGCGCCCGTTTCGAGCCGTACTCGTGCGCATACACCCAGGTGAATTCGGCGCCGAGCAGGAAAACCTGTGCCGAAAAATAGACCCACAGCAGCAGCACGACCAGCGACCCGGCGGCGCCGAAACCCGAGGCCACGCTGGTCGTCCCCAGATAAAGACCGATGAGCAGCTTGCCGATTTCGAACAGGAGCGAGGTGACGCCCGCGCCGATCCACACGTCGCGCCAGGCGATGCTGGCACGCGGCATGAGTTTGAAAATCAGCGCGAACAGCGCAGTCGTAATGGCGAAGGAAATGCCGAAATTAAGCGTATGCAAATAGGCTTCCCGGCCCTCGAAAAAGCCATAGCTCCATTTGCCGAACGCGGCGATCGCGGCGCTGACTACCAGCGAGACCAGCAGCAGAAATCCGAGTCCGAGCACCAGGCCGAACGAGAGCAGGCGCGAGCGCACAAAGCTCCAGATGCCGTTTACTCGCGCCGGGGCGGGAACGCGCCAGATGCGGTCGAGGTCGCTCTGCAATTCCGCGAACACCGTCGTCGCCCCGATGACCAGCGTCACGACGCTTATCGCCGTCGCAAGGATGTCCTGAGCGGGTGCACTGGCGCTTTTGAGCAAACCTTGCACCGCGATTGCGCCTTCGCGTCCGATCAGGCCCTGGATCTGCGCGACGATTTCTCCGCGCGCTGCGTCCTGGCCGAACACCAGGCCGGCGACCGCAATAGCGATAATCAGCAACGGGGCAAGCGAGAACAGGGTGTAATAGGCGAGCGCGGCGCCCATGCTCGGGGCGTAATCATCCAGCCACGCGAGTACGGATTTTCTGATCAGGTCCCAGAGTTGCTCGAGGTGCATGCTAATTTCCCGGCGCACCTGCAAGCGCCTCGTACAGGCGCGCGGCTAGTGCATGCAATCGGACTACTGCGCCGGCACCGTCGTCCGGAGTTCGCGGTACGTGCCTCCGCTCTCCACGCTGCCCTTGACCGTGCCCTCGCCGTGCATCCGGCGTATGCAATCCGCGCGATCGTCGCCCTTCAGGCGGTCGCAGCGAAGCAGCCGATTTCGTTCGTAGGCGCCTTGGTCGTCGCGGAGTTGCCCGCGCCTGGCCGCCTGCAGCGCCGCGCCGGCTTCGCGCAGACAAGTGGCTCGATCCTCGTTGGACTGGCCGCTCATGCATGCGGCACGGTCCTGCCGATAGCGCGCCTGCGCATCCGACAGCTTGCCGCCGGCGGCCGCCATGCCCGCGAACAGCAGGGCAGCAACAGCACACGCCGACAACACCAGCGCGGGCGTTGTGCTAGGTCCGGCTCCGGCCGGATTGCGTTTGATTGTAGATTGCACGATGGCTTCCTTTCAGGAAAACAGTTGGGTTACAAAGTATAGTCAACGCTGTCCGCGCTGCACTGGACCATGGCGGAAGGGCGCAGGCATGGATGCATGGCCGGCCCGCATTACGCGCCGTGCATCATCGCCTGGACAATGAGGTCGACCTGCGCCCGCTCGTCCTCGGCATCGAAAAAGTTCTCGCTCACGCGATCGTCATGGCGGTCTGCGGCGTTGGCGCGCAGAGCGGCATACTCGGCCTCGCGCCAGGCGACCGGGAGTTTCGTTGATTTGCGGCCGTGACTTGCATTGCGTTTCATGGTTTGCTCCCCTACGGTTTGCCAACTATGGCTGCAGCATGTGCCCGAACCCTGCACCGTTCTGTGCGCAAGCATACATAGCGGTCGGATTCTTCATCGGCCGCAGGGTGCAGCATCAGTTCCCGGCAGGGCGGGATACCGCGTGCCCGCGCCGGCGCCACAGCAAGAACGCGAGATAGCCGACCGTAATTGCGTTGCCTGAGAGCACCAGGACGTTGATGAGCGAGGGCCGATGCACAAGATGGACGGCCTCGAACGGAATATAGATCCCGCCCGACAACGCGCCCAGCCATTCGCCCCAGGCCCGCGCGTTCCAAAGCCCGTAAGCCTCGAGCAAACGCAGGACAATGTAGCCGGAGGCGAGCGCCACCAATAGACGCACATTGGCGCCTGGGAGCAAGTCGGCGTAATGCAGGAGAATCGAAGGATAGCGCGCATCCGGATCCAGGCCGAAGCGCCCGATCAACGCGATCGCGAGCTGGCGTACGTTGTGATGCATCAGGTCGAGCACGCCGATCACGGCCGCTAGCGCCGCGAGGCCTTTGCACGCCTCGAACAGGGCGATCGCACGCAGCGCGCGCGGTTTTGCCGCGGGTTGTACCCCTTCCGCCGCGCGCGGCCGGTCCGAATCATCCATGGTCAAGGCGCAGATCGATCAGCGCGAACAATGCCGATGCAAACGCAATTCGGGCCCCGGGTCGCGACACCCGTCCGCGGTCAATCCCGATTTGCCTCGTCGTGGCCCATCATCAGCGACTTCAGGCCGACATAGGGCGCCGCGCCCTCCGCTGCCGGCGCTGCCGCCGGAGCTCTCTGCGCTGCCTGAGCTTCGAGCTCAAGTACGCGGCGCTGCAGTAGCGCCCTCTCCTCCTCCAGGCCGGCGACCTGGCGCCGCAGCCGCGCCCCGGCCCACTGCCCCTTGATCATACTGGGAGTCGATACCAGACCGGCGATGAGAGCGCCCAGGCCAAGCGCCACCAGCAGCACTACCGCGAGCGAACTGTCGTAGTGCCAGAACGCGAAGGCGACCGACACCGGCACGCTGTTCTGCAAAGCAAACGTCACCGCGCCGATGGCGAAGGCGATACCCAGGATCAGGAATAGCTGCATGACTTCCTCCGTTCAGTGAACTGCCCCCGGCTGCCAGCGCCGTGCAATTTCCAGCCAGATTACGCGAAGCGCGGAACTGTTTCAGTACGCTGGCGCGCATAGCGCGCGGTTAAGTTCGCTGCCGAACAGACGGCGCCGGGGCGCGCGTATAACCTGCCGCAATATTACAGGCGCCCGGCCGTGCCTGCCATTTTCAAGAACAACGAACCGGTGCGCGCGGCGCGCACAAGGAACATCACCTGATGAAAGCCAGAAGCGCTGCTTCGACGGCGCGGCCCGCGGAACCCCGGCAAGCGCCGTTCGAATCCGAACACGACCAGATCAGCCAGAATATCGAGGCCGTGCTGGATTTCTACACGCGCGAAGAGCAAAAGATTACCCGTTCGCAACGCATCCTCGAACGCATCAGCCGCTTTCTCGGGCAGCCGGTGTTTCTCGGCTTCATTCTGCTCGTTGTCGCGCTGTGGATGCTGGCCAGCGCGGAATTGCCCCGCTTCGGCATGTCCGCATTCGATCCGGCGCCGTTTTTCTGGCTGCAGGGAATCGTCGGACTGGGCGCGCTGCTGACCGCGACCGTGGTGCTGATCAAGCAAAACCGGATCGCCAAACTTTCCGAACAACACGCGCATCTGATGCTGAAGGTGACGCTATTGACCGAGCAGAAAGCCGCCAAACTCATCGATCTGCTGGAAGAACTGCGGCGCGATTTGCCCAACGTCATAGACCGCCACGATCCGGAGGCGGCAGCGCTGAAGCAATCGATGAATCCGGATCTGGTTCTCGCCGCATTGGATGAACGCGGCGATGCGGACCAAGCATTGCCGGCCGCTGCAGAGGCCAAAGGGAGCGCAGGCGGCACATAACGTCCGCGCCCGCGCCCGAACCGGCGCAGGGGCGGTCCCTTGGTGCGCCGGCGTACAGAATATTCCGCGGCAATAGAGCTATCGTTGCCACGACTTCACTTCACCGACTCATTTCGAGAGGAAAAACCATGCTGCCCAGCGCCAACAGCCTAGAAGGCAAACACGTACCCAAAGTCGTATTCAAGACCCGCGCCGACAACCAGTGGCAGGACGTGAGCACGGATGCGGTATTCACGGGAAAGACCGTGGTCGTATTCTGCCTGCCCGGCGCCTATACGCCGACCTGCTCCAGCACGCATCTGCCGCGCTATAACGAACTCGCCCGGGTGTTCAAAGCGAACGGTGTGGACGAAATCGTCTGCCTGTCGGTGAACGACGCATTCGTCATGAACGAATGGAAGCAGGACCAGGAAGCCGAGAACATCACGCTGCTTCCCGATGGCAACGGCGAATTTGCCGCCGGCATGGGCATGCTGGTCGACAAATCCAATCTGGGTTTCGGCAAGCGCTCCTGGCGCTATTCGATGCTGGTCAAGAACGGCGTGATCGAGAAGACGTTCATCGAACCCGACAAGGAAGGCGATCCGTTCGAGGTTTCCGATGCCGACACCATGCTCAAATACATCAACCCGAAGGCGGTTGCGCCCGAGCCCGTGGTGATCTTCGCCAAGCCCGGCTGCCCGCACTGCGCGCGCGCCAAAGCGCTGCTCGATTCCAAGGGCTATCGCTACGACGAAATCAGCCTTGGCGGGCACATCACCTCGAGCACGCTGCGTGCCGTCTCCGGCCGCGGCACTTGGCCGCAGGTATTCATCGGCGGCAAACTCATCGGCAGCGCGGACGACCTGGAAGCGTACTTCAAAGGGCGCGCGACGAGCTGAGCGCCTCACCGCGGGACATTGTCCCCGACACCGAAGCGCAACGCCTCGGCTGAACTGGCGTCGCCCGCTATATGCGCGACGCGCGGATCATTTCTGGTCGAAACGGAACACCGGCCCCAGTCCATCGCAAACGGATGGCCGGCCGGCGTTCCGGACTGCTGTTACTTCAGGCGCATGTCGTTCTTGACCGAGGTCACGCCCTTGACGCCGCGCGTGACTTCGATCGCCTTGTTGATGTCAGCCTGATACTTGACGAAGCCGCTCAACTGGACCGCGCCCTTGAACGTCTCGACGTTGATTTCCGAGGATTTCAGCGAAGGTTCGTTGAAGATCGCCGCTTTCACCTTGGTGGTGATGACCGTGTCATCGACGTACTCGCCCGTGCCCTCTTTGGTGGAGGTCGAAGCGCAACCCAGCGTCGTTGCGAGCGCGACGGCCAGGAAAACGGCGGAAATGCTTTTGTTGATGTTCATGATCAGACTCTCCATTGAGTACCGCATTAATATCCGGGGCCCGGCTGCTACTCAGCATGAAGACGCGCCAGGCAACTTGCCCGAGTCATTCTCCGCCGGCATGCCGTCGCGTTCCGTGCGCTAGCGTACACAGGCCGTGAAGTATTTCTTCACGGCGCCACTGCTGTTACGGATTCGGCACCAGCGTGCCGTTCTCCACTCTGACCTTGTCGCCCACTCTCAAGGCCGGCTCGGTCGCGTAGGAAATCACCTGCGTGCCGCCGCCCTGCAGGCGGACGGTGACGTCGTAGTGCTTGCTCTTTTTGACGCGCTTTTCGATCTCATTGCCGGCCACTGCGCCGCCCACGGCGCCGGCGATCTCGGCCGCGGTCGTGCCCCGACCCTGTCCAACCTGGCTGCCGATCATCGCACCGACCACGCCGCCGGCGATCTTGCCGAGATAGCTGCCGTCGCCCTTGACTTCGACCACATCGATCGATTCGATCGCGCCGCAGTTGGCGCAGACTCTGGCCGCCCTGCGCGCGGACGAGACGCGCCCGGGCGCGGCCAGCAAGGACTGGCCGAGCGCTACGCTCACCTCGCGCTTGCCCAGGGCCAAAGTGGCCGTTACCGCCGAGTTGGCCAGAATGCGGTCGCGGTCCTTGATGGTATAGGCGCCTTCATAAACGCCGGCCGCCACTTCCTGCAGGAATAGCTTCCCCTTGACTCCGTTGATCCTGACGCTGGCCTTCCCGCCCGGGCTTCCAGTCAGGGAAAAGAACAGGTCGGCACCCGGATTCAGGCTGGCGGCCCGATCCGCCTCGAAGCGGTCGATTCTGGGGGTCGCGGCCAGGGCGGCGGCATCGGTCGCGCGTTTGGTCTCGGAACGCGAAGGAGCACCGGCGAGCAGCGATTCGTCCAGAATTGCGGTGGCGATCCGATTGCCCACGCGCAAATTCGCGGTGACCATGGCATCGGCCGCGATCCGGTCGCGGCTGCTGATGGTGTAGGTGCCCTCATACACGCCGGATTCCACTTCCTGCAGCGGGAACCTGTCCACGACACGGTCGATACGGACCGTCGCCGTCCCGCCCGCGCTGCCGTACAGAGTAAACACCAAGCTGTTGCCCGCGCTCAATTGACGCGCCGGCTCGACATCGAAACCGTCAATACTGACCGCGTAGGCGGACTGCTGCGCCTGCGCGATCGTGGAAGAGAAGGCCAGCGGTGCCAGCACCAACAGCGGTGCCAGCAGCGCGCACAGCCCGGACAATATGCTGTTACGAATGTTCACAATGGATTCCTTTGAGTATCAATCGACGAAATTAGCGTTTGGATGAATTCCAGTCGCGGTTGCGATGCAGAAAATCCTCGAGCTGGCGCTCCGATTCCTCTTGCACCAGACCGCGCTGCTCCTGCATGCTGCCAGCCAGCTGGTCGCGCTTTCCGGCGAACATATCCGCTGCATCGCCGGTGAGCCTGCCCCAGCGTTCGCGCAATTTGCCGCTGAATTGCTTCCAGTTGCCTTCGATTCGATCCCGGTTCATGCTCGTCTCCTACGGCTGTCCGACTCAGGGGGCTGCGCAATCCCAACCTCCGCGACCGGCACGGCGTTCAGGCACAGCATGCGCCAATTCTCTTTGACGGCGCCGCCGGAGTCTGTACGCTGGCATACACAAGCGCCCACAGACCGGGCGGCGGTCGCTTTCCGGCTAAACCCGCTATGTGGGTTAGCGCACATAGCGCTGGGCCCAATCGTGCTACGCTCGCCAACATCGGGCAGCGCTCTTGCCTTTTACCCGGCCGATCCGCTGGCAGTATCGATGCAGGACGGTATGCGGACATTGTCGATGCGCGCTTCTCCAAGCCCTATTCAGAACCAACTGCTCGCCGCGCTGCCTGCGGCCGAATTCGAACGCCTCGCCCCGCATCTCGAACCCGTCGAGCTGCTGCTAGGCGACGTTCTGCATGAGTCCGGCGGCCTGCTGCAGCATGTCTATTTCCCGACCACGGCGATTCTGTCGCTGCACTACGTCATGGAGAACGGCGCATCCTCCGAAATCGCGGGCGTGGGCAATGAAGGCATGCTCGGCATTTCGCTGTTCATGGGCGGCAATACGACGCCGAGCCGGGCCGTGGTACAGACCGGGGGCGAGGGCTATCGGCTGAAATCGCAGCTGATTCTGCAGGAATTCAAGCGCGCCGGACCGATGCAGCAGCTGCTGCTGCGTTACACCCAGGCGCTGATCACGCAAATGTCGCAGACCGCGGCCTGCAATCGGCATCATTCCCTGGTGCAGCAATTGTGCCGCTGGCTGCTGCTGACGCTCGACCGCATGCCGACCAACGAGTTGATCATGACGCAGGAACTGGTCGCGAGCATGCTCGGCGTGCGCCGCGAGGGCGTGACCGAGGCCGCCGGCAAGCTGCAGCAGGCCGGCGTGATCAGCTACCGCCGCGGCCACATCACCGTGCTCGACCGCGCGGGACTCGAAGTCCAGGTGTGCGAGTGCTACGCGGTCGTAAAAAAGGAATTCGCCCGCCTGCTGCCGCAAGCGACGCGGCGGCAGGACAGCCTTCTCCAGATTCCGGCGGCGCAGCACAGCGCGGCCCTGCGCGCGCCCAGCCGATCGGGAGCCCGCAAATGAACACCGCCCCTTTGCGTGACGCGCCGCCGCTGCCGGTGAAAGCCACCAATCAAATCGTTGCGTCGCTTGCTGCGGCAGCCCTGCTGGTTGCGCTGGTGGTGGCGGTATCGCTCTGGTCCTTCAGGCAGATCGAGACCGCGGCCGAGGCACGCACGCATACCTACAATCTGATCATTCGCGCAAACGCGCTGCTGGCCGATCTGGTCGACGCCGAGACCGGCCAGCGCGGCTATGCGCTCACCGGCGACGCATCCTTCCTCGAACCGGATGCGCCGGCGCACGACAGCGTGCGCGACCAGCTAAGCGAGTTGCGTCAACATAGCCTGATCGATGCCGCGCGCCAACATCTGGACAAGGCGGCCCCGTTGGTGGATGTCCAATTGGCGCAAATGGCGCGCGTCGTCGAGTCGCGCCGCAACCACGACGCGCCTGCCATTGCGGCGTTTATGAGCGGCGGCCAGGGCAAGCGGCTGATGGATTCCATCCGCGCCGAGATCAAGAGCTACCTGCAGATCGAGGAAGGCGCGCTGCGGCAGAACGAGACCAGGTTCGACTCGAACATGCGCCATCTGTTTTCCCTCATCATCGCCGCCAGCCTGTTGACGCTGCTGTTTGCGCTTTCGTTCGCCTACCTGATCTATCGCGAAACACGACACCGGCTGAAGGACTTCGTTCATCTTGAGACACAGCATTTGCTCGATGATCAGGAGAAAATCAATCAACAACTGCAGCAAACCAACGCGACTTTGCAGGTCAGCGAGGAAAAGCTCGCGGTCACGCTCAACTCCATCGGCGATGGCGTGATCGCCACCGATGCCGAAGGGCGCGTGACGCTGCTCAATCCGCTTGCGGAAAAGCTCACCGGCTGGACGCGCACACAGGCCGCCGGCCGCCCGGTGGACGAGATTTTCCACATCATCAATCAGGAAACCCGCCAACCTTCCACCATCCCGGTGAAAGAAACCCTTGCGCGCGGCACGATACAGGGACTGGCGAACCATACCATCCTGGTTGCACGCGACGGCAGCGAGTGCGCGATCGCCGACTGCTGTGCACCGATTCGCGACCGCGACGCGAAGGTCGTCGGCGCCGTGCTGGTGTTCCGCGATGTCACCGGGGAATACGCAGCGGCACAGGCCTTGCGCGACCACCAGCTGTATACGCGCTCGCTGTTCGAGTCGAACATCGATCCGATCATGACCACCGACCCTTCCGGCATCATTACCGACGTCAACAATCAGATGGAAGCGCTCACCGGTTGCGCGCGCACGGAGTTGATCGGCGCGCCGTTCAAGAATTACTTCACCGATCCGGAGCGGGCTGCGGCAGGCATCGGGCTGGTGCTCGCCGAGAAGAAAATCAGCAACTACGAGCTCACTGCGCGCGCCCGGGACGGCAGGGAAACCTTCGTGTCCTACAATGCGACGACGTTCTACGATGCGGCAGGCAAGTTGAAGGGCGTGTTCGCCGCTGCGCGCGACATCACCGAAGGCAAACGCCTGGATCGGATGCTGCAGGAAAGGAACGCCGAGCTGCAAAGCGCCAAGTCCGCGGCGGAAAAGGCCAACCTCGCCAAGTCCGATTTCCTCTCGAGCATGAGCCATGAGCTGCGCACCCCGCTGAACGCCGTGCTCGGCTTCGCGCAGGTGATCGAATCGGGCACTCCGCCGCCGACGCCGTCGCAGAAGCGCAGCCTCGATCAGATTCTGAAGGCCGGCTGGTATCTGCTGGAGTTGATCAACGAAATCCTCGATCTCGCACGGATCGAGTCCGGCAGGCTGGCGCTGTCGCGCGAACCGGTCTCGTTGAGCGAGGTCATGCTCGAATGCCGGACCATGATCGAGCCGCAGGCGCGGCTGCGCGGCATCGACATGCAATTTTCTCGCTCGGACAGCTCCAGTTTCGTGCTGGCCGACCGGACCCGGCTGAAGCAGGTGCTGATCAATCTCTTTTTCAATGCGATCAAATACAACAAACCCGACGGTACGGTCGTCGTCGACTGGGCCGCGACTGCGCCGGATTCGGTTCGCATCAGCGTCAGGGACACGGGCGAGGGTCTGTCCCCGGAAAAACTGGCGCAACTGTTCCAGCCGTTCAACCGCCTCGGCAAGGAAGCCGGCATCGAAGAGGGCACGGGCATCGGCCTGGTGGTGGCGAAGCGCATGATCGAACTGATGGGCGGGACCATCGGCGTCGACAGCGAGGTAGGCACGGGCAGCGTATTCTGGATCGAAATGACTCGATGCGCCAGTCCGGAACTCGTCGGCGCTGAGGCCGAATCCGCCGCAACGCAGCAGCTGCCGCTCGCCCCCGAAGCCGCGCAACACACCCTGCTCTACGTCGAGGACAATCCGGCCAATCTGCAGCTGGTCGAGACGCTGATCGCGCGCCGGCCCAATCTGCGGCTGTTGAGCGCCGCGGACGGCATACTGGGCATCGAACTCGCGCGCGAATTCCTGCCGGAGGTAATCCTGATGGACATCAATCTTCCCGGCATCAGCGGCATCGAGGCCATGAGAATCCTGCGCGCCGATCCGGCCACTGCGCATATTCCGATCGTGGCGATCAGCGCAAACGCGATTCCCAGCGACATCAAGAAAAGCCTGGAAGCAGGATTTTTCCGCTATCTCACCAAACCCATCGTGGTCAACGATTTCATGGAGACCCTGGGCGTTGCACTGGAATTCTCGGCGGCGCAGGCCGATAGCAGGGTTAAAAAGGAAACGATGCAATGATTACCGCAGCTGAAATTCTGAATGCAAACGTGCTGATCGTCGACGATCAGCAGTCCAATGTGCTTCTGCTCGAGGAAATCCTGCGCGAGGCCGGCTATACCCGCGTGAGCTCGACCATGGATCCGCATGCGGTCGCCGCGCTGCATCGCGAGCATGGCTATGACCTGATCCTGCTCGACCTGAAAATGCCGGGCATGGACGGGTTCCAGGTCATGGAAAACCTGAAGGCGATCGAAACCGAGGGCTACATTCCGGTGCTCGTGATTACCGCCGAACCTGGCCACAAGCTGCGCGCGCTGCAAGCCGGCGCCAAGGATTTTGTGAGCAAACCCTTCGATCTGACCGAGGTCAAGACGCGCATTCACAACATGCTGGAAGTGCGCCTGCTGCACCGCAGGCTCGACAATTACAACAAGGTCCTGGAACAGACGGTGCAGGAGCGTACCGCCGAACTGCGCGAAAGCGAAGCGCGCTTTCGCGCGCTGACGGAGCTGGCATCCGACTGGTACTGGGAGTCGGACGAAAGCCAGCGCGTCACCAAGGTTTCGGGCCCGATTCTCGATATGCTCGGCATACAAATGGGCGCATCGATGGATGAGACGAAGGTACTGCAGGGCTCCGGCTGGAACGAGGCGGAGCGCGCCGAACTCGAAACGAACATCAAAGCCAGACGCCCGTTCCTCGATTTCCCGTTCAGCCGGGTGAAACCCGACGGCTCGATGCAATATTTTCGCGCCAGCGGGGAACCGATATTCGACCGCTCCGCGCGCTTCATCGGTTATCGCGGCATCGGCGTGGAGATGACCGGACGGCCGTTCGCGAATCTCCCCGCCGCTGGCGCCTGAGCCTGGACGCTGGCTTTTAAGTCCGCATTGGGATTCCGCCAAGACGCGCAAATAGATGCCCCGCCGAAACGGGGCATTCTCGGCTAGCGCCGGGTCGATCCAGCCCTAGCTCTCTCTGCCAACGAACACTGTTGGTAATAGTTCCTTGTGTACGCCTGCGCACAGAACTACCCTATAGATGTAACTAGACTGATATGGTTGTTGCGAAGATTTCGTGCATTCTCAACCAGGAGATCAATATGAAACACTTAGGCTTGAACATGAAATCCGCATTGGCGCTTATTATCGGCGGCATCCTGGCGGCAGGACCCGTGATGGCCGAAAAGCCCTCCTGGGCTGGCGGCGGCAAGGGCGCAAAGAATGAGCGCGCCGATCAGCGCGACGAGCAACGCGGCGCGCAAAAGAATGAGCGGCGCGAAGGCCCCGCGGCCGCGCAAGGCCGCCACTTCGAAGATCGACACCGCGAGGTCGTACGCGAGTATTACACCGAGCAATTCCGCGGCGGCCGCTGTCCGCCGGGATTGGCGAAAAAACACAACGGCTGCATGCCTCCGGGCCAGGCGAAGAAGTGGCAGCTCGGGCGGCCGTTGCCGCGCGATGTGGTCTATTACAGCGTGCCGCAGCCGCTGGTGATGCAGATCGGCGTGCCGCCGGCGGGCTATCGCTACGTGCGCGTGGCGAACGACATTTTGATGATCGCGGTCGGCACCGGCATGGTGGTCGACGCCATCCAAAACCTGGGCCGCTAGCGGGAACAGTCTTCGCTGTGCGCAGGCGCGCAGGGTGTCGGCGCCGAGCATAGGTAGTGAAACTGGATTCTACCCGCCGCACCGACGCCATGCGCCTGCGTATTCTTTCCTGTCTGCTCTTGCTTGCCGTGTCATTGGACGCGGCGGCAAGCGATCTTTACACCGAGATCAACCGCCTGCGCGCGGGCGGGGGCAATTGTCCCGTCGCCAGGCAATTGCCGCCATTGCAGCCTCAGGCCGTGCTCGAACGCGTCGCCAACGGTCTTGCGCGCGGCGATGAACTGCAGCACAGCCTGAAGGCGGCCGGGTACAGGCCGACGCACTCGAGCGCCCTATGGTTCCAGGGTGAAGGCGTCGGCACGCAGGTGGTGGCGATGCTGGCAAAACGCAACTACTGCGACAAGTTGCAGGATGCCGCGATGACGGAGATCGGCATATACCTGGATGCGCGTCAAATCTGGATCGTGATGGCGGCGCCGTTTGCACCGTCCGTGGGAGAGTCCCAGCAGGATGCAGGGGAGCGCGTGCTCGCACTGGTCAACCAGGCGCGCGCCGTGCCGCGCCATTGCGGCGGCACGGCGTTCAAGGCGGCGCAGCCGCTGCGCTGGAACAAAGTACTGGCCGACTCGTCGCGGCGTCATGCCGGCGACATGGCACATTACAACTACTTCAGCCACATAGGCCGCGACGGTTCCAATCCGGCCGATCGCGTCCTGCGCGCCGGCTACCAATACCGCGCTACCGGCGAAAACATCGCCGCCGGGCAAATGAAACCCGAGGATGCGATGGCGGCCTGGATCAAGAGCCCGGAGCATTGCGCCAACCTGATGAATTCGGCATTCACCGAAATGGGTGTCGCCTTCGCGGTCGATCCCCGCAGCGACATGGGCGTGTACTGGACGCAGACGTTCGGCAGGCCGCGCTGATTCAAACGGAATTTAGTGCTGCGCGTTCGCGCTGCGCGTGGGGTTTGCGTCCAGCCGCTCGTCGACGTCGTAAGATCCGAAGACCTCACGCGCCGGACGTGTTTCCGGGAGTATATAAACGATTCCATAAGTGCCGGCAAACGCCGGAGCCACCACGCTCTCGTAGAAGCGCTTGGGCACGTTGATGCAGCCGTAGGAAATGCGGTTGTCCAGCGGCGTCGGCGTCGCCAGGCGCTGCAGGCGACGCTCCGCGGGTTTGGTCGTGATTACGCGGTGAATCGCCACTGCCGCATCATAGTCCACCCACACGACGTCTTGGCCGTGGCTGTCCTGGCCGAGCGAAGACACGAAACGGCCCGCCGGCGTAGTGCGGGTATCGGGGGACATGTCGGCATATTCCCGGTCGCCGATACCCGGAACGCTGTCATCACCGCGCGCGGAGCCGACCAGCGCAGGCGCCGCTCCGCGGATGCGTCCGTCGGCGTTGAATACATAAAGTCTTGCGTCGACCTTGTCCAGAACCACGAACGGCAGACCCTTGTTATCGGCAGAATCGACAATCCAGTCCGCGATCCGGCGCGCCTCGTGCGAAGCACGTTCGCCGCTGAAGTCAGCTCTATGCCGACCTGTGGGGATTGCGCTTTGCGCCTCTGGCGCAGCTTGGGCCGGCACGCTTTGCTGCACGGACGATGGGTCGGCTGTGCTTTGCGCAGAGGCGGTTTTCTCCCCTGCAGCGACGTAGTCTGGAAGCAGGACGAGCGCCAGTACCAGCGTACCAACGCACAACTTGAGCGCGGTCAAACCGCAGAAGCAAACGTAATTCGGCCGTGCCCGATCACGCTGCGCGGCTGGCGCTCGTATCCGGATCCCGTTGGTATTGGTGGCCATCCGCATCCTCGCATACCGGTGCTGCAAGTTTTCGCTCAGCTGCCGATTTTGTAATGGGTTCTGAAGACCATAAAGCGATGAGGGGACGTATCCCCTCATGCACCTCCGAGTCGGAGGCCGTTTCGCTGAACTGAAACGGCCTCTGCTCGTTGCGCTACGCTAGTGCAGGCAAAACCCTGCAATCCTAGTTGCGATCCTTTCTTGCCGGGCGGACGGCCATGGGAGCCGGTGCCGGGGCAACTTCGGACTTGGCAATCACCGGTGCCGGCGCAGCCTCGAGCAAGCTCAGGCGGACGAGTCCAGGACCACCCGCACCTCCGGCCTGTGCTGCCGTGCGTCCAGCGCTGCTTGCGCCGGCCGCCTGTCCGGTTGCACCGCTGGTTCCGCCAGGCTTGGCTACGCCGCCCTCTCCAACGTCAGCCGCTCTGGACTGCTGGGTCCAGGTGTCGGCGCCCGGGTAGCCGGCAATCAGCTGCCCCGTGCTGGCATTGGTCACGTTGGTCGGATTTCCGGATTCGGTGCGTCCGCCTCTGGCGGCACCGCCTTCTCCACCGGTTCCGATGGTCAGCTTATAGTCGCCAGGCGCCAGGTATTGAACGGTACGCGAAGGTGCAGCACTGGCGCCGCCGCCGCCGGTTCCGCCGGTCTTGCCTTTGGCCCCACCGCCGCCGCCGCCGCCACCGCCGCCACCGCCCATCAGATCAATGGTGTACTTGCCTTCGACAAAATAGGACGCCGGATCCTGCTGCGCCGCGGCGGGTGCTGCCCCTCTCGGATACACCGTGATCAGACACTGCTGATTCACGGCCTCCGCGGGGGCATTTTTGATGGTAAACGCATTCTGCGTGCGGTCGAAATTGGCGGCGCCGCAACGCGGCAAGGCATTTTGCGCGAAAGCGGGAACGGACACTGCCGCCAAACACAGTAAAGCCAGACGAATTTCGTTCTTCATTTGTATCTCCTTAACCTTGTATCAATTTGTGATTAACACCAACGCAGGGCATGTCGGTCGCCCCCTACCACTCCGCGCTAGACGCGCCGCGCTTGAAAGGCCATCTATCGTTGCCCCAATTGTCTGCTCCTGGGACCCTGTCATCTGTCTGCTGGCGTACATAAGCTGCAAAAGAATGGCCGCTGGCGCGAACTTGCGCGCCGGCGCGCTGTCATTTTGCCGAGAAGCGATACACCAGGCCGAGCGAGAGAAGATCGACGTCACCCTTGCTGCCGACAGCATCGTTGATGCGGTAGCGTTCCGCTTCGAAACGCATCCCGAGCGATGGGGTGAAATCGTACTGCAGCCCGCCGCCGTACTTGAGGTTCGCTTCACGCTTGCTCGGGTTGGAGTTGAGCACGTTGACTGCTCCGGTTCCGCTGAAGGAGTCCTGCGCTTCGGCGTACGCCACCCCGATCCGGCCAAATGCAGAGAACTTTTCGTTGATGGGCAGAATGCCGACCGCATCCAGGTTCACGCCTTTGAGTTTGATCCTGCCGTTCAGCGTTCCGGCCGGCACCGTGGTCGCGGTAAAGCCGAACTGGCCCAGATCGAAATAGCCGGCTTCAACAGCGAAATTCCTGTTGTACTTGTAGCCGGCGAAAAGTTTGTAACCTGTGTCGCGGTCGTCATTGCTGATCGAGTTCGTGGCGAATCCGCTCCCCAGCAAATTGCTGGTGATGTTCGCGTTGTCTATCTTCGCGCGCGACTGGCCGATATTCACCCCGCCGTACCAGCCGGTATCCGGCACCCCCGAAAACCCGCTGCTCGTCGCAGGACCCGCACCGGCACCGGCGGCACCACCAGCGCCCTGCGCAAGCGCGAACTGGCTGCTCATTGCGGCGAGTGCGGCCAGAACCAAGGTACTCGAGACTTTTGTGAATTTCATGCTGTTCTCCATGAGGATGCTCCGTTCCTGATAAGTTCACTAAGCTGCGGTGATTCGCTGCTGTCAATCAACCTTGCTTTGATGAAGCAACAAAGGTCGGCAGAAAAACTCCGTCGACCTGCTGTGCCTCACGCCTTAGGGAGCCGGCTGCGTGACCGGATTCTGCTGCAGCGTGACCTGGGTATCTGCAAACAATCTGCCGTTCACCACTGCGCCGGTATTTGCGATGGCCTGCTTCGCGCTCAAGATCGTTCCATTGAACGTGGAGAAGGTATCGAGCGTCGCGCCGACAAGGCCGCCGACCTGCCAGAACACATTCGAGGCCTTGGCTCCGCCGATGAGATTCACCTTGATACCGAGCGGGAGGCTGCCGCCAGGCGCAACGGTAAGGTCTCCCGCTATCTGGAAGATCCAGATGGCGTTCGTGTCGCCCTTGGCATCGAGAGTCACATCGGTGTTTATGTTGACGGCCGTGCTCCACTTGTAGAGACCGGGGAAGAACGTAAGCCCGCTGATGTTTCCGGCACCCAGCTCAGTCGCGTCAGGCAATGTTCTGGCTGCGGCCTCGGCGTATGCGGTTCCCATGTCGGCTACCGCGTTGTCCGCCACGGTCTTGTTGGCGCCGGGGCCGGCCGCAACGCAAGTCATGTCGGCACCCACATAGCCCGCATCGACCGTGTAGATTTTCCCTAGCTTCATTTCCGCACACGTCACCTTGACCGCGGCACCCGTGCCCGGACTCAGCCCGATATTGCCGGTGATGGCGGATGCCGGGACGTCGGTGATCGTCGTCTTCGCAAGCATCGCGAAATTGCCCGCCGACAATAGATCTACCGGCGCTTGACCGACAAACGGGCTGGCCTGATTGGCAAATGAAGTGTTCATGGTGGTAAAGCGCCATGCAACCGGATTGGGCATCGGCGTAATGCTGCCGGCGTTCTTGGCCGCAGTGGAAATCGTGGCGCTATAGTTGGTATTCGCGGTGAGAGCAGCCGCGTTCGGCGTAAAGGTCGCAATCGTGTTTGCCGCATTCATGGTAACAACACCCGGCACGTCGATTCCGGACGTGGTTTCCTTGAGCGTGAACACGCCAAGCGGGGTGATCGTTGCCGGATTCATCGGCTCGCTGAAGGTTGCAGTCAGCACCTTGACCGACACCACGTTGGTGGTCCCGTTATGGGTGCGCACCGGTACGTTCGTGTCGCCGTCGCTCGGGTTCGAGGAGATCACCGTGGGATTGGTGGCGGCAGCGCCTGAAGTGCCGGCGACGCCGGGAAGCACGGTAACCGGAGCCGCTACGCTTACGCTTACGACGTAATCCACGAAAGTATTGTCTGCCGCGGTTACCCTGTAGGTCACCGGAGCGCTGAAGTCATTCGCCGTGGCAGTGCTCGTCTGCACCACCGTGCCCACCTTGACGTTCGCCCCTGTGGTATTGAATGTCGCAACCAGGGCCGTTAATACTGTCCCGTTCGGCACGGTCACCGCGATGGTCTTGGCCGCTTCATTGATCACTCCTGTCGCTCCCGCATAACCGGCAAACGAATAGGCGGTGATCGCCTTGGCCGAGTTCGGGGCCACGCTTACGCTTACGGCGTAGGTCGCCGTCGAGGCGTCTGCGGCGGTAACCGTATAGGCCACTGGAGCGGTGAAATTATTCGCCGTCGTAGTGCTCACCTGAACCACGGCACCCACCCTGACGATCGCCCCAGTGGAGCTGAACGTCGCGACCAGGGCCGTGACATCGGTCCCGAAAGGCACCGTTACCGCGATGGTCTTGGCCACTTCATTGACTGCGCCTGTCGCCCCCGTATACCCGGCGAACGAAAACGCGGTAATGGCCTTGGCCGAATTCGGGGCCAGGGTTACGGTTACCGTGTAAGTCGCGGTCGAGGCGTCTGCCGCGGTGACCGTGTAGGCCACCGGAGCGGTGAAGTTATTTGCCGTTACGGTGCTCGTCTGCGCCGCCGTTCCCACCTTCACGCTCTCCCCTGTGGTGGTGAACGTCGCAACCAGCGCCGTGACATCGGTCCCGAAAGGCATGGTCACCGCGATGGTCTTCGCCGCTTCATTTATCGTTCCGGCGACTGCGGGGAAACCTGCAATCGAGTAGGCGGTAATGGCTTTGGCCGAAGCCGCGACCGGCGTTACGGTTACCGCATAGATCGCCGTTGTGCCATCCGCCGCAGTGGCCGTGTAGGCCACCGGAGCGGTGAAGTCATTCGGCGTCGTGCCGCTCGTCTGAACCACCGAGCCTACCTTCACGCTGCTGCCTGTGGTCGCGAAGCTCGCAACCAGCGCCGTGACATCGGTCCCGTTTGGCACGCTCACCGCGATGGTCTTCGCCGCTTCATTTATCGTTGCCGCGGATCCGGGGTAGCCCGCAAACGAAAAGGCGCTGATGGCCTTGGCAGTCGCCGAACTCGCGCTTGCATTTACCGTATAGGTCGCCGTTGAGCCGTCCGCTGCAGTGACCGTGTAGGCCACAGGGCCGGTGAAATTGTTCGTCGTCGTGCCGCTCACCTGCGCCGCTGCGCCCACCTTTACGCCGGCGCCTGTGGTGCTGAACGTAGCGGGCAGGGCGGTTAGGTTGGTCCCATTCGGCAGCGTCACCGCGATGGTCTTGGCTGCCTCATCCACAGTCCCGGTGGAACCGGCCAGCGAATAGGCGGTAATAGCTTTGGCCGTGACCGAACTGACGCTTACGGTTACGTTATAGTTTGCCGTTGACCCGTTTGCCGCGGTGACCGTATAGGTCACTGGAGCGGTGAAATTATTCGTCGTTGTGCCGCTCGTCTGCACCACCGTGCCGACCTTAACGCCGGCCCCTGTGGTGGTGAAGGTCGCGGCCAGCGCCGTTACGCTGCTGCCGCTGGGCAAGGTCACAGCAATGGTCTTGGCCGCTTCATCCACGGTCGCCGCAACCCCCGCAAGCGAAAAGGCGGTAATGGCTTTGGCGTTCACCGTGGACGAGACGACGCCGCTTCCGCCCAGGATGGGATCCTGCCCTCCGCCGCCCCCGCACGCCGCCAGCAACGCGCTCAACATCAACGCCGTCAACCACGGCAGGAATCTGGAATGACCCTCGGATTTGCTCATCGTATTCATTTGCGTAACCTCTTCGTTTGATCCAACTGTCAGTGCGATTGACCGGCGCTTCGTCGGCGCGTCTGCTGAAGGTCCGCGCAATAGCATCCGCGACGGCGCTTCACCGTCGCCAGTATTCACCGTCCGCCGCGCAGGGTTCTGTGCGCTGGCGTACATAGATCGGACGATTTGTGCACTTGCGTGCAGACAGCGCACCAGGACGGGCGCTGCAGGACTCCGTATAAGGCGGAGGATCAGGGCTCAGGCAAAAACTTCGGCCTGCCGGGATTGCGCGGAAGTTTGGGGGAGCAGACGGTCATATTCGCGTTTGACCACCGCATAGCACTCGCAGACCCGTGCTTCCAGTCCGGAACGATCGAGTACGGCGATGCGGCCGCGGCTGTAGTGAATGACCCCCGCGTGTTGCAGATTTCCTGCAGCCTCGGTGACGCTTTCGCGGCGCACGCCCAGCAAATCGGCGATCTGATCCTGCGTCATTGACAACTCGCTCGACGGCATCCGGTCCAGCCTTGCCAGGAGCCATCGACACAGCTGCTGTTGCAGCGAATGGTGGCGGTTGCACACCGCAATCTGTCCGGCTTGGGCGACCAGCGCATAGATGTAGCGCATCAGCAACTGCGCCAGCGGACCGTTGCGCTCGAACTCGCTTTTCGCCGCCCTCTCCCACAGCCGATAAGCGTAGCCCGCGCTATATACCACCGACTGGTTCGGCATGCTTTCGCCGCCGAGAAACGATGCAATGCCGATCACGCCTTCATTTCCCGTCGCCGCGAACTCCACCGGTGCCCCGCCGCGCGTCACGTAGAGGTGGGACACGATGCCGGCGGTGAGGAAATACAGATGCTTTTCCCGTTCGTCCGCGCGATAAACGGTCCGGCCCAGCGGCAGAGGAACCGCCTCCAGATCGGGCAGCAGGCGCTCGTAGTCCTCCCGCGGCAGTGCCGCAAGGATACGGTTTTGCCGCGGCGTATGCAGCGCGGGTAAAGCACGGTTCCAGTACGTCGTTGGGCGATGCGGCTCCGCACACGGGCAACACGAATCCAGTTCTAGCACGGCGGCCTCCCTGGAGTAACGACCGGCCGATCGAATTGACCTGAGATCGGAGTTTACCCAGCCTGTTTGCCGCGTCTATTGATTATTCTCACGACTGGGTTTCGCGGAAGCTGCTTTTTTCCAGCGGCGATCGCGCAGGATTTAGATGAAAGCGATGCAAAGACTTGCTGTACGCGAAGTGCCGCGGACATGGTGCCGTCGGCGGCATCTCCGGCCACGAGATCAGCAAAGACAAGAAGTAAAAATGAATAGGCCATTTCAGAATTACCGAAATGGCCTTTGACTGACTTCAACAAAACGAGGGGATGCGTCCCCTCGTTTCTAAACCGCCCGCGGCGGACTCAAGCGTTCGACTGAATCGCGCCGTTGACGATCTTGACTTTGTCGCCGATGTGCCAGGTCGGCTGACTCGCTTCGCTGATGACGCGGCTCGAACCATCGTGCAGGCGCACGGTGACTTCATAGCTCTTGGTCGCTTTCACCCGCTTTTCGACCTCGTTGCCGGCCACTGCGCCGCCGACGACGCCGACCACGGTCATGACATCCTGTCCGCGGCCGCCACCGACCTGGTTGCCCAGCAGTCCGCCCAGGACACCGCCGCCTACTGCGCCGAGACCGCTACCCTGGCCCTTGGCGTCGATTTCGCGCACCGATTCGATCACGCCGCATTCGGCGCAGGTCGCGATCGCCGCCGTGTACGCGGGAACGGGGGCAACATGCGCGGCCGCAGCGGGCTGCGATGGCGCGGCCCGGTGTACTTTCGGGGCAGCGACTGGCGCTGCAATTACGGACTGCTGACCGAGCACGGTCTTGTCGCTCGAACCGCCCATCGACTCCGGGATCCAGCCCATCAGCGCTGCGATGCCTACGGCGCAGAACAAGGTCAAGGCAATGCCTGCGATCCAGATTACGGCCTGGGGGAATTGACCGGATGAGGGTTCAATCGTTTTCACTTGCGTTTCCATGCGGATTTCCTTCAAATTGAGTCATGCCGCTGCCTCCAGCCTATATTTGGCGAGGAGACAGCTGCCGTTTTCAAACTACATCTTCCTGCCGACGTCGCGCGCGGTATCCGAAGTGGCCGCACCTGCGGCCCCGAGGTCCTTGCCCATGCCGTCGACGGTGTTGCAGGCCGCGAGCGAGCCCAGAACGCCAATCAGTGCCAAAGCTGCCAAGACTGTTTTGATCATGATGTTTCCTATCTAGAGTGTGTTCGAACCGGATCGCAACGCCGGGCCGGCTGCTGCCGGGCCTTGTCGTTGCGCCGGGACTTTCCCGCCGATCAGCGGGCGACCTTGGTGCCGATCACTTCGATGTTCACGCGGCGATCGGGCTGCAGGCAGGCGATTACTTTCGCGCTCTTGGGGCCGGCGCAATCCCCGGCCTTGGTGACCGGCTGCGTTTCGCCTTTGCCTTCGGTGTAGACGCGGGCCGACTCGACGCCCTTGCTTACGAGGTAGTCCTTCACCGACGCCACGCGCTGCTCGGACAGGCGCTGGTTGTAGCGCTCAGTACCGATACGGTCGGCATAGCCTATGGCCATGATGGTTTCGGGGCTGATGTCCCTGAGCTTGCCGACGAAGCTGTCGAGCGCGTCGCGTCCGGCGGGACGCAGCGTCGCCTTGTTGAAGTCGAACAGCGTGTCGGCATCCAGGGTCAGCTTCTCGGCCACCGGACGCGGTGCAGGCGGCGTCAGCGCAGCGACCGTTTGGGGCGCAGCAGGTTCGATTTTCGCCACCGGCACGGCAGGCGCTACGTAATTGGGGTCGCATTCGGCGCTGGAGGCGGGAGGCGGGCCGAAGCCGGTATGCCAGCACAGGCCGGTGCCGCTCATGACGACAGAGCCGCGGGAATCGTCAAGATAGGCCTTGGTGTTGGGATTTTGCCCATCTTGGGCCTGCGCAGCGCCGGACAGAATGCCCAATGCCAGAGCGCACGCCAGCGCCAGTCCGACTTGCTTCTTGTTGAATGTTTTGTCCATGCTGTAACTCCTGGTAAACAACTTTGACTCCGCCTGCAGCTTCCATTTCCACTTCCGCAAAGCTGCACATCACGGCATGAGAAACTGACTGGCAATGAAGCATTGTGCAGCTTCGATGCCGCGGCAATCTGCGCGCTAGCGCACATACCGGAAAATATTCTTTTGGACTTCGGCGGGAGAGCAGAACCACAGGCGCGCCGGCATTGCGCGGCGCACGCCACCGCAGCCACACGCGCAGGGAGCGCGTCAGAGTCCGCGGCGGAAGGAGGGGATGGCGCCCCTCGTATTGAAATATGCGCTTACTGCATGAACCATCCGTGGCTGACCACGAGCGACTGTCCGGTCAGTGCGTTGGTCGGAAATGACGCGAACAGCAAAGCCACCTGGGCGACGTCGGCAACCGTGGTGAACTCGCCGTCGACCGTTTCCTTGAGCATGACGTTCTTGATCACTTCGTCTTCGCTTATGCCCAGCGTCTTCGCCTGCTGCGGAATCTGCTTTGCCACCAGCGGCGTACGCACGAAGCCCGGGCAAATGACGTTGGCGCGTATATTGTGCGCGGCACCCTCCTTGGCCACCGTTTTCGCCAGGCCGATCAGTCCGTGCTTGGCGGTGACGTAAGGGGCTTTCAGCACCGAGGCCTCCTTGGAGTGCACCGACCCCATGTAGATGATGCTGCCGCCTTTGTTGCTTGCGACCATCTGCTTGAAGCAGGCGCGCGTCGTCAGGAATGCTCCGTCGAGGTGGATCGCCAGCATTTTTTTCCAGTCGGAGAAGCTGAATTCCTCGATCGGGTGAACGATCTGGATGCCGGCATTGCTGATCAGGATGTCGATGTTGCCGAAAGTCTTGATGGTCGCCTGCACCGCGGCTTCGACCTGGGCCTCGTCGGTGACATCCACCGCCAAGCCGATCGCCCTGGCGCCGGTCTGTTCTATTTCGGCGGCGGCGGCGTCAGCCGCCTGCTTGTTCAGGTCGGCGATCGCGATGCGCGCGCCCTCGCGCGCAAATTCCAATGCGATTTCCTTGCCTATACCGCTGGCTGCACCCGTGATGAACGCAACTTTTCCTTCGAGCCGTGACATGCATTACTCCTTTTGCGGTGATAGATAGTCGTACACGACTTCGCCCAGGTCGAGCGTCAGATCTGCGATGAAATGCAAAGCCGATTCGACCTTGAGCACCGGCAGCTGCGCCACCGGCGCGAGCGCATGCGGATGCAACTCCAGCGAACCCGGTCCGCTCCAAGCGCCTTTGAGCGTCACCTCGGTCGTGTAATAGCGCACCAATTCGCAAATGCGCGCCGAACCGTCGACGTGGGGGATGATCTTGAGCAGAAAATTCGGCGCGGCGAGCGCGGCGAGCACCGCGGCACGATCGGCCGTGCGGTGCTTGAAGCCCATCGTCGCCTTGGCGACGCGCACTTTTCCATAGTCGAGCGTGCCCACCAGCGTGTCGATCTCGGTTTCCAGCGTCGGTGCCGCCAGCTTTTTCGGAAAGCCCCACAGTTCGCGCCCGCCGGCGATCGGCGGATGATCGTTCAGGTACATCGCGTGCACGTAACCGCCTTTCGCCCCCTGGAAGCTTACCGGGATCACCTGACCGGATTCGGTGTAGTCGCCGAAACCGGTCGAGTCGGGCATGCGGATGAATTCGAATTTCACCAGCGGTTCGCCGATTTCCAGCGGCTCGGGCACCAGCGCGCGCAACGCGTCCGCATCGGTGCGGTAGGTGATGATCAGGTATTCGCGCTGGCTGAAGCGGTACGGCCCGCGCGGAAATGCCGGGCTGGTCAGCGGCATGGCAAAAGCATTGGCTTTGACCTCGGCGATGTTCATCGATTGGGGATCCTCGTGTATCGGGGTGCGCCGCTCAGAGCGGCCGGGTATGGCGCGTCAAGTCGTACTGGGTCACGCCCTCGGTTAAACCGGAGCATTTGAGCCACTCCGGATGCGCAATCGTGTCGCGCAGATCCTGCTGTCCGGCCTGCCAATGGTCCAGGACCGAGGCGCGCGAGAACTCGTAGTCCTTGGACTCCAATTCATATCGGGCCTGCCTGTAGATCAAATGCACGATATCGGTCGGCGCGGCATGCATGGACGCCATCAGATTGCGGACCGCGGCATCGTCCTTCAGCTTCTTCGGTAGCTTCCCCAGCAGGTCGCAGATCGCCTTGCGCGTATTGGCGACCTCGGCCGCCATGTTGCTGTTGTAGCGCGTGCGGCTGGAATAAAGGATGTCCTTCTGCCGCTGCTGCACGCCGGCGAGGTTGACCGGTATGTCCCCGCACGCGCTGAACAGATCGACCTGAAATACGAGGAGGCTTTCCCTGGAGCGCATATCCAGCACGTATTGCAGCGGGGTATTGGACACGATGCCGCCGTCCCAGTAGGCCTCGCCGTCTATCGTCACCGGCGGAAACGCGGGCGGCAGGGCGCCGCTGGCCATGACATGTTCCGGCCCGATGACGCGCTCGAAATTGTCGAAATATTCCGAGTTGCCGCTGCGCACATTGACCGCCCCCATGGACAGGCGCACCTTCTTGCTGTTGATCAGATCGAAATCGACCAGGCGCTCGAGCGTCGCGCGCAACGGGGCGGTATCGTACAAACCCAGTGCCGCCGGCGTGCCATCGGGCTGCAGCAGGGCCGGCAGCAGCTGCAGCCGGTAGAAGCCGGGGATGCCCAGCATTGCGGACCACAGCGCGCTGAATTGATTGAATGCGCCGCGCGGCCGCTGCATGCCTGCCGCGGCGCGCGCATACGGCGGCGCGGCAAACGCATCGGACAGCGGCCCCATGCCGGAGGACACCTGGTGCCAGAACTCTTGCAGGCGCTCGATGCGGCGCGCCGGCGGATTGCCCGCAATCAGCGCCGCATTGATCGCACCGATCGATACGCCGACGACCCAATCGGGTTGATAGTGCGTGCCGGACAACTGCTCATAGACCCCGGCCTGATAGGCGCCCAGCGCGCCGCCGCCCTGAAGCACGAGCGCGATGCAGTCGTGCCGTTTGCTCATGCCGGAGGATTTCTTCGCCGCAGGCCGCGTAGTCGCCATGATTATTTTTCTTTCGCACAAGGTTAAACAGCCTGACGGGTTTGCGCCACGCCAAGGAGCGCGCCAGTTGCGCGCTGTAACGCGCGGGCGGATGCGACAATTCGCCCGGAACGACGCCCTCGATCCGGCGCGCCGAACATTGCGCATTCCGATGGATTAGGCGCGCAGGCGCCGGGAAAGTTCAACGCGCTGCGGCGGGAACTCCGTTGCGCGCCAGCGTTCGCGCTACCTGGATTCAGCCGAACAGGCTCAGCGGCGGCACAGCAGCATGCCGATCACGGCGCCGATGGCGGCGCTCAGGCCCGCGGCGACTGCCACGGTCTGCCACGGATTCTCGTGCACATACTCGTCGGTCGCGTGCGCGGTCGCCCTGGTCTTTTCCATCACCGCGTCTTCCAGATCGAGCAGCTTCTGCTTCGCTGCGTTCAGGTTGTGTTCCACCCTGCCGCGCAAGGCCTTGGCCTTGTCGCCGCCTTCCTCGGTCACCAGCTGCAGCAACTGGTCGGCTTCGCTCATGACCGCGTTGAAATCGGCGAGGAGTTTCTTTTTCATGGTTTCGGAATTGGAGCGGGTCATCGCATTCTCCATCGTGTGGCGGGCCGGCGGCGCCGGGACAGCTGCGCTGCTGCGGCCCACCTTGGCAAAGCTTATCCCCGGCGCCGCGCGCGGTCGGTGCGGTATCCAACATTGCTTACCGGCCGGGACGGCCTAACAGACCGTCTGAAAAGGCTTTTCAGGCATCCGTTGCGGTCCTCGATAACTTGCCGGCGGATGACCTGCCGGCCGCGAATCGCAATTGTCGGGTCTTATGTCTGCCAGCGCACAGAAGACGCGCAAATAAGCGGAAATAATTGCCTCGCAATGCAGATGCCGCCCTTGTCGGCCGGACATTGACGACCTTCTCCGCAATAACGAACGAAAGAGCGAGCCATGTCGAAAATACGGTTGTTAACCATTGCCTTAGCGGCGCTGAGCCAGAGCGCCTTGGCGCAGCAGATGATCCCGCCCGGCGCAGGCGGCCAGATGCAGCAGATTCCGCCCGCGCCCGCGCTGCAAAAAGCCGTTCCGGAAATCCGCATCGAGCAGGGCGGCATGCCGGCCAGCGCGGCTGCGGATACGGTCAAGATTAGGGTCAATACGCTGAATGTGACCGGACAGACGCTGTACTCCGAAGCCGAATTGGTTGCGCTCACCGGATTCACGCCTGGCAGCGAACTGACGCTGTCCGAGCTGCGCGGCATGGCAGCCAAGATCGCGGCCTATTACCGCAGCAAGGGGTATTTCGTGGCGCAGGCCTATCTGCCCGCGCAGGACGTCAAGGACGGATCGATAAACATTACCGTGATCGAGGGCCGCTACGGCAGCGTCACCCTGCGCAATCAGAGCAAGCTCGCCGATCCGCTGGCGACAGGAGTGCTCGACGGCCTTAACAGCGGGGACACGATCGCGATCGCTCCGCTGGAGAACCGCCTGCTGCTGCTGTCCGACATTCCCGGCGTGAACGTGCGCTCCACGCTCGCCCCCGGCGTCGAGGTGGGCACATCGGACCTGATTGTCGACGTGACCCCGGGACGCGCAGTCACAGGGAGCGTCGAAGCCGACAATGCAGGCAACTACTACACCGGCGAATATCGCGTCGGCGCGACCATCAACCTCAATAATCCTTTCGGCCGCGGCGACGTGGCGAGCCTGCGCGTGCTGACTTCGGGTTCGGGGCTGAATTACGGCCGCGCGTCCTATCAAGCCCTGTTCGGCAAGGCGACCTTAGGCGTCGCCTACACGGGCCTGAATTACCGGCTGGGCGAAGAGTTCGCTCCCCTGCATGCTCATGGCACGGTGGAGATCGCGAGCATCTACGGCAGCTATCCGCTGATTCGCACGCGCAATACCAATCTGTACGCGCTCGCCGGCTATGACGCCAAGACCTTCCAGGACAAGGTGGACCTGACCTCTTCGGTCACCGACAAGACCGCCCATGTCGGGTGGGTGGGCCTCTCCGGCAACCATCTCGACGGTTTCGGCGGCGGCGGGGCGAACAGCTATTCGCTCACTCAGAGTTTCGGCGACCTCGACATCGAGACGCCGGCGGCGCGGGCCCTGGATGCGGCGACGGCGCGTACCAACGGGCATTACCAGAAACTGTCGTACAGCGCGGCGCGGCTGCAGCGCGTCACCGACAAGGTTTCGCTATACGGCGCGATCAACGGGCAGTTCGCCTCGAAGAACCTGGACATCTCGGAGAAGATGGGCCTGGGCGGCCCGTACGCGGTGCGGGCCTACCCGGTAGGTGAAGCCTATTCGGACGAGGGCTTTGTCGTAACGCTGGAGGCGAGACTGCTGCTGCCGAAGTTCTCCGCGGGCATGCCGGGGCAAATGCATCTGGTCGGTTTCGTCGATAGCGGCTCGGTGACCCACAACAAGAATCCCTGGGCCGGCGACGACAATCATAGAACGCTGAGCGGAGCCGGGGTTGGGCTCACCTGGGCGGACTACAACAATTTTGTAGTGAATGCGTATTGGGCGCAAAAGCTCGGCAGCGAAGCAGCGACTTCGGCCCCGGACAAGAACGGCCGATTCTGGATCCAGGTCGTGAAATTCTTTTGATCGCGGCATCCGCCACCAACATCGACTGAACACAATATAAGAGCACATCGGAACAACATCATGAACCGCATTTACCGATCGATCTGGAACGACAAGACCGGCACATTTGTTGCCGCCTCCGAAAACGCCAAGAGCGGCGGCAGGCGATCCTCGCCCGGCGCAACGGCGAGGAACTTGCGCTTCGCAGTGAAAGGGCTGGCGCTGTCGCTGATGCTGGCGTTCGGTTCGAATGTGTACGCTGCGCCTGCGGGCGGCACGGTCTCGGCGGGCAGCGCAAGCATCACCGGCGGCGCCGGCACGACGACGATCAACCAGGCGAGCCAGAATGCGGCGATCAACTGGCAAAGCTTCAGCATCGGCCAGACAGAAGCGGTCCGGTTCGTGCAACCCAACAGCAACTCGGTTGCACTCAACCGCGTGCTCGGTTCCGATCCTTCGAACATCCTCGGCAGTCTGTCGGCCAACGGCAAA
>JAJZPQ010000105.1 GCA_021811085.1 Pseudomonadota bacterium | reverse complement strand
AGCGTCGCAAAAACGGAATTCGCGGCGGGCGGCAATTTGCATCATCTCGCCTTGCGTTACACGCAGGCGCTGATTACGCAGATGGCGCAGACCGCAGTGTGCAACCGTCACCATGCGCTTGATAAACAGCTATGCCGTTGGTTGCTGTTGAGCCTGGACCGCTTGCAAACCAATGAGCTTGTGATGACGCAGGAACTTATCGCGAACATGCTGGGGGTACGCCGGGAAGGTGTGACCGAGGCAGCCGGTCACTTGCAGTTGGCAGGATTGATTCAATACAGCCGCGGTCACATCAAAGTTTTGGACCGCGTAAAACTGGAGAAGCGCGTGTGCGAGTGCTACGGGGTAGTAAAGAAGGAATACGACCGCTTGCTGCCCTATGAGGTCCCCGGCCAAGCCGCATCAAACTCAAGTTGATAGGCGTCAATTTGCCGGAGGATGTTCCGCCGCATACCGCAAGGCAATGTCAATGGCATCCATGAGCTCGTTGACCTTGAACGGTTTGGTCAAGTACCGAAAGAAGCCAGCCTCGAGTCCCTCTTCAATCTGACGTGGGTATGCGTTCGATGACAGCGCGATGACCGGAATATGGGCGGTTGCCGGATTTTCGCGCAACATTCTTAGCGCAGTGAGACCACTAATGTCGGGCAAATTAATGTCCATCAGGATTAGGTCCGGCCTATGCGAACACGCCAATTCGACGCCTTGATGCGCGTCGAGGGCGGTCAACAATCTCCAATCGCTGCGCCGCGCAACCAATGTCTCGACCAAGAGCGCATTTGCTGGGTTGTCTTCAATCTGAAGCAGCGTGCGTTGAGACGGTTGCACCTCTTGCTGCCTCCTAGGGAGATTTTGATTTGAACCCGGCGTGCCGAAAATTGGGGAAGCCGCGCTTGGGATTCGAACCGGAGGAGTGTCGGAATCTACCGACTGAAGCATCGCGTTGGCCTACTTACTATAACAGATACAGTCTGGCGTCGAGCCAGCCGGCCTTTTTGATGACTGGAGTGGCGCCCGAGTTTACTCGAGTCGCGTCGGGCGTCGAATGTCCGCTTTCTTGCTTCTTGACAGACCGTTTTGGGTCGATAGCGCCAGTTCGCGTTTCCAGATAGCTGCCGTTCGCCTTGATTTTGGATGGATCCCTGTCTTGAACTTCCGGGTTCGGCCAGGAGCGCTCCTCCGAGTTCATTCCCAAGGGCGGTCGCTCAGCCTCGATTTACCGTGGGTACTTGCAGCGCAGCGGCGGTATTTCACACCGTCCTGCTGCGGTTGCGAGGCGCCGTGGGTGTTGTAACGCACAGACCCGCCTGTCCGCAGAGAGCAGTCTTTCACATATAGCCTGAACTTCCGGCCGGATCGAGAGTGCGAATGGGTACGCAGCCGATCGTAGGCGTCTGTATGTACAGCTGCCATGCGATGAATACCTACGCCATTGTCTAATGAAGGATTTCCAATGCTCAACCACGAATTGCGACAAGACGACGGGATACTGGTTCTACATCCCGAAGGACCGCTTGAAGCGGCAGATTTCACGACCTTGGCGAGCGAAGTCGACGCTTATTTGGAACGACATGGGACGCTGCGCGCGGTGTTGATTCGCGCAAAATCGTTTCCCGGTTGGAAGGACTTCGGTGCGCTGCTTGCTCATCTGAAATTTCTCAAGGGGCATCTTCACAGAATTGAGAAAGTGGCGGTCGTTGCGGACGGCGTCATTGCGACTTTGATGCCGAATATTGCACAACATTTCGTCCACGCGCAGGTGCAGCACTTTGCTCTCGCACGCGAGGGCGCGGCGTGGGTATGGCTTAAGCAAAGCGGGAACGCCCAAATGCGCCCGGCCGCTTAAGATATCGACATGACGATTAACTTCTGGACGCCAGCAATTGCCATGGCGGTTCTGATGTCTTTGCCCGTGGCCGCGCAGACGCAGACGCCAAAGCGCGAGCACGCGACAACCGAGAATGCGCGAGTCGAGCGCGCCAAAGAGCGCTGCAGGCTGAATCACGGCGTGGATTGCGAAACCGTGCAAGGTCTGAACGAATGGCTGCTTCTTGACCGCAGCCGCAATGAAGCAGTCCGCGAAGGCTCACGCCACCTTGTACCGGAGCAACGTAGACCCGCGCCGTCACGGCCCTGATAGGGCGTTCTGCTCTGGCCGGGTTAGTCGCGCACGGGCTGTATGGCTGATTTCTAGCAGGATACGAGGGCCGTCCTGACAGGCTAAAATCGGCCAGAACTGGATCGATAGGAGCAAGATCTTATGCTCACACGTTTTGGAGTCACCAGTCTCTTCGCAATATTGGGAACAACATTGCTGTTCAGCTGCGCGGCACCGACGCAACGGTCAGCCGATATTGCTACCCAAGAGCCGCATCCATCCCCAATCAATAACTTCCAGATCGTGATTGCAGATGGCATTTATCGAAGCGGACAGCCAAAGGGAGAAGCAGACTGGAACTATCTGAAGAATATAGGCATCACGACCGTGGTCAAGCTGAACCAATTCTCGTCCGATGCAGACGAGGCGGTAGAGTTTAGTATGGCCAAGGCGCGCAATATCAAAGTTATCCCTATTTACATGCAGCCGGAAGACTTTCCGCATAACTTGAACCCATGGGCTAGTCCGGATTTAAAGGATCTCATGCAAGCGATAGAGGCGCTAGAGGACAGGGGTAATGGGAAGGTCTTGGTGCATTGCAGCCACGGAAAGGACCGCACGGGATTGGTGGTCGCGGTCTATAGCGTGCGCAACAAGAATTATTGCAAGGACACCGCCTACAAGCAGATGAAGGACTATGGTGCCAACCCAATTTTATTTGGGATCAAGCCCGTGCTAGACAGCCCCAATATCAGGGAAAACCCTGGTTGTATTCACGAGTACAAATAGGGATTACACCGCAATAACCATAGCCAAGGTGTATCCAGCGTTGAAGCCTAACCCGGCAGTGAAGAGGGGCTGCGCAAAAGCGCGCAGCCCCTTACTTTCGCGTTGAAGGGCTGCTTTCGGAGCGAGGCTGCTTCCGCTTTGGGTCGTGAGACTTTGAGCGCGGCTCCTGCCGGAGCGATGCCTGCCATTGGCATTTCGCGTTGCGGAACGCGATACAGGCATCGAACATCAAATGCGTATGCCGAATTTGAGGAAGGGCGAGGAGGCGCGTTTCCTCGCCGTCTAGACGGGAGCTAGAAAACGATCACCTGCCTCAGCGCCTCGCCATTGGCCAGGCGATCGAAGCCGAGGTTGATCTCGTCCAGCTTGATGCGGTGCGTGACGAGCTTGTCGATTGGCAGCCGTCCCGCCTTGAACAGCTCGATGTAGCGCGGCAGATCGCGCTGCGGCACGGCCGAGCCGAGGAAGCTGCCTTTGAGCGTGCGCTCCTCGACCACCAGATTGGTTGCCGGCAGATTGAAGCTCTGCGTCGGATGCGTCAGGCTCACGGTGACGGTGGTGCCGCCGGGCCGGGTGATCCTGTACGCGGTCTCCAGTGCGGCAATCGCGCTCGCCGCCTCGATCGCGACGTCCACGCCGTTGCTGGTCGCGGCCTTGACCTTCGCCACCAAGTCCGGATCGTCGGCGCGAAACGCGTGCGTCGCGCCGAGCGAGCGCGCGATGGCCAGTTTCGAATCGAGCTTGTCGATGGCGACGATCTGGCGTGCGCCTGCCGCGAGTGCGCCGAGCAGCGCCGACAGGCCGACGCCGCCCAGCCCGACGATCGCTGCTGCGCTGCCGAGCTTCATTTGCGCGCAATTGATCGCAGCGCCGACGCCGGTGAGCACGGCGCAGCCGAACAGCGCGCCGACATCGAGCGGCAGCTCGGGATCGATTTTCACGAGCGAGCCGCGCGCGAGCACGGCATATTCGGCGAAGCAGGAAACGCCGGCCTGGTGGTTGAGCAGGCTCTTGTCGCTGCGGTGCAGGCGGCGGTGTCCGCCGAGCAGCGTGCCCGCCGCGCCTGCGGCAAACCCCGGTTCGCACAGCGCCGGCCGGCCCTCGCGGCAGGGCAGGCAGTGGCCGCAATTGGGCGCGAATACGAGCGCGACATGATCGCCGCGCTGCAAACCCACGACGCCGGGACCGAGTTCTTCGACGATGCCCGAGGCTTCGTGGCCCAAGACCATCGGCATCACCCGCGGCCGGTCGCCGTTGATGACCGAGAGATCGGAGTGGCACAGACCGGCCGCGGCCATTTTCACCAGCACTTCGCCCGGACCGGGTGGATCCAGCTCTATGGTTTCGATGCTGATCGGCTTGGTCTGGGCATAGGGCTGCGGTATCTGCATCTGATTGAGCACGGCGGCGCGGATTTTCATGTGTTTCTCCCCCGGTATCTTGGTGATTGGTTTGTCGCGCAAACATAGCACAGCTTCCGCCGATCCGGGCAGGAACGCTTGATGTTCCTACACCAAAAGGCTATCATTTCGCTACCGTTTGCATAGTTACGAGGACGCCATGCCAGGCCTGTTGCTTAAAGATTTCCCGCCGGAATTGCACCGCCGGCTCAAAGAGGAAGCCGCCCGCCACCATCGCTCCATGACGCGCCAGGCCTTGGCCTTGCTGGAGCAGGCGTTGACCACCCCTGCAAAGAATGCCGCCGAGCTGCTGCCCGATCCGCTCAAGCCGGCAAAGCCGGTGAAATCCGGGGATGTCGTCGCCGTCATCCGCAAAAGCCGTGATTCGGACAAAGCGCCCCTAGCGCGATGATAGTCGTCGACGCCAATATCCTGATTTACTCTTTGATCAAATGCGAGCTGTCGCCGCTTGCCCAGAAGCTGCGCGCGAGAGATGCCGATTGGCGCACCACGGCGCTGTGCCGGCATGAAACGCTGAACGTGCTGGCAACCTATCAGCGGCGCGAAGTGCTGACGCTCGCGCAGTGCCGGACCTTGCTCGGCCATGCCGAGCGCTTCATCGAAGTCGCGCAATGCGAAGTGGCGATGGAGACGGCGCTTACCGTGGCGGCGGAATACGCCATTACCGGCTACGATGCGCAATACGTCGCGCTGGCGCAAAGCCTGAATGCCCCGTTGATTACGGAAGACCGCAAGCTCCGAAAAGCAGTTCCAGAAATCGCATTTTCCATGCAGGAATTTCTCGCCCGGTAATAGCGCGTGGGGCGCCGACTCTGCTCGCTGCCGCCCGCCGCATTACTGCGACAACCGGTGTTGCAGCAGCTCCAGCGCCGCCGCGGCGAACGTGCGCATATTAGTCACGCGGTCGGACTGGCCGGTCTCGAGGGTAATGACTTCCTCGGCCACGCCGGCAATGGCGATGCAGCTGTGCCCCGCGGCATCGCCGTAAGAATTGTCGGTCGGGCCCGCGGCGCCGGTCTCGGCCAGGCCCCAGCTCGCGCCCAGGCGCGCGCTGGCCGTGCGTGCGAGCAGCAGCGCATACGGCTCGGACGCCGAGCGCATGCCCGTTACCGCCTCGCGCGGCAGCTGCAGCAATTGTTCGCGCGCCTTGCGCGTGTACACCACGGCCCCGCCGAGAAAATAGGCCGAGGCCCCCGGGACCGCGAGCAGGGCGGCCGCGATCAGGCCCCCCGCCGAGGACTCCGCCACGGCGATGGTCTCGCGGCGCGCTTTGAGCAGGCTCGCCACCTGCTCAGCCAGCGGCAGCAGCGTCTGCATGGCGTCAGCTCCCGCTCAGCTTGAATTCGAGATGATGCTTCACCGCCGGCCATTCCGGCGCGATGATGGAGAACACGACGGTATCGCGCAGGCTGCCATTGGCGTAATGCTGGTGGGCGCGCAGGATGCCGTCCTGTTTCGCGCCCAGGCGCTCGATCGCGCGCCGGCTGGCGTAATTGAAAAACCCGGTGCGGAATTCCACCGCAATGCAGTCCAGTTTCTCGAACGCATGCGCGAGCAGCATGAGCTTGCATTCGGTGTTGAGCGGCGTGCGCTGCACCGATTTCGCATACCAGGTGGAGCCGATTTCGACGCGGCGGTTGTTCGCGTCTATGTTCATGTAGGTGGTCATGCCGGCGATCCTGCCGCTCGCCAGGCTGCGCACGGCGAACGGCAGCATGGATCCGGCCTGCTGCAGGCCCAGCCTGCGCTCGATCTCGGCGCGCATGCCTTCGGGTTGCGGAATCGCGGTGTACCACAGCCGCCACAGCTCGCCGTCGCGCACGGCGGCGCTGAGCTCGGCCTCGTGCGCGTAGGCGAGCGGTTCCAGCACGGCGTGGCGGCCTTTGAGCGTGACGGATTCGGTGAATGCGGTCATGGCGGTATCTTCAAGTGAGGGCCGGCAGCGATGCGTAGGCCGGCTGCGGTGCTATTCTACATGTCCTGCACAGGAGCCAAATACATGAACCAGCAAGACACGCGCGCTGCCGCCGAGATGCTGTTGCAGCATTGGCGCCAAGCGACGCGCCTCGACCAGCTGCCGGCGCAATGCCGGCCGGCAACGCGCGCCGAAGGCTATGCGATCCAGGCCGAGCTGGCGCAGCTCTCCGGCCAGAACATCGTCGGCTGGAAGATCGCCGGAACCAGCGAGGCCGGGCAGCGGCACATCCACGTCGATGGTCCGATCGCGGGCCCGCTGCTCGCGGCGCGCGCGCGAAAGCGGTGCGCGCATCGCGCTGGCCGGCAACAACATGAACGTCGCGGAAGCCGAATTCGCGTTTCGCATGGGCGGCGATCTGCCCAGGCGCGCGGCGAGCTACAGCGTCGAAGAAGTGCTGGCCGCGGTCGCCACGCTGCATCCGGCGATCGAAATACCCGACTCGCGCTATGAGGACTTCACCCGCGTCGGCGCGCCGCAATTGATCGCGGACGTGGCCTGCGCCTGCTGGTTCGTGATCGGGCCGGAGGTGCGCGCCGACTGGCGCGCGCGCGATCTGGTGCAGCACGGCGTCGCCGCCTGGCGCAACGGCGCGCTCGCCGCGCAGGGCTCGGGCGCGAACGTGCTGGGCGACCCGCGCGTCGCACTCGCCTGGATCGCGAACGAGCTGTGCACTTATGGTGAAGGCTTGCGTGCCGGTGAAGTGGTGATCACCGGCACCTGCGTCACGCCGGTGCCGGTCGTTGCGGGGGACAGCGTCAGGATGGACTTCGGCGAGTTCGGCGCGGTCGAAGTGGGGTTTGCGTAATCGGCTCGAATGCCTGGAAGCCAATAGGGACGGGCGTTTCCGTCGAACCGCCCCCGATGGGATACAATGAAAATGTGTGCTCAGTTCGGATCCAGGCGCCGATTTTTCAGGTGTACATGACAAATAAGTCAAAACATGCGACCTACCAAAAAAGCGTCTAATGCGGAACAGCAGGCCCTCCAGCGCGATCCCCTGCGCAGCGTGAAGCAGATGATGGCCGGAGAGGCGGAAAAAAAGACCAAGGTGGAAGTGCTGCTGGTAAGCGAGGTATCGCGTATCTCGACTCCGCTCAAAAGAATTGGCCGCCGATGAACGCCGAAACCCATTCCCAGCTCGCCAGCTTCATCTGGAGCATCTGCAACCTGCTTCGGGGACCCTACAAACGCAACGAGTATCGGAAAGTCATCCTGCCGCTGACGGTGCTGCGCCGCTTTGATTGTCTGCTCGCGCCGAGCAAGGCGAAGGTGCTGGCCGAGCATCCGAAAATCAAGGCCAAGCCCGACACGGTCGTGCGCAGCCTGCTTGAAAAGATTACACGGCGGCCGTTCTACAATCTGTCCAGGCTTGATCTGCCCAAGCTGCTCGATGATCCTAATCACCTCGCGCCCAACCTGAATGCCTACATAAATGGCTTCTCGAAGAACGTGCGCGAGATCATGGAGCGCTTTGCGTTCGATCAGCAGATCGCGCGCATGGCGGAGAAGAACCTGCTCTACGAGGTCGTCAAGAAATTCGCCGCGGTTGACCTCTCGCCAGACCGCGTGGACAACGTGCAGATGGGCTACGTCTTCGAGGAACTGATCCGGATCGGCGCGGAACAGTCGAACGAGGAGGCGGGGGAACATTTCACGCCGCGCGAGGTGATCAAGCTGATGGTCAATCTCCTGCTCTCGCCGGAGAAGGACCTGCGCAAGAGCCACGTGGTCAAGACCATCTACGATCCGGCCTGCGGCACCGGCGGCATGCTCTCGGTGGCGGAGAAGTACATCCGCGATCTCAATGCCGATGCCGATCCGCACCTGTTCGGTCAGGACTGGAACGACGAGTCCTGGGCGATCTGCAAGGCGGACATGCTGATCAAGGGCGAGGACGCGGATAACATCGTTCGCGACGACACCTTCACGAAAGACGGCTTCGATCGCGACGCCGACGGCAGGAAGCGCACCTTCGACTACATGCTGGCGAATCCGCCGTTCGGCGTGGAGTGGAAGCAGCAGCAGAAGTACATCGAGCACGAGGCCGCGTCGCTGGGCTACGACGGCCGTTTCGGCGCGGGGCTGCCGCGGATCAACGACGGCTCGCTGCTGTTTCTGCAGCATATGCTATCGAAGATGCGCGCACCGAAGGACGGCGGCAGCCGCATCGGCATTGTGTTCAATGGCTCGCCGTTGTTCACGGGCGACGCGGGCAGCGGCGAGAGCAACATCCGCCAGTGGATCATCGAGAACGACTGGCTGGAAGCGGTGGTCGCGCTGCCCGACCAGCTCTTCTACAACACCGGCATCTCGACTTACATCTGGGTACTCACCAACCGCAAAGAACATCGGCGCAAAGGTAAGGTGCAGCTTATCGACGCGCGCCGCTTTTTCGTGAAAATGTCGAAGAGCCTCGGCAACAAGCGCAACAAGATCGGCGATCCCGCCGACCGGCCGAGCGAACCGGACCAGATCGCCGACATCACACGCCTGTTCGGGAATTTCAGCGCCGGCGAGACGCGGACCTTCATCGAGGAGGACCCCATCGCCAAGCAACCGGTTGAACGGGTGCGCGTCGTCAGCAGGGTGTTCGACAACGCCGACTTCGGCTACCACAAGATCACCGTGGAACGCCCGCTGCGCCTTGCTTTCCAGGCGACGTCCGAGCGAATCGCCAGGCTGGAGGCGGAGAGCGGATTCGCCAAACTCGCCACCAGCAGCAAGAAGAACGAAAAGGCACGGCTCGCGGAGATCGATGCCGGCCAGCGGCGGCAGGACGAAATCCGCAAACTTCTCGTCGCGTTCGCCAAGCAGCACGGAACGAAGCTCTACAAGGATCGCGAGGCCTTCCTCACCGACCTGCGGGAGATCGGCATGGCCGCCGATGTGCGCCTCGCCGCGCCCGAACTCAAGGCGATACTCAGCGCATTGGGCGAGCGCGACGAAACGGCCGAGATCTGCCACGATCGGGACGGCAACCCCGAGCCCGACGCGGATCTG
>JAJZPQ010000028.1 GCA_021811085.1 Pseudomonadota bacterium | reverse complement strand
CCGCAGGCATGTACTACACCACGGTCGAGGGCAAGAAAGTGCTCGACGGGCTGGCGACGCTGTGGTGCGTCAATGCCGGGCATTGCCGGCCGAAAATCGTCGAGGCGATACGGCAGCAGGCGGGCATTCTCGATTTCTCCTCCTCGTTCTCGCTCGGCCACCCGCTGCCGTTCGAAGTTGCGCGCCGCATTGCCGCGCTCGCACCCGAAGGCATGGAGCATGTATTTTTCGTGAACTCCGGTTCCGAGGCGGTGGACACGGCGCTCAAGATCGCGCTGGCCTACCACCGCCTCAAAGGCGAGGGCACGCGCACGCGCTTCATCGGCCGCGAGCGCGGCTATCACGGCGTGAACCTCGCCGGCATTTCGGTGGGCGGGGTGCCGGCGAACCGCAAGGCCTATGGCCTCATGCTTCCGGGCGTCGATCATCTGCGCCACACGCACGATCCGGCGCGCAGCGCGTTTTCGCGCGGCCAGCCGGCGGCGGGCGCCGAGTTCGCCGACGAGCTGGAGCAACGTATCATCCCGCTGCACGACGCCTCCAACATCGCCGCGGTGATCGTGGAGCCGGTGGCGGGCGCGGGCGGCGTGCTGGTCCCGCCGCAGGGCTATCTGCAGCGCCTGCGCCAGATCTGCGACAAGCACGGCATCCTGCTCATATTCGACGAGGTGATCACCGGCTTCGGGCGTCTGGGCCGGCCGTTCGCGAGCGAATACTTCGGCGTGACGCCCGATCTGATCACGTTCGCCAAGGGCATCACCAGCGGCACCGTGCCCATGGGCGGGGTGATCGTGAAGCGCGAGATCTACGACACGTTCATGCAGGCTTCGGGCAACGGCATCGATTTCTTCCACGGCTATACCTATTCCGGTCATCCGCTGGCGAGCGCCGCGGCGCTCGCCACGCTTGAGACCTACGCCGAAGAAGGGCTGCTCACGCGCGCGCAGACGCTGGCTGCGGACTTCGAGCAAGGCGTGCACTCGTTCCGGGGGCTGCCGCACGTCGTCGACTGCCGCAACCTCGGCCTGATCGGCGCGATCGAGTTCGCACCGCGCGCGGATGCGCCGGGCGCGCGCGCGAAGGAAGTGTTCGAACAGTGCTGGGATCGCGGCGTGTTTGTGCGCCCGATCGGCGACAACGTCGCGTTCTGCCCGCCGCTGATCGCGGAGAAGAAACACCTGGACGAAATGTTCGGCGTCACTGCCGAAGTCGTGCGCGGCCTCGCCTGAACATGAACCCTTCGAATAAAGCGATGGGCCTGCGCATCAACGCCGAGCGCCTGTGGGATTCGCTCATGCAAATGGCGAAAATCGGCGCCACGCCCAAGGGCGGGGTCAAACGCCTGACGCTGACCGATCTCGACCGTCAGGCGCGCGATTTGTTCGTCACTTGGTGCAAGCAGGCGGGTCTGAGCATGAGCGTGGACGGCGTGGGCAACATCTTCGCGCGCCGGCGCGCGCGCGAGCCCGGCGCAGCCCCGGTGGTGTCCGGCAGTCATCTCGATACCCAGCCCTCGGGCGGGCGCTTCGACGGCTGCTACGGCGTGATGGCCGCATTGGAGGTGGCACGCACGCTCCAGGATCACGGCGTCGAAACCAAGCTGCCGTTCGAGGTCGCGATGTGGACCAACGAGGAAGGCTCGCGCTTTCTGCCGGTGATGGGGGCCTCGGGCGCGTTCGCCGGAGTGCATACGGTGGAGGAAATCCTCGCCGCGCGCGATCCCGATGGCCAGTCCTTCGGCGACGCGCTGCGCCGAATCGGCTACGCCGGCACGGCGCCGGTGGGCGGGCGTCCGCTCGCCGCTTATTTCGAGGCGCATATAGAGCAGGGGCCGCTGCTGGAGAACACCGGCAACATCGTAGGCGTGGTCACCGGGGCGCTCGGTCAGCGCTGGTTCGAGGTGACGGTCGGCGGCATGGATGCCCACGCCGGCCCCACGCCCATGCACCTGCGCCGCGACGCGCTACTCGGTGCGAGCTTCCTGATTCAGGAGGTCAACCGGTTGGCGAAGCTCACCGAGCATTCGCGCGGCACCGTGGGCATGATCGTCAACCGGCCGAACTCGCGCAATGTGGTACCCGGCGAAACGGTGTTCTCGGTCGATTTTCGCGACACCGATGTCTCAGGCCTGGACCGCATGGAGCAGGGCCTGCGTGCGGCCGCCGCCAGGATCGCCGCGGAACAGGGTCTTGCCGTCGACATCCGCCAGACCATTTTCTTCCCGCCTTGCCATTTCGATGCGGGTTGTGTCGCCGCGGTGCGCGCCGCAGCGGAGCGCCTGGGCTGCGCGCATATGGACATCGTGAGCGGTGCCGGCCACGATGCGGTGTACATCGCGCGCGTGGCGCCGACCGCGATGATCTTCGTGCCCTGCGAAGGCGGCATCAGCCACAACGAGATAGAAAACGCCAAGCCGGAAGACCTGGCCGCGGGCTGCAACGTGCTGCTGCAGGCGGTGCTGGCGAAAGCCGGAGTCTAGCGGCTACAGCCAGCCGGCCTTGCGCAGGTGGTAGAACAGGAAGCCGTCGAGGACCGCCATGATGGCGAGCGCGAGCGGGTAGCCGAAATCCCAGGAAAGCTCGGGCATATTCTTGAAATTCATGCCGTAGACGCCGGCGATCATGGTCGGCACCGCGACCAGCGCGGCGTACGCCGCGATGCGTCTGGTGGTCTCGTTTTCCTGCAGCGTGATCAACGACAGGTTGACCGAAATCGCGGTCGTGACCATTTCGCGCAGGCTGTCGATCGACTGGTTGATGCGTATCAGGTGGTCGTACACGTCGCGGTAGTATTCCTGGGTGCCGGCACAGACTTGGGGTACCCGGCCGCCGTGCAGTTTGCCCGAGGCTTCCAGCAGCGGACCGGCCGCGTGCTTGATGGTCATTAGCTTTTGCTTCAGCCCGTACAGCGATTCGATGTTGGAGCGGGCCGAGTCGCCGGAGAAAATACGTTCTTCCACCGCTTCCAGCTGGTCCTCCAGGGAATCCAGCACTGGAAAGTAGCGGTCGACGATGGCATCCATCAGCGCATAGAAAACGAAACCCGAGCCCTGGCGCAGCAGATGCGGCTCGCGTTCGCAGCGGGCGCGCACATTGGCAAAGCCCTGCTCGGTATGGCTGCGCACCGTGAGCAGATAGTTCGGGCCGACGAAGGTGTCGACTTCGCCTACGTTGATTTCCCCGTCGCTGGCGTCGATCGTGTGCAGCACCGCGAACAGCGAGTTGCCGTATTCCTCGATTTTCGGCCGTTGGTGGCCGTGGTGCGCGTCCTCGACCGCGAGTTCGTGCAGGTCGAATTCGTGCTGCATGGCGGCGAGTTCGCCCGGGCCGGGATCCTTCAGCGCGACCCAGACGAAGCAGTCCGGCCGGCTGACGTAGTCGCTGATTTCGTCGGGCTTGATGTCGGCCAGTTTACGGCCATCCTGGTAGGCAACACAGTTGAGCAGCATGTGCGTCTCCGCGGTTTTGCCGACATGATAGGACGAGTCGCGGCCTGCCGCATAGGATAAAATATCGATCTTTCCCACTCCGTGACGCCCGCCCGCATGCCCAAGACCAGCCGCCGCACCGCCGAACTCGGTACCGAGAACGCCTTCGTCGTGCTCGCCGAGGTGAACGAGCTCATGCGCCAGGGGAAAGACATCATTTCCTTCTGCATCGGCCAGCCGGATTTCCATACGCCGGTGAACATCCAGGACGCCGCGGTCAAGGCGATCCGCGAAGGGCGCCACGGCTACACCCCATCGGCCGGAATTCCGGAGCTGCGCGCGGCCGCGGCCAAGGACATGGGCCGCCTGCGCGGCCTCGCGATCGATCCCGAGCACGTGGTCATCGGCGCCGGTGCGAAGCCGTTCATCGCCTACAGCATTCTGTGCACCACCGATTACGGCGTCGGCGACGAAGTGATCTACCCAAACCCGGGCTTCCCGATCTACGAATCGCAAATCCTCGCCTGCGGCGCAGTGCCGGTGCCGCTGTCCCTGCGCGAGGCGCGCGACTTCGCGTTCGATCCGGCCGAACTCGAGGCGAGGATCACGCCCAAGACCAGGCTGCTGATCCTCAATTCGCCGCACAATCCGACCGGCGGCATCCTGACCAGGAAGGACCTCGAGGACATCGCTGCGGTGCTGCGCCGCCATCCGGATATCTGGATTTTCGCCGACGAGATCTATTCGCGCCTGCTGTACCAGGGCGAATTCGCCTCGATCGCCTCGCTCCCCGGCATGTACGAGCGCACCATCATTTCCGACGGCGCGTCCAAGACCTGGGCCATGACCGGCTGGCGCATCGGTTTCGCCTCGAATCCGATCCTCGCGCCGCAGTTCGTGCGTTGGGTGACCAACACCGACTCCTGCGCTTCGCACATCAGCCAGTGGGCCGCGGTCGAGGCGCTGCAGGGGCCGCAGGAAGAACCGCGCAGGATGCGCGACAGCTTCCTCGCGCGGCGCGACCTGATCGTCGGGCTGCTCAATCGCGTGCCCGGAGTGAGCTGTAAACTCCCGGGCGGCGCGTTCTACGCCTGGCCCAACGTCACCGAAGCCTGCCGCATGATCGGCGCCAAGGATTCCGAAGAGCTTAGGAAACGCCTGCTCAACGAAGCCGGGGTGGCGGTGCTCGCCGACATTCATTTCGGCGCGCGCGTACCGGGCGAGGGCCAGCACATCCGCTTTTCCTATGCCGCGTCCAACCAGGCAATCGAGGCAGGCGTCGCGCGCATGGCCGAATTCATCCGCGCGAATAGTCGCTGACGTGGACGCGCGACCGAGCGTCACGGTAGCCGCCGTGATCGAACGCGGCGGGCAATTCCTGCTGGTCGAGGAAAAGGACGAGGGGCGCATCGTGTACAACCAGCCGGCCGGGCATTTGGAGCCGTTCGAATCGCTGGTGCAGGGCTGCAGGCGCGAAGTGCTGGAGGAGTCGGCCTGGCATTTCCAGCCGCGCGAGCTGATCGGCATCTATCGCTGGCGCAAACCCGATTCCGCATCCGTTCCCGGCGTGACTTACCTGCGCTTCGCATTTTGCGGCGAACTCGGGGAACACGAGTCCGGGCGTGCGCTGGATACGGGCATTGTGCGTGCGGTCTGGTTGAGGCCGGAAGAGATGCGCGCCTTGCGCGAGCGCCATCGCAGCCCGCTGGTCCTGCGCTGCGTGGAGGACTATCTCGCCGGCAGGCGCTATCCGCTGGATGCGCTGATCGAGTATGCCTAGCCGCAGCGCCGGCAGTCTTGCGCTGCTCGGCGTGCTCGCCCTGCCGGGGCTGGCCGCGCATGCCGACGAAGTGACGATCTGCTACAACTACGGCTGTTACGCCAGGGCGCCGGTGGACTACAGCGCGGCGCAGCTGGCGCCGCTGCAGAAGATGCTGGCGGCGGCAGGCGACGCGCGCGCCGAGCGCGCGGCGATTGCCGCAGTCATCGGCCGCATGTACGCGATTGCGGGCGAGCAGACGCCGGTATGGCGCGACAAGGGCGGCAATTATGCCGACGGCGGCGAGAACGGAAAGATGGACTGCATCGACCACTCGACCAATACCACCGCGTTTCTCCGGCTGCTGCAGGCGCACGGCTGGCTCCGTTTTCACGACGTGATGGAGCCGCTGCTGCGCCGGCGCTGGTTCTTCGCCGAGCACTGGGCCGCGCGCATACGCGAGCGGGAAACGCAGCAGGTGTACGTCGTCGACAGCTGGTTCTTCGACAACGGCCATCCGGCGGCGGTGCTGCCGGTCGCGGACTGGCTCGCAGGCAGGACTCCGCGTGTCCAATAAAGAAAAAATCGTCGTCGGCATGTCGGGCGGGGTGGATTCCGCAGTCGCAGCGCTGCTGTTGAAGCGCGCGGGTTTCGAGGTCGTCGGCCTGTTCATGAAGAACTGGGAGGATGACGACGACGACGCATACTGCTCCACGCGCCAGGACCTGATCGACTGCGCTGCCGTGGCCGACGTGATCGGCATCGAGCTGGAGGCGGTCAATTTCGCCGCCGAATACAAGGAGCGCGTGTTCAGCGCCTTCCTCGCCGAGTACCAGGCGGGGCGTACGCCCAATCCGGACGTGCTGTGCAATGCCGAAATAAAATTCAAGGCTTTTCTCGATCATGCGCTCGCGCTCGGCGCCGGGCGCATCGCCACCGGGCACTACGCTGGCGTCCGTTGTGTGGACGCCAGCGTTCGTGATAGCCGTGCTGGCGTTCGTGATAGCGGTGCCGGAGCAAGACGTTTCGAATTGCTCAAGGCAGCGGATCAGAGCAAGGACCAGAGCTACTTCCTGCACCGACTGAGCCAGGCGCAGCTCGAACGCGCGCTGTTTCCGTTGGCGCAGCTGCGCAAGACCGAGGTGCGCAGGATAGCCAAGGAGGCCGGCCTGCCGGTGCACGCCAAGAAAGACTCGACCGGCATCTGCTTCATCGGCGAGCGCCCGTTCCGAGAATTCCTCAACCGCTATCTGCCGCGCACACCCGGTGCGATACGCACGCCCGAAGGCCGGGTGATCGGCGAGCATGTAGGTTTGGCCTTCTACACCATAGGACAAAGGAAGGGCATAGGCATAGGCGGCGTGAAGGGCGGCGGGGCCGAAGGCGCAGCCTGGTATGTGGCAGGCAAGGACATGGCCCGGAACGAACTTCTGGTGGTGTGCGGCCACGATCACCCGCTGCTGCAGCGGGACCGCCTGCGCGCGGCGGACTTGTCCTGGATCAGCGGACAGGCGCCGGATGCGGCGCTGGCCTATGCGGCGAAGACGCGCTATCGCCAGGCCGACGCGCCCTGCCGCATTTCCTTGCCCGGTGCCGGCATCTGTGAATTCTGCTTCGAGCAGCCGCAGTGGGCGATCACGCCGGGCCAGTCGGCGGTGCTGTACCAGGGCGAGGTGTGCCTGGGCGGCGGGATAATCCAGTAAATGCCGTTTGCCCGGCTAGCTCGCGGCAGGCTGCGCATCCTGCGGTGCGGTATCGGCAAACGACGCGCGCTCGGCCAATTTTGCCGCGAGCCGGGCGAGGTTCGGGTGCAGTACGCGCCAGTCGTATTGGCCGTGGCGGAAGTCGAGATAGCCGAGCGCGACGCCGCAGGCGATGTCGGCCAGCGTAAACGCATTGCCGGTGCACCAGGGTTTGTCGGCCAGGTCCCGCGCCATCACCGCCAGGCCGCGCTCGATCTTGTCCATCTGGCGCTTGATCGCGGCTTCGCTTTTGTGCTTCGCCGGACGGCGGCGCTCCAGGACCACCGCGACCGCGGCGTCGAGCACGCCGTCGGCGAGCGCCTCCCAGCGCTTGACTTCGATTTTCTCGCGATTGTTGGCGGGGATCAGCCGGCTGATCGGGGACACGCTGTCGAGGAATTCGACGATCACGCGCGAATCGAACAGGGTGCTGTCGTCCTCGAGCACCAGCACCGGCACCTTGCCCAGCGGGTTGGCATCGGCAACCCTGGATTTCTCGCTCCAGGGGTCCTCCAGTTCGAAGCTGTATTCGATCTTTTTTTCGGCCAGCACGATACGCGCCTTGCGCACATAGGGGCTGGTGAGAGAGCCGAGTAATCTCATTGGGAATGTGCCGCGAGTCGTCTGGTGGAAAAAACGAATTATAACATCGGCCCCGTTTGCCTCTGAGGCCTTGCAACCTGTGCGCATGATAAAATGAGTTTTGCCGCGTAATTGTCAAAGACTGCAAAATGCCCTCGCCGCTCAGCGCGCTTTCGCCCCTCGACGGGCGCTACCACAAGCAACTCGCCCCGCTAACGGCGTATTGCGGCGAGGCGGCGCTGATCCGCTATCGCGTGCGGATCGAGATCGAATGGCTGATCGCGCTGGCGCAGGAGCCCGGCGTGACCGAGGTGCGGCCCTTTTCCGCGGCGACGCTGGGCGACTTGCGCCAGGCGGCGGCGGACTTCGCCGAAGCCGACGCCGCGCGCGTCAAGGAAATCGAGGCCCGCACCAACCACGACGTCAAGGCGATCGAGTACTGGCTGAAGGAGCGCTTCGCCGCGCACGCCGAGGTGGCGGCGGCGGCCGAATTCATTCATTTCGCCTGCACCTCGGAGGACATCAACAATCTCGCGCACGCGCTGATGGCGAGCGATGCGCGCGACAAAGTGTTGCTGCCGGCGCTGGACCAGGTGATCGACAAGCTGCGCGCGCTGGCGCACGAGCTGGCCGAGGAGCCCATGCTCGCGCGCACCCACGGCCAGGCGGCTACGCCCACGACGCTGGGCAAGGAGATGGCCAATGTCGTGCACCGCTTGCGCCGCGCGCGCGCGCGCATCGCGGCGGTCGGCCTCATGGGCAAGATCAACGGTGCCGTGGGCAACTACAACGCGCACCTTGCGGCCTACCCGGGGCTCGACTGGGAGGGCTTGGCGCGCAGATTCGTCGAGGCGCTGCGGCTGGAGTTCAATCCCTACACCACGCAGATCGAGCCGCATGACGCGCTGGCCGAACTGTTCGATGCCTGCGCGCGCGCGAACACCATCCTGATCGACCTGGACCGCGACATCTGGGGCTATGTCTCCCTCGGCTATTTCAAGCAGAGAGTGGTGGCGGGCGAGGTCGGTTCCTCCACCATGCCGCACAAGGTCAATCCGATCGATTTCGAGAACTCAGAGGGCAATCTGGGGCTGGCCAATGCCGTGCTGCGCCATCTGTCGGACAAGCTGCCGCTGTCGCGCTGGCAGCGCGACCTGACCGATTCGACGGTGCTGCGCAACGTCGGCGTCGCGCTCGGCTACAGCCTGCTCGGCTGCGTCTCCTGCCTCAAGGGCTTGAACAAGCTGGAGGCGAACCCGGCTGCTTTGCGCGCCGACCTCGAAGCGACCTGGGAGGTGCTGGGCGAGGCGGTGCAGACGGTGATGCGCCGCTACGGACTGCCCGAACCCTACGAGCAGCTGAAGGCGCTCACCCGCGGCAAGGGCATCACGCGCGAGTCGCTGCAACAGTTCATCGCGCAGCTCGCCATCCCCGAGGCGGAGCGCCGGCGCCTGCTTGCGCTCGCGCCCTGGACCTACATCGGCAAGGCTGCGGAACTGGCCAAGCGCATCTAGCCGCCGGCGCGAAGCCGGAAATTTTTTTCCGGCATTTGGAATAAAATCGCGGGCCACGCTGTTCATGGCAGGAGTCCGTGCTGACCCGGGGCGGGCCGGCTTGGGCCGGTCGCCGCGAATTCATTCTGAGCGGCCGGCGGGAACCGGGTGCGCTCGGGCCGCTCTAATCGCAGGGTGGTGCACGCCCTACAATAATCAATATTCACAAGGAGCATTCATGCAGTCATTGCTAAAGCCGTTTGCAGGTCTGGTACTCGTCGCCGGCGTCGTCGGCGCCGCGCATGCGCAAAGTCCGTTCGCCAAGCCCGAGCAAGCGATCAAGTATCGCCAGTCCGCCATGTTCATCATGGCGCAGCATTTCGGCCGCATCGGAGCGGTGGTCAAGGGCGAGCGCCCCTACAACAAGGACGAGGTGGCGAAGAATGCGGCCGTCGCCGAGGAAATGTCGAAGCTGCCGTGGGAAGGATTCGCCGCCGGTACGGACAAGGGCGAGACTCACGCCAAGCCCGAGATCTGGACCAATGCGGCGAAGTTCAAATCGGCCGCGGAGAAAATGGAGCAGGAAATGGACAAGCTCGCCCAGGTTGCCAAAGGCGGCGACCTGAATGCAGTCAAGGCGCAGTTCGGCGCCACCGGCAAGGCCTGCAAAGCCTGTCACGACGACTTCAAGAAGCAGGATTAGTTTTTCGGTCCGAGAGGAAAGCCGGGCTTGCCCCGGCTTTTTTTACGCCCCGGGAAGCTTGATCAACAGGTACACGCCGGCAGCGCAGGCGGCCAGCAACAGCGCGGCCAGCCAGGCGCTTCCCTGGCTTTGCGCGCTTTCGCCGAGGCCGGCGGCGGCATCCTTGTAGCCGGTGACCATGGACTTGACCAGGTTTTCGCGTTTGTGAAAAAAGTAAAATGCGACAGCCGCCAAATGCAGGCCGATCAGCACATACAGCAGCTCGACGTTCAGGTGATGGATGCCGGTGATGCGGTCGCTCAAAGCCTTGCTCACCAGCTTCGCCAGCGGGCCTTCGGTGGCGATGTCGTCGTTGGCGAACAGGCCGGTTCCCGCCTGGACCAGCAGCACGCTCAGCATCGCGATCACCGACCAGCCGCCCGCAGGATTGTGGCCGAGGTGCCGGCCGGCTTCATTCCTGCGCAGGGCTTTCAGATAGGCGACTGCCGCCATGGGGCTGCGCACAAAGGAGGCGAAGCGCGCATGCCGGCCGCCGAAGAATCCCCACAGGATGCGGAACAGCACCAGGGTCAGAATGGTGTAGCCGCTCAGCATGTGGATCTGCATGGCATTGCCGCCGAGTGTCGCACTGACCCAGGACACGACGACCAACAGCGCCAGCAGCCAATGAAACAGCCGCGACGGCAGATCCCATACCAGAATCTTACTCATGGCCCGCTTCCTGCCAAGGCGCGTTCACCGGCGTCGGCTCCCCGCGCCGCGTTAGACCACCGCTTCCTGCTTTTCCTTTTTCGGCGGGCGGATGAACTGCTCGCGCGACACGCCCAGCCATTTCACGATCGGCGCCATGACCAGCACCGAGGAGTAGATGCCGAACAGAATGCCGATGGTGAGCGCCAGCGCGAAGTAATGCAGCGCGGCGCCGCCGAACAGCAGCATCGACAGCACCATGGCCTGGGTGCAGCCGTGGGTGATGATGGTGCGCGAAATGGTGCTGGTGATGGCGTTGTCGATGATCTGCGTGACCGAGGCTTTGCGCATCTTGCGGAAGTTTTCGCGCACCCGGTCCGCGATCACGACCGACTCGTTTACCGAATAGCCGAGCACCGCGAGCACGGCCGCAAGCACCGGCAGGGAGAACTCCCACTGGAACAGCGCAAAGCAGCCGAGAATGATGATGACGTCGTGCAGGTTGGCCACGATCGCGGCCACGGCGAAACGCCACTCGAAGCGCAGCGCCAGATAGGCCATGATGCCGAGACAGACGACGACCAGCGCCATCGCGCCGTTCTCCGCGAGTTCGCGCCCGACCTGCGGGCCGACGAATTCCACGCGCCGCAGCTGCACGCCCTTGTCCTCCGCCGAGAGCGTGTCCATGACCTTCTTCGACAGGTCGGCACTCGATTGCCCGGCCTTGAGCGGCATGCGGATCAGTACGTCGCGCGAGGAGCCGAAATTCTGCACCGAGGTATCGGCGTAGCCGGCTTTTTCCAGCGCGGTGCGGACCTTCTCGGTTTCGGCCGAGTGGTCGTAGGCGAGTTCGATTACCGTGCCGCCGGTAAACTCGATGGAGTAGTGCAGCCCGCGCGTGGCGAGGAAGAACACCGCCAGCAGGAAGGTGATCAACGAAATAACGTTGAACACCAGCGCATGGCGCATGAACGGGATGTCTTTGCGGATCTTAAAGAACTCCATCTAGCAGCCCCTGCCGCGCGTCCGCGCGAAAAAATCCATCATGTCGTCATTTCCAGCTTGTATTGCCGATCGCGAGCTTCTCCAGCCGGCGGCGCGAGCCGTAACTCAGGTTGACCACCGCGCGCGATATCACCACGGAGCTGAAGATCGAAGTCAGGATGCCGAGGCAGTGCACCACGGCGAATCCGCGAATCGGGCCGGAGCCGAATACCAGCAGCGCGAGGCCCGCGATCAGCGTGGTCACGTTGGAGTCCAGAATCGTGCCGAACGCGCGCTCGTAGCCCGCATGGATCGCGGCCTGCGGCGAGGCGCCGTTGCGCAGTTCTTCGCGGATGCGCTCGTTGATCAGCACGTTGGCGTCGATGGCCATGCCCAGCGTGAGCGCGATCGCCGCGATGCCGGGCAGCGTCAGCGTTGCCTGCAGCAGCGACAGGATCGCCACCAGCAGCAGCAGGTTGGATGACAGTGCGGCCACCGAAATCAGGCCGAACACGACGTAATACATGCTCATGAACACGGCGATCGCGGTGAAACCCCACAGCGTCGAGTGAAAGCCCTTCCTGATGTTGTCGGCGCCGAGGCTGGGGCCGACGGTGCGCTCCTCGATGATTTCCATCGGTGCCGCAAGCGAGCCCGCGCGCAGCAGCAGCGCGGTGTCGGTGGCCTCGGTGGTGCTCATGCGTCCGCTGATCTGCACGCGTCCGCCGCCGATTTCGGTGCGGATCACCGGCGCGGTGATGACCTCGCCCTTGCCTTTTTCGATGAGCAGGATCGCCATGCGCTTGCCCACGTTCTCGCGCGTGACGTCCTTGAATATGCGCGCGCCCGGCCCGTCCAGCGTCACGTTGACTGCGGGCTCGTGCGTCTGGCCGTCGAATCCGGGCTGGGCATCGGTAAGCCGGTCGCCGGTCAGCACGACCTGTTTTTTCACCAGCAGCGGCACGCCGCCGCGCTCGGTATAGAGCTCGTCGCCGAACGGAACCTGGCCCTGCTGCGCGGCGAGCAGCGCCGTCGGGTTGCTGTTGTCTTCGTCGACCATGCGGATTTCCAGCGTCGCGGTGCGGCCGAGGATTTCCTTCGCCTTGGCGGTGTCCTGCACGCCGGGCAATTGCACGATCACGCGATCCGCCCCCTGTTGCTGGATGATCGGTTCGGATACGCCCAGCTCGTTGATGCGGTTTTGCAGCGTGGTAATGTTCTGCTTCAGCGCCGATTCCTGCGTGCGCTTGATCGCCTCGGGCTTGATCGTGGCGGCGAGGCGGAAGTCGTCGCTGCCCAGATCCTGTTCGGAGAAGCTCAGGTCCGGCTGGTTGTCCTCGATCACTTTGCGCGCCTTGGCGCGCGTGTCGGCATCGCGGAACTTGATCAGGATGCTGCTGCCTTCGCGGCTGATGCCGCTGTGGCGCAGGTTCTTGTCGCGCAATTCGGTGCGTATGTCCCCGGTGAGGTTTTCCAGGCGCTTGGTCAGCGCCGCCTTCATGTCCACCTGCAGCATGAAGTGCACGCCGCCGCGCAGGTCGAGGCCGAGGTACATCGGCAGGGCATGGATCGCGGTGAGCCAGTTGGGCGAGGACGAGAGCAGGTTGAGCGCGACGATATAGGACGGATTGTCGCGGTCGGTGTTGAGGCTCTGATTGAGCACGTCCTTCGCCTTGAGTTGCGTGTCGGTGTCGGCAAGCCGCACTTTGACGCTGTTCGGATCGAGGAAGGTGCCTTGAGGAACGATATTGGCCGCCTTCAGCGCCGCCTCCACCCGCGCGAGCAGCGCGTCGTCGACCTTGACGGTCGCCTTTATGCTCGAAACCTGGACTGCCGGCGCCTCGCCGTAAAAGTTGGGCAGGGTGTAGGTGAGCCCAAGCACCAGCGCGCAGGCGATGACGACATAGGTCCAGAGCGGATAGCGGTTCATGATCGGGTAACCAGTGGGAAGTGAAGCGTCAAGAGTGGAGGCTGGGCGCGCGGCGGCGCCTTGGGCTCCACCGCTCAGGACATGGCTTTGATCGAGCCTTTGGGCAGCAGTGTCTGTACCGCCGCTTTCTGCATCTGAATCTCCGTGCCCGGCGCGATTTCCAGGCTGATGTAAATTTCGCCCACTTTCGCGATCTTGCCCACGAGGCCGGCAGCGGTGATGACCTCGTCGCCTTTCTGCAGGGCGTCGGTCATGGCTTTCTGCTCTTTCGCGCGCTTCATTTGCGGGCGGATCATGAGGAAGTACAGCAGCCCGAACATCAGGATGATGGGCATCAGGCCCATCAAGCCCTCGCCCGAAAGGGCGCCTCCGATGCCGGAAGCGGCTTGAGCATGCGCAGAAGAAATCAGCACGGGCATCTCCAGTTTTGAGTCGAAACAACATGAAATTATACCAGCATTGGAGCCCCCGGAGCCCGCAACTTCCCGTCCCGGCGCGGGTGCCGCCGCACTGTGCGCAGCCGGCGTCAGGGCTGGGCTGGCGCGTCGGCAATGCCGGCGCCAGCCTTGCGCTGCGCGCCGAACGCAGCGGCGTAATCGGCCAGGCGGCCGGCCGCGATCTCCGCGCGCAGTTCGTTCATCAGGCTCAGGTAGTAGTACAGGTTGTGGATGGTATTGAGCCGCGCGCCGAGGATTTCGTTGACGCGGTGCAGGTGATGCAGGTAGGCGCGGGTGAAATGCGCGCAGCAATAGCAGCCGCAGTCCGCGTCCAGCGGCCGCGTGTCGTGGCGGTAGGCCGCGTTCTTGATCTTGATGTCGCCATGGCGCGTGAACAGCCAGCCGTTGCGCGCGTTGCGCGTAGGCAGAACGCAGTCGAACATATCGATCCCGGCCATGACCGATTCGACCAGATCCTCGGGTGTGCCCACGCCCATCAGGTAGCGCGGCTGGTCCGCCGGGAGCTGGGGCGCGGTGTGGGCGAGTATGCGCCGCATATCTTCCTTGGGTTCGCCTACCGACAGTCCGCCGATGGCGTAGCCGTCGAAGCCGATGCGCTGCAGTTCGGCCAGCGACTCGTCGCGCAGCCGCTCGTGCATGCCGCCCTGGACGATGCCGAACAGCGCGTTCGGATTGCCCCCGTGTGCGCGCTTGCTGCGCTCGGCCCAGCGCAGCGACAGGCGCATCGACTCGGCGGCGACGCTTGCGTCCGCGGGGTAGGGCGTGCATTCGTCGAAAATCATGGCGATGTCGGAATTGAGCACGCGCTGGATGCGCATCGATTCCTCCGGCGTCAACAGCATGCGGTCGCCGTTGACCGGCGAGGCGAACTTCACCCCTTCCTCGGAAATCTTGCGCAAGGCGCCGAGGCTGAACACCTGGAAGCCGCCCGAGTCGGTGAGTATCGGACCGTCCCAGCCCATGAAGCGGTGCAGGCCGCCGTGCGCGGCGATCACATCCAGTCCCGGACGCAGCCATAGATGAAACGTGTTGCCGAGCACGATGCTGGCGCCGATTTCGCGCAGCTCCGCCGGGCTCATCGCCTTCACCGTGCCGTAAGTTCCCACCGGCATGAAAGCGGGCGTCTCGATCCGGCCGTGTGCCAGCGTGAGCGTGCCGCGGCGCGCGCGCCCGTCGCGGCAATTCAGAGTGAAATTCATCGGCGCATTCTATCAATCAGCATCGCGTCGCCGTAGGAAAAGAAGCGGTAGCGCTGCGCGATCGCGTGGCGGTAGGCGGCGCGCATCGGCTCCAATCCGGCAAAAGCCGCGACCAGCATCAACAATGTCGACTTGGGCAGGTGAAAATTGGTGATCAGCCGGTCGACGACGCGAAATTCGTAACCCGGCGTGATGAATAGATCGGTTTCGCCCGCGGTAGTACGCAGCTCATCGCCGGTCGCGGCATCGAACGCCCCGGCGTGTGCGGCGGCTTCCAGCGCGCGCAGGCTGGTGGTGCCGACGGCGATTACGGCGCGGCCGGCCGCGCGCGCGCGCACGATGGCTTCGACCGTGGCGGGCGGAATGTCGTAGCGCTCGCTGTGCATCTTGTGCTCGGCCAGCCTGCTTGCGCGCACCGGCTGAAACGTGCCGGCGCCCACATGCAGGGTGAGCCAGGCAAGATCGACGCCCATGTCGCGCAGCCGCGCCAGCATCGCCTCATCGAAATGCAGCCCCGCGGTGGGGGCAGCCACTGCGCCCGGGTGCTGTGCATACACCGTCTGGTAACGCGCCTGATCCTGCTCGCTGTCGGGATGCGTAATGTAAGGCGGCAGCGGCAGGTGGCCGTGCCGCTCCAGTAACTCGAGCACGCCTGCGGCCCCGGCGAAACGCAGCAAGTACAGATCGCCGCGGCGCTCCAGCACTTCGGCCTCGATTGCGCTGTCGAAAGTAAGGTGCGTGCCGGGCTTGGGCGCGTGGCTCGCGCGCATTTGCACCAGCGCCTCGTGCCTGCCGGTAATGCGTTCCACCAGCGCCTCGATTTTCCCGCCGCTGGCCTTGACGCCGTAAAGGCGCGCCTTGATCACGCGCGTGTCATTGAATACCAGCAGGTCGCCCGGACGCAGGAACTGCGGCAGCTCGGCGAAGCGTTGGTCGGACAGAGTCCCGAGCGCGAGCCGCAGCAGGCGGCTCGCGCCGCGCTGCGGCGCGGGAAATTGCGCTATCAGATCGTCCGGCAGGGAGTAGTCGAAATCTTCCAGCGTGAGCGGCATTACGGGGCCGTCTCGGTTGAGATGAGGCGCCAATTAGAGCATAATTCGCCTCCCTTGCGCTCCGCACGGGATGCGCGGCCGGGATGGCGGAATTGGTAGACGCACGGGACTCAAAATCCCGCGACTTTACGGTCATGGGGGTTCGATTCCCCCTCCCGGCACCAAAGGCAGACAAAGAAAAAGGCCCAAGACATTTGCTGTATTGGGCCCAAGCGTTCAAAGGGGAGGAGGAGACAGATAACTTTGAACGAGCCTCTATCCTGCCCCCGGGCACGCCGGCTGCTTTTGACAAAAATCACAAAAGACTCGGATTCGCCCCGGCCGCCCGCGCCAGCGTATGCGGCATGCATGCCGTGGGATAATGCCGCGCGGCGGCCCGGCTGGGCCGGGCTGGAACCCGGAAAACCACGGGAAACCACAAAACGGAGAATGCATGGCTGATACACACTTTATCCGCGCCGAGCCGCTGGGTGCGGCCATACGCGAACTGGTGCGCGGTTTCGGCTCGGAGGAGCGCGAAGTCGAGCTGGTGGCCGACAACCTGATCCAGGCCAATCTCACCGGTCACGATTCGCACGGCATCGGTATGCTGCCGCGCTATTCCGAAGCCTGGGTCGAGGGCGGGCTGAAGGAAAATGCGCATATCAAGATACTGATGGACGGCGGCGCGCTGTTGCGGCTGGACGGCCAGCGCGGCTTCGGCCAGGTGGTCGGGCACGAGGCGATGACGCTCGCGATCGAACGTGCGAAGAAGTTCGGCAGCTGCATCATGGCGCTGGGCAATGCGCACCACCTGTGCCGCATCGGCGCCTGGGCGGAAATGGCGGTAGCCGAAGGTTTCGTGGCCATCCATTTCGTCAACGTCATTTCGCGGCCCATCGTCGCGCCTTTCGGCGGCCGCGATGCGCGCTTTGGCACCAACCCGTTCACGGTAGGCATCCCGGTGGCGGGACGCGACCCTATCCTGCTCGATTTCGCCACCAGCGTCATCGCGCAGGGCAAGGCGCGGGTCGCGCACAACAAAGGCGAAAAGCTGCCGCTCGGGCGCATCATCGACGACCAGGGCAAGGACAGCGACAACCCGGCTTATGCCGTGGTCGAGCCGCTGGGCGCGATCCTCGCGTTCGGCGAACACAAGGGCTACGGCATGGCCGTCGCCTGCGAGTTGCTCGGTGGCGCGCTCGCCGCGGGCATGGCCTGCAGCGGACCGGCGACGGGCGAAAAGCGCGTGCTCAACGGTATGCTCAGCATTATTCTCGATCCGAAGGCGATAGCCGACGTGGCCGCGTTCGAGCGCGAGACCCGCGCTTTCCTCGATTGGGTGACGGCCTCGCCGCCGCGCGAGGGGTTCGACAAGGTGCGCCTCGCCGGAGAACCGGAGCGCGCATGGCGCGCGCAGCGCCTGGCCGAAGGCATACCGGTGGATGCGAACAGCTGGAACGAGATACTCGCTGCCGCAGCGAGATTGAAAGTCGACCCGGCAAAAATCAACCGTTTGGCGCGGGTGAAGGCCTGAATAGCGCGTGGCGGCGCCCGCCGCCTCTGGCCTGCGGCGGGTCAAAGGAGTAATCTAGTACGCGTTTGCCCCGATTAACCGGCCGTTCTGAAGGAACGCCTTCGTGTGGTGTAGTCCACTCGCCGTGGTTCCCGCCGCAGTCCCGCTGTGCGGCGATGCGCCCAAGCGGCGGCAACCGCGGTCTGCAGACTAGGGGACGACATGGGTGCGCACAGGGATTCCTTCGGTACGCTGGATTTTCTGCGCAACCTGCCGCTGTTCCGAGATCTGGATCTTCCCCGGCTTGAGGCGATAGCCGCCGCGACCAGCGAACAACGCGTCGCCGCGGGGGCAGTCTTGTTTCAACGCGGGGATCCCTGCGACGGCATGCATGTCATCGTGGTCGGACGGGTCAAGCTTGCACTGCTGGCACCCGCGGGGGCGGAGAAGGTGATCGAGATCCTTGGCCCGGGCCAGAGTTTCGGCGAAGCGGTCATGTTTATCGACCGCCCCTACAATCTGTACGCAGAGGCACTTGCCGATTCGCTGCTGCTGCATATCGGCAGGAAGGCGATCCTGGACGCCGTGGACGGCAGCCCGGAATTCGCACGCCGCATGCTGAACGAATTGTCGCAGCGCCAGTGCCGGCTGGTCGCCGATATCGAAGCCTATACCCTGAAAAGCGCGACGGAGCGCGTCACCGGCTATTTGCTGGCGGCGCTGGATGATCACCCCAGTCTGGCGCAGCCCGCCGATGTTCTGCTTACAGCGAGCAAGAGCGTGCTCGCGTCCCGGCTCAATATCACGCGCGAGCATTTTTCGCGCATTCTGCACGAGTTGTCACAAGCCGGACTGATCCGCGTCAGCGGCCGCAATATCCATATTCTCGATCCGGCCGGCCTGCGCGAACACAAGACCTGAGGGCCGCGGCGGCCGCGCCTGCGCCTTGCGCCGGGGCACTGGAATTTGCGGCAATTGCCCTCACATTGAACTCATAAGGCTAGCCGAGGATGAGTTATGAATGAGCCCCTGCAGGTGGTCTGCCCGCACTGCCATGTCACCAACCGCGTGCCGCCCGAGCGTCTGGCCGAAGGCGGAACTTGCGGTAAATGCAAGCAGCCGCTGTTCACTGCGCATGCGGTCGAACTCGATGGCGCGAACTTCGCGCGCCATGTCGCCGCGAGCGATATTCCGCTCGTAGTCGATTTCTGGGCCCCCTGGTGCGCGCCTTGCCGCATGATGGCGCCGCAATTCGAAAAAGCGGCGGCGCAGCTGGAGCCGGGCATGCGTCTGGCCAAGCTCAATACGGAAGAGGAACAGACGGTCGCCGCGCGCTACGGCATTCGCAGCATTCCTACGCTGATCATGTTCCGCCGGGGCAAGGAGATCGCACGCCAATCGGGCGCCATGGACGGCCCGTCTTTGATCCGCTGGGCGCGCAGCCAGGTCTAAGCTTCGAGGGTGTAGGCCTCGCCTTGCAGCGGCGACTCGACCCCGGTCCAGCCGAGCCGGCGTTTGATTTCGTCGCGGAAGCCGCTGGCCGTTTCGCGCTCGCCGTGGACCACGAAGCTGCGTCCGGGCGCATGTGCAAATCCGCGCAGCCAGGCGAGCAAGCCTTCGCGATCGGCATGCGCCGAGAGTCCGCCTATGGTGTGCAGCTGCGCGCGCACCGGAATGTCGTCGTTGAATATGCGCACGTTGCGTGCACCGTCCACCAGGCGCCGGCCCAGGGTTCCCGCGGCCTGAAAACCGGTGATCAACACCGCGCAGGAACTGCGCGGCAGGTTCCAGCGCAAATGGTGCTTGATGCGGCCGGCGTCGCACATGCCGCTGGCCGAGATGATGATGGCACCGGCCCGGATCTGGTTGAGCGCCATCGATTCCTCGACTTCATGCGTATAGCGCAGCTGCAGTTCAGGCGGATTTCCCCGCATCCAGCGGTCGAGCTCGCGCACTTCCGGGGCGAGCAGTTCCAGGTGCCGGCGCGTGATCAGAGTCGCTTTTTCGGCCATGGGCGAATCGATGAATATGCGCAGCGGCGGCAGCCTGCCCGAGCGCGCGAGGCCGGCGAGGGCATAGAGCACGGCCTGGGTGCGGCCGACCGCAAACGCCGGGATGATGACATTGCCGTTGGCGAGCGTGCCGGATATCGCGGCGTGCAGTTCGGTCTGTGTCTGCTCCGGCGTCTTGTGCATCCGGTTGCCATAGGTCGACTCGACCAGCAGCAGGTCGGCGCTGTCGATGTGTCGCGGCGGCAGCAGCAGCCCGTTCGCGGCCTGGCCCAAGTCACCGGAAAACACCAGGCGCCGCGTGCCGGCGCCAGTGCGCAGATGCGCATCGATGATGGCCGAGCCGAGGATATGGCCGGCATCGTGGAAGCTGCAGTTGAGCGCCGGGTGCGGGCGAAATTCGGTTTCGTAGGCGACGGTGCGCAACTGGGCGAGGCAGGCGCGCGCCTGGCTCACCGTGTACAAAGGGGGCGTGGGCCGCTGGCGGCGCGCGTCGCGATGGCGCGAGCGCCACTCGGCTTCCTTCTCCTGCAGGTGCGCGCTGTCGGTGAGCATTACCTCGAGCAGTTCAGCCGTGGTCGTCGTGACGTGGATCGGTCCGCGGTAGCCCAATGCGCACAGGCGCGGCAGCAGGCCGGAATGGTCGATGTGCGCATGCGTGAGCAGCACGAAGTCCAGACGGCGCAGGTCGAAAGCCAAGGCTGCCTGGTTCTTGGTCCAGGCCTCGTGCCCGCCCTGGAACATGCCGCAATCCACCAGAAAGCGCATCTCGGCGGTTTCCACCAGCGTGCAGGAGCCGGTGACCTCGCCGACGCCGCCGAGGAAGTTAAGTCTCATGCCGGAGAAATCTCGACTGCGTGGTTTGCATTGGATCCAGTCTGAGCTGGGAAAAACGGCGCGCGCTTGATCAATGTCAAGCGAGATCGGCGTCGCGCGCCTAGGATTTTAGCAAAACGGATTCGCCGTGAACCATGCGCTGGACAGCATCAGGAACGAGCACCGCAGTCTCAGCGCGGTGGTGCACGCCCTGCGCGATCTGGTGGCGCGCATCCGCGACGGCGGCCAAGCCGATTTCGGGCAGCTGCGCGCCATGCTCTACTACCTGGACGCTTATTCCGCACGCCTGCATCATCCGCAGGAAGACGAATTCCTGTTGCAGCCGCTGCGAGCGCGCGGTGCCGACGACGCACTCATCGATGATCTGGAGCGCGAGCACGCGCGCATGGCGGCGGCATTGCGCAGTCTGGAGCAGGCGCTGCTGCGCTTCGAGGCCGGCGGCGAATGCGAGTTCGTCGCGTTTGCCACAGCTGTAGAGGGCTTCTGCGAGTTCTATTTACGCCATATGCGCAGGGAGGAGACGCTGCTGCTGCCTTTGGCGGAACGCCTGTTCAGCGACGCGGACTGGGCGCGTTTGGACGGGATCTGCGCCGCACGGTCCGGGCCGCCGGAAGGCGCACAGGAGGAGCTGGAATTGCAGCAGCTGTATCGCCGCATCGTCGGCGCGGGACGGTCCGAGCCAGACAGGTAGCAGCCAGCCGGGCCGGCCTAGCGCGGCCGGCATCGGTCCGGCCCGTCCGGATTCCGGGGCGTCCGGTCGAGCGCAGCGGGCTTGCGCAACTGCGGCTGAATTGGGTTAAAGTAATGCGTAGAGCCCTGCACCAGACAGGGTTTGCGGTTTAAATGGGGTGCGCGGCCCCGCAGTGTTCGGAGGGTGCTCATGTATGCGATCGTCTACAAGTCCGACGGTTTCCCGATTTGCGTCCAGGTCCCTGGCGTGGCGCCCGATCCGGTCGTGGTTTGGTCGACCGAGAGCGCTGCCAAGTCCTTCATCGACAGCAAGGGTGGGGCGGCGGAATTCGAGCCCGTCGCGGTAGACGACGGCAGCTTGGATGCAATCGCCAAAGCCATGGGTTGTCCCGTCGAGCAGATCACGCTAGAGCCGTATCCGAGCTAGTCCCGCGGCTGCTCCGCCGGGATACCTGAAAAACAGCCGTTCGCGCTGATCTTGAGCGCCGCGCGCGCAGCGCGGCTGCCGCGCCAATTTACTGTCGCCTGGCGCTGTCGCGTGTTTTTGATCCAGGTCACAAAATCCAAAAAAATTGCCCGCGCCCGTCCCGATGCCGTTGCGCACCACTATAGGTTGGGCTAGATTTCAGTCTCGCCACAGCATCTTGTGCCAGAGACGCGAGCGCGCGTAGAACCAGCGCGGGACAGGCAGGGCGAATTCCGCATCGGCTTTTGCACGCAAGACCAAAAAGAGGACGACAGCCATGACCCAGGTCCCGCTCAATTCCCCCCTGTTCAAAATGGCCGGCCTGCCGCAGAGCATACGCAAGCGCGAAGGCAAGCTGGTCGCATTCGATGCGGCCAAGATCGTAAACGCGATGCAGCGCGCGCGCGCCGCCACCGGCGAATTCGAACGCGCCGCGCTCGAACCCGTGGCCGAGCGCGTGCTGGCCGACCTCGCCACGCTGCCCGCCGGCAGCGTGCCCGACATCGAGCGCATCCAGGACTCAGTCGAATTGGCGCTGCTTGCGGCCGGCTATTACCGCACGGCGCGTGCCTATATCGCCTACCGCGAGCAGCACCGGCGCCTGCGCGAAGACAGCCGCACCGCGGTCGACGTGGAGAGCTCGATCAACGAGTATCTCGAGCGCCGCGACTGGCGCGTCAACGCCAATGCCAATCAGGGCTATTCGCTGGGCGGATTGATCCTCAATGTGTCGGGCAAGGTGGTGGCCAATTACTGGCTCAACCACGTCTATGCGCCCGAGGCCGGACGCGCGCACCGCGAGGGCGACATCCACATCCATGATCTGGACATGCTCGCCGGTTATTGCGCCGGCTGGTCGCTGCGCACGCTGCTGCACGAGGGCTTGAACGGTGTGCCGGGCAAGGTCGAGGCGGCCGCGCCCAAGCACATGTCGAGCGCGGTCGGGCAGATCGTGAACTTTCTCGGCACGCTGCAAAACGAGTGGGCCGGCGCGCAGGCGTTCTCCTCGTTCGACACCTACATGGCGCCCTACATCCGCCGGGACAACATGTCCTACGCCGCGGTGAAGCAGTGCATCCAGGAGCTGATCTACAACCTCAACGTGCCTTCACGCTGGGGCACGCAGACGCCGTTCACCAATTTGACTTTCGACTGGGTGTGTCCGGAAGACCTGCGCGAGCAGGTGCCGGTGATTGGGGGCAGCGAGATGCCCTTCGCCTATGGCGAACTGCAGCGCGAGATGGACATGATCAACCGCGCCTATATCGAGGTCATGACCGCGGGCGATCACCTGGGCCGGGTGTTCACCTTTCCCATCCCGACTTACAACGTGACCGCCGATTTCGACTGGGAGTCGGAAAACGCGAATCTGCTGTTCGCGATGACCGCCAAGTACGGACTGCCGTATTTCCAGAATTTCCTCAACTCCGAACTCAAACCCAACATGATCCGCTCTATGTGCTGCCGGCTGCAGCTCGATCTGCGCGAGCTGCTCAAGCGCGGCAACGGCCTGTTCGGATCGGCTGAGCAGACCGGTTCGGTCGGCGTGGTGACGCTCAACTGCGCGCGCCTGGGCCACCTCTACGGCGGCGACGAGGCGGCGCTGTTCGCGCGCGTCGACGCGCTGATGGATATCGCCAAGAACTGCCTCGAGCTCAAGCGCAAGGTGATCCAGCGCTACATGGATGCGGGCCTGTTCCCCTATACCAAGCGTTATCTCGGCACGCTGCGCAACCATTTTTCCACCATCGGCGTGAACGGCATCAATGAAATGATCCGTAACTTCAGCGCCGACGAGCACGACATCACCAGCGCCTGGGGCCATGGCTTTGCCTGCCGCCTGCTCGACCACATCCGCGCGCGCATCGTCGCGTTCCAGGAAGAGACCGGCCACATGTACAACCTCGAGGCGACGCCGGCCGAGGGCACGACCTACCGCTTCGCACGCGAAGACAGGAAGCGCTTTCCCGGCATCCTGCAGGCAGGCACCGCGGATATGCCGTTCTACACCAACTCGTCGCAGCTGCCGGTCGGCTTCACCGACGATCCATTCGAGGCGCTGGAGCGCCAGGATGAGCTGCAGCGCAAATATACCGGCGGCACGGTGCTGCACTTGTACATGAGCGAGCGCGTTACCTCGGCCGAGGCGTGCAAGAAGCTGGTGCGCCGGTCCCTGGAGCGTTTCGGCCTGCCGTATATCACCGTGACGCCCACGTTTTCGATCTGCCCCAAGCACGGCTATCTTGCGGGCGAGCACGAATTCTGCCCGCGCTGCGACGACGATTTGCTGGCGAAAAAGCGGCGCGAAGCCGAAGCCGCGTAGCGTACGGCACCGACACAACACAACAAAGGAGGAAGCAGCATGAATGCGGTAACGGAAGCTAAAGTCTTCAGCCAAATCGAACTGCGTGACGAAGAGCGCCAGCGCTGCGAAGTGTGGACTCGCGTGATGGGCTACCACCGGCCGGTGGCATCGTTCAACACCGGCAAGAAAGGCGAGCATTACGAACGCAAGTTCTTCACCGAGAGCCGCGCCCATCTCGTCTGAAGCCGCGGCCGCGCCGCTGCGCATCGGCGGACTGACGCCGCTGTCGGCGACCGACTACCCGGGCGAACTCGCGGCGGTGGTGTATTGCCAGGGTTGTCCCTGGGCCTGCTGCTATTGCCATAATCCGCAGCTGCAGCCGAACGCAGCGGCCGTGGGCGTGGCCTGGAGCGAAGTGCTCGAATTGCTCGCGCGCCGCCGCGGTCTGCTCGATGCGGTGGTATTTTCCGGCGGCGAGCCGACCGCGCAGCCGGGCCTGGCGGCGGCGATGCGCGAGGCGCGCGCGCTGGGCTATCGCATCGGCCTGCACAGCGCCGGCATTTATCCGCGCCGCTTCGCCGAAGTGCTGCCTTTGGTCGATTGGGTCGGCTTCGACGCGAAGGCGCCGTTCGATGCGGCCTATGAACGCATCACCGGCGTGCGCGGCAGCGGCGTGGCTGCGTTGAAAAGCGCGCATGCCTTGTTGGCAAGCGGCGTGGACTGCGAATTCCGCACCACCTGGCATGCCGGGTTTCTGTCGCTGATGGAGCTCGACCGCCTGACCCGCACGCTCGCCGAACTGGGCGTGCGCCGCTACGCGCTGCAGGAATTCCGCGCCAGCGGCGGCGTCGCCTTCCGCCCCGAGGGCGCTCCTGTTGCGGCGGACCTGGATGTGTTGAAGCGGCGCTTTGCGAAGTTCAGCCTGAGGCCGGCGTAGCCGAAAAACCGGTTTGCGGCGGGTCGATGGAGAATGTCCTGGCGCTGGCCCGGAGGATGGGTGGACAAGGCTGGTGGTTGAAGCCGCCTACCCGATAGTGATATCATTATTTCAATTTCTGATATCGCTGAAGGAGTTATCATCGTGGTTCGGACCATCATCAGCCTTGACCCTGAAGAAAAAGCCTGGCTCGACGACAAGGCGCGCCGGTCGGGCAGGTCCATGACCTCGGTGGTGCGCGAGGCATTGGCTCGATACCGCGCCCAGGACGGCAGGCGCAACAAGCCGGCGCTCGCGGCCTTGCTCGACAATACGCGCGGCATCTGGAAGCGCGGCGATGGCCTCGCCTGGCAGAGGAAACTCCGCGGCGAATGGGACAAACGGTGAGCTACCTGCTGGACTCGGTTGTCCTGATCGACCACTTGAACGGCGTCGCCGCTGCGACGCGTTTCATCGAGCGCCAGGGCCGCGGCGAGCTAGCCGTTTCCGCGATCACGCGCGCGGAGGTGCTGGCCGGATTCGACGAGGCGGACGTCCCGCTCGGTGTCGCACTGCTCGACAGCTTCCGCTTTCTTCCGATGGACGCCGAGGTTGCCGACGAGGCGGCGCGCATCCGCCGCCAGACCAGGCTCAAGCTGCCCGACGCGATTCAGGCTGCGTTTGCAAGCCGCCACGGCCTGAAGCTGGCTACCCGTAACACCAAGGATTTCCCGGCGGGCAAGTTTTCCTTCGTCGAGATTCCTTATCGTTTGCGCTGACCTTATTTTTGAATGGAGACGGCGGTGAATCGCGCGCGCGCCCTTGAATTACTCGCCCAGAGCAAACCCATAGTGGCGGCCCGTTACGGAGTAACGTGTCTTGCTTTGTTCGGATCCACCGCGCGTAACGCCGCGCGTAGCGATAGCGATCTGGACATCCTGGTCGGCTTCGACGGCCCCGCCACATCCGAGCGCTACTTCGGTGTCCAGTTTTATCTCGAAGATTTGTTCGGCTGCGCAGTGGATCTGGTGACTGAAAAAGCCCTGCGCGCGGAGTTGCGCCCATTCATAGAAAAAGAAGCGGTTCATGTCTGACTCCGCGCAGCGCGAATGGCGGTTTTATCTTGACGACATGATCAGCTTCGCGGAGAAAGTGGTTGCCTACACAAATGGCCTCGACCAGGCGACTTTCGTTGCAAGCAGCCTCAACTACGACGCCACGCTACGCAACCTCGAATTGATCGGCGAGGCAGCGGCTCATGTCCCGGACGCCGTGCGCGCGGCCAATATGCAGATTCCGTGGCGACTCATCATCGCTACCCGCAACCGGCTGATCCACGGTTATCTTGGCATCGATAATGACACCCTGTGGAGCATCATCCGCAGCGATATTCCCGCATTGCTTCCGAACTTGCGCACGCTCAGAGCTAAATCGATCTGACCAGGAAACAACAGCTCGACCTTGGTCAAACCGCTCCTTCAGCGTCCAGCTTCAGTTCAAGAAACGCTGCTCCTGCAACCGGATTGTAGCGGTAAGGCGCGACAGGCTCGAACCCCAACGCCTGGTAAAGGGACTGCGCCACAAGCATGGAAGGCAGCGTATCCAGAACAAGTCGCGCGTACTTGAGTTGTCTGCCCGCATCCACGATGCCGCGCACCAGCGCCTCGCCCAGGCCCAGCCCGCGCGCAGTCGGTTGGACGTAAAGCCGTTTGATTTCACCGACCGTGTCGGACAGCTTGCGCAGCCCCACGCAGCCGACGAAGGAGCCTTTTTCACGGACCAAAAGGAACGCGCCAGAGGGCGGCGAGTATTCGTTTTCGAAATGCTCCAGCTCTTGCGCGAAGTTCTGGAATGACAGATCGAGGTTCAGGGACGCTGCGTACTCTTCGACCAAGCGGCGCGCCTCGCGCCATTCTGCAGCTGATTTGGGCTTGAGAAAACTCGCGGTCACTTTATGTCGCCCGGACTGTCAGACGTCGTTGTTGGGCTACGCGCAATAATTCTGTGCGTGTCGGTGTCGAACGCGCAGTTATGCAGACCGGCCTATGCGACGTGCAAGAGCGATTTTTGCACTTCTTGCGGAAGCTTGAGCTCCGCAAACCACTTGGCGGGGTACAGGTAGTCTTCGCCGCTCTCATCGACTACCCTAATATCCCCATCTTCGGCAGCGTCTTCGTCTGGGATCACGCGATAAATCTTGTGCAATTCCAGAGACGATGGGTAGCCCGTGTTTTTCATGCACACCGCGAAATGCGGTGATACGGCCTGTTTTTTTTTCATAATGTCAGTCCAAGTAGCATTCGCGTTTGATCTCCTTTTTTCCAATTCCGTGCGCTTCATACCAATGTAATTCAGCCAATCTGACGCGTCCATTTTCGAGTCGGACGCGCGCTACGCCCTTCATCTTTCGCCATCTGCCCTTCCCATAATTCTTCCGCAGGCGCTTGATATCGCGAATCCCTGTTCCTGCGGCAATGGTCCCGACAACGGTGATTTCACCGGCGATCTCGAAATTCATCTCAGCATTCTAGCCGCTTTAGAAATGCCAAGTTTGAGCCGCATAACGTCTTGGTCCGCAGCGGGCCCGCGCAGGCGCTTGCGCTCGTGCGGTGTTGTTGGCCCGCCCGCGGCACCTAAAGTTAGCCATCTACTCGTCGAAGTAGTCGGAATCGATCTTCTTGACCTCATATGACCGGTCTAGCGCAACACCGACGTTGTAGTCAATCATGAATTGTGCAAGCTGCGCGCCGTCGATAAGCGCAATGCGGGGATCGATTGTTCGGACATAGTTGGAAGCCTCGGACGAATAGGTGCCTGTAGTGATAAAAACACCCTTCTTTGCGCGTTGTCCGTGTAGGGCGCCAACAAACTTCTGAATTTCAGGACGGCCAACGGTGCCCTCCCATCGCTTGGCTTGGAGATAAACCATTTCAAGGCCGAGGCGATCTTCAGCGATTACACCATCGATGCCCTCATCGCCTGATCTTCCAATTGCTTCTCCGTTCCCGCCGGCGCGCCCATATCCCATCTTGAGCAGCAGCTCGACAACAAGCAGTTCAAAGAAGCGTGGCGACGCCAATTTGACCCGTTCAAGAATCTCGGACGCAAGGCCAGCACGTATGCTTTGGTATGCCGCTTCCAGCGTTTCCTCAGGTGTATCAGATTCCGGCGCTTCAACCGGGGTGACCGCCGACTCTTGAGATCTGGAACGGAACTCCCGGAACTCCCGGAACTCAGGGAAGCGCTCCATGAATTTGATATCGAGGATTTCGGGAGGACTGGCAAGAATCTCTCGACCTCGGGGTGTGATCTCGAACCGACCGCGACTAGGGGATGAAAGTATTTTGGCCCGCTCAAGATAGACCTTTGCCCAGGCCACTCGGTTTGCGAATCTGGCTTGCCGCCCGCTCGGAAGAAGCTCTGACTCTTCAGCCTCCGTTAATTTGAAATGCACCGCAAGTTCTTTGCGGGCGGACGCAAGTGAGCGCACCTGACCATCACCTGAAAGGTTCAGAAGCGGCAACGTAATTTCTTGGAAGGTTGGAATGGCCATAGCGCCTCAGGTGATGGCTACTTAAAGTCGATCGCCAAAAAACGGGGTCTGGAACCCCGATTTTGCGCCGGGGCTTGTCATCCTACAAGCCAATCAATTGCTTATGAGTACTTGGCGCAGCAAATGCCGCGGCAAACACCCGATTCGCGGCAGTCGACGCCCGTGATCAAGGATGACCGGCGTCCCCGCGAGCGCAGGATTGCGCCGCCGCTTATCCGCCGGACGCCTTGCAGCCGGCGTGGGTCACCGAACCGCCGTCCGAGAGCGTCGCCCCGCCGTCCGCGATGTCGAGCGTGTCACCGCCGTTGCCGTAGCGGGTGCCGGGACCCGAGTTGATTTTGTTCAGCCGGAATTCGCGCCCCGGCAGGATCACCCAGGCCGCGGTGCCGTTGTCCAGATAGCGCACGAACAGGCGTTTGCCCGCGTCGCACTGGTAGGCAGTGGCGCCGGCCGGGGCGCGCGAAGTGTCCTGCTCCTTGGCGCCGCCGATCGAAAATACATCGAGGTTTATGCTGCTGCAGGCACTGAGCAGCAGGGCTGCACCGGCGAGTGCTATGGCGTGGGTGGGGGGCTGCTTCATATGCGTATCCTGCCTATAGGGTCACTTCGATATTGTCGATGAGCCGCGTCTTGCCCAGATAAGCGGCGGCGAGCACCACCAGTCCGCGTTCTTCTGCCGCGGGTGTTTGCAGGTCGGCGCGGCGGCGCACTGCGACGTATTGCGGGTTCCAGCCGTGCTGCGACAGTTGTGCCATGGTCTCGAGTTCGATGCGCTGGAAATTGCGTTCGCCCCTGGCGATGCGTTCGCGCGCGTCCCTGAGCAGCGCATACAGGCGCGGCGCCTCGGCGCGCTCGGCCGGGCTCAGATAGCCGTTGCGCGAGGACAAGGCGAGGCCGTCGGCGGCCCGCACCGTGTCGGCCGGGATGATTTCCACCGGCAGCGCAAGCTGGCGCACCATGTCGCGCAGCACCAGGTATTGCTGGTAATCCTTCTTGCCGAATATCGCCGCGTGCGGCATGACCATATTGAACAGCTTCAGCACTACGGTGGCGACGCCGCGGAAATGCCCCGGGCGGAACGCGCCGTCGAGGATGTGCTGCAAGTCGGAAGGTTCGACCACATAGGTCTGCGGCTCGGGGTAGATTTCCTTTTCGTCGGGCGCGAACACCACGTTCACGCCGGCGCCCCTGAGCTTGTCGCAGTCGTTCTCGAACGTGCGCGGATAGCGCTCGAAATCTTCCCTCGGGCCGAACTGCAGGCGGTTGACGAAAATGCTCACCACCGTGCATGCGGCCTTGGGTTTGGCGATGCGTATCAGGTCGATATGCCCTTCGTGCAGGTTGCCCATGGTGGGCACGAACACGTTGTTGGGCTCGCCCTGCAGCCGCTCGCGCAACGCCGTGACGGAGGTAACGATGTCCATATTCATTCGCCCAGGTTGAAAAATTCGCGCTGCCCGCGCATGGCCTGGATGCGCTCCAGCAGCAAGTTGAAATCGGCGGGCCGCTCGACAAAATTGAGCCGCTCGGAGTTCACGATCAGCACCGGCGTTCCGCTATGGTGGTAGAAAAACCGGTTGTAGCTGTCCGAGACCAGCGCGAGGTAGGACTCGGAGATCGGGCGCTCGAACTCGGCGCCGCGGCGCCGCACGCGCTCCACCAGCGTTTCTGTCTGCGCCTGCAGATAGATCACCAGGTCGGGCCGCGGCGCCTGCGGTGCGAGCGTGGCGTAGATCTGCTGATACAGCAGCAGTTCGTCGTTGTTGAGCGTCAGGCGCGCGAACAGGGGATCCTTGTCGAGCAGGAAGTCGGACACCGTCACCTGCTTGAACATGTCGATCTGGCTCAGTTCGCGCAACTGGTTGAAGCGCTGGAACAGGAAGAATAGCTGCGTCGGCAGCGCGTAGCGCTCCATGTCCTGATAAAAGCGCGCGATGAACGGGTTCTGCTCCGGATGCTCCAGCAGCAGGCCGGCATTGAGGTGCTCGGCGAGGCGCCGGGCGAGGCTGGTCTTGCCTACGCCTATGGGCCCTTCGACCACGATGTGGCGGTATTTTTCCATCAGGAGCGGAACATGAAATACACGGCGCCCATGATACACAGGGCGGCCCACAGATAGTCGAGCTTCAGCGGCTGCTGCATGTAGAACACGGCGAAGGGCACGAACACCGACAGCGTGATCGCCTCCTGCATGATCTTGAGTTGCGGCAAGGACAGCTGGCCGTAGCCGATGCGGTTGGCAGGCACCTGCAGCAGGTACTCGAACAGCGCCACCCCCCACGAGACCAGGGCCGCGACGATCAGGGGTTTGCTGCGCAGTTCCTTCAGGTGGGCGTACCAGGCGAACGTCATGAACACGTTGGACAGCGCGAGCAGGATCGCGGTCTGGGCGACGACGGGGATTTTCATGCCGCGGCCAGCCTTTCGATGCTTTGGTCGGCACAAGCGGCGAGCAGCGCCGCAGCCCGCCCCTTGCCGGGTATCTCGCAATCGGGCGCGATTTCGGCCAGCGGCGCGAGCACGAACGCGCGCTCGTGCATGCGCGGGTGCGGCACGCTGAGCCCCGGTTCGGCTATGCGTTGCGCGTCGTAGAGCAGCAGGTCCAGGTCCAGGGTGCGCGGTGCGTTGCGGAACGAACGCTCGCGGCCGAAGCGCTGCTCGATGCCGAGCAGCGCGGCGAGCAGGGCCTGCGGCCCGAGACCGGTGGCGAGCTGCGCCACGGCGTTGACGAATTCGGGCTGGTCGGCAAAGCCGACGGGGGCGCTGCGATAGAGCGAGGAGGCGGCCACCAGCCGCGTCTGCGGCAAGTCCGCCAGCGCCGCGAAGGCCAGACGCAGCTTAGCCTCGGGCTCGCCGAGGTTGCTTCCGAGGCCGATGAAGGCGGTATGCATGGCTGTCAATGGACTAGCGCGAAACGCTCAAGCAGAAACCCGCCTCGGGCCGGACGTCCGCATCCTGCGCGCTTAATTCTGCGGCCCGTCCCCGCCGGGTGCGGGTTCGGCCGCATCCCCGGCCTTGCTCCTACGCCGGCGGCGCGGCCGTTTCTTGGGCGCGGGTTCCTCGATCAGCATGGCATTGCGCTCTTCCAGCTCCGCGTCCTGGAAACGGGTCCACCAGTTGGCCAATTCCATCGGCACTTCGCCGCTTTCGGCGCGCAGCAGCATGAAGTCGTAGCCGGCGCGAAAGCGCGGATGCGTGAGCAGGACGATGGCGCGCTTGCCCGAGCGCTGCTCCAGGCGCGGCTGCAGCGCCCAGATTTCCTTCATGGTCGTGGTCAGGCGCCGCGGTATCGACAGCTTGTCGGTCTGCGCATCGAGCACCTGGTCCATGGCAAGGTAGAGCGCCGGAATGGTGCGCATATCCTTGCCCTCGTTGACTTTCCACGCCGCGAGCACCTCGTGCCAGAGCAGGGCCGCGAACAGGAACGCCGGCGACACCGATTTTGCGGAACGGATGCGCGTATCGGTCTGGTCCAGCGCGAGACGCAGGAAGCGCTCGCCGACGGGCTGCTCCACGATGACGTCGAGCAGCGGCAGCAAACCGTGGTGCAGGCCTTCCTTGCGCAGCTGCGCCAGGCAGGCGGCGGAATAGCCCGACAGCAGCAGCTTCAGCATTTCCTCGAACAGCCGCGCCGCGGGCACGTTCTCGAGCAGGTCGGCCAGTTCGCGGATCGGCGCCCGCGTTTTCGGGTCGATGCTGAAGCCGAGCTTGGCGGCGAAGCGCACCGCGCGCAGCATGCGCACCGGGTCTTCGCGAAAGCGCAGGCGCGGATCGCCGATGATGCGCATGGTCTTCTTGCGCACGTCGGTGTAGCCGCCGTGGTAGTCGAGCACGGTTTCGTCGTGCGGGTCGTAATACAGCGCGTTGGCGGTGAAATCGCGCCGCGCCGCATCCTGCGCGCGCGTGCCGTAGACGTTGTCGCGCAGCAGCCGCCCGTGCTCGTCGGCTTCGCCGCCCTCGCCGGCGCGGAACGTGGAGACCTCCACGGTCTCGGCGCCGAACAGCACGTGCACGAGCTTGAAGCGCCGGCCGATCAGATGCGAGCGCCGGAACAGCCGGTGCACCTCCTCCGGATGCGCATCGGTGGCGACGTCGAAGTCCTTGGGCACGACCCCGAGCAGCAGGTCGCGCACCGCGCCGCCGACGACGTAAGCGGCATGGTCATGGGCGCGCAGGATCTCGCACACCTTGAGGGCGCCGTGGCTGATGGAATTGCGGGCGATGCCGTGCTTGTCGCGCAGGTAGATCCTGGGCTCGGGATCGGCGCCTATGTTGAACATGCGGCGGATGAATTTCTTGATCAAAATGCGGGAATGGACGGGTTAGAGCGGGACCTGCCGGCATCGACTTTGCATGGATTAAGGCCTTTGGATCGCGCCCTTCTGACTGACCGGACGCAAGGCCACTTTGGGCGGCATGATACCTCAATTTGCCCCTGAACCTATGCTCCGCCGCAAGGCTCCGCACTAGTCCAGATCGATCACTTCCCAGCCGCGCGCCAGTGCCGCTTGCTTCAGCGGGTGGTCGGGGCGGACCGCGATCGGGCGCGTGACCCGCTCCAGCAGCGGCAGATCGTTGTGTGAATCGCTGTAGAAGCGCGACGCCGAAAAATCCGCCCAGCGCCGGCCCTGTTCCGCGAGCCACTGCTCCACGCGCACCACCTTGCCCTCGCGAAAGCAGGGCGTGCCGCTCACCTTGCCGGTGAACCTGCCGCCGATCTGCTCGGGTTCGGTGGCGACCAGATGCGCTACGCCGAATTCGCGTGCGATCGGCGCGGTGACAAAGGAATTGGTGGCGGTGACGATGGCGCACAGATGTCCCGGCGCCATGCTGCCGTTCACCAGCCGGCGCGCTGCCGCCGAAATGAGCGGCAGGATCTTCTGCTGCATGAACTGCGCATGCCAGGCATCGAGCTGCGCGCGCGGGTATTGCGCCAGCGGCGCCAGCTGAAAATCGAGAAATGCATAGATGTCGAGCCGGCCGGCCTTGTACTGGTCGAAAAATTCCTGGTTGCGGTGTTCGTAGCTTGCGCGTTCGAGCACGCCCTGATCGATCAGGAATTGCGCCCATTCGTAATCGCTGTCGCCGGCGAGCAAGGTGTTGTCCAGATCGAATAGAACCAGTTCCAAAAGCAATTCCTTTAGCGTATGTTTTGCGCGGACGAAAAACCGTCCGCGCGGATCGTCGATTGCGCTCGGATGAAAAACCATCCGCGCGCAATCGACGATCTTGTATGGACCCCGCTGTCGCCGTTTTTACACATAACCGCGCTTTCTGTACGGATGCTTCTTATCCGTACAGAAAGCGCGGTTGGCGCGCGCAGCGCGCAAGTCCGCGGGCGGCATGCGATAGTACTCAAGGCGTCGAACATGGTTTGTCCTTCATCGCTTCCAGCGCGCTCCTGACCAAGGGCAGGGTGATCAGGCGCTTTTGTTCGAGCGAATGGCGGTCGAGCGCATCGAGAATCGCGATCAGGCTCGCCATGTCGCGCCGCGCATGCAGCAGCAAATAGGCAATGACGTCCTCCGGCAGCGCCAGCGCGCGCTCGTGCGCATGCGCGCGCAGCGCCGCGGCTTTCTCCGCATCGGACAACGGGTGCAGCTGGAATGCAAGGCCCCAGGCGAGCCGGCTGCGCAGGTCGGCGCGCAGCGCGAGCTGCGCCGGCGCGGCGTCGCCGCTGGCAACGAGTGCGCCGCCGGCGGCGCGCGCGCGGTTGTACAGATCGAACAGCCTGATCTGATCGTCCGCGCCCAGCCGCTGCACCTCGTCGATTGCGATCACGCCATCGTCTGCGACCGCGTTTTCCGGGATGCCGTCGAGATACAGCGCATTGCGCGCGCGCGCCGCCTGCGCCAGGCCGCGCAGCAGGTGCGTGCGCCCACTGCCCGGCTCGCCCCACAAGTAGACGAAGCGTTCGTTGCCCGACCCGGCGGCAATGTCGCGCAGCACCTGCAGCGCCGCCGCGTTGCGGCCCGGAACGAAGTTGTCCAGCGTGGGCGCGGGCGGCGGTGCCAGCTGCAGTAGCAGTTGCTGCATCATTTCTTGTACAGGTTGCTGGCGCGATACTGCTTGCCCAGATGGCGCAGGCCCACCAGCAGCGCGGCGCTCGCGGGCAGTGCGAGCAGCACGCCGAAGAAACCGAAGATCTGGCCGAACGCGAGCAGCGCGAAAATCACCGCCACCGGATGCAGGCCGATGCGTTTTCCCACGAGCAGCGGCGTCACCAGCATCCCTTCCAGCGCCTGGCCGATGCCGAAGGCTATCCACACCGGAACGACGCCGCCGACGGCCGGAAACTGCATCAGCGCGGCCAGGGTCCCGAGCAGCAAGCCGGTGAGCATGCCGACATAGGGCACGAATACCAGCATGCCGGTGATGATGCCTATGGGCAGGGCGAATTCCAGTCCGGCCAGCCACAGTCCCACGACATAGATCAGGCTCATCAGCAGCATCACTGCGATCTGTCCGCGCAGGAATTCGGCCAACACGGCGTCGATCTCGTGCGCGATGCCGGTGAGCTGCGCATGCCAGCGCCGCGGCAGCAATTGCTCGATCTGCCCCAGCAGTCCGTTCCAGTCGCGCAGCAGGTAGAACAGCACCACCGGCACCAGCAGCAGGTTGACCACGAAGCCGAGCAGCGCGAGGCCGCCGATCCTGAGCGAGGCGAGCAGCTTCATGCCCCAGCCGTCCGCGCCCTGCAGGTTCTGCTGGATGAGATTCTTCAGCGCGGGCAGGTCGAACTGCAGTTCCAAGTCGAACTTGGCCTTGATCCAGGGCACCAGATTGTCGTTGAGCTGCGCCAGGAACCCGGGCAGGCGCTCCGACAGCAGGCGCAACTCCTTGATGAACAGCGGCAGCAGGATCAACAGCAGCAGCGCGAGCAGTCCGGCGAGGAGCAGCATCACCAGTACCGCACCCAGCGCGCGGCGTACCCGGTGGCGCGCCAGCCAGTTCACCAGCGGATTGCTGATGTAGGCCAGGATGGCGGCAAACAGGAAGGGTGCCAGGATCGGGCTCAGCACATACAGCAGCGCGATCAGCACCGCGGCCGGAATGAACCACCACAGATTGTTCGGCTCGGCCAGGATTTTGGGCGTCATTTCGAGTAGACTTTGCGCTGCAAAGCCCAAAACTGTAGCCGTATCTCGCTAAACATACAAATCTTGAATACTCCCCCCAAAGAATCCCTGTCCTACCGCGATGCCGGCGTGGACATCGACGCCGGCGACGCCCTGGTCGAGGCGATCAAGCCTTTTGCCAGGCGCACCATGCGGCCCGAGGTGCTCACCGGCATCGGCGGCTTCGGCGCGCTGGTCGAAATCTCGAAGAAATACCGCGAACCGGTACTGGTGGCGGGCACCGACGGCGTGGGGACCAAGCTCAAGCTTGCATTCCACCTGAACCGCCACGATACCGTCGGCATCGATCTCGTCGCGATGAGCGTCAACGACGTGCTGGTGCAGGGCGCAGAGCCGCTGTTTTTCCTCGATTACTTCGCCTGCGGCAAGCTCGACGTGGCCAGCGCCACCGAAGTGATCAAGGGCGTCGCGCGCGGCTGCGAATTGGCCGGCTGTGCGCTGATCGGCGGGGAGACCGCGGAAATGCCCAGCATGTATCCGGCCGGGGAATACGATCTTGCCGGCTTCGCCGTGGGCGTGGTGGAGAAAAGCGCGATCATCGACGGCAGCGGCATTGCGGTGGGCGATGCGGTGCTGGGCCTTGCGTCGAGCGGTGCGCATTCCAACGGCTATTCGCTGATCCGCCGCATCATCGAGCGCGCGCAACCGGATTTGCAGGCGGATTTCCACGGCCGCCCACTGGCCGACGTGCTGCTCGAACCCACGCGCATCTATGTCAAACCTCTGCTTGCGCTGATGCAGAGCATCAAAGTCAAGGGGCTGGCGCATATCACCGGCGGCGGCCTGGTCGAGAACGTCCCGCGTGCGTTGCCCGAGGGCGTCACTGCGGTGCTGCAGAAATCCGCCTGGCCCATGTCCCCGTTGTTCGACTGGCTGCAGCAACACGGCGGTGTGGCCGAGGCCGAAATGCACCGCGTGTTCAATTGCGGCATAGGTATGACGCTGATCGTAGCCGAAGCCGATGCCGCCGCCGCCCTGCGCCTGCTCAGTGCGGCCGGCGAGCGTGTCTACCGCATCGGCCGCATCGAAACGCGAGCCCCGGGGCAGGCCGCCACCGTCGTGATCTGAGCGCCGGCCCGAGCGGCGCTCCGGGAAATTCCTGTCCTTCAGCTGGCGCGCCGGGCCAGATAGATGCCGGCCAGCACCACCGCCCCGCCCATCAGCTGCACCGGCCCGACGGCTTCGCCCAGCAGCACCCAGGCGTAGACCGTGGCCAGCACCGGCTGCAGCAGCAGGCTCACCGAGGAGAACGAAGCCGGCAGATGCGCGAAGCCGTAGGCGATCAGGCTCTGGCCGGCGATTTGCGGAACGAGCGCGAGGCCGACCAGAACCAGCCAGCCGCCCGCGGATTGCGGCAGGAACACGTCGGCGGTGGCCAGGCCGTAAGGCAGCAGCGCGAGCGCCGCAACTGTCGTGGTGACGGCCATGAGCCTGGCCGTCGTGGTGCGCGCGCTGGCCGATTTGATCGCGAGCATGTAGCCCGCATAAAACACCGCGGTCAGCACGCCGAGCGCGTCGCCGGCGAGCGCGCGGCCGCCGAGCGCGAAGTTGGGGCCGATCAGCAGGGTGGCGCCGCCCAGCGTCACGCCCAGAGCGAGCAGGAACAGGCGCGACACGCGCTGGCGGAACAGCAGCCAGGCGCCAAGCGTCACGAAGATCGGCGCGAAGTTCGCCTCCAGTGTGGAATTGGCGACCGTGGTGTACATGATGGACACATGCCAGGCGCCGAGGTCGCCGGCAAAGCACAGCCCCGCGATGACCAGCGGTTTCCACGGCAGGGGGCGGGCGGCTTCGCTGCGCGCAGACAGGCCGGCCCAGGTCCACAAAGGCAGGAGCGCCAGCGCAACGCGCCAGAACGCGCTGGCGGTCGGCCCGGTGTCGGCGAGGCGCACCAATATCGGCGCAAACGCGATGGCCGCGGCGCCGGCGAGCAGCGCGGCAAACGCAACGGTCTTGCGCGAAGCTTCAGCCTGGCTCATGCGTCGCGGCTGGCCGCGCCGCCCGTGGCATGCAGAGCCGGGTCCAGTGCCACGCGCTCGTCGAACACGAAGCACTCGCCGCGAAAATGCGCGCCGCCGCACTGCTCGAAGTAGTTGAGGATGCCGCCCTCGAGCTGGTACACCTCGCGAAAACCCTGGCTGATCAGCCAGGGCGCGGCTTTTTCGCAGCGTATGCCGCCGGTGCAGTAAGTGACGATGGGCCGGCGTTTCAGCGCCTGGGGCAAGTTCGGCGTCGCATGCGGAAATTCGCTGAACGCTTTCAGTCCCAGCGACAGCGTGTGTTCGAACGAGCCGAGCTCCACCTCGAACTGGTTGCGCGTATCGAGCAGCACCACCTCGCGCCCCTCGTCCAGCCAGCGCTTGAGTTCCTCGGGCGCAAGCCGCGGCGCCGCCCCCGGATCGACTTTGGGGCGGCGCATGGAGACGATTTCACGTTTGATCTTCACCAGCAGGCGGCGGAACGGTTGCTCGGCCGACCAACTGCGCTTGACTTCGATCGCGGCAAAGCGCGCGTCCGCGCGCAGCGTTTGCAGGAAGGCCTCGACTTTCGCCGCAGCGCCCGCAAGGAACAGATTGATGCCTTCGGGTGCGATCAGGATCGTGCCTTTGAGCCCCAGCTCTGCGGCGCGCGCCTTGAACGCAGCGCGAAGTTGCGCCGGATCCTTGACGGCGACGAAGCGATAGGCGGCGATATTGAGGATATTCATGGTGTTCTGGCGCCGGCATCGGACTGAGGCGGGCCGCAATTATACTAGTAGCGTTTGAATTGCCTCGAACGGCGCGCGCGGGTGGTAAAATTTTGGCGACTGCATCCTGCTCAGCCTATGACTCCCGCCTTCGTCCATTTACGCTTGCACAGCGAGTTCACCGTCACCGACGGCATCGTGCGCATCGACGATGCGGTGGAGCGCGCCGCGGCGGACGGTATGGCTGCGCTCGCGATCACCGACCTCGCGAACCTGTTCGGTACGGTCAAGTTCTACAAGGCGGCGCGCGCGGCAGGGGTGAAGCCCGTTATCGGTTGCGACGTCTGGATCGGCAACGAGGCGGAGCGAGACAAGCCCTCGCGCCTGCTGCTGCTGTGCCGCAACCGCAAAGGCTATTTGCAGCTGTCGCAGCTGCTTACCCGCGCCTGGCTGGAAAACCAGGCGCGCGGCCGCGCCGAGATCAGGAAAGAGTGGCTCAGCGCCGATGCCGTGGACGGCCTGCTCGCGCTCTCGGGCGCCCAGGCCGGGGACATAGGCGGCGCGCTCGCGCAGGACAATGCCGCACTGGCCGAGCGCTTGGCGCAGGAATGGGCGCAACTGTTCCCGCAGCGCTTCTACATCGAGCTGCAGCGCGCCGGCGCCCCCAACGCAGAACATTACGTTCAGCGCGCGCTCGCGCTCGCCGGCCGGCTCGGCTTGCCGGTGGTCGCGACCCACCCGGTGCAGTTCTTGAAACCCGATGAATTCCTCGCGCACGAGGCGCGCGTATGCATCGCGGAGGGCTACGTGCTCGCCGACCAGCGCCGGCCGCGCGTATTCACGCGCGAGAGCTATTTCAAGTCCCAGGCGGAAATGGCCGAGCTGTTCGCGGACCTGCCCGAGGCGCTCGCCAACAGCGTGGAAATCGCGCGCCGCTGCAATCTCGTTCTGGAACTGGGCAAGAGCAAACTGCCGCCCTTCCCGACGCCGGCGGGAGTAAGCCTGGAGGATTATTTGGCGCAGCAGGCCGCGCGCGGCCTGGCGTTGCGCCTGGCCAAGCTCTATCCCGATGAAGCAGAGCGCGTCCGGCGCGAGCCCGAGTATCGCGCGCGCCTGGAATTCGAGATCAAGACCATTACGCAGATGGGCTTTTCCGGCTACTTCCTCATCGTCGCCGACTTCATCAACTGGGCCAAGGCGAACGCGGTGCCGGTGGGCCCCGGGCGCGGCTCGGGCGCGGGTTCGCTGGTCGCCTATTCGCTCGGCATCACCGACCTGGATCCCTTGCGCTACGACCTGCTGTTCGAGCGCTTCCTCAATCCGGAGCGGGTATCCATGCCCGACTTCGACATCGACTTCTGCCAGGATGGCCGCGACCGGGTCATCGAATATGTGAAGAACAAGTACGGCGCCCAGTCGGTGTCGCAGATCGCCACGTTCGGCACCATGGCGGCGAAGGCGGTGGTGCGCGACGTCGGGCGCGTGATGGAATGGAATTACGGCCGCACCGACGAGCTGGCCAAGATGATTCCGTTTCAGCCGGGGAAGCTGATCACTCTCGCGATGGCGCGCGAGATGGAGCCGCGCCTGGCCGAGCGCGAGCGAAACGACGAAGAAACGCGCGAGCTGCTTGCGCTCGCCGGGCAGCTCGAGGGGCTGACGCGCAACGTCGGCATGCACGCAGGCGGCGTGCTGATCGCACCGGGCAAGCTCACCGATTTCTGCCCCCTGTACACGGCGCAGGGCGCGGAGAGCGTGGTGTCGCAGTTCGACATGAAGGACGTGGAAGCGGTCGGCCTGGTGAAATTCGACTTTCTCGGCCTGACCACGCTGACCATCCTCGACTGGTCGATGCGCTATATCCGCAGCCGCGCGTACGGCGAGCCGCACGCGGATTTTTCGCTGGAGTCGATTCCGCTCGATGACCCCGCGATCTACAAGATCTTCGCCAGCGCCGACACCACCGCCATATTCCAGTTTGAATCGCGCGGCATGCGCGACCTGCTGAAGCAGGCACGGCCCGACCGCTTCGAGGACATTATCGCGCTGGTGGCGCTGTACCGTCCCGGCCCGATGGACCTGATTCCCGATTTCATCGAGCGCAAGCACGGCCGGCAGCGCGTCGAATACCTCGATGCGCGCCTGCAGCCGATCCTCGGCTCGACCTACGGCATCATGGTCTACCAGGAGCAGGTGATGCAGATCGCGCAGGTGATCGGCGGCTACAGCCTGGGCGCGGCCGACCTGCTGCGCCGCGCGATGGGCAAGAAAAAGCCGGAGGAGATGGCGCAGCAGCGCGACATCTTCGTCGCCGGCGCCGAAAAAAACGGCGTCGACAAGAGGAGGGCGAGCGAACTGTTCGACCTGATGGAGAAATTCGCCGGCTACGGCTTCAACAAGTCGCATGCGGCGGCCTATGCGCTGGTTGCGTGCCAGACCGCTTATCTGAAAGCGCACTTTCCGTCGGAATTCATGGCGGCCAACCTGTCCGCGGTGATGGACGACACCGACAAGGTGCACGCGATCTATGTCGATGCCCTCGCCAACGGGCTGAAGATATTGCCGCCGGACATCAACCACGGCGCCTACCGCTTCGTGCCGGTGGACGAGCAAAGCATCCGCTTCGGCCTCGGCGCGGTAAAGGGCACCGGCGAATCGGCCATCGGCGCCATCGTGCGCGCGCGCGAGGAGGCCGGGCCGTTTCGCGATCTGTTCGACTTCTGCGAGCGCGTCGACAAGCGCATCGTAAACCGCCGCGTGCTCGAGGCGCTGGTGCGCGCCGGCGCGTTCGATTGCATCGACGCCGACCGCGCGCGCCTGTTCGCCTCGGTCGGCATTGCGCTCGAAGCCGCGGAGCAGCGCGAACGCAATGCGCAGCAGGTGAACCTGTTCGGCGACGCGGGTGACGCCGGAGCCGAACGCCCGGCGCTGATCAGTGCCGAGCGCTGGGACGAAGGCCGCCTGCTGAAGGAGGAAAAGGCGAGCCTCGGTTTCTACCTGTCCGGGCACCCGTTCAGCGCCTACCGCGCGGAGGTGCAGCGCTTCGTACGCGGAACGCTCAAGGGATTGCAGCCCGGCGCCAGCTTCGAGCACCAGCAAAAGAGCCAGCTCATCGCCGGCGTGGTCGAAGCGGTGCGCATCCAGCGCACGCAAAGCGGGCGCATGGTGATCCTGAACCTGAGCGACGGCAGCGCGATGCAGGAGGTCACCATTTACGGCGAGGTGTTTGAGCAGTACCGCGACCTGTGCAAGGAGGACAATCTGCTCGTGATCGAAGCCAAGGTGAAAACCGTGCGCCGCGCAGCGGCCGGCGAGGAGGGCGACGTCAGCTTCACGCGCATTATCGCCGACAAGATCTACGACCTTGGCGCCGCGCGCGCCCAGTTCGCCAAGGCGATACGCCTGTCGATCAACGGCGAGGCCAGCGGCGCGGGGGCCGCTGCGGCGGCGGCGCGTCTCAAGGACCTGCTCGCGCCCTATCGCAAGGGCAGCTGCCCGGTGTGCGTGAGCTACCACAATGCCGCGGCCAGCTGCGAAGTGCGCCTGGGCGAGGAATGGCGCGTGCGGCCGGACGATGCGCTGATGCAGTCGCTGCAGCAGTGGCTGCGGCCGGAAAACGTGCAGCTGATCTATCCCTGAAGCGGAGGGCTATTCCGTCGGCCGCAGCTCGAAGCTCGCGAATACGCCTTCGGCGTCGCTCGCGTCGACGCGCTCGACGCTCGCCGCTGCCGGCCCCCGGCGTGCCCAGGCGGTCAGGGCTTCCACCGCCTCGGGCGTACCGGCGATCATCGCTTCCACGCTGCCGCCGCGGCGATTGCGCACCCAGCCGGTAATGCCCAGGGACTGCGCTTGCTCCATGAAGCGATAGCGATAGCCCACGCCCTGCACCAGGCCGAAAATCTGGAGATGCCTGACCATCTTCATCCATAGCGAATCGTCTGCGCGACAATATAGCGCAAACGGAGGTCCGCGGTCCGCTTGGGCGCGGCCGCGCATCCCCGCCGCCGCAGGACCAGCTGCTGCGACCGGCATGCGCGGGGCAACGGCGCTATTTCGACTGGCTGATGATGTATTCGACCGCGGCCTTGACGTCGGCTTCGTTGGCCGCCCCGCCTTTGGGCGGCATCGGTTTCATGCCTTTCATCACGGCCGCGGTCAAAGCGGCCTCGCCTTGCGCGATCAGCGGCGCCCAGGCGGCCTTGTCGCCGATTTTCGGTTTCATCATCGTGTGGCAGCCTTTGCAGGTCTTGTCGAAAACCGCCTTGCCGTCCGCCGCCAAAACCTGCCCGCCTGCGAGCAGCGCCGCAACAGTCCCAACCAGGATAAACGTCCGCTTCATGTTCCTTTCCTTTCCAGATTGAAAATACACTTTACTTCGATTGAACAAGCCCGCAGGCGAATCCCAGTTCGTGCGCTGCAGGCGCCTTCTGGTTTCCCAGATTCATCGCGACTCAGCCATGGGCGTGCGTCGCATGTTCCGCCCATGGCGGAAATAAGCGGGTCAGGCCGAACAACAGGGCGAGCGGCGCGAGGGTCAGGACGATGGCCATGAGCGCGCCCTCCTTGCCCCAGAAAGGCAGGTGATAGGACAGCAGCCCTTTGCCGGTCTTGGAGATTTCCTGCCCGCCGATCACCACGTTCCAGCGCATCATGAACACGGAGAATAGCACCAGGCAGGCGCACACCGTCACCCCGACCACCAGTGCCTTGCCGGTGGTGCCGCGCCAGATCATGTAGGACAGCCAGAGAAACGGCGTGATCGCGCCGATCGCGAACTGCAGGATGAAGTAGGGCACCAGCAGCGGACCGGTTACGTACTGCATGATCATGTCGATGCCTTCGCGTCCTTTGTACACCATATTGGCGAACTCCAGGCCTTCGAGCACCAGCGCAACCATGATGAAGGCCCAGATCGTGTACGCCAGGCCTTTGAGGCAGGCGAGATCCACCGCGAGCTTGCGCAGCTTGCACGACGCGACGTACAGCACCGCCAGCAGCGAGACGCCGGAGATGATCGCGGAGAACAGGAAAATGACCGGCATCAGGTCTGAGGACCACCATTCGCGCGACTTGAGCGAGCCGTACATGAAGCCGACGTAGCCGTGCAGGCCGTGGGCGGCCGGAATGCCGATCACGGCCAGCGCGAAGATCCACTTGCGGTCGATGCGCATCGCGTGCTCCGACACGTCGTATGAACCCAGCGTCATCACGCGGTAGACCCGTCCGAGCAGGTCGCTGCGCTTTTGCGCCTGTTCGACGATGTACGGGCGGTAGGCAAACCAACCCTCGAGGATCAGCAGCGCGACATAGAAGCTCGCAAAGAAGCCGAACATGGCCATGGCCGAGGTCAGGTGCGGCGTGATCGTCGAATTGAACGCGCGCTCCGGGTGCCCGAGGTGCAGCAGCAGCGGCGTGGGCACGAAGATCATGAAGCTGAGCGAAGTCAAAAGCGCGAGGTGCGCCACCGGGCGCAGCCGCTCGAAGCCGAATACCTGGTACAGGCTCGACACGGTGAACGCGCCGGCAACCAGCCCGGTGAGGTAGGGATAGACGGCGATCAGCACCGACCATTCGATGATCGTTTCGTTCGGATAAACCCACCCCGTATAAGGCGCGAAATGCAGGACCGTTTCCATCAGTTCACCTCTTTGTCGATGCCAACATAGTAGACATTGGGCGCGTTGCCCATTTCGGCCTTAAGCACCTGCACGCGGTTGTTGCGTATGAACAGGCTGATCGGGCTTTGCTTGTCCTTTTGGTCGCCGAAAATGCGCGCACCGACCGGGCACACCTCGACGCAGGCGGGCTGCAGCCCCTTGGTGATGCGGTGATAACACCAGGTGCATTTGTCGGCGACATGCTTCTCCTCGTTGAAGAAGCGGGCGCCGTAGGGGCAGGCCTGCACGCAGTAGCGGCAGCCGATGCAATAGGTCTCGTCCACCAGAACCACGCCGTCTTCGGTGCGGAACGTGGCGCCGGTCGGACACACCTGCACGCAGGACGGATGTGTGCAGTGATTGCACAGTTTGGGTACGAAGAAGGCCTTGTAGACCTTTGCATCCTTGTAGCGGTTAGCGAAACGGAACGTCGTCTCCGAGCCGGAGGCCTCGATGTTCACCGGGTCCTGCTGGCTGTCGATATGCACCTGGTCGCCGCCCTCGAGGTGGACGTAGCGCTCGACCCAGGTGCGGAACTGGTGCGCGTTGCGCGGAACGTCGTTTTCGGCCTTGCACGCCTCGACGCAGCGCAGGCAGCCGATGCATTTCGTCGCGTCGACGCCGAAGCCCCACTGGTGCTTGGTCCAGTCGTAATCCTTGGTCGGGAATGAAGCGCCGTCCGCGGCGGGCTCGGTCTTTGCGGCGACGCTCGGCATGACGCCCAGCGCCGCCGCGCCCACGGCGGCGCCGGCGCAGGTTGCGGCGCCGCCGAGCTTGGCGAGAAACGCGCGGCGCGCGGAAAGCGAAGGTTGGTCGTCGTTTTTCATGGCTTTGTCTTTCCTTACTTGGTGGCCGGACAGCTCTGTACAGCGTAATAGGCGGCGAGGTTCGCGATGTCGCTGTCGCTCAGGCCTCTGGCGACGTTCGCCATCATCGGGTCTTTGCGCAGTCCGGCCCTGAACGCTTTGAGCGCGTTCACTACATAGCCCGGTTTCTGCGCGGCCAGCTTCGGCCAAGCCGGATTGGCGCCTCTGCCGCCCTCGCCATGGCAGGCGGTGCAGTTCTTCGCCATTGCCGCGCCCGCAGCCGCATCGCCGGCAGTTTTTCCGCGGTTGGTCGCCTTGCAGCCCAAGCTCCCGAAATAGGCCGCGAGATCCTGGACCTCAGAATCGCTCAGGGCGTGCGCGAGCGGGGTCATGATCGGGTCCGTCTGGTCGCCGGATTTATATGCCGCGAGTATCCGCGCCAGATAGGCTGCGTTCTGCCCGGCAAGATTGGGCCAGGTATCGTTCGGGCTGGTGCCCTCGCTGCCATGACAGCTGGCACAGGCGGCTGCCTGCTGCTTGCCGGCGGCGGCGTTGCCGCTTACCTTCGTTATCGCAGCCGCAATCTTGGGCGAATGCGGGTTATGGCATACCGTGCACTGTTGACCGCCGGAGTGCTCGGCCACTTGGATCTGCGGCTGGGTATGCGGCCGTCCCGGCATGGCTTCGTGGCACTGGGTGCACAGCCGGACGGTGTCGGTGGGGATCGGCAACTTGCCGTTTTGCGGATGGCCCTGAGCCGGCCCGTGGCACACTTCACAAGTGACCGTTTTATGGCTGCCGGCGGACCACTGTGCGCGGCGCTCGGTGTGGCAGCCGTAGCAATAGCGCGGTGTCTGGTAGACCGGCTCCTTGGCGGCGATCTCCGGAACTGCATTGGCGCGGTAGTGCCCGAAGCGGTAGAAAGACTTTGCTGTGAGCAGCTGTGGGGCGACCACGGCCACGACGAGAACAGCAGCAATCAAGGTTATCAATCGAACAATATGCTTGGGCATGGTTGCCTTTCGGATCACCGACTGAGGTTGTCTAGGAATTGGGGGGAAGGCGTGCGTTCAACGAAGAATTGTTCGCGCTTCAGTTCCCGATAGGTGCCACCGAAGTAGCTGCTGTTGGGGAAGGCATTGCGGGAAATTTCTTCGGCCACGCCGCGCGCTTCGCGCGCACTGTTCGCGAATACGACGATGCGTGTATTCGGGTCGAGATAACGCAGACGCCGGTCCTGTTTCGCCTGGCCGGCCTCGCCCGCGACGATGCTCTGCGCGGTGGGCATGGTTCCGGCCGCGTATTCGGCGCGGCTGCGCGCATCCACGATCACCGCGTTGCCCGAGCGGAAGATCTCGCGCACGCCCTGCAGGCTGGTTTCGGCGGCATTGCCGAGCATGCGCCACAGCGGCAGGCCGAGCTGATAGCGGCTCACCTTCAGGTAGCCCAGGCGCCGGAGCGCGTCGGCCTTGTTCCTGGCCAGGTCGCAGAACGGGCCATCGGAATACACGATCATCGCGGCCGCAGGGTCGGCGTAGGTCTGGGTGAAGCGCCCGAGCGCTTTTTCATCGAGATTGATGCTTCCGGGAATATGCGCGATCGCATATTCGTTCGCCGGCCGCGCGTCAAACACGATGGCGCTGCCCGTGGACAGGACCGCCATCATTTCCCCGGTCGATATTTCCGGGGTGCCGCGGCCCTGCTCCTCCAAAACCGCCTCGTACACGCTCGGCCTGGCCCCCGACGCTGCCGCAGCCCGCGCCGCTGCGGGCCAGCAGGCAAACAGCGCCGCCAGCAATGCTGTGGACATCGGTATGCTTGAGCGGATGCAACATCGCGTCGACATGGCTTTATGCTTTAATCTTGGAATGCATGATGCGTAGCCGGCGGCCGCGGCACAACGGACCGAGGGCGCGATTTGACATGCGACTTTCGGGCCCTTGGTCTGAGACTCCGGGCTGAGACCCTGGGCGCTGGCGGCGACGCAGGGCGGGTGCTACCCTGACCGAATGAACCGGTGCTGCCATGAACGCTTTTTCCAGGCTTAGCCTGCCGCAGCGGTTTCTGCTGTTCGGCTTCCTGATATTGCTGGGCGGCATGGTGCTGATCGGCACCTGGGTGGGCAAACAGATAGAAGCGGGGGTCATCAGCGGTACCGGCGTGGTGACCAACATGTACCTCGATGGCGCGATTTCCCCGCACGTGCAATCCCTGGCCGGCGGCGAGCGGCTGGACGACGCCGACCGCGT
>JAJZPQ010000027.1 GCA_021811085.1 Pseudomonadota bacterium | reverse complement strand
GCACGTAGCGCGCCACGCCGATCTGCACTTCCTTGTCCTCCAGCATCATGGTCGCGATCAGGGCCATGTCGCGCGTGAAGTCGATGCGCGTGATTTTCTTCAGGCGCTCGGGCGAAGTGTAGGAGCCTGCGCTGAACAGGCGATTATAGCGCGTCTCGGCAGACCAGCTTTGCACGAACTCGGTCTCGATATCCAGATCGGCCGGCAGCATCGGGCGAATGCTGATCGCCTGGCCGTAAATCGGCGAATAGGAGCTGGTCAGCTGCGCCAGGTAATCGGAATGGGCTTTCGCGTTCATGTTCAATGGGCGCCGCTTGCCGCCGCGCGAGCAGGACGGTCGCCGGCGCGCGCCGGGGTTTCGCCGCCGCCGTGGCGCTCGAGCAGGTTCTCGAATGCGACCAGCGCACGCTCGTAGGCGTGCGGGTCGCCGAACAGGCGCGCATCGAGCTGCGCGCCGAGATAGAGCGAGAAAATCTCGAACGCAAGCTGGTCCGCGTCGGTATCTTGGTGCAATTGGCCTGCCTCCATCGCCAGGCGCACGCTGCGGGCCAGGGTCTTGCGCAATTCGCGCAGGCTTTGCGAAACGAGTTCCCTGACCGGGCCGGGCCAATCGTCGAATTCGTAGGCGGCGGCGGTCATGATGCAGCCGCCCGGCAGTTTCGCGCTGGCGGTCCATTTAAGCCAGTTTTCGACGATCGCGCGCAGCCGTGACAGGCCCGGCTGCTGCTGTATTGCCGGCTGGAACACGAGGTCGGAGTAAAGCTGGCGCACGCCCTGGATGACGGCAAGCTGCAGGCCTTCCTTGGAGCCGAAGTGGGCGAACAATCCGCTCTTGGACAGGCCGCTGCGCTCGGCCAGCGTGCCTATGGTCAGGCCGGCCAAGCCGGCCTGGCTGGCTATGGCCAGCGCCTGCTCCAGAATCGCCGTTCGGGTTTGCTGTCCTTTGCGCATAAGGTAAATAATAGCACGAACGTTCGATAAATGTCAAAAGCCTTTATTTACTGGACCTTGGCTAGAACACAGCGCGATGCAACTGCGAATTTCGGCGGAGGAAGTCAGGCGGCCAGCAGGCCGGACAGGAGCGTGATCGCGGCGACCATCAGGACCAGGGCGAGCAATCCACCCAGCGCCGAGACGCAGCACCACAGCAGCCGGTTGCGTTCGGCGCAGAGCGCGCCGATGACCCCGGCGCAGAGCATCGCCTGCCAAAAGTGCTCGCCTACGCTCGCATACAGTGGAACGAACGCAGCGCGCGAAGACACCAGGTCGAAAGCAGTAAGGCAGGCGGCGATGACGAACCACCACGCCACCAGCACCCCGATATCGCTGCCTGCAGGAATCCAGGGCTTGCGCGCCGGTGAGTGTGCGAACACGCCGAAGTGGATAATGCCGTGTCTCATGTTGCTGACATGCTAGCGCGCCCGGCGCGGGACACGTTGATATCGGTCACGGACAGGCCAACGAACGCTGCGCGCATCGGGCCGCGCGCGCATGCGGCATTTGCGGCGCTAGCTCAGGAAGCGAACTGCGGAATCCGGCGGCACTCGGTCGGTACGCGCTTTGTTGGCCGGGGCGTCGGCATCGGCGTAGCCGAAAGACATGCCGAACAGTATCCCCACCTCGTCCGGCAGTTCGAAAAGCTTGCGCGCGGGATCGGGAAACATGCCGAGCGCACCCTGCATACAGCTGGCGATGCCCCGCTCTGCCAGGAGCAGCGCCAGGGACTGGGCGTAAATGCCGAGGTCCACCGCGCCGGTCAGCTGCAGGTATTTCTCCATGGTGAAGAACGCCGCATGCGGCGCGCCGAAGAACTGCCAGTTGCGCAGCATCGCGACCTGGCGCCGCTCCTTGTCCTTGCGGTCTATGCCCAGGGCGCTGTAAAGCGCATTGGCCGAGCCGAACTGGCGTTCGCGATGCACCCCCTGGTAGCGGACATCCCAGGCGAAGTCCGGATTCGCGGGTTTGCCGCTCGATACCGCTTTGACCAGTTCTGCCTGCAGCCGGTCCTTGCTGGCGCCGGATACGACGTAGGCGCGGCAGGGCTGAACATTGCAGTTGGACGGCGCGTGCTGCGCGAGTTTGAAAATCTCGTCGAGCACCGGCTGCGGGACCGGAGTGTCCTTGAAGGCGCGGACGGAGAAGCGCTGCTGCAAGGTGCGCGATATGGACATGGAGGCTGAGGTCATGGATGCGCTAGCGAAAAATTGAACGGCCGCCAGTGTAGCAAAGAGCCGCAGCGCCCGAGCGGTGCGGATTGACAAGCAGCGCCCGGCGCAGCAGAATCCGCGCATGCACTCCCTCTTCCTGCGCCGACGCCGCATTCCGCAACACGGAAGGCGTCTGTGCGTGCGACGACGAAGCTAGAACGCTTCATCGCCCCAGCCAACAAGGCCACAGACATCTGTGGCCTTGTTGTTTCCGTAGAGCGCACACGCAGGAGAAAAGCATGCATAGAGAGGATATCAACGCATTGATGAAGGTGGCCGAGCGGCCGCCGCAGGTCTTCGTTTCGGGTTCCGGTTCCTGGTTGGTCGATCAAACCGGACGGCGCTATCTCGATTTCGTCCAGGGCTGGGCGGTCAATTGCCTCGGCCACTGTCCGCCCGAACTCACGCGCGCGCTCGCCGACCAGGCCGCGCGCCTCGTCAATTGCAGTCCGGCGTTTTTCAACGAACCCGCGGCGCGCCTGGCGCAGCTGCTGGTTGCGAACAGCTGCTTCGACCAGGTGTTCTTCTGCAACAGCGGCGCGGAGGCGAACGAGGGCGCGATCAAGCTGGCGCGCAAATGGGGCGCGAAATATCGCGGCGGTGCATTCGAGATCATCACCTTCGCCAATGCGTTTCACGGTCGCACGCTCGCCACCATGTCGGCTTCCGGCAAGCCGCAATGGAACCAGCTGTTCGAGCCCAAGGTGCCCGGGTTTCCCAAGGCGCCGTTCGGCGACCTGGAAGCGGTGGCGAGCCTGATCAACGCGCGCACGGCCGCGGTGATGCTCGAACCGGTGCAGGGCGAGGCCGGCGTGATCCCGGCAACGCCGGAATTCATGCACGGCCTGCGCGCACTCACGCGCGAGCGCGGCGTGCCCTTGATCGTCGACGAAATCCAGACCGGCATGGGGCGCACCGGCAAGCTGTTTGGCTACGAACAGTCGGGCATGGAGCCCGACATCATGACCTTGGGCAAGGGCCTGGGCGGAGGCGTGCCGCTGGCCGCGCTCGCCGCAAGGGACGCCGTGTGCTGTTTCGAGCCCGGTGATCAGGGCGGCACGTTCAACGGCAATCCGCTGATGACCGCGGTCGGTTGCGCCGTGATCGAGGCTTTGCTTGCGCCGGGGTTCCTCGATGAGGTCGTGCGCAAAGGTGAATATCTGCGGCTGGGCCTGGAACAACTTTCCGCGAAGCACGGCCTGGGCGAAGTGCGCGGTCAGGGCCTGCTGCTGGCGCTGGACCTGGGCACGGATTGGGCTCCGTTGTTGGTGGAGCGTGCGCGGGAGCGCGGCCTGTTGCTCAACTCGCCGCGGCCGCACTTATTGCGCTTCATGCCCGCGCTGAATGTGAGCGCGGCTGAAATCGACGGCATGCTGGAGCTGCTCGACAGCCTGCTCGGGGAGCACCGCGTCCGCTGAGGTTCGCGAACTTTGCGCGGACAAGAAGCGGTCCGCGCGGATCGCCGATTGCGCACGGACGAAAGGCCGTCCGCACGCAATCGGCGATCTTGTATAAAACCAACCCCAAGCTGTCGCTGCATCTATCCATAGCGCGCGCAGCGCGCAATGGCCGCTACGCGCATGCGACCGCGTTCAAGACGCCGCGCATGAAAAACGGCCTCCTACATATTCGGGTAGTTCGGTCCGCCGCCGCCTTCGGGCACGACCCAGTTGATGTTCTGGGTCGGGTCCTTGATGTCGCAGGTCTTGCAGTGCACGCAGTTCGCGGCATTGATCTGCAGCCGGTCGCTGCCGTCGTCGTTCTTGACGAATTCGTACACGCCGGCCGGGCAATAGCGCTGCTCGGGTCCGGCATAGAGCGCGAGGTTGACGTTCACCGGAACCGAGGGGTCCTTGAGCGTCAGGTGGCAGCGCTGGTTTTCCTCGTGGTTGACGTTGGAGATGAACAGCGACCCGAGCTTGTCGAACGTAAGCTTGCCGTCGGGCTTGGGATAGTCGATCTTCGGGCAGTCCGCGGCTTTCTTCAGCTGGCTGTGGTCGTCGTGGTTGTGCAGCGTCCACGGCGCCTTGCCCTGGAACACGAAGGTATCGATGGCCGAATAGGCGAGCCCGCCCCACAGCCCCCAGCGGAAAGACGGACGGATATTGCGCACGCGGTAGAGCTCATCCCAGATCCAGGTGTTGCGGACTTTTTCCGGATAGCTGGTGACTTCTTTGATCTTTTCTTCTGCCAGTGCGTCGTACACCGCTTCGGCCGCGGTCATGCCCGACTTCATCGCGGTATGGATGCCCTTGATCTTGGCGTTGTTCAAGAAACCGGCCGTATCGCCGACGAGCACGCCGCCGGGGAAGCTGAGCTTGGGCAGCGACTGGAATCCGCCTTCGCTGATCGCGCGCGCGCCGTAAGCGATGCGCCTTCCCTCCTCGAAGTATCCGCGTATCGCCGGGTGCGTCTTGAAGCGCTGGAATTCGTCGAACGGGCTCATCCAGGGATTCTGGTAATCCAGGCCGACGACGAAGCCGACCGCGACCTGGTTGTTTTCCAGATGGTATAGAAACGAGCCGCCGTAGGTCTTGCTGTCCACCGGCCAACCCGTCGTGTGCACGATCAGGCCGGCCTGATGGCGTTCCGGTTTGACTTCCCACAGTTCCTTGATGCCGATGCCGTAGGCCTGCGGATCGATGCCCTCGCGCAAATTGAATTTCTGCATCAGCGTCTTGGTGAGCGAACCGCGGCAGCCCTCGGCGAATATCGTCTGCTTCGCGTGCAGTTCCATGCCGGGCTGGTAGTTCTCGGTGTGCTGACCGTCCTTGCCTATGCCCAAATCGCCGGTGGCCACGCCCTTGACCGAGCCGTCCTCGCGGTAGAGCACTTCGGCCGCGGCGAAGCCCGGATAGATTTCTACGCCCAGCCCCTCGGCCTGCTGTCCCAGCCAGCGGCACAGATTGCCCAGACTGATGATGTAATTGCCGTGGTTGTGCATGGTCGGCGGCGTCGGCAGCCTGATCGCGCGTTTCTCGGTGAGGAACAGGAAACGGTCTTCCCCCGCCGGGGTATTCAGCGGCGCGCCGAGCGCCTTCCATTCGGGCAGGAGTTCGTCCAGCGCACGCGGTTCGAGCACAGCGCCGGAGAGGATGTGGGCGCCGATCTCCGAGCCTTTCTCGATCAGGCAGACATTGATCTCGCGGCCTTTCTCGGCGGCGAGCTGCTTCAGGCGGATGGCGCAGGCGAGCCCCGAGGGGCCGCCGCCGACGATCACCACATCGTATTCCATCGCTTCGCGTTGCATCTTGACCCCTGTTTAAGCTTGCGTCTTCTGCGGTAGGCGCATGCGACCGTGCCTGTTCCAGCTGAGGAGAATTATAATGCGAGTCCCCGTCCAGCGACACCGATACGATGACCGCAACGAAGCGCAAGCTGGTGCACACCGAAGTCATGCCCATACGCTGGGGCGACATGGACGCCATGGGCCATGTCAACAACACCATCTATTTCCGCTACATGGAACAGGCGCGCATCTCCTGGTTCGAGACCCTAGGCGCGCGTTCCGCCGTCAAAGGGCAGGGGCCGGTGATCGTCAATGCGAGCTGCACCTTCATCAAGCAGCTGGTGTATCCGGGAAACGTGGAGATCAGGACCTATGTCGGTGCGCTCGGGCGCAGCAGCCTCGAGACTTACCTGGAGCTGCGGCCGAGCTACGATCCGGAAAAAATTTACGCCGAAGGCGCGGCCAAAGTCGTGTGGGTAGACTACGCCAAGGAAAAATCGGTACCCCTGCCCGAGAACATCCGTCAACTTATCGGACACTGAATCATGCGAATGGAAAAACCACTGTGGGAACCCAGTCAGGCGCGCATCGCCGGCGCCAACGTGACCGCGTTTGCGCGCGCGGCGATACGCGAATGGGGCCTGAAATTCAATACCTATCCCGAGTTCTACCAGTGGACGGTCGATCAGCCGGAGCAGTTCTGGGCTTCGCTGTGGCAGTACGCCGGCGTGAAAGCGAGCGCGCGCGGCGGGCGCGTGCTGCTGCATGGCGCGCAAATGCCCGGCGCGCAATGGTTTCCGGATGCGCGCCTCAATTTCGCCGAGAACCTGCTGCGCCGGCGCGACCGCGCCGACGCGATGGTGTTCTGGGGTGAGGACAAGGCGCAGCAGCGCATCTCGCATGCGCAGCTGTATGCCGAAGTTTCGCGCCTGGCGCAGGCGCTGCGCGCCGCCGGCGTGACGGCGGGAGACCGCGTCGTCGGCTATATGCCGAACCTGCCGCAGACGATGATGGCAATGCTGGCGGCCGCCAGCATAGGCGCGATTTGGTCGTCCTGCTCGCCGGATTTCGGCGTGCAGGGCGTGCTCGACCGCTTCGGCCAGATCGAGCCCAAGGTGCTGTTCGCCGCCGACGGCTATTGGTACAACGGCAAGACCATCGACGCGCTCGCCAAGCTGAGCGAGATCGCGCAGCGCCTGCCCACGCTCGCGCGCGTGGTGGTGGTGCCCTACCTGACGGGCGACTTGTCGGGCGTGCCGAACGCGCAGCGCTGGAGCGAATTCATCGCGCCGCACGCCGCGCGCGACATCGAGTTCGCGCAGTTGCCGTTCGACCATCCGCTTTACATCATGTATTCCTCGGGTACCACCGGCGTGCCCAAATGCATCGTGCACGGCGCCGGCGGCACGTTGCTGCAGCACCTGAAAGAGCACCAGCTGCATTCCGACGTGAAGCCGGGCGACCGCGTGTTCTACTTCACTACCTGCGGCTGGATGATGTGGAACTGGCTCGCCTCGGGTCTGGCCTCGGGCGCGACGCTGCTACTGTACGACGGCTCGCCCTTCATCCGGCGCGGCGCGATTCTGTTCGATTTCGCCGAGGCCGAAGGCATGACCCACTTCGGCACCTCGGCCAAGTTCATCGACGCGATCTGCAAGATCAATCTGAGGCCGCGCGCAACGCATAATCTGGCGACGCTGCGCGCGATTCTGTCCACCGGTTCGCCGCTCGCGCCGGAGAGCTTCGATTACGTTTACCGCGATATCAAGTCCGATGTCTGCCTGTCGTCCATCTCCGGCGGTACCGACATCATTTCCTGTTTCGTGCTCGGCAATCCGGTGCTGCCGGTGTATCGCGGCGAGATTCAGTGCCGCGGTCTCGGCATGAAGGTGGAGGTGTATGACGAGGCAGGCAGGGCGGTGCAGGGAAAAAAAGGCGAACTCGTGTGCACGCGGCCTTTCCCGTCCATGCCGATCGGTTTCTGGCACGACGCGGACGGCAAGAAATATCGTGAAGCCTATTTCGCCCGCTACTCGAAAATTTGGTGCCACGGCGACTATGTCGAGCTGACCGCGCGCGGGGGCATGATCATCTACGGCCGCTCGGATGCAGTGCTCAATCCGGGCGGCGTGCGCATCGGCACCGCCGAGATCTACCGCCAGGTGGAGCAATTGGACGAGGTGCTCGAATCGCTGGTGATAGGGCAGGACTGGAACAAGGACGTGCGCGTGGTGCTGTTCGTGAAGCTGCGCGAGGGCCTGGTGCTCGACGACGCTTTGATCGACAAGATCAAGAACCAGATCCGCGCCAATACCACGCCGCGCCACGTGCCGGCCAAGGTGCTGCAGGTGCAAGACATTCCGCGCACCAAGAGCGGCAAGATCGTCGAGCTCGCAGTGCGCAACGTGGTGCACGGCCAGGCGGTGAAAAATGCCGAGGCGCTGGCCAATCCGGAAGCGCTGGCGCACTACGCGAACCGCGCGGAGTTGCAGAGCTGAGTTGGCAGCGCGCCTAGGCGTGCCGCGGCGCGAGATCCGGTTCGCCGCAATGGCGCAGGATTTCGGCGCGTGCCGCATCGCGCAGCGCCACCGCGGCGTTCCAATCGCTGCCCTGCGGCATAAGTGGGGGAGAAATGGTGACAACGATGGTGCCGTGGCGCGCGAACCAGCTGCCGTCGCGCAACACTGAGCGCGCGCCGCGGATGGCGACCGGCACCAGCGGCACTCCGGTCTGCGCCGCGACTACGAAAGCGCCCATGCGAAACGGCAGCAGGCCCGAGCTGCGCGTAAAAGTTCCCTCGGCGAAAAAGATCGGCGCGCGTCCGGCGCGCGCCGATTCTGCCAGGCGCGATGCGTCCTCCACGCCTTGTTTGATGTCCGTGCGCTCGACGAAGTCGGTGCCGATCGCGCGCAGAAACAGCCGCGGCAGGAACGAGCGGGCAAGCTCGCGCTTGGCGGCGAAGCTGTAGCCGCGTTCGCGCAGAGCGGCGAGCAGAATCAGGCCGTCGAGATAGCTTGCGTGGTTGACGGCCATCACGAACGGGCCGTTCGCCGGGATGAGCTCGGCGCCCTGTACCACCAGCGGCAGGCGGCAGAGGCGCAGGAAACTCCGGGCCATGATGCGGCAAAACCGCCAGCCCCGGGCCGGGTTGCGCAGCAGCGCAGCCGCCGCGAGCGTCGGCAGCGCGAGCAGGACAAAGATCAGCCACACCCAGGCCGAATACGCGAGGCCGGAGGCGGCGCGCAGCTGCCGCCGCAACTCGGGCAGCACGCTTGCGCGCGCGAGGCGCGCGAGCTGCAGCCACGGCGGCGCGGGATTGGTGCTGCTGCCGCCGCGTTCGTAGTACTCACGGCTGGCCGCGCGCCGGATCTTGCCGCTCGAAGTCTTGAGCACCGTATGCGGCGGGGCGAGCACGATATCGTCTGCGGGCAGTCCAATCAGGTCGATGGCGCGCTCGTTGATGCTGCGGCGCAGGGCTTCCAGCGCGCCGGCTTCGGTTTCGCGCGTCTCCGCGAGCACGACGACGCGTTCGGTGCCGCCGGCCGCATCGATGCTGCCGAACACGGCGACACAGCCTTTGCGTATGCCGGGCAGCGTGCCCACGGCCTGTTCCAGCTCATAGGGATAGAGATTGCGCCCGCCGCGGATGATGACGTCCTTGGCGCGGCCGCTCAGAAACAGCTCGCCCTCGGCGAGATAAGCCAGGTCGCCCGTCTCCAGCCATTCGCCGGCAAACAGTTTCTTCGTCTGCTCGGGGTTGCGGAAATAGCCGCTGGTCGCAGACGGCCCTTTGAATTGCAGCCGGCCTTCCTGCCGGTCCGCGAGTTCGACGCCGGCCGCATCGACCACGCGCAGGGCATGCGCCGCGATCACGCGGCCGCAGCAAGGCAGCTCGAGCGCAGTGGCGTCGTCTGCGGCAGCCGGCTGCGCCGCGCCCTGATTCTGGAACGCGGCGCGCTCGATGCGGTCGATGCGGTAATGCGCACCCGGCGCGGGAAAGCACAAGCCCACCGAAGCCTCGGCCAGACCGTACACCGGCTGCAGCGCGTTCGCGGGCAGGCCAAAGCGCGCAAAGCGCCGCTCGAATGCGGCCAGCGTGTTCGGGCTCACGGGCTCCGCACCGTTGAACGCGTAACGCCAGCAGGACAGGTCCAGGCCCTCGAGTTCCGCGTCGTCTATGCGCTTCAGGCACAGTTCATAGGAAAAATTCGGGCCGCCGGAAAGCGTGCCGCGGTGGCGGTGGATCGCCCACAGCCAGCGCGCCGGGTGCGAGAGGAACGCGAGCGGCGACATCAGTACCGTGGGAAAACCGTGGTACAGCGCGGCAAACCAGGCGCCGATCAGGCCCATGTCGTGGTACAGCGGCAGCCAGCTCACGAACACGTCGCTTGCGCTGGCCTGCACCGCCTCGCCCATGGCGCGGATATTGGCGACCAGATTGGCATGCGTGAGCACCACGCCCTTGGGATTGCCGGTGCTGCCGGAGGTGTACTGAATGAAGGCGATGTCGCCGGGGCTTGCGCTCAGAGGCGTGAAACCCGCATCGCCGCCGGCAAGATCGGCCGGCATCAGCACGCGCGCGAGCGATTCCACCTGCGAGCGCAACAGCAGCGCCACCGTCTTCGCTTCGGGGATGGTGATCAGCAGCGCGGCGCGGCAGTTGGCCAGGATGCCGACATGGCGGCGCAAGTGGTCCTCGATCTGCGCCGGCCGCGCAGGCGGATACAGCGGCACCGGAATGCCGCCCGCCATCAGGATGCCGAAAAAGCTGAACAGGTAATCGCGCCCCGTGGGCAGCATGATCGCGACCGCCTGGCCCGGCTGCAGACCATGCGCGGCGAGGCGGCTGGCGCAGCGCGCGGCGCCGCGGCGGATCGCGGCGTAGGAGAGTTCTTCTTCGCCGCTTTCGCCGTAGAGGTGCACCTGCAGGCGGTCGGGGTGCTGCGCCGCATGCCAGATGAGCGCATCCAGCAGGGTTTCCGCAGTGCATGCTGCCGCGCCGGGTCCGGCCTGCACCAGGCTGCGTACCCCTTTTTCCGGTGCGGCCCGGCGCACGCCCTGGCTGCCATGGACCAGGCGCAGCAGATCGCGCGGCGTCTCGGCCGCATACAGCGCGTGCTCGGGCAGGCTCACGCCGAAAGCGCGTTCCACCCTGAGCACCAGTTCTACCCGCGCCAGGCTGTCCAGACCGAGGTCGCGCTCGAGCGAGCTGTCGAGCGCGACCTGCACCTCGCGGCCATGGCGCATGTCGCGCACCATCTGCTCGACCACGGCGATCAGCGTTTTGGCGTCAGCGGCAGCTTTGAATTCAGTCTGGTTCATTCGCCGGGATCTCGTAGGCCCGCTGCTATGATAGCCGCTATCAATGCCGGCCCGCCATGCGCGCTGCGATCCGGCTCAGCGCGTCTCATTGCGCTGCGCCGGCCGGCGGAATTTCGTGTCGGCGGAATTTCGTCGGCGGAATTTCGTTGAGCGCCTTGCGTTTTTGCTGTAACATCCGTTATCCCATCTCTCGAATCTGAGATGACCAAATATGTCTTCGTTACCGGCGGTGTAGTTTCCTCTCTTGGGAAAGGAATCGCCGCCGCCTCCCTCGCCGCCATCCTCGAATCGCGCGGCATCAAAGTCACCAACATTAAGCTGGATCCGTACATCAACGTCGATCCGGGGACGATGAGTCCGTTTCAGCACGGCGAGGTGTTCGTCACCGAGGACGGGGCAGAGACCGATCTCGATCTGGGGCACTACGAGCGCTTCAGCTCGACGCGCATGCGCAAGAGCAACAATTTCACCACCGGCCAGATTTACGAGTCGGTGATCAAGAAAGAGCGCCGCGGCGAATATCTGGGCCGCACGGTGCAGGTGATTCCGCATATCACCGACGAGATCAAGGCATTCATCGGGCGCGGCGCGCAGGGCGCAGAAGTCGCGATCGTCGAAATCGGCGGCACCGTGGGCGATATCGAATCGCTGCCTTTCCTCGAAGCGATTCGGCAGATGGGCCTGGAACTCGGGCGCGAAAATGTCTGCTACGTGCACCTGACGCTGGTGCCTTACATCGCCTCGGCCGGCGAAATCAAGACCAAACCCACGCAGCACTCGGTCAAGGAGCTGCGCGAGATCGGCATCCAGGCCGATGCGCTGTTGTGCCGCTCCGACCGCCCGATACCGGACGACGAGCGCAAGAAAATCGCGCTGTTCACTAATGTGCCTGCGAATGCGGTGATTTCGGTGTGGGATGCCGATTCGATCTACAAGATTCCCTACATGCTGCACCAGCAGATGCTGGACGAGATCGTGTGCCACAAGCTGCACCTGCTTGCACGGCCGGCCGACCTCAAGGCGTGGAAGCGCCTGATCGAGGCGCTGGAGCACCCGCTGCACCAGATCACCATCGCCATGGTGGGCAAATACGTCGATCTCACCGATTCCTACAAGTCGCTCAACGAGGCGCTGCTGCACGCGGGCATACACACCCGCGCCAAGGTCAAGATCCAGTACGTCGATTCCGAGGCGATCGAGCAGGAAGGCACGGGCTGCCTTGCCAATGTGGACGCAATCCTGGTTCCAGGCGGCTTCGGCGCGCGCGGCGTCGAGGGCAAGATCAAGGCGATCGAATATGCGCGCGAGAACAAGGTGCCTTACCTGGGCATTTGCCTGGGCATGCAGCTCGCGGTGATCGAGTATGCGCGCCACAAAGCGGGCCTCACCGAAGCCAACAGTACCGAGTTCAACGCCGATACGCCGCAGCCGGTCGTCGCGCTGATCACCGAATGGCTGGACCGGGAAGGCAAGGTCGAGCGCCGCGACGCCAGTTCCGACCTCGGTGGCACCATGCGCCTGGGGGCGCAAGCCGCCGATATCGTTCCGGGCACCCAGGTGCAGCGCATTTATCAGAGCGATGTGGTCAACGAGCGCCACCGCCACCGCTACGAGGTCAATAATTATTATTTGCCGCGGCTCGAGGCTGCCGGCCTGAAAGTGGCGGCGCGCACCAAGGTAGAAGCGCTATGCGAATTGATCGAATTGCCCACCGATGGCCCGAATGCGCATCCCTGGTTCATCGGCTGCCAGTTTCACCCTGAGTTCAGCTCCGCGCCGCGCACCGGGCATCCGTTGTTCAAGGCTTACGTTGAAGCCGCGATTGCTTATCAGGCGCGCAAGGCCGGTACTGTCCAAGGTGCGCAAGTCGCAGCGGTAACGGCGGCATGAGCATGAAGCTGTGCGGCTTCGAGGTCGGCCTCGATCAGCCGATGTTTCTGATTGCGGGTCCCTGCGTCATCGAGTCCAGACAGCTTGCGCTGGATACGGCGGGCATGCTCAAGGAAATCTGCGCGCAGCTGGGCGTGCCGTTCATTTACAAATCGTCCTATGACAAAGCCAACCGCAGCTCGGGCGCGTCCTTTCGCGGCCCGGGGGCGGACGAAGGCCTGAAGATACTGGCCGAGGTGAAACGGCAGATCGGCGTGCCGGTGCTCACCGATGTGCATGAGATCGGCCAGATCGCGGCGGCTGCCGCCGTGGTCGATGTGCTGCAGACGCCAGCTTTCCTTTGCCGCCAGACCGACTTCATCAATGCCGTGGCCAGCGCCGGCAAGCCGGTGAATATCAAGAAGGGCCAGTTTCTGGCTCCTGCAGACATGAAGAACGTGGTGGCCAAGGCGCGCCAAGCCGCTTCGGCCAGCGGGTGCCGTGACAACATCCTGGTATGCGAGCGCGGTGTGAGCTTTGGCTACAATAACCTGGTATCGGACATGCGCTCGCTCGCGATCATGCGCGAGACCGGCTGCCCGGTGGTGTTCGACGCCACGCATTCGGTGCAGCTGCCTGGCGGGCAGGGGACGGTGAGCGGCGGGCAGCGCGAGTTCGTTCCGGTGCTTGCACGCGCAGCGGTCGCAAGCGGCGTATCCGGGCTGTTCATGGAAACGCACCCGGATCCGGACAAGGCATTGTCCGACGGCCCCAATGCCTGGCCGCTGGCGCGCATGAAGGAGTTGCTGGCAACCCTGCGCGCGCTCGACGCCGTGGTCAAGCAACAAGGATTTGCAGAGCAGGCGCTGTAGCGGCAGGCGGAAGCAGCAGCAGTAAAATATCGAAGCCCTGAATTTGGCACAAGGACAAGAACATGAGCTCAATAGTCGATGTGGTAGCGAGGGAGATCCTGGATTCGCGCGGCAATCCGACCGTGGAAGCCGATGTGCTGCTGGAATCCGGCGTGATGGGGCGCGCTGCCGTGCCCTCGGGGGCATCGACCGGTACGCGCGAAGCGAATGAACTGCGCGACGGCGACAAGCTGCGCTATCTGGGCAAGGGCGTGCTGCATGCCGTGGAGCACGTCAATACCGAGATTTCCGAGGCCATCATGGGCCTCGATGCCGCCGAGCAGAGCTTCATCGACAAGACCCTGATCGATCTGGACGGCACGGAAAACAAGTCGCGCCTGGGCGCCAATGCGCTGCTGGCCGTGTCCATGGCCGTGGCCAAGGCCGCCGCGGACGAGTGCGGACTGCCGCTGTACCGCTATTTCGGCGGCGCGGGTGCGATGCAGATGCCGGTGCCGATGATGAACATCATCAACGGCGGCGCCCACGCCAACAACAGCCTGGACATGCAGGAGTTCATGATCGTGCCCGTGGGCGCGCAGAGCTTTCGCGATGCCCTGCGCTGCGGCGCCGAAGTGTTTCATGCGCTCAAATCCCTGCTGCAGCAGCGCGGCATGCCGACCACGGTGGGCGACGAAGGCGGTTTCGCGCCGAATCTGCCCAGTCACGAGGCGGCGCTGCAGCTGTGCATGGAGGCGATCGACAAGGCCGGCTATCAGGCCGGCCAGGATGTGCTGCTCGCGCTCGATTGCGCCAGTTCCGAGTTCTTCAAGGACGGGCGCTACCTGCTCGAGTCGGAGAACCTGCAGCTGTCCTCGGGGCAGTTCACCGATTATCTTGCAACCCTGGCCGACAAATACCCGATCATCAGCATCGAGGACGGCATGGCCGAGAGCGACTGGGACGGCTGGAAAATCCTTACCGAGCGACTCGGGCGGAAAATCCAGCTGGTCGGCGACGATATTTTCGTGACCAATACCAGCATCCTGCGCGAAGGCATCGCCGAGGGCGTGGCCAATTCGATCCTGATCAAGGTCAACCAGATCGGTACCCTTACCGAGACGTTCGCCGCAATCGAAATGGCGAAGCGCGCCGGCTATACCGCAGTGATCTCGCACCGCTCGGGCGAAACCGAGGACACCACCATCGCCGACATCGCAGTAGGCATGAATGCGCTGCAGATCAAGACCGGCTCGCTTTCGCGCTCGGATCGCATCGCCAAATACAACCAATTACTGCGGATCGAAGAGGATCTGGGCGACACCGTCGGCTATCCCGGCAGGGAAGCGTTCTACCAATTGCGCTGAGTAATGCGCATCCTGTCCATCGTCTTCGCTGCGCTGATCCTGCTGCTGCAGTACCCGCTGTGGCTGGGCAAGGGCGGCTGGCTGCACGTGTGGGAAACCGATCGCCAGGTCAAGGCACAGAAGGACCTCAATGCCAAGCTGCACGCGCGCAACGACGCCCTGGACGCGGAGGTGCGCGATCTGAAGCAGGGCTACGATGCGATCGAGGAGCGTGCCCGCTACGAACTCGGCATGATCAAGCAGGATGAGATTTTCGTCCACATCCTGGAACAGTCCCCGGCCGCTGCGCCGGCTGCGGCAGCGCCTGCGCCCAAGCAGGAAACGGCGGGCTCAAAATAAAATTCTAGTGGTGGAGCGACGATGAATCTGTTTCGCAAGCTGCAACAGCGCCAAGCGGAAGGCAATCCCCTGCGCGTAGGCTTGATCGGCGCCGGAAAATTCGCCGCCATGTACCTGGCCCAGGTAACGCAGACGCCGGGGGTGCACCTGGTCGGCATCGCCGACCTCGCACCGGCGGCGGCGCGGGCGAACCTGGAACGGGTGGGATGGAAATCCGAGCAGTTTGCGGCCGCCTCGCTGGATGCCGCGCTGGCCAAGGGCAACACCCATCTCGGTGACGACTGGCAGGCCGTGGTTGCGCATCCCAAAATCGATATCATCGTCGAATGCACCGGCAATCCGCCCGCGGCGGTGGAGCATTGCCTCGCGGCGTTCGCCCACGGCAAGCATGTGGTCAATGTCACGGTCGAGGCCGATGCCTTCTGCGGCCCTTTGCTCGCGCGCAAGGCGCAGGCTGCCGGCGTGGTCTACAGCCTGGCCTACGGCGACCAGCCGGCGCTGATTTGCGATCTGGTCGACTGGGCGCGGGCCGCGGGTTTCTCCGTGGTGGCCGCAGGGCGCGGGCACAAATGGCTGCCGCATTTTTCGGAGTCGACGCCCGAGACGGTCTGGGCCAATTACGGACTCACGCCCGAGCAGGCGAGGATCGGCGGCCTCAACCCGAAGATGTTCAATTCCTTCCTCGACGGCTCCAAGCCTTCGATCGAGAGTACCGCCGTGTGCAACGCCACCGGCCTCATCGCACCGCCCGACGGCCTGACGTTTCCGCCGGCATCGGTGGACGACATTCCTTTCGTATGCCGCCCGATTGCCGAAGGCGGGGTGCTGCACCAGAAAGGCCAGGTCGAGGTGATATCCTCGCTGGAGAAGGACGGGCGCGTGATTCCCTACGACATCCGCTTCGGCGTGTTCGTGGTATTCGAGGGCGAAACCGAGTACATCCGCAATTGCTTCAAGGAGTACATGGTGCGTACCGATCCGAGCGGCCGCTATGCCTGCCTGTACAAGCGCTGGCATCTGATCGGACTGGAATTGGGCATTTCGGTCGCTTCGGTGGGTTTGCGCGGCGAGCCCACCGGTGCCGCCACCTGCTTCAACGCCGACGTGGTCGCGACCGCCAAACGCGACCTCAGGCCGGGCGAGATCCTCGACGGGGAAGGCGGCTACACGGTCTGGGGCAAGCTGTTCCAGGCGCAGAAATCGCTCGCCTACGGCGGACTGCCGCTGGGGCTCGCGCACCGGGTCAAGCTCACGCGCGCGGTGAAGAAGGGGCAATCGCTTACCTGGGACGATGTGGCGCTGGACGAGAATCTTCCCGCGTACAAAGTGCGGCGCGAGATGGAAGCGCTGTACGCCGGTCCGAGGCAGCACGCCGCCTGATTCGCCTCCGGCTGGGCGCCTATCCGGCGCGGCGAAAGTCCCTGAGTTCGGCCGGCGTGCGCGCGCGATCGGCGGAAATTGCGCTGCCGGTGCTCATTCTCCGGGCCCGGGTCTGGGCGCGGGTCTGCCATAGAGCAGCACGCTCGGGTTCTGCTCCAGTTGTTTGCTGAACCGGCGCAGATTTCCGGTCACTTCGCGCAGTTCCGCGGCGAGCTGATGTATCTCGGGCAGAATTTCATCGCCCGCCTGGCGCATATCGGCGCGCGCGCCGGCGAGCGTTGCATTGGCGCGTTCTCCGGCGCGGGCAAGCTCGCTCGTCATGCGATCGAATCGGTCTGCGCTTTGCTCGATGCGTTCTATCAGGCGCGGCAATTCGCCGGAAAGACGCGCGCTGTTGTCCAGGGTGCGCGCCGCATTGCTCAGGCTCGAGTCGATGGTGGCAGAACGCGCCGCCAGCGTGCGCGACAGTATGCTGAGGTCGGCCAGGGTTTGTTTAAACTCGCGCCGGTTATCCTGGTCGAGCAAGGCGGTGAGACTTTCGCTGGTGCGGTTCAGGTTGGTCAGCAGCGCGCTGACCGAACTGTCCAGGCGCACCATCAGCGAAGGTCCGCTGCGGATTACCGGATAGGCTTCGCCCGGAAGCGCCTCGAGTTCGGCCGAGCCCTGGCTGCCTCCGGAGAGCTCGACATAGGCGATGCCCGTCAGGCCCTGTACGCGCAATACCGCCAGGGTGTCCTGCTTCACCGGCGTGCCGTGCTCGATGTCCAGGGTAAGCTGCACCTGTTCTACGTGATCCGGCACCAGCGCCATCCGGCGCACGCGGCCGACCTCTACGCCGCGGTAGCGCACCGGCGCGTCGCGGCTCAAGCCGGAGACCGATTCGCCCATGTAGGTCTGGTAGGTATCGTAGGCCCGGCGATAGGCGCCGCCGCTGGAGAGCCAGAGCACGCCGGCGATCAGCGCGGCGCCGAGGCCGAGCACGAATACGCCGACCACGGCGAAGTTTACTTTTTCTTCCATGCCTGCTCGCGCGCGGCGCGGCCGCGCGGCCCATAAAAATATTCGCGTATCAGCGGGTCCGTGGAACCGGAGAGCTCGTTCATGGTCCCGGTGCCGAGGATATGCCCGTCGCCCAGTACGGCCACGCGGTCCGCCGCGCGCCAAAGCAGGTCGAGATCGTGAGTCACCATCATGATGGTCAGGCCGAGCGCGTCGCGCATCTGCCGCACCAGCTCGTCGATGCCGCTCGCGCTCAAGGGATCCAGGCCGGCGGTGGGTTCGTCGAGCAGCAGCAGTTCCGGATCCAGCGCAATCGCGCGCGCGAGCGCGGCGCGCTTGCGCATGCCGCCGGAGAGCTCGCTTGGGTACTTGGCGCCTGCGTCCGCCGGCAGTCCGGTAAGCGCGATCTTGAGCGCGGCGATCTCTGCGATCAGCGCCGGGCCCAGCGGCGTGTGCTCGCGCAGCACCATGCCCACGTTATCCTTCACCGTGAGCGCGCTGAACAGCGCGCCGCGCTCGAACATCACGCCCCAGCGGCGGCGCAGCGGCAGCGCATCCGCGTCGTTCATGCCGACTACTTCGTGGCCGAACACCCGGATCGAGCCCGCGACCGGCTTTTGCAGCACCAGCGTCTCGCGCAACAGCGTCGACTTGCCGCAGCCGCTCGCGCCGACCAGCGCGAAAATCTCGCCGCGCCGCACCGACAGGTTTACGTTTTCGTGCACCACCGCAGCGCCGAAACGCGTGTTCAGGCCGCGGATATCGATCACCGCATCGTTGCCCGGTGCGGATAGGTCCGCGCTGCTCATATGTCGAGCCAGCTGAAGAGAATGGAGAACAGCGCATCGGTGACGATCACCAGGAACACCGATTGCACCACGCTGAGCGTGGTCTGGCGGCCGACACTGTCGGCGCTGCCGCCAACCTGGAAACCCTGATAACAACCGACCAATGCGATGATCACGGCGAATACCGGCGCTTTGCCCACGCCGACCAGATAGGAGTTCAGGGTGATCGCCTCGTCCAGGCGCTCGAGGAAGGCGCCGAAACTGACGTCGAGCTGGGCGCGGGCCATGATCATGCCGCCGAGCACGCCCATGACATCGGTATATACGGTCAGCAGGGGCAGTGCCACGACCAGGGCCAGGATCTTGGGCAGCACCAGCAGATCCAGCGGTGCTACGCCGATGGTGCGCAGCGCATCGATTTCCTCGGTCACCTTCATGGTGCCGATCTGCGCCGCATACGCCGAGCCGGAGCGCCCGGCGACGATAATGGCGGTGAGCATGGGCGAGAGCTCGCGCACCATCGACAGCCCAACCAGGTCGGCGACGTAAATATTCGCGCCGAATTGGCGCAACTGCTCGGCGCCCTGATAGGCGATCACGATACCCATCAGGAAGGAGAGCAGGCCGGTAATCGGCAGCGCTTCGAATCCGGTCGTCTGCAGGCTGTAGGCGATGGCGCGCCAGCGTATGCGGCGCGGACGCGCAACGGTGCGCAACAGCGTGAGCGCGTTCTCGCCGAGAAAGGCGAGCATGCCGAACGCGTTGTCGAGGCTCGCCCATGCCTGGCGTCCGATCCGGTGCAGCAGGTTGGGCATGGTCTGCGCTTGCGCGGCGACGCTGCGCGCTGCGATCAGCCGCAGCAAGGCCGCGAATTCCGGACGCAGTCCGCGCAACTGCACACTGCGCCCGTTCAGTTCCAGCGTACGCATGGTCCGGTGCAGCAGCCAGGCGCCCGAGGTGTCCATCGCGCTTACCGCAGATGCATCGAGCGTAAGCTCCCCACTGCCGGAACGCACGAGGCGTTCCAGCTTGGGTGCGAGTTGCGAGATGCCGCGCAGCACCCATGCTCCGGCGCAATCCAGTTCCAGCGGCCCATTGCCGGGCCGAATGTCCGCCTGCGTTTCTGAGCTTGGATCGTATTTGTCTGGATTCATCTGGTCTGCACCGGTGATCCCGGCCATGGGCGCAGCAGCTTAGGGTCTGTTTACATTCACCGCATGACGCTCTCTGAGTTGAAAGCTAGCGTATGCGCTGCAGAGGGGTATTGATATCCGTCAAACGCTGCCGGGCGCCTTGCGCAGGCGCTGCGCCGTCCTGCTACCATAGCCGCCACGATAAAAGACGGAGGCCTGGCCGATGGATCTGGGAATTGCGGGAAAGACCGGGCTGGTTACCGGAGCGAGCACCGGCATCGGCCGCGGCATTGCGCTGGCGCTGGCGGCCGAAGGCGTGCGCCTCGCGATCGCCGCGCGGCGCAAAAATCTGCTGGATGCGGTTGCGGCCGAGATCGTCGCCGCCGGCGGCGCGCGCCCGGCGGTGATCGAGTGCGACATGATGCAGCCGGAGGCGGGTGCCGCGATCGCGCGCGCGGCGCTGGACGGACTCGGTTCGGTCGATATTCTGGTCAACAACGCGGGCGGCAGCAGGCGCTTCGAGCTGGACGCGAGCGAAGCGCAGTGGGACGAGGCGCTCACGCTGAATTTCACGCGCCAGCGCCAGCTCACGCATCAGCTGCTGCAGCAGATGATGGACCGCAACTGGGGGCGCATCATCAACATCACCGGCAAGTCCGAGCCCGAGGGCATCAACGGCGCTTTCTGCGCCAAGGCCGCGATGCATTCCTGGGCCAAAGGTCTGTCGCGTGAAGTGGGCAAGCGCGGCATCACGGTGAATTCGATTCCGCCCGGACGCATCATGAGCGAGCAGATCCTGCGCAATTACACGCCCGAATACCGCCAGTGGCAGTCCGAACACGAGATCCCGGTCGGCTCGTACGGCGAGCCCGAGGATATCGCGCAGCTGGTGTGCTTTCTCGCTTCGCCGCTGGCGCGTTACATCACCGGCACCGTGATCCCGGTCGATGGCGGGCTGCGGCGTTACCAGTTCTGAGGCCGCGCCGTGTGCCTCACCGGCTCCGCGCGTATCATTGATTCTTGTCAAACGGCAGAGTCGCAAGTACGTATAATCGAATTGCGGTCCTAGTGTGCAGCATCAGGCGTATTTGTTACAGAACCCATTGTTCAGGTTTGCTATGAAAAAAGTGATACCGGAAACGCCCCCCGAGTACGATAAAGCGAGAATCGTCGAGCGCCCCGATGGCTTTTATTGGCAATCCAGAGACAGCGGCAAGGAGTCGGGCCCGTTCCCGACTCTGCTCGAAGCCGTCGAAGACATGCAGTACAGCGCCGACTCGGATTACGAACCGGGGGAGAGCGTGGAGCAGGCGGAAGACGAGATCGGCATTTCCGACTGGGTCGACCCCGAGACCGGCGAACTCGCGGAAGAGCTCACGCCGCGTATCGAAGACCACTAGGTCCCGGGCCGCAGCGTCCAGCGTCTGGCGTTAGCGCGCAATCTGTTGCGCGATACGTTTCTCCTGCAGCGAATTCGGCCGCAGGCGCACAGCCTGCAGTGGCTGCGCGGTCGGAACCCCCATACTCATGGCGAAGTCGCCGGCGCATCGGCGCTTGCCCGGCTTGGACCGGGGCCGCAATTCGCGGGATAATGCGCAATTCAAAATTCCGAATTTCCCCCTAACCTAGGAAGGCTCTCATGGAACTCAAGCACAGCACGTTTATCGTCACCGGCGGCGCATCCGGTCTGGGCGCGGCCAGCGCGCGCGCCATCGCGCAGGCCGGCGGCAATGTGGTCATCGCCGATGTCAATGCCGATGCCGGCAATGCGCTCGCCAAGGAACTGGGCCAGGCGCGATTCATCAAGACCGACGTCACTGCGGAAGCCGACGCCAAGGCCGCGGTGGCCCTGGCGCTGAAGGATTTCGGCGGCTTGCACGGCCTCATCAATTGTGCCGGCATTGCGATCGGCGAAAAGACCGTGGGCAAAGAGGGGCCGCATGCGCTCGCCAGCTTCAGCCGCGTCATCAGCATCAACCTGATCGGCACGTTCAACATGATCCGGCTGGCGGCGGATGCGATGAGCAAAGGGGCGCCGAACGCGGGCGGCGAGCGCGGCGTGATCATCAACACCGCCTCGGTGGCGGCTTACGACGGGCAGATCGGTCAGGCAGCCTATTCCGCATCCAAGGGCGGCATCGTCGGCATGACGCTGCCGATCGCGCGCGACCTGTCGCGCTCCGGCATCCGCGTGATGACCATCGCGCCGGGAATTTTCGAAACGCCGATGCTGCTGGGCATGCCCAAGGAAACGCAGGATGCGCTGGGCAAGATGGTGCCGTTCCCGCCGCGCCTGGGGCGTCCCGCGGAGTATGCCGCGCTGGCCGTGCACATCATCCAGAACGAGATGCTGAACGGCGAAGTGATCCGCCTCGATGGCGCGATCCGCATGGCACCGAAGTAAAAGAGCAGCCCCGGACTGCAGCGCAGAACTTGCGCGGACGGCGGCCCATCCGCGCGGATCGCCGATTGCGCACGGACGATGAAACTGTCCGCACGCAATCCTGCGATCTTGTATAGAGACAAACCCAAGCCGACCTGGCGTTCATCATTAACCGCGATTTCGGCACGGATGTCCTTTATCCATGCCGAAATCGCGGTTGGCGCGCGCGAGCGCGCAATGGTCGCAGGTCGCGCGCGACTGCACATAAGACTCCGCGCATATTGACAGACGGGGAGCTGCGCCGCAGCTCAGAGTTGCTGCGGCTGAAGCTGCTGGCGGTAAAGCTTGGCCCGGCGCACGTAGCCGTCGGCGATATTTTCCAGATTGCTGATCTCGGCCGACGACAGGTCGCGCACGACCTTGGCCGGCGAACCCAGTGCGAGAACGCCATCGGGTATGGTCTTGCCTTCGGGCACCAGCGAACCGGCGCCGATCAAGCTGTGTTTGCCGATGACCGCATGGTTGAGAATGACGCTGTTGATGCCGATGAGGCTACCCTCGCCGATGCTGCATCCGTGCAGCATGACCATGTGACCGATGGACACGTTTCGCCCCAGAGTAAGCTGGATGCCGGCGTCGGTATGCAGCATCGAACTGTCCTGCACGTTGCTGCGCTCGCCGATTGTGATCAAGTCGCTGTCGCCGCGGATGACGACGTTGAACCAGATGCTCGCCTGGTCCTCGATCAGCACCGAGCCGATGACGCTGGCGTTGTCGGCGATATACCAGTCCTTGCCTTGCACCTGCACCCGGCGCTCGCCGAGGGAATAGACAGCCATGTTCGTCCCCTGCAAAAATGCCGCGGGAATCATAACAGATGCCGTCAGCTGCTATCATGGCGGCCGCAAATGAAAACCGACCGTTCCCTATTTCTCGACATACGCGGCCTGCGCTATCACTGTCGCGTCTGGGGCGAGGCGCACCGGCCGAAGCTGTTCATGCTGCACGGCTGGATGGACGTATCCGCCTCGTTCCAGTTTCTGGTCGACGCTCTTCAGGGGGAGTGGCAGGTGATTGCGCCGGATTGGCGCGGCTACGGGTTGTCCGCATGGGGGCCGTCCGACTGCTATTGGTTTCCCGATTACATGGGCGATCTGGATCGGCTGCTGGCGCATTTCGAGCCCGAGCGGGCGGTGACGCTGATCGGCCACAGCATGGGCGGCAATATCGCCAGCATGTACGCCGGGGTGCGCCCCGAGCGCGTGGCACGCCTGATCAATCTGGAGGGCTTCGGCATGAGCCGCAGCGACCCGGTCAAAGCTCCGGCGCGCTATGCCAAGTGGCTGGCGCAGCTGGGCGACAAGCCGGGATTTCGCGACTACGCCGATTTCACCGACCTGGCAGCGCGCATGCGCACCAGCAATCCGCGCCTGTCCGAGGCGCGCGCGCTGTTTCTGGCGCAGCATTGGGGCCGGCAGAATGCGGCCGGACGGGTGGAACTGCGCAGCGATCCGGCGCACAAGCTGATCAATCCGGTGGCCTATCAGTTGGAGGAGGCGATGGCTTGCTGGCGCAATGTCGCCGCACCGGTGCTCTGGGTCAGCGGTGCCGATTCGGAGACCATGGAACGCATGCGCATCAACGCCGGCGACCATGAAGCGCGCAAGGCCTGTTTCCGCGAGTTGAGCGCGCGCACCATCGCCGAAGCGGGGCACATGCTGCACCACGACCAGCCGGAAAAGTTGGCGGTAATAATAGAAAATTTTCTGGCCAAGAATTAGGCGGCGTCTGTGCGCCCTGGTCCGAGGCGCGGCAGGTGGCATGTTAGAATAAGTATAAGATGCCGCGCGCCCCCAATTACGATCTGCATTGCCATTCCACCGCTTCCGACGGCTTGCTTGCGCCGGCGGAATTGGTGGCGCGCGCGGCTGCCAACGGCGTGGAAATCCTCGCGCTCACCGACCACGACGAGATTGCCGGCCTGGCCGAGGCGCGCGCGCGCGCGCGCGACATCGGCCTGCGCTTTGTCGACGGGGTCGAGGTATCCGTGAGCTGGGGCGGGATCACCATCCACATCGTCGGGCTCAACATCGACCCGGCCAGTGCGCGGTTGCAGCAGGGCCTGCAGGCGATACGCCAAGGCCGCACCGAGCGGGCGAAGAAAATGGCGCAAGACCTTGCGCGTGTGGGCATACCCGGCAGCCTCGAAGGCGCCTACGCCTATGTCGACAACCCCAATCTCATCGGCCGCACGCATTTCGCGCGCTTTCTGGTGGAGAAGCGCTATGTCAACGACGTCAAGAGCGCATTCCAGCATTATCTGGTGAGCGGCAAGCCGGGCTATGTGCCGCATGAGTGGGCCACCCTGCAAGACGGCCTCGCCTACATCAAGGCGGGCGGGGGCATGCCGGTGCTCGCGCACCCGGGGCGCTACAAGCTTACGCGCAGCGAGATGCGCAAGTTCCTGGGCGAATTCAAGGACGGCGGCGGTACCGGCATCGAGGTCGTCACCAGCAGCCATAGCGCGGAGCAATACCTGGAGTATGCGATCCTGGCCAGGGAATTCGGCTTGCTCGCTTCGCGCGGGTCGGATTTTCACGGCCCGGGCGAATCGCGCATCGATCTGGGCATGCTGCCTGACCTGGCGGCCGATCTCAAGCCGGTGTGGCACGATTGGTGAGAGGCACGCGCGTCTGATCCACTGCTCCGCCGCGCACTTCCTCCGCTTTTCATATGTCGCAGTATTTCGCCGTCCATCCCACCCATCCGCAGCCGCGCCTGATCGCGCAGGCGGCGGACATCATTCGCGGCGGCGGCGTGATCGCCTATCCGACCGATTCCTGCTATGCGCTGGGCTGTCACATCGGCGACAAGGACGCGATGCAGCGGCTGCGCGCCATTCGCAAGGTCGACGACAAGCACCACCTGACGCTGATGTGCCGCGACCTGTCGGAGATCGCGACTTATGCGCAGGTGGATAATGTGCAATACCGGCTGCTGCGCAAACTCACCCCCGGGAGCTACACTTTCATACTTCGCGCAACCAAGGAAGTGCCGCGGCGCCTGCTGCATCCTCGGCGCAAGACCATAGGCATGCGCGTGCCCGATCACGCCGTGGCGCAGGCGCTGCTGGCCGCGCTGGGCGAACCCCTGCTCTCCGCCACGCTGATACTCCCCGGAGATGCCATGCCGCTCAACGACGGCGAACATATTCGCGCACGCCTGGAGCGCCTGCTCGATCTGGTGCTGGACGCCGGCTCCTGCGGCATCGAACCGACCACGATGGTTGACCTGACCGGCGCCGCGCCGGAATTGCTGCGGCAAGGCAAGGGAAGCGCGGAGCCTTTCGGCTTCGAAGCACGAGTCTGATAAAATGCTTGTTTTTGCATCGTCGGGTCAATGGAATTCAATCTCGTCCAGAAAATCGCCATCTATGCGCTGCCGGTGATCTTTGCGATCACCTTGCACGAAGCCGCGCATGGTTATGTGGCGAGGCACTTTGGCGACAACACCGCCTATGTGCTCGGGCGCGTGAGCCTCAATCCGCTGCGGCACATCGATCCGGTCGGCACCGTGCTGGTGCCGCTGCTGATCCTGATCATGAGCAGTTTTTTCGGCGCAGGCGGGATACTATTCGGCTGGGCCAAGCCGGTACCGGTGGATTTCTCGGGGCTGCGCCATCCGAAGCGCGACATGCTGTGGGTGGCGGCGGCCGGGCCGTTCGCAAATCTGCTCATGGCGCTGCTGTGGGCGCTCGCGCTCAAGTTTGCGCTGATCGCGCCGCAGAACCTGTTCACCTTGCCGCTGAGCCTGATGAGCGAGGCGGGCATTACGATCAATCTGGTGCTGATGCTGCTTAATCTGCTGCCGATATTGCCGCTCGACGGCGGCCGCATCGCGGTGAGCCTGCTGCCGCACCGGCTGGCTTACAGTTTTTCGCGCCTGGAGCCCTACGGATTTCCGATCCTGTTGCTGCTGGTGTTCAGCAACGTGCTCGGTGCGATCCTGAATCCCATGGTGCGCGCATCGATCCATGTGATCGAAACCATTTTCCAACTCTAGGAACGCAATCACATGTACGAGCAACGCGTCGTCTCGGGCATGCGCCCCACGGGGGCCCTGCACCTGGGGCATTTTCACGGCGCCCTCAAGAACTGGGTCAGGCTGCAGAGCGAATATCCCTGCCTGTTCTTCGTCGCCGACTGGCACGCGCTGACTACGCATTACGATACGCCTGAAGTGATCGAGCAGTCGGTGTGGGATATGGTAATCGACTGGCTTGCGGCCGGCATCGATCCGGCACGGGCGACGCTATTCATACAGTCGCGCGTGCCCGAGCACGCCGAGTTGCATACGCTGCTGTCGATGATCACGCCGCTGGGCTGGCTCGAGCGCGTGCCGAGCTTCAAGGACCAGCAGGAAAAGCTCGCCGACCGCGATCTCGCCACCTATGGTTTCCTCGGCTACCCCTTGCTGCAAAGCGCCGACATCCTCATGTACCGCGCGGCCTGGGTGCCGGTGGGTGAAGACCAGGTGCCGCACGTGGAATTGACGCGCGAGGTGGCGCGCCGCTTCAATCACCTGTTCGGGCGCGAGGCGGGATTCGAGGACAAGGCCAAGGCGGCGGTGAAGAAACTCGGCAGCAAGAAGGGCAGGCTGTACAACGAACTGCGCACGCGTTACCAGGAGCAGGGCGACGAAGAGGCGCTGCAGGCGGCACGCGCGCTGTTGAACGAGCAGCAGAATCTGTCCATGGGCGACCGCGAGCGCCTGTTCGGCTACCTCGAGGGAGGCGGGCGCATGATCCTGGCCGAACCGCAGGCGCTGCTGACCGAATCCTCCAGACTGCCCGGCCTGGACGGGCAGAAAATGTCCAAGTCCTACAACAACACCATCACCTTGCGCGAGGACGCCGCGACGGTGACGAAAAAGCTGCGCACCATGCCCACGGATCCGGCACGGATCAAGCGCAGCGACCCGGGCGACCCGGATAAATGTCCGGTGTGGCAGCTGCATCTGGTGTATTCCGACGACAAGACCCGCGACTGGGTGCAGCAGGGCTGCAGAAGCGCGGGCATCGGCTGCCTCGAGTGCAAGCAGCCGCTGATCCAGTCTATCCTGGCGGAACAGGCGCCGATGCGCGAGCGCGCGCAGCGCTACCTGGACGATCCGACCCTGGTCAAGAGCATCATTGCGGACGGCTGCGAAAAAGCGCGCGAACTCGCCGCCGAGACCATGCGCGAAGTGCGCGAAGCGATGGGATTGAACTATTCATGATCGAACCCGGGGCAGCCAGCGTTACGCCGAGCGGTCCGGACGCGGGTCTGCCGCCGCCGGTAGCCGTTGCGCCCGACGCGCGGGTGGCGACGGTCCGCGGCGAAGCCATGCTCGAAATGCCGCGCGATTTGTATATACCGCCGGATGCGCTGGAGGTGTTCTTCGATACCTTCGAAGGTCCGCTCGATCTGCTGCTCTATCTCATCCGCAAGGCCAATATCGACATCCTCGATATTCCGATGGCGCGGCTGACCGAGCAGTATCTCGAATACGTGGAACTGATGCGCCGGCGCAATCTGGAGTTGGCCGCGGAATATCTGCTGATGGCGGCGCTGCTGATGGAAATCAAATCGCGCATGCTGCTGCCGCGGCCGCGCGCGCAGCGCGAGGAGGAAGAGGATCCGCGCGCGGAATTGGTGCGCCGTCTGATGGAATACGAGAACATGAAGCTCGCGGCGCACAAGCTCGATGCGCTTCCCGTGCTCGGACGCGATTTCCTCACGGTCGAGGTGTGGATCGAGCAGGCGGCGGTGCAGCGCCTGCCGCAGGTGCGCATCGAGGATCTGATTGCGGCCTGGCAGTCGCTGCTGATGCATGCGCGCATGACCCGTCACCACAAGGTCACGCGCGAGGAATTGTCGGTGCGCGAATTCATGTCCGTCATCCTGCGCCGCCTGCAAAGCGGCCAGTTCGCCGAATTCACCACGCTGTTCGAGGTGAGCAAAGGCGTGGCGGTGGTGGTGGTGAGTTTTCTCGCCGTGCTGGAGCTGGTGCGCGAGAGCCTGATCGAAGTGACCCAGTCGGAGCCCTATGCTCCCATCTATGTGAAGCTTGCCCATGCTCAATCCGAATGAAGCCAAGACCGTTCTAGAGACCGCGCTGCTGGCGGCGCAGGGGCCGCTCACGCTGGCCGAGCTGCGGCGCCTGTTCGAGGAGGACATAGGGGCCGACACGCTGCGGCGCCTGCTCGACGAACTGCGCGAAGCCTGGCAGGACCGGGGCGTGGAATTGGTCAATCTCGCGAGCGGCTGGCGTTTTCAGACGCGCCCGGAGTTCCAGCAGTATCTGGATCGGCTCGCGCACGACAAGCCGCCGCGTTATTCGCGTGCGGTGATGGAGACGCTCGCGATCATCGCCTATCGCCAGCCGGTGACGCGCGGCGACATCGAGGATATCCGCGGCGTGACCGTGTCCACCAACGTGATCAAGAGCCTGGAAGCGCGCGGCTGGATCGATACGGTGGGCTATCGCGAAGTTCCGGGCCGGCCCGCGCTGTACGCGACGACCAAGAGTTTTCTCGACGACCTGGGCCTGCGTTCCCTGCAGGAATTGCCACCGCTTGAACAAATAAGCAGCACCCTCGATCTTGCACCGCAAACACAGCCCAGCGAAGAACCGAGCGCAGCCGCAGAAACTGCCGCGCCGGCCGCCGCAAACGACTAGCGCGCCGGCGACTTCGGACAAGTTGCAGAAGGTGCTCGCCGGCGCCGGTCTCGGCTCGCGCCGCGAAATGGAGCAGTGGATCGCCGCCGGCCGGGTCAGCGTCAACGGCTTGCCGGCCGGAATCGGGACGCGCATCAGCGCCGACGATCGGGTGCAGGTCGACGGCCGCCCATTGCGCCTGCAGCGCGGCGCAGCCGTGCGCGTGCTGCTCTATCACAAGCCGACGGGCGAAATCGTCAGCCGCGACGACCCTCAAGGGCGCCCCGAGGTATTCGAGCAGTTGCCGCGCCTGCGCGGCGCCAAATGGATAGCCGTGGGGCGCTTGGATTTCAATACCAGTGGCCTGCTGATATTCACCACTTCGGGCGAATTGGCCAACCGCCTGATGCACCCACGCCATGCGATCGAGCGCGAGTATGCCGTGCGCATCCTGGGCGAACTGAGCGAGGAGCAAATGCAGCTGCTGCGCAGCGGCGTGCAACTGGACGACGGCCCGGCGCACCTGGACAGCATCGAGGACGCGGGCGGGCAGGGCAGCAACCACTGGTACAACGTCGTGCTCTCCGAAGGGCGCAATCGCGAAGTGAGGCGCCTGTTCGAGGCGCTGCATCTGACCGTAAGCCGCCTGATGCGCGTGCGCTTCGGGCCGATCGGCCTGCCTTCGCACTTGAAGCGCGGCCAGATACACGAACTCGATGAAGCCGAAATCGGACGGCTGCTCGCAGCGTTGGACGTCAAGCCGCAGGCTGCTCCGCCCAAAGCCGCAGCGGTGCGTCCGGCATCGTGCCGCCCGGGTCGCCCGCGACGGGCGCGCCGACCCAAGTGAGTTTGCGCGAAGGGATCCCCGGGTTTCAAAATAAGCGCTAAATATCTCATCGCCAAGGACAAAACGAATTGTCCCTGAGATATTTTTCTGCTACAATTTCAAGTCTGAAGAATGCGGTCAGCGGGATGGGCGGTCAGCCCATTTTTTATTTGTGGCTATGGAACTGCAGGGCTTGCTGGAAAGAACGGTGGACGGGCTCGGTTATGAACTCGTCAGCGTCGAATTGTCCAACCGCGGCAAGATGCTGCGGATTTTCATCGACAAGCCGGCAGATCCGCAGGGCGGAGCGGTAGGCGGGGTCACCGTGGACGACTGTGCCCGGGTCAGCAATCAGCTGACGCGGGTGCTGGAGGTCGAGGGCATCGATTACGACCGGCTGGAAGTGTCCTCGCCCGGGCTGGACCGGCCGTTGAAGAAAGAGGCTGATTTTGCGCGCTTTGCCGGAGAGCAGGCGCGGTTGACGTTGAGGGTGCCGGTCGCAGGCCGGCGCAATTTTACCGGGGTGATGCGCGCAGTGGCGGATGGCAAGCTGCAACTGGAAACGGATGGCGGTGTGGTGAGCCTCGATCTCGCCAACATCGACAAGGCGCGTCTGGTGCCCAGGATCGAATTTTGAAGTCGGAGGTGCTGTAAATGAGCCGTGAGATTTTGTTGCTGGTGGACGCCCTGGCGCGCGAGAAGAACGTCAACAAGGACGTGGTCTTCGTTGCGCTGGAGATGGCGCTCGCCTCGGCTACCAAAAAGCGCTTCAGCGATGACGCGGACGTGCGCGTGGCGGTCGACCGCGAAACCGGGGATTTTGAGTCTTTCCGCCGCTGGCAGGTTGTGGCCGACGAGACGGTGGAGAACCCGGCGCAGCAGATCCCGCTATCGGAGGCACTCAAGCAGCACGCCGACATACAACTCGAAGAGTTCATCGAAGAGCCGCTGGAGCCGATCGAATTCGGGCGCATCGGTGCGCAGGCGGCGAAGCAGGTCATCCTGCAGAAGATCCGCGATGCCGAGCGCGAGCAAATCCTGCAGGATTTCCTCGGCCGCGGCGAGAAGCTCGTGACCGGCACGGTGAAGCGCATCGAACGCGGCAATGCCGTGATCGAGTCCGGCCGCATCGAGGCGGTGCTGCCGCGTGACCAGATGATCCCGAAGGAGAACCTGCGAGTCGGCGACCGCGTGCGCGCGCTGCTGCTGCGCATCGATCGCAACATCCGCGGCCCGCAATTGGTGCTGTCGCGCACCGCGCCTGAATTCATCATCGAACTGTTCCGCCTGGAGGTCCCCGAAATCGAGGAAAACCTGCTCGAGATCAAGTCGGCGGCACGCGACCCCGGCGTGCGCGCCAAGATCGCGGTGCACACCAACGACAAGCGCATCGATCCTATCGGCACCTGCGTCGGCATGCGCGGCTCGCGCGTGCAGGCGGTGACGGGCGAGCTCGGCGGCGAGCGCGTGGACATCGTGCTGTGGTCGGCGGATCCGGCGCAGTTCGTGATCGGCGCGCTGGCGCCGGCGGACGTTTCGAGCATCCTGGTGGACGAAGAAAAGCACAGCATGGACGTGGTGGTGGACGAGGCCAACCTGGCCATCGCCATCGGCAGGAGCGGGCAGAACGTGCGCCTCGCCTCGGAGCTCACCGGCTGGACCATCAATCTCATGAGCGAAGAGGAGTCGGCGAAAAAGCACCAGGAAGAAAGCGCCGGCATTCGCAGCACGTTCATCGAGAAACTCGACGTCGACGAGGAAGTGGCGGATATCCTGATCCAGGAGGGTTTCTCCTCGCTGGAAGAGGTTGCCTACGTTCCGATCAACGAAATGATGGAAATCGAGGCGTTCGACGAGAACACCGTCAACGAGCTGCGCAGTCGCGCGCGCAACGCCCTGCTGGTGCAGGAAATTGCGAGCGAGGAAAAAGTCGAAGGCGTGGATCCGGATCTGCTCGGACTGGAAGGCATGGACAGCCAGATTGCGGCAAAGCTCGCCGAGGCCGGGGTCAAGACCCGCGACGATCTGGCGGACCTGGCGACGGACGATCTGATCGAGATCTGCGCCATGGATGCCGAACAGGCCAAAGCCTTGATCATGAAGGCGCGCGAACATTGGTTCGCGGAAGAGGAAGGGAAGTAGGGGATCGGTATGGCGCAGACTAGCGTTACACAATTTGCCGGGGAACTCAAGGTGCAGCCTTCGGTGCTGCTCGAGCAGCTCAAGGCTGCCGGCGTGCACAAACAGCAGGCCGAAGACACCTTGAGCGAGCAGGACAAGACCAAGCTGCTCGAGTACCTGCGCAAAGTGCACGGCGCCACCGAGGCGAAGAGCAAGATCACGCTCACGCGCAAGCAGACTTCGGAGATCAAGAAATCGGATTCGACCGGCAAGTCGCGCACGATCCAGGTCGAGGTCAAGAAAAAGCGCGTGTTCGTCAAGCGCGACGCCGCGGCGGAAGCGGCGCCAGAGGTGCCCGTCCCGGTTCCGGTAGTCGAGGAAAAGGCGCCGCCGCCCGTCCAGCCGCCGCCCGTGCGGCAGTCGGTAGTGGATCCGCAGCAGCTCGAACTGCGCGAGCAGGAGCAAAAGCGCCAGGCAGCTCTGATGGCGCGCCAATCGGAGGAATTGCGCGAGAAGCAGGAGCGCGAGAAGAAGCTGGCTGAGGCGCGCGAGGCAGAAGAGAAGCAGGCGCAGCAGGCGCCGGCCAAGCCTGCGCCTGAGCCGGCTGCCGCGGGCGCAGCCGCTACCGATGGCACCCTGCACAAGCCCAAAGTGGACGAGGCTGCCAAAGGCGACAAGAAGAGCCCGAAGAAAAAAACAACGACCATCTGGAAGGATGAAAGCGCCAAACGGCGCACGATCAAGACGCGCGGCGACGTCGGCGGCGCATCCGGCTGGCACACCCCCAAAGGGGCGCGGCATAAGCCTGCGGCCGCGGCGGAGACGGCGCAGGCCTTTGCCGCACCGACCGAACCGGTCGTGCGTGAAGTGATGGTGCCGGAAACCATCACCGTGGCGGACCTTGCGCACAAGATGTCGGTGAAAGCGGCCGCGGTGATCAAGACGTTGATGAAGCTCGGCAGCATGGTGACCATCAACCAGGTGCTGGATCAGGAAACCGCCATGATCGTGGTCGAGGACATGGGGCATATCGCCAAGGCGGCCAGGCTGGATGAGCCCGATACCTTCCTGACCGAGGAGCCGCAGGCGCACGAGGCCGCGCATGAGTTGCATGCGCGCGCACCGGTAGTGACCGTGATGGGGCACGTCGATCACGGCAAGACGTCCTTGCTGGACTACATCCGCCGCACGCGCGTCGCCTCGGGCGAGGCCGGCGGCATCACGCAGCATATCGGCGCGTATCACGTGCAGACGCCGCGCGGCATGGTCACGTTCCTCGATACCCCGGGCCACGAGGCGTTCACCGCGATGCGCGCGCGCGGCGCGAAAGCTACCGATATCGTGATCCTGGTGGTCGCAGCCGATGACGGCGTCATGCCGCAGACCATAGAGGCGATTGCGCACGCCAAGGCGGCGAACGTGCCGCTGGTGGTGGCGATCAACAAGATCGACAAGCCCGACGCGAATCTCGATCGCGTGAAGCAGGAACTGGTCGCGCAAAGCGTTGTGCCCGAGGAATACGGCGGCGAGTCGCCGTTCGTGCCGGTGTCGGCGAAGACCGGAGCGGGCATAGACAACCTGCTCGAACAGGTGCTGCTGCAGGCGGAGGTGCTCGAGCTGAAAGCGGCGGAGGATGCGCCGGCCAAAGGCCTGGTGATCGAAGCGCGCCTGGACAAAGGCAAGGGCCCGGTTGCGACCATTCTGGTGCAATCGGGCACGCTGCATCGCGGCGACGTGCTGCTTGCGGGTTCGGTATTCGGCCGCGTGCGCGCCATGCTGGACGAGAGCGGTCAGTCGGTCGAGCAGGCAGGCCCGTCGATCCCGGTGGAGATCCAGGGCCTGTCCGACGTGCCCCTCGCGGGCGAAGAGGCGGTGGCGCTCGCGGACGAGCGCAAGGCGCGCGAAATCGCGCTGTTCCGCCAGGGCAAGTTCCGCGAAGTCAAACTGGCCAAGCAGCAGGCGGCCAAACTCGAGAACATGTTCGAGCAGATGGGCGAGGGCGGCGTGAAGACGCTGGCGCTGCTGATCAAAGCCGACGTGCAGGGTTCGCGCGAAGCTTTGGCGCATGCGCTGTCGCGCCTGTCGACCGATGAGGTCAAGGTCAATGTCGTGCACAGCGGCGTAGGCGCCATTACCGAGTCCGACGTCAATCTCGCGCTGGCCTCGAAATCGGTGATCATCGGCTTCAACACCCGCGCCGATGTCGCCGCCAGGCGGTTGGCCGAGTCGCAGGGTATCGATATCCGCTACTACAACATCATCTACGACGCCGTGGACGAGGTGAAAGCGGCGCTTTCCGGCATGCTCGCGCCGGAGAAAAAGGAGAGCATTCTCGGCATGGTGCAGATTCGCCAGATCTACAAGATCTCGAAGGTCGGCACGGTCGCAGGCTGCATGGTGCTCGAGGGGCTGATCAAACGCGGCGCGCGCGTGCGCCTGCTGCGCGACAACGTGGTGCTGTTCGACGGCGAGCTCGATACCCTCAAACGCTTCAAGGACGATGTGCGCGAGGTGAAGGCGGGCTTCGAGTGCGGTCTGTCGCTGAAGAATTACAACGACCTCAAGGAAGGCGACCAGCTCGAAGCGTACGAAGTGCTGGAAGTCGCAAGGACGCTGTAAGGCGCGATTGCCGTTCCCACCCGGCGCGATGCCGGGCGCGTGCCGCTCCAACCGCGCAGGAGATTACGCCATGCCCAAAGGTCCTGCCCGCAGTCTGCGCGTTGCCGATCAGATCCAGCGCGAGCTGGCCGAGATCATACGCACCGAGCTCAAAGATCCGCGCGTCGCGATGATCACGCTCACCGGCGTCGAGGTGACGGCCGACTATTCCCACGCCAAGGTGTTCTATACCCTCATGGGCAGCGCCGAGCAGCGCGCCGAAACTGAAGTGGGGCTGAAACAAGCGGGCGGCTTCCTGCGCAGTCAGATTGCGCGCCGGATCAAATTGCATTCCATACCGCAATTGCATTTCGTCTACGACGCTTCGGTCGAGCGCGGCTTCGAATTGTCGCGCCTGATCGACGCAGCGGTGGCCGACAGCAAGGAACCGCGCGACTAGTGCAAGGCCATCGAATCAAGCGAGCGCTGAGCGGCGTGCTGATGCTGGACAAGGCGCGCGGCGCGAGTTCCAATGCCGCCCTGCAGCAGGCGAAGCGCCTGTACCAGGCGGCCAAGGCCGGGCACGCCGGCACCCTGGATCCGCTCGCCACCGGCCTGCTGCCGGTACTGTTCGGCGAAGCCACCAAGTTTTCCTCGGATCTGCTCGATGCCGACAAGAGCTATGCGGCCGAGATCAGACTGGGCGTGAGCACCGCCACGGCGGATGCCGAAGGCGAGGTGATCGCGGTGCGTCCGGTAAGCGTCAGCGCGGAACAACTCGGCGCGGCACTGACCAAGTTCCGCGGCAACATCCTGCAGACGCCTCCGCTTTACTCCGCGCTCAAACATGCGGGCAAGCCGCTGTATGCCTACGCCCGCGCAGGCATAGACATCGAGCGCGCGCCGCGCCAGGTGACGATACACGCGCTGGAGCTGCAATGGTTCGAGGGCGAGCGCCTGGCCTTGTCCGTGACGTGCAGCAAGGGCACGTATATCCGCTCGATTGCGCATGATCTGGGCGAGCTGCTCGGTTGCGGCGCACATCTCCTTGCCCTGCGCCGCACCGCGGTCGGGCGCTTTGGTCTGGATAGCGCGCATACCCTGGAACGCCTGGAAGCGCTGCCGGCCGCTGCGCGCGACGCCTTGTTGCTGCCGGTGGATGCCTTGCTGCAGGATCTGCCCGAGGTGCGCCTGGATCCGGCGCAGCAGCTGCGCTTCCTGCAGGGGCAGGCCCTGCCCTGGGACGGGCCGCCGCAGGCGCGGGTGAGGGTCTACGGCGGTGGCGGAGCCTTGCTCGGGGTGGGCGAGGCGGACGCAAGCGGAATGATCACGCCCAGCCGGGTGATCGCGAACGCGCCGGTACCCGGTCCGGCCCAAAAAATAGCGGAAAACCCTTGAAAAACCACTCGTTTTTAGTGTAAAATCCGCGCCTTTGCTGCAGCGACGAAGACCAAGAGACCCAGGAGAGTATCAGAATGCCATTTACCACTGCGCACAAAGCGCAAATCATGAACGATTACCAGCGCGCTAAGGGCGACACCGGCTCACCGGAAGTGCAAGTCGCCCTGCTCACGACCCGGATCAACGAGCTCACCGGCCATTTCAAGCTGCACGTCAAAGACCATCATTCCCGCCGCGGCCTGCTGAAAATGGTCAGCCAGCGGCGCAAGCTGCTGGACTACCTGAAGCGCAAGAATGCGGACGGCTACCGCAGCCTGATCGAGCGGCTGGGCCTGCGCAAGTAACTCGACGCCCGTCGGCAACATGACGGGCGTTTTGCTTTTCACCGGGCCCATTCCCTGTCGGGAAGCGGCCCGTTCCCACATTTGACGCGGGCGCGCTACGCGCCGATTGCAAAGGACAATACCTTGAATCCGATTAAAAAGACTTTCACCTACGGCGCCCATCAAGTCACCCTGGAAACGGGTGAAATTGCGCGCCAGGCCGGCGGCGCCGTTATCGTGAACATGGACGACACCGTGGTGCTGTGCACCGTGGTGGGCTCCAAGCATGCCAAGTCGGGGCAGGATTTTTTCCCGCTCACCGTCGATTACATCGAGAAGACCTACGCCGCCGGCAAGATCCCCGGAGGGTTTTTCAAACGCGAGGGCAGGCCTTCGGAGAAGGAGATCCTCACCTCGCGCCTGATCGACCGTCCGATCCGGCCGCTGTTTCCGGACGGCTTCTACAATGAAGTCCAGGTGGTCGCGACGGTCATGTCGGTCAATCCGGAAGTCGATCCCGACATCGCCGCGATGATCGGCGTTTCGGCGGCATTGACTCTGTCGGGCATCCCGTTCAACGGCCCGATCGGCGCCGCGCGCGTGGGTTACGCCAACGGACAGTACATTCTCAACCCGACGGCCACCCAGCTGAAGGATTCGAAACTCAACCTCGTGGTGGCGGGCACCGAACACGCCGTGCTCATGGTGGAATCGGAGGCGCAGGAACTGTCCGAGGAAGTGATGCTGGGCTCGGTCATGTTCGGCCACCAGCAGATGCAGGCTGCGATTCAGGCCATCAACGAACTCGCAGATACCGCCGGCAAGCCGATGTGGGACTGGCAGCCGCCGGCCAAGGACGAAACCCTGGTCGCACGCGTTGCCTCGCTGGCCGAGGCCGAGCTGCGCGCCGCTTTCCAGGTGAAGGAAAAGCAGGCGCGCTCGGAGGCGATCGATGCCATCTGGAAGCGCGTGTTCACCGAAATCGGTGTCGGCGCCGAAGGCGGCCCGGACGCGAACGCGGCGAAGGAAATCTGCTTTGCGCTGGAATCGAAAATCGTGCGCAACCAGATCCTCGACGGTGAGCCGCGCATCGACGGTCGCGACACGCGTACCGTGCGCCCGATCAGCATCCGGCTTGGCGTCCTGCCGCGGACCCACGGTTCGGCGCTGTTTACGCGCGGTGAAACCCAGGCCATCGTGGTCGCAACGCTGGGAACGGCACGCGACTCGCAAATCATCGACGCGCTGATGGGCGAGTACAAAGAGCGCTTCATGCTGCATTACAACTTCCCGCCGTATGCGACCGGCGAAACCGGCCGTGTCGGCTCGCCCAAGCGGCGCGAGATCGGGCATGGACGCCTGGCCAAGCGCGCACTGCTGGCGACGCTGCCCTCGGTGGAGGAATTCGGCTACAGCATGCGCGTGGTGTCGGAGATCACCGAATCGAACGGCTCGAGTTCCATGGCCTCGGTCTGCGGCGGCAGCCTGGCACTGATGGACGCGGGGGTGCCGATGAAGGCGCATGTGGCCGGCATCGCCATGGGCCTGATCAAGGAAGGCAACCGCTTCGCCGTGCTCACCGACATTCTCGGCGACGAAGACCATCTGGGCGACATGGATTTCAAAGTCGCGGGCACCGACAACGGCGTCACCGCGTTGCAAATGGACATCAAGATCGAGGGTATCACCAGGGAAATCATGCAGGTCGCGCTGTCGCAGGCGCGGGAGGGTCGCATGCTGATTCTGGAAAAAATGACCAGCGTGCTGCCGACGTCGCGATCTGATATTTCCACGTTTGCGCCGCGCATCATCAAGATCAAGATCAATCCGGACAAGATCCGCGATGTCATCGGCAAGGGCGGCGCAGTGATCCGTGCCCTGACCGAAGAGACCGGGACTACGATCGACATCGAAGACGATGGCACGGTGAGCATCGCCTGCATCAGCGCCGAAGGCGGAGAGCTGGCGCGCAAGCGCATCGAGGCGATTACCGCCGACGTGGAAGTTGGCAAGATCTATGAGGGCACGGTGCTCAAGCTGCTTGATTTCGGCGCGATCGTCAGCGTGCTCCCGGGCAAGGACGGCCTGCTGCACATCTCGCAAATCAGCCAGCAGCGTGTGGCGACCGTGGCCGATCACCTCAAGGAAGGCCAGATCGTGAAGGTCAAGGTGCTGGAGGCCGACGACAAGGGCCGGCTGCGCCTGTCGATGAAGGCGGTGGAGGCGGAGGCGTCGCAGCCTGGCGCCGCGCAACCCAGCTGATCAAGGGCAGGGGTAAGTAAAAAAGGACGCTGAGGCGTCCTTTTTTATTTGAATCCGGTTATCACCATCATGTGGTTTCGGCCACAAAAAACGGCAGCATCGAGCCGCCGTTTTTGTTTTTAGTTCCGGCATAACCTGCCGCACAGCGGCAGGTTAGCCTCCACCAAGAAACAGCTGGCCTACTTGGCCAGCTGTTTCTCCCTCAGTTCGTCCAGGGTTTTGCAGTCTATGCACAGCGTCGCGGTGGGGCGCGCTTCCAGCCGTTTCAGGCCGATTTCGACGCCGCAGCTCTCGCAGTAGCCGTAATCCTGGCTCTCGATCTTGGCGATGGTTTCTTCGATCTTCTTAATCAGTTTGCGCTCGCGGTCGCGGTTGCGCAGTTCGAGCGCCATGTCGGATTCCTGGCTGGCGCGGTCGTTGGGGTCCGCAAAGACCGTGGCCTCGTCCTGCATGGTATGCACGGTGCGATCGATGTCCTGCGACAGTTCGACCTTGAGCGCTTCCAGGATACTGCGGAAGTGCGCCAGTTGCTTCTTGTTCATGTATTCCTCGCCCTTTTTCGGGACGTAGGGATGGAAGCTTTTCGGGTGCATCAATTGTTCAGCAGGCATATCAAACTACTCTCATCAGTTCAAAAAACGAAGGCGCTTTAATATCAGAAATTGCAACGGCGGGCAAGTTTATAACCTTTTCCCGCGTGGCGCCACTGGATTTTGCGTTGACCGCACACGGTGCGCCAGAGTATGATACGCGTCCGCTCGGGGTGTAGCGTAGCCTGGTAGCGCGCCTGGTTTGGGACCAGGATGTCGGGAGTTCAAATCTCTCCACCCCGACCAGTGATTTGCCCGCAGCTACGCCTGGTGCGGGGTATTTCGCGTGACCCGCCGATGGGAGTGCCCGTAGCTCAATTGGATAGAGCACCAGCCTTCTAAGCTGGGGGTTGTGGGTTCGATCCCCGCCGGGCACGCCAGAGCAGTTCGATGGTGGCTGTAGCTCAGCTGGTAGAGTCCCGGATTGTGATTCCGGTTGTCGTGGGTTCGAGTCCCATCAGCCACCCCAAATCAACAACTTAGCTGCGGCTGAGTTGGAAATCTATAATATATAAAACTCCAATTATAGATTTCACCGCAGCGGCCTCACCTTCGTCGGCGCGCGCTGGTACGTGCGCCGCGTGATCGCCGGGCTTGCGTGATCGAGTAGCGCCTGCGCGTGCCCGAGGTCGAGGTCGCTCGCGGTTTTTGCCCGGATGTCGTTCTCCCTGAAGCGCACACCACCGGCTTCGAGGTAGGGCTTGATCGCGCGCGCCCAGGCGCTCTTGAACCCGCGGCTTGTGAGCGGATCGCCAAAGCGCGACGGGAAGAGTGGCCTGGGTGGTAGGAGCGCATCGGTGATGGGGACCACCTTCTTTTTCTTCTTCTCCTGTTCCTGCGTGTCGAGCTTAATGATCGCATTGACCGTCACGCGCAGCGCCCAGCTCCAGCGCACGAGCTTCTTGCGACCGGTCTTCGAGATGCCTACCATGAGGCCGCGATCGGTGATGTTCTCGCGCGTGAGTGCGAGCAACTCGCCTTGGCGCGACCCGATCAAGCGCTTGAGCAACACGAAGGCGCGCAGCCTGGCAGGCGCAGTCTGCTTCCACTTCGCGAGTTCCGATGTTTCGATGTAGCGCCGCCGTGGACGCTCGGTGTTGCGCCTGACTCCGTAGCATGGGTTCTCGTTGATGTCCCAATCGCGCAGCCCCATCGCCCATGAATAAGCCGATGAGAGGAGCGCCGCCTCACGGTTGGCCCTGGTCGGTGCGGGCTTGCCGCCCTTGTCGTTGCGCTCGCGCAGGAACCGGGCAACGTGTTGCCTTTTTAAGGACGCCGCGGGTAACTGTCCAAATACCATGCGCAGCATCTTCGCTTCCTGCTCATTATCCTCCAGTGTGCGCGCGGCCTTCGTGCCAGCGCGCACCTCTGCCTCTCGGTGTAGTAGGAACGCATCGAGAAGGGCCGATACGGTCCTTGGTGGCGCGGTGCCCCGCGATAGTCTATCGAACTCGGCGCGCGCCGCGCGATCCCATTCGCGGCCCAGCGTGTGCCACTTGTTCGCCTGATCGAGGTAGCGGTAGCGTCCGTCCTTGAAATAAACGCGGACAGGCAGGTGTAGATCGGACAGGCGCGGGCGCGACATGGTGACTCCTGTGGATGTCGGTGTAGCGTTCTATGCTACGCCCTGCGCTCGAAAACTGTAAAGTCAGGCTCGGGTGCTGGAGGGGTGCCTGCGCCGAGTTTGCCCTCGACGTGCGCCCTAGCGACGACGATTCGGCCGAGCGCGTTGATCTCGTGCTTGTAGCCCTTCGCCTTCAGCCACGCGATCTGATCCTTGCGCCAGGCGCGGCCGGTCAGCTCGCGCAACTCCTCTGGCGTGAGAAATAGTCGCGCGGCCTCAGTGAGGGTGTTCATGGCCCCGTCCTGCTGTATTCCACGCACACCGATTCAGTCTGCGGCAGCAGCACCACGTTGCTGCCAACCCACATCGGCGCAAGGGTTGTGCGCAGCGCCGATTTCGTGCAACGCCACTCGTTCTTGCGGATCGAGATCGTCGGACTCACGGTGTATTCGTAGATGTCAAAGCCTGCCGCCGCAAGAATAATCGCTATGGCTACGAGGACGATGTATTCCGGTCGCGACATTTCTCTTACCTTCCTTGCATGGCGGTCATCACCGCGTTGTGGTGGATGCCATGCTTCTCGATCAGCGCCTTGAACTCGTGCTCGCCATAGGGCAGGCTTGCGCCTTCCGCTGTGGCAAGTTGATTCTGCGCCTGCATTCCCATCGCCTCGATCATGGCGCATGCCGACTGCGAGATAATGTAAGCCGCGTCCTGTTCAGGTGTCATGCTATCTTCCCAGCCACAGCGCGAGCATGCACGCCGCAATCGCAACGCCGAACCCGAGCACGAACGAAGCGTGCCGCAGCTCGAACTCGCGCCGGATCGGGGGCGCCATCCTGGCAATCGCTTCCCAGAATGCGCGTGCTCCGCCGCTCTGGGTGTAGCCATTGGCGAACTCTATACCGCCATCGGCAAGCACCGTCACCACAGGGCGCATCTTGTGCACGACGACGAAAATATATTTCTGGTTTATCTCCGCGGCACCTATCGCGCCAGATTGTTCTTCAGCCACTCGGCCACCTCCTCGTCTGTCATGTAGGGAATGAGTGCCACGTCCACCTTGTTCATGCGGTGCGTGCCATGCGCCACCAGCAGCATCGTCTCGGGTTGCGGATTGCGATGCGAGCGCATGATCTCGAACTCACCGACCACCCGGTTGAAGAGGCGATCCTGGATGTCGTTGATGTAGCGCCGCTTGACGTGCGCGGCGAGCACGCGGCTATGCTTGAAATCCAGAAACCCCGGCATGCCGCCGATCAAGAACCAGCCAGGCGTGGCGGGGTAGTAGTTCACTTGGCCCATCTTGCTCGGTGTGATGAACTCGAATTTGCAGAACAGCTTATCGAGCGTGGTGCGCCCGAACAGTGTTTGGTGATCCATGCTTGCTCCTAGTTGTACTTCGTCCGATCGACCTCGATTAAGTTGCCGTCGATGTCGGTGAACCACACCTCATCGTCGTCGTAGTCGCCTTCCTCTTCCTGCTGCTTTGTGGCCGTGGTCCAGCGCACGCCGATCTGTCCATTGGGTGCGAGGCCACGGTAGAGCTTGGTGGCGCGCAGCCGCCCTTCTGCAAAGCGACCGAGCTTGTAGAGAATCTTGGACGGGAACAGCTTGGCCTTGTTGTTGGTGAGGTACTCAAGCTCCAGCTTGTCGGCCGAGTCCCAGTCGCCACGCTGCGCCGAGGCGATCGCGTCGTGCTGGCGTGAACTCATGCTGCTCACAGTAAAGTGGTGTTCGACTTTTCCCATTGCTCGTCTCCAGTAGGTCAGATCGTGTAGGGCGCAAGCAAGAAGCGCCATTCCCCGTCGTTGATGCGCAGATAGGTGTGGCCGTCGCGTGTGGCGAAGAGCAGCTCGATCTCGTCGGCCTCGACCTCGTTTAACGCGCGCACGAGGCAGTTCGCACGGTAGCTCGCCTCAACCTGGCAACCGATTGTCTCAATCTCGTAGCGGCAGCCTTCGTTGCGGCCTGGGCTATAGACGACGAGGCGGGCGCCGTCCGACTTCAGCATCACCGCGCGCATCGACTTGTCCTTGCCCTTGATCTCGTCGTAGCTCGCCGCGGCCGTCACCGCGCTCAGGAACTCCTCGCGGTTGACCTTGATCCCGCCCTCGGCCTGGGGAAAGAGCTTCTTCCAGTCAGGGTAGGTGAAGGCGAGCGTTCGCACCGTGAGCGCGCGATTGTTGGCCGCGAGAAAGCGCAGCGTGCCGGCGCGCACCTCGACGTGCTCTGGGGTGAGCGCCACGATGCGCTGCGCGGCGACAAGGCTGATGACCGCATCGAAGCTCTGTTCCGGCCCGGACTGCGCTTTGACATCACAGCAATGTGTGGCGAGCATCCCGGCGTCGGTGGCCGTGGCCGTGACGTGTTCGGCATCGGCGCAGAGGTGGATGCCGTTTAAGGCCGGGATGTCTAAGCGCCCCTTGGCCGCGGCCCAGATGACGCTTGCGATGATCTTGCCCATGTCGGGGGCCGAGATGCGCGTGCGCGGCTCGCCTTCGAGCGCGATCGAGGCCATCTTCTCCCCAGGCAGGCAGGCGATCGTATGCCGGCTGCGGCCTGACTTCACGAGCGCCTTGGGGCCGGTGTGCTCGATCGAGATCGCATCGCCCGCGGTCACGAGCACCGAAGCGATGCGGGAGGCGGGCAGGCACACGTCGAGCGCCTCACCATCGCAGGGCAGGGCGTCGGTGGCCTCCAGGTGATCGTCGCGCGCGGTGAGCACGAGGCGCCCGCCCTCGGGGGTATGGAGGCGCACCTGGCCGCCCGCCAATGCGGTGAGGGCGGTGCTGCTGTCGGCGACGTGGCGCACCGAGTCGAAGGCGCGGCGCAGCTCTGCGGTTTCAATGTGCATGGAATAGGGACTCCTGTTGACGTTGGATTGGGGCGAGGTCCACCACGCGAACCGGGCGGCCGTTCTCGTGACGTTTGCCGATCTCGATGAAGAGCTTGGCATCGACCAGCTCGGTGATCCTAGGGCGCACCTTGTTCGGGTCGGTGAAGCCAAGGCCTGTCATCACCTCGCGATCGGTGGCCGGGCCGTGGCGCTCGACCCAGTTGCGGATCAAGGTGGCGCGCTCGCTCAATGCCGCGATCGCCAAGCGGTAGCTCTCGATCGAGTGCTCGTGCATGACGTGGGTGGCGTGTTCACTCATACATCGCCCCTCCTATTAAAATCCGCTGGGGAAATATCTCCGGCGTTCAGTTGCATGAGCAGTGAGCGGCCGTATTGGACGCCCTCTTTGTAGGCGCTCTCCGTTACCTTCCGGGCGCAATCGAACAACGCACGAAGAGCGAGGGCGACACGCTCATCGAACAGGCGCGTCTCGTTGCTGGAACAGTGGTCATCCCCAGGGAGGCGATTGAACAGGCCAGGCACATTCTGGAAGTCGATCGCGCGGCCATCGTTCTTCTGACTCACCTCCATCGCAAGTTTGTGGAACGCGGTTTGCAATGGATGATCGTGGCCCCTATCGTCATAATGGTCGTGGGAGATGTAGGGCAGCCAGTGCGGAGCATGCGGAACATTGAATTGTTTAATCACTGACGATCCGCGCGCCTTGATTTCTTCTCTCAGAGCGCGCTGTGAGTTGATGGCATGTTTGCACTCATTGCACACTCCCTTCGATGGGCGCAGCTCGGCACCGCCGCAGCCCGGACACGGCTTGTGCGTGTAGCCGCGCGGCTGGTAGAGCCAGTTGCCCTTTGCGTCACGAGGCATTAGCGCGTCCCTCCGTTTGTGATAGGTCGTCTGTGGTAAGGCAGGTTGCCGCCCACAGTGCGGCCGGTAGGCGGCGAAGCGGAATAAGCTGACCGCGCTGTAAGGCACGGCGCCGGGGGTCCGCCCCGCCCGCACGGCACGCACAGACCTGCCAGCCTAGTGCCCGCGCGGTATCATGTCCCCCAGCTCTGCGTAGGGTCATGGTGCTTCCTTGATGTGCGGCAGCTCTTTTGCGCGCTGCCGCGCCAGTTCGAGGTATTGCTTTCTCAATTCTTGCTTATGCACCGGGGCCGAGGCGACGCGCTCCATGTAGATGATTCGCTTGTCGCGTGTCGTCGTCGGCGATCGTTCCTCCTCGCCGTTCAGCGCGCGCGCAAGTCCGACCGCATCATCGGCATAGCCGATCGCGTAGAACACTTCCTCGTAGCGGCTGAAGACTGCACCCCTCATGCCGGGCTCGCACCGTTGCGGTTGTCGCCGAAGGTGAGCGCCTCGGTGAGCTGCGCCTTGTGCGCCGCGAGCTTGTGGCGATTCCGATGACGGTATTCCCGGTTGGCGCGAACATGGTTAGCGGCGCCTTGCGGAGTGCGCTGGCGCTCCCGATTCACACTGAGCTGCTTCTGATAGTCGGCGTATGGCATTATCAGAAGGGCAAGTCGTCGTCCAGGTCCTGAAACTGCCCGGCCGGCTTCTTACCCGCAGGCTTCTCCGCTTCGCGCCGCGGCGCGCTCGATCCGCCCTCGGGCCGGCCGCCCAGCATCTTCAGATCGTGGATGTGAATCTCCGTGGTGTAGCGATCCTGGCCGTCCTTGTCCTGCCACTTGCGGGTGACGAGCTTGCCCTCGACGTACACCTGGCTGCCCTTCTTCAGGTACTCGCCGCAGATTTCAGCCAGGCGCCCGAACGCGGTGATGCGGTGCCATTCGGTTGCCTCGCGCTTCTCCCCCGAGTCCTTATCCTTCCAGGTGTCGGTGGTGGCGACCGAGAAGTTCGCGACCGCCTTGCCATCAGGCAGGAACCGCGTCTCTGGGTCTTTGCCGAGGTTGCCGATCAATGTGACCTTGTTCACTGATGCCATGTGTTGCTCCTTTAGTTGGTAAGTTGCGGCAGCCCGTGTTTCTTGGCGTGCGCGTTGATCGTGTTGCGAACCTCGGCGATCTTCTGCTCCGGTGTGAGACGCTTATCGCGAAGCTGCATGCGAATCCATGCCAGCGTCTCGTTTGTGTCGTTGGTGCGCTCTCGTAGCGCAATCAGCTCGTCACCGACGATGCCCAACCTCTGTCCTGGGTTGAGGAAAACCTTGCCGGAATCCCAGTCGAAACCCGCATGCACCCGCAAGATCGGTACGCATGGCGTGCCACCTACCGTCGTGTGTCCTGGTTCGATCTGGATGACGACGCCGGCATCCGGCGCCCGCAATCGCTCCAGCGCACTTTGCAGGACGGATACATTCATCGGCGGGATGTTGATCGCGCGGCTCATGCGATGCCCTTATTTGATTTTGGGAAACGCATCGCCATCGGTGATGCGCAATGTTTTGCAGCGTTTGCCTTCGCGGCGCTTATTCCACACCACGATGCAAAGGCCGATCTGCGGCCAGCGGCGCATGTTCATGTCGTCGCGTTTGGTGGCGAGGATGCGCTCGCGCAGCACGTACACCGGGTCATCGCGTAGGAGCCCCACGCCAGAGCCGATGTCCTCGAAAAAGCGCTCGGCCTCGGGCACACTCTTGTCGCGGAATAGGTAGTAGAGCGCCGCGATCGTCGGGATCGAGATCAGCCGCTTCGCCGGGCTGCGCTCGGCAAAGCGCAGCGCGCCCGTGATCGCCTCGCGCAAGGGCTCGGCGAATTGCAGCAACTCGTCTCGGCTCACCGACTCCGAGCGCGTTGGCATCGTCTTCAGCTTGTCGGCCAGGGCTGTGCCGCGCTTGAAGCGCCGGTTCGAGGTCGGCCCCTTCCAGGTCGCCATCCCCTTCGAGTAGAAGTAGATGATCGAGGCGGTGGCAGACGCATTGCGATTCTGCGTCCATCCGGCGATCGAGAAGATGTCCGCGTGGGTGCGGTTGCGACCCACGTCCACGGTGCAGAACACGTCCTCCTCCAGCCCGCGGGCGACGAGGGATAGGAAGGGCTTGCCCGCGAGGATGCAGGCGCGAAGCCGATGCTGCCCATCGAAGAGCTGCCCTTTGGCGTTGAACTTGATCGTCTCCCCGTTCACCTTCCAGCGGCCCTCGTCCATCTCGATCGCGTACTTGAAGACCACGGCCTCAGACGGGGAGCGATTGGCGCGCATCGTGGAGAGCCACTCCTCGGCGAGCTGCGGGGTGATGCGCTCCAGGCGCGCAGGCGGAAGCGGGTGTGCGGGAAGTTGGTGCAGTAGTGCGCTCATAGTCTTGCTCCTAGAATCACAGCGAGGTTGTTGGTTGCCACGGCGCAGGTGCCCACCGTGTTGACAGCCGTGACAGCCGGTACGTCGATCGTCTTGATCGCGCGGTAGGTGAGGTAGGCGAGCCCGGCGATCGCGCCCACTGGCCCCAGCACCGGCCCCAGGGCCTTCACCGTGGCGGCGCGCACGAGCGGGTTGCCTTCGGTGGCGACGCCGCTCGCGAACGCGACGCCGCTTGTGGCGATGTCGGCCGCGGCGCACGGCTTGTAGTTCTCCGGGTCGCCCAGCGGTCGCACCGAGGCGCAGCCCGAGAGCGCAACGGCGCAGGCGATGGCGAGGAGGTGCCTCATGCCGCCTTCAGGCCAGCCATTGCCGAGAAGATGTCCTTCACCGGCTCCGGCGCAGGCGCAGCCGACACGGCATCCACCCCGAGGATCATCGTCACCGCCTCCTCGACCTCTTCGAGGAACTTACGCACCCCGGCTTCGAGCTTGGCGATATACGCCTCGTCCCGGTACACGCGCTGCACATACAGGCGCAGCCCCTCGGGAAAGCGCGGATCGTAGGAAACGAAGTCGCACCACTTCCGGCCCGTCACCCAGAGCCCACCTTGAATCTGCGGCATGTGTTCCTCGGGCACGAGCACGGCGGGGTTCGCCTGGGCTTCGCCAAGCAGCACCTTCGCGAGCGCCTCGCTGCGAAGCAGCAACGTGTTCATGTGCGTCTCTGGGTTGGGGCACTTGATCTCGATCGTGCCGTCCTCGTCCACGAGGCCATCGACCGAGACGCCGCACCACT
>JAJZPQ010000104.1 GCA_021811085.1 Pseudomonadota bacterium | reverse complement strand
GACCATTAAAGTCGATAGATCGGAAGGTTCCATATTGCTTGATACGCAGTTCGGTGGGTTCTGTGAGACGATAGAAGCGTAGATTATCCTCTTCTTCGTCTATTTCCGCCAGCAGCGTGCGCTCAAAGGCCTCGTATTGCATTTGATTGACCTGACATTCAAAAACAGATTTCTGCACACGCTGGCCAACCCGTTCGCAGGCTTTGGCCACGCGGCGCAGGCGCTTGCGCCCCGCCGCCGTTTCGGTAGAGACATCGTAAGTGACGATGATGAGCACGATTACGCCTCCTCAACGGCTCAGGTATGGCAGATACCCGGTGGTCTCCCCACGGATGGCGCGCGCCATCAACCGTGCCTGCACAAAAGGTAACAATCCAATAGGCACCTTCTGCTCCAGGAGGGGATGGGTAATTTCCTCTTGTTTGCGCTCCTGCCAGGCCGCGACCACTTTGCGTCGACCTTTATCCCCCAGCAGGACAGCGCCGCCCTCGCGCACTTCAAAGTCTCCATCGCTGAGTTGCCCTCGGTTCACGAGTGTGAGTGCGAGCCGGTCACAGATGGGGGCGCGAAACTCTTCCTGCAAATCCAATGCTAATGCCGCACGCCCAGGGCGGACTACATGTAAAAATCCCAGTTGCGGATCAAGACCGACGGTTTCCAGCGCGCTGCGACAGTCATTCATCAACATGGAGTAAAGAAACGACAGCAATGCATTGATCCGGTCCAATGGTGGACGCCGGGTGCGCCCGCTCCACTGAAATTGCTCACGCATAGCGGGCTTGACGATACAATTGAAAGCCGAGAAGTAACTGCGTGCGGCATCGCCTTCTATGCCGCGCAGCGCGTCTATGGTGGACGCTTCGGCGGCGGCACGCAGCGATGCGGCAAGGTGATCGGCAGCCCCGGTGAGCTGCTTAGCGTCGTCCGCCTCTTTCGCCTCACGGGCGGCACGCAGGAGCACGGTTCTGCCGTTACGAATTTTCCCGGCGACGCAGGCACGCGCCAAGTCTCTGGTAACGTCAACATCGCCCGCTCCTCGGTGCTGGGCCTGACGTAACAGGATATTTCCGGAAACGGGTCCTTCCAGACGCGCCTTGAAGCGACCAAAACGATCCAATAAGACCAGCGACTTACCTTCTTCCGCCAAGCGGTGCATGAGGGCCGGCGATACCATCACATCGCCAAAGCACACCAGTGTCCCCACATGGTGCAGGGGGACTTGCAGACGCTTCTCATGATCTACGTCCACGCGCAAGGTGGTGTTGTCCAAATGCACGTAGGACTGGGGGGTCATAACGTAAAGGGTGTTTTGAATTTGCTGCATGGTGGAATCCCTCTACATCACGGACCGATTTCGTCATCCGGCGAAAACAGGTACTGTTTCAGCCGGTCCATTTGGGTTTGCTGCGCCAGCAGCTCCGGCTGGCAAATTTCTCGCAGTGAGCATTCCCGACACCGCGCGTCGTTTACTGGCGGTGGGAGGATGCCGGAGGCGAGCATGGCGCGGATTGCATCTGCCGTCTCGACGACCCGGTCGCGCAGCGCGGCGGTGATTTCCACTTCGCGACGCCGATGGCTGCTGGCGTGGAAGATCGCGCCCAGCGGCACGGGGCGACCGAGCATGTCTTCCAGACACAGCGCCTGCGCGGCGAGTTGCAGGTCGTCGTTCAGCCACTTGCGCTTGGGGCCGTGCTTGTACTCGACGGGGTAAACCGTGCCGTCCGGATGGAATTCGACCGCATCGCATTTTCCGATCAAGCCGAGGCGGTCCGACCACACTGGCAGCGCGTATTCGATTCGTGCACCGCTCTTGGCCGTTTGGTAAGAGACCTGGTCCACCCGAGCGTGCTCGGCGTTGCCGCGCGCGGTGTGGATGTTGTCGGTGAACTGCCCATCCAAATGGATCAACCCGCAACGGCGCGGGCAGTAGGCCCAGTGGTTGAGGGCGGAGAGCGGGATCGGCTCGAGGGGGTTGTCCTGCATGTTCAGCCCAACCGGAGTTCGAGCCATTCCTCACGACCCATGCCGAGGTGCTTCGCCACACTGTCGCGAAACGCGACGAGAGTGCCGATGCGCGAAGGGTCGTGATGGGGAATGGTGACGTGGTGTTCGCCGCCCTCGTTTCGGGTCAGGCACAGATGGCCACCGGGCTGCCGGGATACGGCGTAACCGGGTTTGCCAGGGCGCTTGACCAGATCCGCGCCCGACAGATCGCGCGGGATGCTCATGTCTGGAGCACTTCCTCTCGGGAGATGTGCAGGTGGATGAGGCCGGGCCGCTCGGCATCGGCGAAGTGGCAACGCACCGCACCGCGCAGTTGCGCGCGCAGGGTTGGCAGGTCGTCGGCCTCGGTGAAGATGTCCTCGCCCACGGCCCGGGCGATGTAGCCGCCTTCCGGGGCTTCTTCGATGACGAAGTGGATGTCGGTCATGGTGGACCCCTTGCATTCAAGTGCAGCTTGGCGAATCGAGCGATTTTCCGTTGTTCGCGATGCTTGCTCGCTGGGGCGGGCAGCACGCATCGAGTCGTCCACATGGCTAACGACACGACGCTTGAGGAAGCCCGTCAGTTGACGATGAGTTCGACACCCCTTGGCAGGCGGTCGCGATGCGCGGTCACGACATAGTCTGCGAAATTGCGCGGCGAGCCTGACAAGTCTTCTCGGTGGGCGATTTCGATGATGGTGTTGTCGAGCTTGCGGCTCGGCGTAGAAAAATCCAGCAGCCGATGTGCCGGGGCGCAACCCAGCATGGCTTGCCGCACGCGCTGCATTTCGTCGCTGTCGGTGCCGACATGCTTGAAGACGTAAAGGCCACGGCAGGCCATGACGCCTTTGGACGCCGAGCGGTCGTGATCCCACATTTGCTGGAGTGCCTGCCAGAGCAGTTCCAAATCCTTGTTGGAAAACCCTGTGCCCACAGCAAGATGCGCGGAGACGAAACCCTTCATGGCATAGAGCCCATACGGGATGATCGCTTTGCGCCCCATCGTGCGCAGTGTGTCTTCAGGCGCCAGGTTTTCCAGCTCGAGCAATTGCTCGCTGCCCATGCCTTCTTTTTCTTCGACCCCGTGTTTCTTCTTGGTCAGGCCGGTGTCCGCGACGCGGGTAATGCCCAAATCCATCGGGTAGATGCGGTCGATAGACCGGGAGAACGAAAACTGCACCGGACCGCGAACCTGCCCGGCGTTCGCGCCGGTGCTCATGACCGCGCCAAAAGTACGTACGTCATAAAACGTCCCGCACATCCAGTCGCGCGCGCTTTTCACCTTGCTCTTGGTTGCCTTGGCTGGAATGCCGCCGTTGGCCTGCTCGTGGCCGAGTGCAATCGCGCGATTCAGGTTGGTCGAGTGCTCGACAAAAATCGCAAACGGGGCGGCGTTTTCGTGCGCGGTTTGTACGAAATTCCGCACGCGACGTTTGGGGGCGACATCCGACACGAGGCCATGCATATCCTCTGGGTCGATGCGCGGGCTATTGCCCATGTCCGGGTCGCCGTTCGGGTTGCCGTTTTCGCAGTCGAACAGGTAGAGAAATTCGTAACGGTTTTGAATAGCGCTCATCAGATTGCTCCTGCGGTGGTGGTCTCGGTGTCGGTTTTCTTGCCTTTGGCGCGAGCTTCGGTGCGCATGTCGGCGAGTTGCTGGTAATAGCCGAGCGCGAAAAGCCCCTGACCTTCCAGATCGAGTATTGGCGGAATGCGGTCGCCAAGCCGACACATCGCATCGGCAATCTTGTCCTCGAACCAGACGCTCAAACCGCCGTCGAGTTTGGCCAGATGATTGCGTGCGTTGGAGACAAGGCGGCCAAGTGTGAGGCCGGGCGTCTGGCTTGCAGCCGCGTAATAACGCTGCACGACGCCCGCGCCCACGTCGCCGAGCGCGGCGCGTTGCAGGTTGGACAGCACGGCTAGCAAGCGCCCGCAGTGGTAAGCCGGGTCAGGGTGGTCAGGGTTTAGGCAAGCAGTCACGGTGGAATCTCCTCCTGGGGTGAGCCGTACGAAATAGGCTTTGATAAGCCCTAAGCGGGCGTGGTTGAACGCGGGTTGGTCTTTGTCGACGAGGTCGGCGCGAAAACGGGCGAGCGCCTGTGCCATTAATGGGCGTGGGATGGGCTGGTATGCGACAGCGGTTTTCCAGAGCGAGGCTGCTGTCGGCGCGGGCATCTGTTTCAAATTTTCGCCCACTGACTTCTTGGGATCATTTCTGACTAAGCCAAGGCATACCGCATTGAATTTGGGATCGCGGGCGAGCCCATCCCCATCGCGGGTGACGATTTGCAGGTCGGAAAACCAGGCTTCGACGTTGCGTACCAGTTCCTCGAAGCCGCCCTCCATCCAGTCGCGCACCATGACGCGCCCCGATGCGCCGGAGAGTGTCATCGCGTAGTAGCGGTTGTTGCCCAGGTCGCTACGCTGGCCGAGCCGTATGGCGTCGAGTAGCGCGCGAGCCTTGGACTGTGCGGCGGCTTCGGTTTGTGCGTCCGATTCCAGGCCATCCAGCCACGCCAGCGGGTCGTCGTCCAGCGAAATCTGTTCCTTGAACCAATGTACGACAAGCGCGTTGGCGAGCTTGCGCGAGTGGTTGCGGATGAGGTCATTCAATCCATCAACATACTTTTGCGCAGCCACCGCTTCGATTGCTGCATTTGCAGAAGCTTTCAAGCCGTATGAGCAAAAGGCGGCTTTATCGAAGCTGATCAGCGGGTCGCCAAAAGAGTTGATCTTTCCATTTGCACCAGGAAGGCCATTTATCGGCCTATGGCGAGGCAGCGGTAGTGCTCGGGAACCTGTCAGGAAACAACGCATCAATGTGCTGCCCTTGGCCTTTCTGGATGCTCGCTTAGGTTGGTCAGAGTCGCTGTCGGCTTTCTTCCCTTTCTTATCGGTATTCCGCCAGTTACGCCACCACATCTGAACTTCGGCATCAGTCCTCGGATGCACTTCCCCAATTTGCCAATCGACGTAATCCGCTGGTTTCGCTTTCTTTTCCGCTAACGCTTCGCGGACATTTGTGACCCATTTTTCGTCCAGTAACGACTTGGCCAAGGGCAGCAGCAATGGAATGTCGTCTGAAGCCTTGCGCAGCATTTCCGAAAAATAGGCGTGGCGTATTTTGCTGTCGTTGATCGTTTTTGGCTTTTCATCTTTCTTGAAGTGCAGCACGGTGTATTGCGCCGATTCGACCAAGAAATGGGATCGTCCGCCAGCATTCATGTTGTGCATGTCTGGGCAGCGTGGCTGCATTTGTCCGCGCTTGCCGTCGCCAATCGGTAGAACACCTAGTAGTTTCCCCTGTTCGTCGATTTTCACGAGCCAACGCACTTCGCGTGTCTTGAAGCCCGGTTCCGAATCGAGCCGGGCACCGTATTCCATGACTGTCTGCAACATGCTCAGGCCTCCTGGAGCTTTTTCACGGCAGCATCGCTATATGCCGGAATGTCCATGACGCCTCCGACCAGCTTCGCGTCAAACAGGCTGATCGAAGGTCTGTCCTTGTCGTCGATGACTTCGCGGCGCAGGTCGAATACGTCATAGAGCATGAGGCCGAGGTTCTGGTCGAGTGCGATGGGTGTCGCAGGCTGCGCTTGCGTATCTTCGATGTACTCGAAGAACGCCGGAAATTCGCGGCAGCCAAAATATGGTTGCTGGAAGCATTTTCCATGTTTTGCACGACGCTCAAAGCAGGCGTTGAGTTTGGCGGGGTCGTTGCCAGATTTGGGAACAATGCGGGCGTGCAGACGGTAGCGGACATTCTTGAGCGCCATCGTTTGCCTCTGTGTGCGACCCGTGGTTTCGTCATTACCATCTGCCCAGAGCGGTTCAGGCGTTTCAGCGCCGGATATCCATTTGTTGAGCTTGGCCGTGCCGGGCACGATGCCTTTGACTTCGTTCCGCCGCAGCGCGATGTAGCGCGGCATTTCCAGCACTTCGACGCGCGTGATCTGCCAGTGAAAATACGGGCGGATGCGGCTGCCTTCGCGTTTGCCGTCCCAGTAGATCGCGTCGAAAATACCGCGCGCGGCAGACGGCGTGATGACCGGGTAGGAAAAGCGTTCGACCTTCATTTCCGGTCGGGTGAAACAGGCGAGATCGCCCCAGACTTCAAGTGTGTGCGTCGTCATGCCGTCTCCTTATGCGATGAAGAGTTGCGGGCCTTCTGGCGGAACGAGCCCGAGAGTGTCGTCGTAGTAGTCGCCTTCGAGAATGAACCATTCGTCGGAGACACCGCCGCCGGTGCGACCAAACTGTTTGAGTTTGGCCGGGATCGCCCATGCAGGCATGGCGTCGCGCGGTCTGTAAACACTGACCGCGAGCGCTTGCGCGCGGCGCATCCAGCGGGCGCTGATGCCCGAGTGTTGGGCCTCATCGCGCAGGGCTTCGAATTCGTCCCGGCGATCCGCCCACGGAACCAGTAGCTGAAAGGTGTTTTGCTCGATGAGGCGATAGCGGCGCGCGACTTCGACGAAATCCCGCGCCTTGATTGCGTCTTCAAGCGCGTTGTTCAGGGTGGCGGGGTCAGTCACGTCGTAGAGCTTTTCGTAATACTTGCGGAAGATCGCCGGATTGTTGAGGTCGAGTTCGCCGTGCTCTGCCAGTATTGCACGTGTGACTTCGGCGGCCTGGCAATAGGCGAAGGTCGGGTATTGATGACGCGCTTCGCTCGCGTCGTCCGGCTCGAAGACGATCACGCGGCCATATGCACCTTGTGAATTGAGTCGGCCTTCGCGGTTGCAGCGCCCGGCTGCTTGCGCCACGGCGTCGAGCGGGCCGAATGCGCGATACACCACCGGAAAGTCGACATCGACCCCGGCCTCGACGCATTGGGTGGAAATCAAGCGACAGGGTTGCTTGAGCGCAAGCCGCTTGCGCACCCGGTCGAGAACGGCGCGGCGATGGTCGGCGCAGAGGTTGGTCGAGAGATGAAACACGCCGTCCGTCTCTTTCAGCGCGTCGAGCAAGGCCAGCGCGTGGCGCTTGAGATTGCACACGACCAGCGCTTGCGGTTGGGTTTTCAACTCCTCAGCCAGTGCGTGCCAGCTTGTTTTTGCGTCACGCCATTCGACTTCGACGCGCTTGAGATTGGTGAAGAGCTTGGCGTGGCCGGTCACGATTTCAGTCGGCTTCCAGCCTGCTCCCGCATGTTTGGAGACCGCAGCAGAAAGCGTGTCGAACGCGGGCTGGGTTGCGGTGGCAAAGACGACGCTGCTCTGGTACACGCCAGAGAGGTGCGAGAGTGCAGCGAGTGTGGGCACGGCGAGCGTGGCGGGCAGGCTTTGCGCTTCGTCGAAGATCACGACCGAGCGCATGAGACGGTGCAGCTTGCGGCACGCCGACGGGCGGTTGGAAAACAACGATTCGAGCAGTTGCACATTCGTCGTCAGCACGATGGGCGCGTCCCAATTTTCTGCGAGCAGGCGGCGTTGCCGAGACGCACCGCCTTCTGCGTCTTCGCGCTCGGATTCTTCGCCGAGCCCGGCGAGGCTGTGGTGTTCGAGGACGAAATTCGCCGGGAATCCGGCAAAGACGCGGCGATATATCGTGGCGGTCTGTTCGACGACGGTGAGGAAAGGCACGGCGAGCACGATGCGCTTGAGACCGTGTTCGCGTGCGTGTTCCAGCGCGAAGCGCAGCATGGCGAGGGTCTTGCCGGAGCCGGTCGGCGCGGTGAGGGTGAATGCGCCCGGCTTTGAGTTGGCCGCGTCGCCGCACGCGCGCCAGAGCGTTTCGCGCGCGGTGCGTACGTCGTCCGTCGCAAGGCTGCCTTTGCGGATGGAATCGGCCATGAAACGGTCGAGCGCCGCCAGCGCAGCGGCGGGGTCGAGCGCAGGCCCGGCGGCACGCGGTCGCTTGCCGTTTGCGTCGCCGTTGAAATGCGCTTCGGTGTCGAGAAAGTCGGCGTCGGTGAGGCACGAGAACAGCAGGCGCACGTCGAGCATGGCCGCGACGGCCTGATGCCAGCCCTGCATACAGGGTGCGGCGGGCGCGGCGAATTGCAGGCCGTCCGCCTGCGCGCGTGCGGCGAGCGCGTCGAGGTTGGCGTCGGAAAGTTGCAGGCCGGGCAGTACGGCGTTCGTCAGCGTTGCGGGGTGCAGTCGCTTGAGCGCATCGTTGTCGCCGCGCTGCAAGCCGATGTGATGCCCCTGGATCGCCAGCGCGGCGGCGATGGCGCGGTTAGTCAGCGCGAGCGATGCGCCCTGCGACCAATGGTCGAGCCCGGAATCCTGGCCATGCAGGCGGCGCTGAAACCGATCCGCGTATTTGCCGAGATCGTGCAGCAGTCCGGCAAGGTGCGCTTCGTCACGCCACGCCGATTCGCTCGCGAAGTCTTTTGCAAGATTGGCTACCGAACCGAGATGAACGGTGAGGGGGTGCCAATCGCCGATGTGGTTTGCGCTGTGTGCGTAGTACATGTCAGTGCTCATTTTCGGCATCGGTTCTCCCAAGTCATGCAGCCAGCACGTTCACATGTCCGGTCTTGCCGTAGTCCAGAATTTTCTGGTCGCGCGTCACCAGGGTGTAGCCGCCGATGCGCGCTTCGGCAATCAGCAACCTGTCCGCCGGGTCGGCGTGTGGCACACCAGGCAGCAAGGTACTTTCAAGCGCAGCTTGCCAGTCGAGTGGGCGCAAGCGCAGGCCGGGCAGCGTCGTCGCATGCTGTATCCAGTCCTTTACTGGCACTGACAGGGTGATCCGGTTTTTCGCGACCAGCAGGCCGATCTCCCATGCGCTGACCGCGCTGACGTGCAGTCGATTCGTGAGCAGCGCATCTTCGATCCGGCTGACGCCACCGGGTTTCAATCGCCCGGCAACGCCCTCCGCGTACCAGAGCCAGACGTGGGTATCGAGCAACAGCGCGCTCATGGTTTGACGGATGGATCGGTGAGGAGAGGGCCGTACAGATCGTCTTCTTCGCCCGTCTCGGCCGCCCAAGGCTCATGCGGCACGTTGACGATGTCGCCATGGATCGTGACGGTGCCTTTCATGTAGCCAAACAGGCCGCGCGGTTGCTCGTCTTCGATGGGCACGACACGCGCGACGGGTTTGCCGCGTTTGGTGATGACCAGCGGCTCGTGGGTGGCGGCGACTTCGTCGAGGAGTTTCAGGCATTTGGCCTTGAATTCGGAGGCGCTAATGTTCATGACCCACTCCATATGACCTCTATAGATGGTCATCTTAGATCGCTCTGTGCCAAGGAGCAAATGGGCAACGAGCTGCAGCGCAACAATCCCGGTGGAGCAGGCTTGGGAGGCACAAAAACGACAACTTCGCCTTTCCCGGCTAACCGACCTTCGCGAAGGCCATGCCGGAAAGCGTTTTGCCGCCGCCGGTGGGAACGGTGAGGGAGAATAAACCGGGAGCCAGCGTGGCTTTTTCGCGGCACTGGCGCAGAATATCGGCGCGCAACGTGTTGACAGGAGTAGGTGCTGCGCTGGTGACCAGTTGCGCCATGTGGGCGTCAAAAAGCATCGTGAGTTCAGACAGTGTGGGCCATTGGTTACGCTGCGCAAATTTGTCCGGTGCCACGTAACGCTCGGTATCCAGGAAGTCTGCATCGACCAGGGCTGAAAACAACATACGAACCCAGAGCGCGAAACCATTTTTGCCGCCGGGAATGGTGCGCAAATACAGAGATTCTCTCACCCCTCCCCCCCCTCATCCCCATCCTCGCCCGCATGCCGCTCGCCCTTCAGGGCAATACTCAGATTCTTCAGCTTGCGATAGAGATGCGTGCGCTCCAGCCCCACCACTTCTGCCGTTCGCGCAATATTCCACTC
>JAJZPQ010000103.1 GCA_021811085.1 Pseudomonadota bacterium | reverse complement strand
CCGCGGCGATCGCGCCTTTGAGCAGCATCAGCACGCAGTCGATTTTCGCGCTTTTCCAGCCGTCCTTGAGCGAGTCGCGGCAGGCGATGAAGCGCGGCGTGCTCTCCAGCACCACATGCATGATTTTGAGATTGTTCGCGCGCAGCGAGGCGCCGGTCTCGGACACGTCCACGATCGCGTCGGCGAGGATCGGCGGCTTGACCTCGGTCGCGCCCCAGGAGAATTCCACGTTCGCCTGCACGCCGTGTTGCGCGAGGAAGCGCTTGGTCATGCCCACGGCTTCGGTGGCGATGCGCCGCCCCTGCAGGTCTTTGACGCCGTGGAAGGGCGAGTCTTCCTTGGATGCCATGACCCAGCGCACCGTGCCGTAATTCGGCCAGGGCGCGCGCAGGTCGGCGAGTTCGGCCACATCGACGTCGTTTTCGAGTATCCAGTCCAGGCCGGTGATGGCGCAATCGAGTATCCCCTGGCCGACGTAGCGCGACATCTCCTGCGGCCGGATCAGGATGCATTCGATCTCGGGGTCGTCGATGTCGGGGTAATAGGAACGCCCGGAAATGCGCAGATCGTAGCCGGCGCGGATGAATAGCTTCTGTGTGGTTTCCTGCAGGCTGCCCTTGGGTATGCCCAGGCGCAGTTTTTTCGAATTCGTGTTCACTCTGTTATTGCCCTGTGTGGAATTTTGGATTGCGCTCTCGCGCCGCGGCGCATAGCTTACGCCAATTCTTGCGCTAGCCGAACGGCCAGATCAGCAGCGTGATCGCGCTTAGCATGGCAGCTTGCCCGCGCGCATCAGCCGGCGCGGAAAATGTCGCGATAGGCGGTATAGACGGATGCGGCCAGCACGGGGAACAGGACCAGGTAGCCCAGGCCCAGCGGGATCGCGGCGACCAGGCACAGGACCAGCAGCACCACGCCATAGACCAGGAAAGGCAACCAGTTGCTGAGGCAGACGTAGAAGCTCGTCTTGAGCGCAGCCACGGGCGCCAGCTCGTTCAGGACGATCAGCGCGGGCGCAAACCAGATCGCCATGGACAGCGGCACCGCGAGGGCCGCGACCAGCAGCAGCGCCATCAGCATCGATGCGATGGATATGCCCGCTCCCGCCATACCGCCGTGCATGATGGCCATGAACACGCCCCCGCCGGCCACTGCTGCCGCGGCGAACGCGATGATCGCGCCGCAGACCAAATTGAATACCCCCACCATCACCAGGTCGCCGGTCCGATGTTGGAAGCCGGCGAACAGGTGCGCGAGCTCCAACGTGCCGCCCTGATCCAGCGCTTTGCAGCCCAGCATCAGGCCGGCGCCGAAAATCGGGAACAGCAGCGTGCTTGCGAGAGAACCCAGAATCGGGATCACGCTGATGGCGACGAACAGAATCCCGGCCAGGACCATGATCAAGATCCACATGCCGGGCTGCCGGCGGAACAAGGCAAACGCTTCGACGATCCAGTCCCATCCGCGGCCGCCGCCGACGACGCGCCCCTCGGCATGAAACGCCCAGGCCCGAGATTCGGGTGCGGTGTAAGGATCGTTGTTGGTCATGTTGTTCTCCCCGGGTCGATGCCGACTGGCCAGCTGCAAGGCGCCGTCTGGCAAGTGTATGCTGCTTGCCGGCGGGCCTCAAGGCGGGGCGAGGAGGACGGGATGAATTTGGCGGAAATCGAGCACGCGCTGCGCGAACAGGGACTGAGCCCGCGCGGCGCGTTTCATCCCGCCGCCGCCGACGGCGTGCCGTGCCTCGCGGCCGATACGCCCGCGCGCAGCCTGGTGCTGGCCGGAAATGCCGGGCCGCAGATGTGGACCGCGTTTGCTGCCGCACGCGCGGGCAGCGACATGACCCTGGACCAGTGGTCGGAGCGCGTGCTCACCGGACTGGCTGCGCGCCTGGGAGCGCGCGCCGTATTTCCGTTTGCGCGTCCCTATCTGCCGTTCCAGCGCTGGGCGCAGCGCGCCGAGGCCTGTCACCCGTCGCCGCTGGGCCTGCTGATCCACCCGGATTACGGCCTGTGGCACGGCTATCGCGGTGCGCTCCTGTTCGCCGGCACAATCGCGCTGCCGCCGCCCGAGCGCCGCGCGAGCCCTTGCGCCGGTTGCGCCGATCGCCCCTGCTTGCGCGCATGCCCCGCAGACGCATTCGCAGGCGGCGCCTACGACGTCCCGGCCTGCGTGCGCCATCTCGCCGCAGCACCGGATGGCGCGTGCATGCAGCGCGGCTGCCTCGCGCGTCATGCCTGCCCGGTCGGCCGCGACTATCGCTATGCGCCGGAGCAGGCGCGTTTTCATATGCAGGCCTTCTTCAACGATCACCGTTTCAGCACGCCGGACTGAGCGCCATTTGAGGCGCGTGCGGCCGCTGGCGCTTGCGCTGCGTGCATCGGCGTGTAAGCTAGCGCCTTTAAAAACGCCGCCGGAAAATCCATGCACGCAAAAGTGAATGCGCAAGCCCCCGCCAAGGTCGCCGATGCGATCGCCGCAACGCTGAAAAAATACGGCGCCCGCTTCGCCTTCGGCATACCCGGCAACGACGTGCTCGAAACGGTGCGCGCCTGCGAGGAGCAGGGCATCGAGTTCGTGCTGGGCAAGTCCGAGCCCTCCTGTGCCTTCATGGCCGACGCGGTGTATCAGCTCAGCGGAGCCCCGGCGGCGCTGATTCCCGCGCTCGGACCGGGTATTGCCAATGCGATGTCGGGCATCGCCGGCGCGATGCAGGAGCGCTCCGCCATGCTGGTGCTGTCGGGCGAGATGAATACGGCCAGCATGGGCATTTACAACCATCAGGTGTTCGACCAGGTCGCGCTGGCGCGGCCCGTGACGAAATACGCCGAGCAGCTGAATCCGAAGCGCGCGGCGCAGCAGGTGGCGAAGGCGCTGGACATCGCGCTCGCCTATCCCGCCGGGCCGGTGCTGCTGAACCTGCCCGCGGACTACAGCCGCGCCGCGGCGGAGCGCGAAGACGATTACCGGCCGGCGCGCTGCGCCGCAACGGTGCTCGCAGCGGCCGAGGCAGCGCGCCTGGGTGCGATGCTCGGCGCGGCAAAGCGGCCGCTGCTGCTCGCCGGCCGCGGCGCGCTGCTGGGGCGGACGCCGACAGCGCTGCGCTCGCTGGTCGAAGCCTGGCAGCTGCCGTTCTTCTGCAGCTACAAGGCGAAGGGCGTGATCCCCGAGCAGCATCCGTTGTGCCTGGGCAGCGTCGGCCTGTCGCCGGTGGTCGATGCGGAGAACATGAAACTGGTGCGGGAAGCCGACCTCATCCTCATGGCGGGGTTCGATCCGATCGAGTTGCGCGATGCCTGGCTCGACGCCTGGCCCGAAGCGCAAACGGCGATAACGCTGAACTGGGGCGCGCTCAACCATCGCATTTTTCCGGAGGGCGAGCGCGCCTACGGTCATCTGCCGCACATGCTGGCGCAGCTCATGCCCGATGCCGCCGCGGACAAGGCCGCGTCCTGGGGCAGCGCGCGTCTGGCGCAACTCAAACTGGCCGTGGCGCACATCGTGCGGCCGCGCGCGCCGGCCAAAGGCATCAGCCCGGCGGCGCTGTTTGCGGCGGTAAGCGCGCAGGCGACCGAAGACTGGATCATGACGGTGGATGTGGGTTCGCATCGCATCCTCGCCAACCACGTGATCCGCTGCCGCGTGCCGGGGCAGTTGTTGCAGTCCAACGGCCTGGGTTGCATGGGCTATGCGCTGCCGGCTGCGATCGGTGCCCAGCTGGTGCATCCGGACCGGCCGGTGGTGGCGATGCTCGGCGATGGCTGCATGCTCATGACTCAGGGCGAGCTCGCCGTCGCCGCCGAGCGCAGGCTACCGCTCGTGCTGGTGGTACTGAACGACGCCAGCCTGTCGCTGATCAAGCTGAAGCAGTCGAAAATGAACCTGGCCGCGCGCGCCACGGATTTCGACTCGCCGCGCTTTGATATCATCGCCCAAGGCTTCGGCGCCAAGGGCGTGCGCGTGAACAGCATCGCGGCGTTCGAGCAGGCCTTGCGCGAGGCGGTGGCGAGCCGGCGCCTGACCGTGATCGACGCCGAGGTCGATCCGTCCGAATATTGGGAGCAGATGTAGCCGGCCGGGCTTGAACAGGACAGAGGAGAACAGCATGAACGCACGCAGCCAGCTCGACATTCCGTCCCTGCGAGCGCAGGGCAAGGCGGTGACCAAGGGGCTGGGCGGCATGCTCGCCTGGCCCGCGCTGCTGCGCCGGCTCGACCGCCTCGATCCGTCCTACCGCAGCTGAACCCCGGGTTTACGCCAGGTGGCCAAAGTCATCTGCGTCGGGCACAGCGCGCTCGACCGCGTGTTCACGGTCGACGCCTGGCCCGCAGCCAGCGCCAAACTGAGGGCGAGCAGCCTCGCCGAAATCGGCGGCGGCATGGCGGCGAATGCGGCCGTGGCGATCGCGCGGCTCGGCGGCGAGGCGCATTTCTGGGGGCCGGCAGGCGAAGACAGCGTGGCCGAACTCATGCGTGTCCAACTGCAGGCCGCAGGCGTGGACGTGAACGGCCTGCGCCGCTTTGCCGGGCTGCAGTCCTCCACCTCGGCGATCCTGATCGATGCGCGCGGCGAGCGCCTGATCGTAAGTTATCGCGGCAGCGCGCTCGAGGCTCCGGCCGAGTGGCTGCCGCTCGCGCAGATTGCGTCGGCCGGAGCATTGCTCGCCGATGTGCGCTGGCCGCAGGGCGCGCTCGCCGCGCTGCGCGCTGCGCGCCGGGCCGGCATTCCCGGCGTGCTCGATGCCGATACGGCCGAGGCCGCAACGCTGCAGGCACTGGCGGGGCAGGCCGAATACGTGCTGTTTTCCGAGCACGGGCTGGAATGTTTCGCCGGCGCGGGCGAGATGGAAGCCGGACTGCGCCGGGCGCTGGCGCTGGGCGCGCGCTTCGCCGCAGTCACGCAAGGCGAGCGCGGCGTGCACTGGTTCGCGGCCGGGCAAGCAGGCGGCTTGCGCCACCTTCGCGCGTTTGCCCTGCCCGTGCTGGACACGCTCGCGGCAGGCGACGTGTTCCACGGCGCGTTCGCGCTGATGCTGGCCGAGGCGAAAACGCCGGAGCAGGCGCTGCGGTATGCCAACGCGGCTGCCGCCATCAAATGCACGCGCGCCGGCGGCCGCAACGGCAGTCCGTCGCGCAATGAGGTGGAGCGCCTCCTGCGCGAGACCGGCGTGGAGGTCTGAGCGAGGCGCCTGCGCTGATCAGTCCAGCTAGGGCTGGCTACGCGATGTTTCCTTGCGTACTCAAGCTGCCGGACGAACGCCAGGGGCGGCGGCCGGGAGCATGGCGCCGGCGGCAAACACGATGCAGCGGTTGCGCCCGCCGTTCTTGGCCTGATACAGCGCCTGGTCGGCCTGGTCGAGCACCTCGTCCGCGCGGCCTCCGTGCGTCGGGTAGGCGGCGATGCCGGCACAAATGGTCAGCGACAGCGTCGCGCCGCCGTAGGGCACGCGCATGGCCTCGACCGCACGCCGCAGATGTTCGGCGCGTTCGCGCGCGGCTTCCAGCGTCGCCCCCGGCAGCGCCAGCACGAACTCTTCGCCGCCGTAGCGGCAGGCCACGTCGCTGCTGCGCGTGTTCGCGGCGAGCAGTTGCCCCAGCGCCTGCAGCGCCGTGTCGCCGGCCCTGTGTCCGTACGCGTCGTTGAGTTCCTTGAAATGATCGATGTCGATCATGACGATGCCCAGCGGCCCGCCCGAGCGCAATGCCTGCGCGATTTCACGCTGCAGCGTTTCTTCGAGGTAGCGGCGGTTGAACAGGCCGGTGAGGGAATCGCGTGTCGCCTGCTCCTGCAGTTTGCCCTGCAAGGCTTCGATTTCGGCCATATGCGCCTGCAGCCGCGCATTGGCTTCCCGCAGCTGATCTTCGGCGAGCCGGTGTTTGCTGATGTCGCGCAGCACCAGCAGCCGGCCCTGGTGTTTGCGGCCGCGTTCGCTCAGCGACACGGCGCGCACGTCCAGATGGCGGCCGATGATCTGGACCTCGCCCTGCGCTTCGCCCTCGTTCGCGCAGTATTGGCGCAATTGCGGCCAGCTCGCGAGCAGCGCGGGCGCGTCCCCGCCCAGGCAGGAAGCGGCGGACAGGCCGAGCAGGCGAATGGCCGCGGTGTTGATATCGGCGATGCGCAGATTGTTGTCCAGCACCAGCACCCCTTCGGCCAGGCTCTCGAGCAGGGCGTGCCGCGACACCGGCACCCGTTCGAACAGCCGGTAGCGGTACAGGGTGTAGGCGTAGATCGCGCCGGTCAGCGTGAACGTGAACGGCGTCGGATCCAGTCCTGCGACGGGGGCGAGGCCGCCGAGATAGGCCATGTTGGCGATCCAGGTGACGCCCGCGCCGGCAAGCAGCGCAATGGCCTGGCGCCGATCGACCCCTTCGCCGCGCATGCTCGCATCGAGCAGAGCCACGGTGCCGAGCAGGATCAGCAGGTAGTTAAACAGCGCGGTGATCCAGAAGGCCGGACCGTGCGAGTAAATGAGGTGAGTCCCCGGTTCCGCGGATGCGGGCTTGATTTCGCTCCAAAACCAGCCGTGCTGCGCGTTGCTGAATACCAGCGCCAGGGTCACGGCGGGAAGGATCCACAGCCAGGCCGGACCCAGCCCGGGGCTGGTGCGGTCGCGCCGCGAAAACTGGCGCGTGAACAGGAACCACAGCACGGGCACGGTGGCGATGCCAAAATATTCGAACCGGGCCCAGTAGACCTTGGCGCTGGTCTCGATCGCGGCTGCCTCGAGCACGCGGAACAGCTCCCAGACCGCGGTCGCGATCATCAACAGCACGAACGCGGTGCCGCCGGGCGCACTGCGTCGCGGCCAGGCAAGCGCGGCCAGAATGCAGGCAAGCAGGGCCGCCGGGATCAGCACGTACGCGTAAACGGGAAACTGCCACGCGTACACGTTATGGCCCGCTGATGACTGCGGCCGCGAACAGGCCCCAGGCAGCCATGAAAGCCGCCCCGCCCAAGGGGGTGATTGCCCCCAGCCAGCGCAAGCCGGTGAGCGCGAGCAGATAGAGGCTGCCCGAGAACAGCAGGATGCCGACGAGCATGGCCCAGCCTGCGCCGCGCAGATAGGCGGAGGCGGGGAAGTGGAACGCGGCCAGCCCGACGAGGATCAGGCCCAGCGCATGGTAGAACTGGTATTCGACGCCGGTCTTGTAGACCGCCAGCAGCTCGGGTTCGATGCGTGTTTTCAGCGCGTGCGCGCCGAATGCGCCGAACGCAACCGCAAGCAGCGCGGCGATACAGCCGGTAGCGAGGAACAGCTTGGCGGTGCCGGGCAGGTTCAAGGTTTTTGCGCTGGATTATTGGACGGCTGCATTCTGCTGTGGTTTGGCCTGCCGCGCAATCACAGTGACTTAAGGCCGGTGGCGAAAGTCATATGGCTAGGACCTGGCTCAGGCGGGTAGGCGGGACGCGCCCGTCGCGCCCGGCGTTTCATGGCAGAATGCCCGCCTATGAACGATATCACCCAATTGCATCTGCACGTAGGCGAGGAGATCGGCGTTTCGCCCTGGTTCGAGGTCGGCCAGGAGCGCATCAACCAATTCGCGAGTGCGATCGTCGATCCGCAGTGGATCCATATCGACCCGGAACGCGCCAAGCGCGAGTCGCCCTACGGCGGAACCATTGCGCACGGCTTTCTCACGCTGTCGCTGCTGTCGCATCTGCTGGAAAGCACGGTCGACGTGAGCCGCATGAAAATGGGCGTCAACTATGGCTTGAACCGGGTGCGCTTCACCGATGCGGTGCCGGCCGGCTCGCGCATCCGCGCGCGCTTCGTGCTCAACAAATTCGAAAACATCAAGGGTGGGAACCAGCTCACCTGGAACGTGACCGTGGAGCGCGAAGGCTCGGTTAAGCCGGCCTGCGTGGCGGAGTGGCTGACGCGGCAGTACGTCTAGCGCAGTCAGGGATAGACTGCAGCGCGTCGCGCGCGCGGCAGGCGAGCAGGAGGAGCATCATGCAGGATCGGCACTTCAAGCACTGGCCCATGGGCGTGCCCAAGCAGTTTCCGCTGCCCGAGACCAGCCTCTGTTACAACCTCGAGGTCGCGGCCACGCGCTATGCGCGCAAGACCGCGATCTTCTTCTACGGCGGCAAGCTCAGCTACGCCGAGCTCAAGGCGCAGGTGGACGCGCTCGCGGCTTACCTGCAGCAGGACTGCGGCGTGCGCAGAGGCGACCGGGTTCTGCTCGACATGCAGAACAGCCCGCAGTTCGTGATCGCCTATTACGCCATTTTGCGCGCCGACGCGGCGGCGGTGCCGGTCAATCCGATGAACCTCACGGCGGAATTGGCGCATTACGTCGCCGACGCCGGGACCAAGCTCGCGATTTGCGGCCACGAACTGCTGCCGCGCGTTGCGCCGCTGCTCGCCGGGCAGGGCTTGGAGCGCATCATCTGCGCCAACTACGCCGACTACATCGATCCGGACACCGACTTGCCGCTGCCCGATTTCTTCAAGTTGCCCGCGCCGGCGCGCGCGCCCGGCATCGTTCCCTGGGGCGAGGCGCTGGCGGCCGGACGCGAGCCGGCTGAGCATCTGGCGGGGCCCGACGATCTCGCCGCGCTGCCCTACACCTCGGGCACGACGGGCAAGCCGAAAGGCTGCATGCACACCCACCGCACGCTCATGGGCACGATCGCGATTGCCGGCGTCTGGGCACGCGGCTCGGCTGACGACGTTTCGCTCGCCGTGGTGCCGTTTTTCCACGTCACCGGCATGCAGGTGCTGATGAACGGCAGCATCTATCTGGGCGCGGGCATCGTGGTGATGACGCGCTGGGACCGCGAGCTCGCGCTGAAGCTGATCGAGCGCCACCAGGTGACGAGCTGGACCAATATTCCGACCATGGTGATCGACCTGTTTGCGAGTCCGAATTTCAAGTCCGACAGCCTGAAGAGCCTGCGCGGCATTTCGGGCGGCGGTGCGGCCATGCCCGAAGCCGTGGCCAAGCGCCTGTATGAGCTGACCGGACTGGAGTTCTGCGAAGGCTACGGGCTCACCGAGACCGCAGCGCCTACGCACAGCAACCATCCGAGCCGGCCCAAGCGCCAGTGCCTGGGGATTCCGCTGTGCAATACCGAGTCGCGCGTGATCGATCCGGATACGCTGAAGGAACTGGGGCCGGGCGAGACGGGCGAGATCGTCTCCAGCGGCCCGCAGGTTTTCGCCGGTTACTGGAACAATCCGGAGGCGACCCGTGCCGTGTTCATCGAAATCGACGGCAAGCGCTTTTTCCGCACCGGCGACCTGGGTCGCTACGACGAGGACGGCTATTTCTTCATGGTCGACCGCTTGAAGCGCATGATCAACGCCTCCGGCTTCAAGGTCTGGCCGGCCGAGGTCGAGCTGATGATGTTCGGCCATCCGGACATCCAGGAGGCCTGCGTCATCGGCGCGCAGGACGCCTACCGCGGCGAGACCGTAAAGGCGGTCGTGGTGCTGAAGGCGACGAGCAAGGGCAAGGTCAAGCCCGAGGACATCATCGAGTGGTGCAAGACCCACATGGCCGCATACAAGTACCCGCGCGTGGTCGAGTTTGCCGACAGCCTGCCTAAATCGGTCACCGGCAAAGTCATGTGGCGCGCGCTGCAGGAACAGGAACGCGCGCGCGCGCAGGCCAAGGCATGAATTTCCGACTGGCCCTTGCTTGAACACCCGGGGATAAGACCAGTGCCGCCCAGATGGAAGCAGCGGCCCCCGGGTTCGAACTGGGGCGATTTCGGACCCGACGACCAGCGCGGCCGCATGAATCTGATCACGCCGCAGAAAGTGCTGCAGGGCGTGGCCGAAGTC
>JAJZPQ010000026.1 GCA_021811085.1 Pseudomonadota bacterium | reverse complement strand
CCTACTGCCCTCGTCCCGGCTCCTGCTGTATCCTTACGCAAAGCAAAACACGCGGGCAGGCGATTCCATGCCGGCCGCCGGAACAGAGAAAAGAGGAATCCGCCATGGACAACACGCAGCTTGCCGAACTGCTCATGGGCATCGCCAAGGCCCAGAATGCGGTGATCGATGCAATCGATCGCGCCGAACCCGGCTTCCGCAACAATCACGCCGTGCCCATACTCACCACTGCCGCCAACGTGCGCGCGGCCGTGCCGCGCATCCAGGATCTGCCCTCGCGCATCCTGCTGCGCATGCAGGGTCGCTCGCCGTTCGATATTGCGCAAATTCTGCAGGATCTGGAAGCGGCGCTCGCGAATGGAGGCACTGCGGCGCCGGACGATCCGAGCAAGAACATACCGCCGGCGGCGGCGCGGGTGGCAGCGCGGGCTGCGGCAGCGGCACCGGCGGCTGCGCCTGCAGCGCCGGGCGCGGATTTGGATTTCAGCGCGAAACCCTGAGCGCTTGAGCGCTCGAAATTACAACCGCGGTTGTGATTTCCTGTTTGAATGCCCGCTGAGCTGCAGTTCGCGTCACTTCATGCGGACGCATTCACGATGGTGATCTGATCGTTCAGCGTCCAGAAGTCATACAGGTAACCGAGCCCGAGCAAGCCCGCGGTACAGAGGTAGATGATCCCTGTGATCCACTTGCCCATGTACATGCGGTGGATGCCGAGCAGGCCGAGGAAGGTCAGCAGCGCCCAGGCAATGCTGTAGTTCACGCGCCCGGCGCGAAAGCGCAGATCGGCTTCGCGGTCCATGCCCGGGATCAGGAACAGATCGATCAGCCAGCCGACACCGAGCAGGCCCAGGGTGAAGAACCAGATCGTTCCGGTGACCGGCTTGCCGTAGTAGAAGCGATGCGAGCCGGTGAAGCCGAAGATCCACAGGATGTAACCGAGAACCTTGGAGTGGGTGTCGTTGGCGCTGTTCATGGGTGCGGGTCCGGGTGGTGCGCGTTCGCGCATGCTAGCGCGCTTTGCCCAAGACGCGGGGCGCGCCGATCAGGGTATCATTGGCGCCGGCCAAATGTCACTGCCCCAACCGAAGAAGGAGAATTCCGTGTCGAATGCGATCACCGGCGGCTGTTTGTGCGGCAACATCCGTTATAGCATCAGCCAGCCGCTGGACAAAATCATCGCCTGCCACTGCACCCACTGCCAAAAATCTACGGGCACCGGCGCGAGCCACAATGCAGCAGTGCCGACTGCCGCGGTGACGTTCACCTCGGGCAAGCCCAAGCGCTACGCCGACACCGCTGCGAGCGGCAACATCCTCAACCGCTATTTCTGCGGCGACTGCGGCTCGCCGATTTACAGCCAGCGCGAAAAGATGCCGGAGATGATGGTGCTCAAGGTGGGCACGCTCGATGCGCCCAACGACATGAAGCTGGTGATGAACATCTGGACCGACAGCGCGCGCCCGTGGTTGTATCGCGATCCCGGGGTGCAGCATTACCCCGGAAATCGGCCGGTCTAGCGCAGCCCGTCCAGCCAGGCGCGCAGGTGTTCGAACACGCGCTCCGCTTCGGTTTCGTTGAACAGTTCGTGGTAGTAGCCGGGGTAGCGGTGCAGGGTGCACACGCCCGGCGCGAGCTTCGCATGGAACGCCTCGCTGCCGCCGGCATCGACCAGGTGATCGTCGCCGGCCACGACCAGCAGGGTCTTGACGCCGAGCGCCGGTGCCTGGGCTTGGGCGAACGCGATCGCTTCGAGCATCGCGCGCAGCAGACGCGCGCTGATCTTCGCATGCACCAGCGGGTCCCGGTCGTAGGCTTCGACCACGTCGCGCCGATGCGACAGGTAGTTCGAGTCCAGTCCGTTGGCAATGCCCAATCCGGGCGCGAGCGCGCCCAATAGCTGCACCAACAGCTTCTGCATCGCACTCAGCCGTATGCGCAGCGCGGGCGAGGACAGGATCAGGCCGCCCAGCGGCGACAGCGCGCGCGCCGCGTAATAAGCGGCGAACAATCCGCCCATGCTGTGGCCCAGCAGCAGCGGCGGCGCAGACAGATTCTGTGCGAAATCGTCTATCACGATTTTTGCGTCCTGCAGCAGGGTCTCGGCATCGGGCACATCGCCGCGTGCGCCGCCGGAGCGGCCGTGACCGCGGTGATCGTAGGCGCGCACCGAGTAGCCGCAATTGTTGAAGAAGCGCGCCACATGCGCGTAGCGGCCGCAATGCTCGCCCAGCCCGTGCATCAGCACGACGCCCTCGCCTGGCGCAGCATCAACCGGCCAATCGGAAACAAAAAGGGCCGTGCTATCGGCGGCGGCAAGCCAATGTTCGCGCGCCGGCGTCATGGACATGGCTGCTTGCGGACTTTGATGTAAGGTGGCATCTGCGCGCTGAAGCGGTCCCGGCGGTCCGGGATCGTCGGCGCAGTATATCAAGCGTCGCGGCAGGCCAAGGGCGCCAAACAAAGTTTCATGTCAGGATGCCATATGTCCGGTGACTACATTCTGGCGATCGACAACGGCACGCAGAGCGTGCGCGCGCTGCTGTTCGATCTGCACGGCAATATCGTCGCCAAGGCGCAGGTGCAGCTGCAAGCGTATTTTTCCGATCGGGCCGGCTGGGCCGAGCACGACCCCGAGGATTACTGGCAGGCCGTGTGCGCAGCCTGTCAACGCTTGTGGGCGCAGAGCGCAATCGCGAGCAGCGCAGTCAGCGCCGTGGCGGTTACGACCCAGCGCGGCACGGTGATCAATCTGGATGCGCAAGGCAGGCCGCTGCGTCCCGCGATCACCTGGCTCGATCAGCGGCGCACCGACAGCGTGCCGCCGATGAGCCGGTGGTGGACGCTCGCGTTCAAGCTTGCGCGGGTGGACGGCACCATCAATTTTTTCCGCGGCGAAGCGGAAATAAACTGGATCAAGGCGCACCAACCGGATATCTGGCAGCAGACCGCGAAATTTCTGCTGCTCTCCGGTTATCTGAATTACCGCCTGTGCGGCCGCTACATCGACTCGGCCGGCTCGCAGGTCGCCTATGTGCCTTTCGACTACAAGCGGCTGCGCTGGGCCGCGCCGGGCGACTGGAAATGGCAGGCGCTGGCGCTGGAGCCCGGCATGCTGCCCGAGCTCGCGGCCCCCGGCACGGTGATCGGCGAGATCGAGGCCGCAGCTGCCGCTGCTACCGGCCTGCGCGCCGGCACGCCGCTCATCGCCGCGGCCGCCGATAAAGCCTGCGAAGTCCTCGGCGCCGGCTGCCTCGAGCCGCACATCGGCTGCCTCAGCTACGGCACCACCGCGACCATCAACACCACCAGCGCGAAGTATCTCGAGGTGACGCCTTTCGTTCCGCCCTATCCCTCCGCGGTTCCCGGTGCGTACAGTATCGAGGTGCAGATCTTCCGCGGCTACTGGATGGTCAATTGGTTCAAGGAGCAGTTCGGCCAGCATGAGAAATTGCAGGCGGCGGAGTTGGGCGTAGCCGCAGAAGAATTGTTCGACGAGCTGGTGAATGCGGTGCCGCCGGGCGCGATGGGATTGATGCTGCAGCCCTACTGGACGCCGGGGATCAAACAGCCCGGACCGGAAGCCAAGGGTGCGGTCATCGGTTTCGGCGACGTACACACGCGCTCGCATTTGTATCGCGCCATCCTCGAAGGCCTGGCCTATGCGCTGCGCGAGGGCAAGGAACGCATCGAAAAGCGCAGCGGCGTGCCGCTGCGCGCCTTGCGCGTGTCGGGCGGCGGCTCGCAAAGCGACGCGGCGATGCAGCTGACCGCGGACATTTTCGGCCTGCCTACGGCGCGGCCGCACATCTATGAAACTTCCGCGCTGGGTGCGGCGATGGACGCCGCGGTCGGCCTGCGCTTGCACCCGGATTTCGCGAGCGCCGCGGCCGGCATGACGCGCATCGCGCGCGTGTTCGAACCCTTGCCGCAGCATCGCGAAATCTACGACGCGTTGTATCACCGCGTTTACCGGAAAATGTATGCGCGGCTGAAGCCGCTGTATCTCGAAATCCAGAAAATCACCGGTTATCCCCGGCTCGACCAGGAACTTGAACCATGAACATGCGCGCATGCGGCAGATGAGGTGCAGATTCGGGCGGCTTCTCGCCGCGGCGGCGCTGGCCTGCGCCGCCGGCCCGGCGTCGGCCTGGACCGACCACACGCTGGTGGCGCGGCCGGCGTTGGCAGCGATGCCGGAATTGAAGGCGGTGCCCGCGATCAAGGCCGAAACCCTGGAGGCCTTCCTCGCCGCCGAGGCGCCCGGGCTGGAGCAGTTGCTGCAGCGCGAGGAGGCCTGGGCCAGGGCGCAGCTTGCGCTGTATCCCCCGCGTCCCGAGGCGCTCGCATTCAAGGCTGGCGGGGCGCCGGCCGAACTCAGGCGGCGCTTCATCGCCGCGCTGCGCATCAATCCCGGCCTGCCATTGAAGCTGTTCGTGCAGGCGCTGCCCGGAGCTAGCGTGTCGGGAAAGTCGGCATTGCCCTGGACCGAAGTCACGACGCGCCGGCGCGAAAGTTCGGCGCAGGAAAGCGTGTTCCTGCAGCTGCGCGCAGGCGATGCGGTCGCGCCGCTGGACGTCATCGCGACTGCCACCGATGAGCCGGACTACGGCATGGATATCGGCCTGTGGCAAGACAACGGCACCGCTTACGGCAAAACCTACGGTTTCGGCAAGCAGCCTTTCGGCAATCCGGCGCTGGAGTTCGCGAGCCAGGCGCCGTTTCACATGGGTTTTTTCCACGAGCACCCGATCGTCTACAAGGCCGCCGGTTTTCTGCAGCGGACCTATCCCGAATACTGCATCCATCTATGGCAATCGCTGGCGGCGTATGCGCTGCAAACCGGGCGCCCGTATTGGGGCTGGCGTTTCGCCGGCTGGGCGCTGCATTACCTCGAGGACCTGACCCAGCCTTACCATGCGAGCGTGCTGCCCGGGGTGAGCGTGACGCACCTGCTGTGGATCAACGCGGCCGACCTGCTCGGTTGGCACCAACCGAAAAAGCAGGCGATCATCCTGGTTTCCAACCGGCATCTGGCGCTGGAGAATTACCAATACCGCCGCATGCGCAGCGCCTATCTGCGCCACGATGACAGCGACGCCTTGATTCGCGCCGCCGAGGATCTGTCCACCGATGCCGGCCGGGAAGCGTTTCCGGACGACGCGGTGCGCGCGCGGATCAGCCTGGAATCCAGTTCGCTTGCGCGCGCAACCGACAGCGTGCTCGAACTGAGTCTGCCGGCGAAATACGTCTCCGATCCGGCGTATATATTGGGCGAAACCGAGCCTGGGGTGGACATCTACCGCGTCCTCGATCAGTCGCCGCCCGAGGCGCGCGCAGCGATGACCGGCATAGTCGGCGGCCTGCAGCGGAATTTCGGCGCCTATACGCGCGCTTTCGTGCGTTCCCTGCTGGCGCGCGCGCAGCCCAGCCCCCAGCGCTAGCGCGGCCCCCGGCCCGCTTCAGGCGCGTTGCCGCCTTCCCCTGGAAGTGCTGACGGCGTAATGCTCGCGCTTGCGCGCGGCTTCGATGAAATCGCCCAGCGCCGCGAATTCCGCCAGCCTTGCGCTCGAGCGCCGCGCGAGCAGCGCGATGCTGCGCTTGGGCGCGGGCGGCGTCAGCGGCCGCGCCACGAGTCTGCTGCCTTTGAGCAAGCCGCCGCTGAGCGCAATTTCCGGCACCAGGGCGAGGCCGATGCCCGACTCGACCATTTGCACCAGCGTCAGCAGGCTGGTCGCTTCCACGCCGGAGCGATTGGACGTCTCGTTGCGCGGACAGGCGGCGAGCGTATGCTGGCGCAGGCAATGCCCCTCCTCGAGCAGCACCAGCCGCTCTGCTACGGGCGCGCTGACCGTCGCGCGCCTGGCCTTGAGCGCAGGATCGTCCTCGCGCCCGACCAGCCAGAATTCGTCGTCGAACAGCGGCCGCACCTGCATGTCGCCGGTGTCGAAGGGTAGAGCCAGCAGCGCAAAATCGAGCTGTCCGTCTGCCAGGCGCTGCAGCAGGTTGGCGCTCACGTCCTCGCGCAGCAGCAGTTTCAGGCGCGGGTATTTGGCGCGCAGCCCGGGCAGGATGCGCGGCAGCAGGAAGGGCGCGAGTGTCGGTATCGCACCCAGGCGCAGCGTGCCCGTCATCGGCTCGGCTGCCGCCGCGGCGAGCTGGGTCAGGTCCTCGGCCGCTGCAAGCAAGCTGCGCGCGCGCGCCGCCACCTCGAGACCCAGCGGCGTCATGAGCACGCTTCGCCGGTCGCGCTCGACCAGCGTCGCGCCCAGCGTCGCCTCCAGTTCCTTCAGCCCGGCGCTGAGCGTGGACTGGGTGACGAAGCAGGCGGCGGCCGCGCGCGTGAAACTGAGGTGCTGCGCCAGCGCGACCAGGTAGCCGAGCTGGCGCAGGGAGGGCAAGGCCGACATATCGATTTATTCGATTAAAGTGAGCAATATTAGCCGTTAGACCCGATTGTGTCCACGGCCCACAAACCGCTCCGTAGCACACCTTAATCGAACAGGAGCCAGACATGAAACCGGAATCCGTGACCATCCAGAACCTCGAGGCGGCGTTCGCCGGCGAGAGCATGGCGCATATCAAATACCGCTACTTCGCCAAACTCGCGCGCGCCGCCGGCGACGAAGCCACCGCGCGCGTATTCGAGGAGACCGCCGAGCAGGAAGTGCAGCACGCGTTCGGCCATCTCGACCTGCTCTACCCCAGGGCCGAACTCAGCCCGGCGCGGGCGCTCGAGCTCGCGATCGAGGGCGAGACCTATGAATACACCGAGATGTACCCGAAATTTCGCCATCTCGCCGTCGAAGAAGGCAACAGCGCGGCTGTGAGCGAATTCGAGCAGCAGATCGACGAATCGAAACAGCACGCCGAGAATTTCCGGCGCACGCTGGAAAAAGCCGCCAAGCGCTTTGCCGCGCTGGCCAAGGTCGAAGAGCGCCACGGCAATCAGTACCAGGCGGCGCTGGCCCAGGCGCAACGCTGATTCATCCAAATTACAGGAGAAGCAAATGAAGACATGGCAATGTGTGGTTTGCGGTTTCATCTACGACGAAGCGAAGGGCCTGCCCGAGGACGGCATTCCCGCGGGGACGCGCTGGGAGGACATCCCGGCGGATTGGTCCTGCCCCGACTGCGGCGTGGCCAAAGCCGATTTCGAAATAGTCGAAATCGGCACGGCGGTCGCCTGAGGTGGAACCGGTCGTCATCATCGGCAGCGGGCTCGCGGGCTATACCCTCGCACGTGAGCTGCGCAAGCTCGATCCCGCCCTGCCGCTGACGGTCCTGAGCCGCGATGAGGCGAGCTATTATTCCAAGCCCATGCTGTCCAATGCGCTTGCGTCGGGCAAGGCGGCGGCGCAGCTCGCGGGCGCGAGCGCCGAGCTAATGGCGGCGCAGCTCAAGGCGCGGGTCATTCCCGGGGTCGAAGTCGAGGCCGTGGATACGGCGGGCCGCACGCTGCAGGCTGGCGGCGCTGCGCTACTCGAAACTGGTGTTCGCGCTCGGCGCCGACCCGATCGTGCTGCCGCTGGCGGGCGATGCCGCTCACCAAGTGCTGCGCGTCAATGATCTTGCGGACTATGCGCGCTTTCGTGCTGCGATCGAAGGAAAGAAGAACGTGGCGCTGCTGGGCGCGGGCTTGATCGGCTGCGAGTTCGCCAACGACCTGGCTGCGGGCGGCTATCGCGTCCACGTGATCGACACGGCGCCGCGGCCGCTGGGCCGGCTCCTGCCGCAGGCGGTAGCGCAACAACTTCAACAGGCTCTGGCGGCGACGGGCGTGGTCTGGCACCTGGGCACCACGGCCCGCGCCGTGTCGCGCCATGCCGCGGATCTGCGTGTCGACCTCGCGGACGGAACGGCGCTCGACGTCGATGCGGTGCTGTCTGCGGTTGGGCTGCGGCCGCGCACGCAGCTGGCGCAGCGCGCGGGACTGCAGGTCAATCGCGGTATCGTCACCGACCGCCTGCTGCAAACCAGCGCCGCGGATGTCTACGCCCTGGGCGATTGCGCCGAGATCGACGGCCAGACGCTGCCCTACGTATTGCCGTTGATGCAGGCTACGCGCGCGCTGGCGCGAACCCTGGCCGGAACGCCGACCGCCGTGGCCTATCCGGCGATGCCGGTGGTGGTGAAGACGCCTGCGTTGCCGCTGATCGTGTGCCCGCCTCCGGCCCTCCCCGGCAACTGGACCTACGCCGAGCATGCGAGCGGGACCGAGGCCAGATTCGAAGATGCGGGCGGCAAGCTGCTCGGCTTTGCACTTGCAGGTGCAGCAACGGCGCGTAAGCAAGCACTTACCAAGCTGGCTCCGCCGGTGTTCAGCTGAAGACGCCCCCTGTCGACGGCGGGATGCGACCTTTGCCGACCGGCGGCTGCGACACCGCGGCGTACCGCAGCAACTCCGCTCGGGATTCGAGCAGCAGCTCCATCGCCGTCAGCTTGTAGGTTTCGATGTCCCAGGGCCGAGCCGGTTGCGGCGCCGCCGAGAAATCCGGTGCGTATTGGCGTCATGCTTCTGCGTCCAAGCCTATTCCTTCCGCGCGTCGCGCGCCTGAGCGATGCTGCTGCGGTCCTGGGGGGATGCGTCGCCCGCGGCTGAATTAAGGATTAAAATATGGAAACCCATGGAAGACCTCGATTTTTCGGCCAAACCCACGCCCCGGCCCGAAGCGGCCGCGCGCGCGGCGGCGCAAGTCGCCGCGCAAAGTCCGCTGTATCAGCCCGCCGTGGCGCTGGAATTCTTCCGCTCGGCGGGAACGCTGGAAGAAAAGCCGGCGGGGAAGCCCATCTTTTCCGAGAACGAGAAAGCGGGCGGCTTGTTCTCCAAAAGCGCGAGAATGTACCTGCTGCTCGAGGGCGAAATCGGCCTGATGATACGTAATAAGTTTTTCGGCGTGGTGAAGCCGGGCGACGTATTCGGCGAACTGGCGGTCATCGCGGGTCTGCCGCGCAGCGCGACGGCGATGGCCAAAATCAATTGCCGCGTGCTTTCTTTGGACGAAAAGCAGTTTCACGCCGCGCTGGAAAAGAAACCCGAGTTTGCGCTGATGCTCATGAGCACCATGGTGCAGCGTTTGCGCCAAAGCATCGTCAAGCTCGGCAGCGCGCGCCCGGCAGTCAATCCCCCCGAGCACAGCGATATTCTCGATCGCAGGACCCTGGCCGGGCTGCAAGGCGAACTCAGCGCGCAGGAGCCGGCCAGTTTCCCCGCGGGCAAGGTGATCATGAGCGCGGGCGCGGCCGGGGCATTCATGTATGTCGTACTGGAAGGCCGCGTCGCGATCTCGGTAGGCAGCAGCGTGGTCGAGCACGTGGGGCCCGGCGGCATGTTCGGCGAGATGGCGCTGGTCGATCGTTCCGCGCGCGCGGCCTCGGCGAGCGCGGAGTCGGACTGCAAACTGCTGGCGATCAACCGTACCGACTTCCTCAGCCTGGTCAAGTCCAAGCCCGCGTTCGGGGCGTCGCTTCTGAAATCGATCGCGGTGCGCATGCAGCAACTGGCGCAGCAGGTGGCGCAGCTGCAGTCCTAAGCTACGGTGTTCTCCGCAATGTCGACGCGCACGCTTTTGCGCTGCAGCGTGGCGAGCACGGCGCGGGCATACTTTTCGGCCCAGGCGATGTCCCCGGCGAAGCGCTTCTCGCCCGCCTCGCGTGCGACTTCGAGCACTTTGTCGAGCACCAGGACTTTTCCCACCAGGCTTCTCGGCGCGCAGCCCAGTTCCTCGAACTGCTGCGATAACCACAGTTCGCCTTCCTGCGCCGGCGGCAACGGCGCGTCGCCGGCGGTAATTCTCAGCTCGTAGTCGCGACCGCGCGCAAACGATACGATGACGGTCCCTCGCATATGCCCTGCTCCTCTATCCCGCTCTCGCCGTCATTCTACCGCACGCCGGGACAGGCCGCCGCCCAGGCTCTTGGGCAGGTGTGACTCCTGCTTTGCCTGACGCCGCAACCAGGCGGCGAAGTCCTTTACCTCCTGTCGTTCGGCCGCGGCGGAGGAAGTGACCAGAAAGTAGGCGCGCGACGAATCGTTCGCATTGGACCGCAAGGGCTTGGTGCTGGTGCAGGCCTTGGGGCAAAGCGCGATCAGCATCGCGCCGCCGGCTGCCAAGACCCGCGCGCCCGCGGCCGGCAGCTTGCCGCGGCGTACGCCCGCGCCTGCCTATGCCCCGGCCAGCGGCGCCTGATGCTGGTGAATCACGCACCGCACCGGGCACACGCAAAACCGGGCGCCGCCGAAATCCAGATGGTAGCTGCACTGGGGCCAGTCCGTACCGCTCAGGCAGAGGACGTTCTCGCCGTGCGCCCGCTCCACGGTGCACATCGGGCCGTTGCCGCACAGCCCGGTTTGCAGACAGGAAAACGCGTGACTACATTTGGTGGCTTGCTTGAGTACTGCTGCAGGAACTTCGAACACTATCTAGAGTCTCCGCCTTTTTTGCTACTTTGGCCCTGCCAGACGCGGCTGTATTGATAATTGTCATTGCAGCTCTTCGCGGCAGCGCAGCCGCGCCCGCGGTCTGCGGGCGCAGCGATTGAATCGCCGTTCAGGCGGCCTGCGGACTGGGGGTTTCGGAGGCTTTGCGGATACTTTGCTCGTCGGGCAGCTGCCAGGTGATCAGGAGTGAGCCGATCGCCACGGCTCCGAGCGCGAGCAGGGCAAAGCCGAATCCGGCGGCCTTGACCGCTGGCCCGAGCGCCCAGACGGCCATCGAGCTCACGCCGAAGGAAACGGCGAGTCGCATGCCGCTTACGCGCGAGCGTATGCTGTCGTCGACGAAGCGGGCGATGATCGCGTCGGTAAACGGGATGGAGCCGAAAACCAGCACCATGAAAATGACCATCGCCGCGTAAAGCGTCCAGCCGTGGCTGAACGCAGCGAGCAGAAAAACCGGGCCCTGGCAGGCGATGATGCCGAGCATCACATTGCGTATCGGAAAGCGGTCGATCAGGCGTCCTACCGCCAGCTGCGATACCGAGGACAGCGCGTACACGACCGCGAGCAGCATTCCCAGCAGCGCCGGCTGCTGCACCAGAATCGGCAAGCGCGCCTTGAGCAATTCGCCGTTGCCGTTGGTGGTGAAATTGAACAGGATACTGGTGGTGATCGCGAGCATGGTCATCACCAGGAAGACCCGGTTGCGCGTCGCCGGGGCGAGCTCGATCTGCCTTACCGTTTGCCTTCCTGGCGCGCCCTGCTCGGCCGGCGCGATTTTCATGAACAGCAGGCCGCAGGCGATCGAAATGAGCCCGGGCACGACGAAGGCTGTTCTCCAGTCGGCGTACTGAATCAGGAATCCCGTCGAAATCGCGGCCGCGGCGATGCCCAGATTGCCGGCCATGCCGTTCACGCCTATGGTGATGCCCGGCTTGCGCGCGTGTCGCAGCAACATCGGAATGCCGACCGGATGATAGATCGAGGCGAACGCGCCCATGAGGCCCAGCGCCAGCGCCAGCTGCCACTCATTGCGCGTAAGCGCAATCAGCAGCGCGGAGGCGCCCATGCCGAAGAAAAATACCAGCATCATCGCGCGCCGACCCCACAGATCTCCCAAGCGCCCCGAGGGAAAGGAGCCGATGCCGAACATGAGGAAGGCACCTGTGGTGTAGGGCATGAGATCTTCCCAGCGCCCGACGCCGAAGTCGCGCGCGATCGCCGCGACCGCCGTCGCGAACACCAGCAGCATCAGATGGTCGATCGCGTGGGCGAGGTTCAGCAGCAGCGAGGTGATACGCCAGCGCATGCGGGCTTTCGGTGATGCGATGCCGCGAGTTTAACCCGGAATTGCGATCGCTTCCGCGACGCTACCAGCGCAGCAGGCGCGGCGCGAGCCTATCCTGCCGGCGGCCTGGAACCGCACCGGCCTGGAGCTGGTCGAATTCGTACAGGACGAACGCAGCGGCGCCGTGCTCCAGGCGCGGAACGCGCGGCAATGCGTGGCTTCCTGATTTCGTGCGAGGAGAACGCTTATGAACGAAGTTGGCGGCAGCATCCATCCGATCTGGCTGCGCGCGACGCACTGGCTCAATGCGCTCGCGGTGCTGATCATGGTCACGAGCGGCTGGCGCATCTACAACGCCTCGCCTTTGTTCGACTTCAAGTTCGCCAAGGACCTCACGCTGGGCGGCTGGCTCGGCGGCGCGATCCTGTGGCACTTCGCGGCGATGTGGCTGCTCGCCGCCAATGGTCTCGTATACCTGCTGTGCAATGTCGCCAGCGGGCGGCTCATGCACAAGTTCTTGCCGCCGTCGCCGCGCGCCGTGCTTGCCGACCTGCTCGCCGCGCTGCGCGCCCGGCTCACGCATGCGGATCCGCGCCAGTACAACGCGGTGCAGCGTGCAGCCTATCTGTTCGTCATCGCCGACGCGGTACTGCTCGTGCTGTCCGGCGCGGTGCTGTGGAAGTCGGTGCAGTTTCCACTGCTGCGCGAGCTGCTGGGCGGCTACGAGAGCGCGCGCCGCGTGCACTTCTTCGCCATGGCGGCGATGGTCGCCTTCGTCACGGTGCATCTGGCGATGGTCGCGCTGGTGCCGCGCACATTACTCGCCATGATCCGCGGCCGCTGAGGAGCGACGATGGTCAAGAAGCCACTCCGCAGGCTAGCGCTGGACGGCGACGCCGTGGTCAAACAAGCGCTGCGCCGTTTGCCGCAGCCTGCCCGGCGCCTGTTCCTGCGGCGCACGCTCACGCTCGGCGGGCTGTCGCTGCTTTCGGGCTGCGCCATCGTCGATGAGGACAGCGCCGAGCATGCGCTGATGCAGGTGTCGCGCTTCAACGACCGGGTGCAGGGCTGGCTGTTCGATCCGAAGCAGCTTGCGCCGACTTATCCCGAATCGATGATCACGCGCCCGTTTCCATTCAACGCCTACTACGACGAGGACGAGGTGCCCGAAGTCGACGCGGCCAACTACCGGCTGGAAATCGGCGGCCTAGTCGCCGACAAGCGCGCCTGGACCCTGGCCGAGCTGCAGGCCCTGCCGCAGACCGACCAGGTTACGCGCCACATCTGCGTCGAAGGCTGGAGCGCGATCGGCAAATGGGGCGGCGTGCGCTTCTCGGATTTTCTCGCGCGCGTCGGCGCGGACACCAGCGCCAAATACGTCGGCTTCAAATGCGCCGACGACTACTACACCAGCATCGACATGCCTACCGCGCTGCATGCGCAGACGCTGCTCACGCTCAGCTACGATGGCCAGCAGCTGCCGCCGCGCTACGGCTTTCCGATGAAGCTGCGCATGCCGACCAAGCTCGGCTACAAGAATCCCAAACACATCCAGGCGATCTTCGTCACCAACACCTACCCCGGCGGCTATTGGGAAGACCAGGGGTACAACTGGTTCGGCGGCAGCTGAGTCGAATTCGGCTGCGCTGAAACACCGGCATCACTGCCGTTCATTTTTCCATTCACTCACCAAGGAGTACAGCATGACCAAAATCACCCCAGCCCTGCTTTGCCTCGGACTTCTGCTCGCCGGCGGCAACGCCGTCGCCAACGACACCATGAACAAGGACGGCATGGCGAAGGATGCGATGAAGAAAGAAACGATGAAGAAGGACAGCATGAAAAAGGAGACGAAGAAAAAAGACAGCATGAAGAAAGACGCCATGAAGAAGGATTCGATGGCCAAGGATGCGATGACGAAGTAAGCTGCGCGCAGCACGCTTGCGCAGAGGCTACCGCCTGGGCCCGCGCGGCGGCCGCGCAGCGCACACACCCGCGGCTTCGGCTATCATGAGTGCGGGTTCATTCATGCATCGGGGGCGTCCGCGATGAGCCACAAGCACGAGCACCTAATCCAGGCGATTTTCCGCGACCCTATCAGTGCCAATGTGCACTGGCGCGAGGTGGAGTCGCTGCTGCACCATCTAGGGGCGGAGGTCGAATCGCTCTCGGGCGCGCGCCTGCGCGTGAAGCTCAACGGCCACGAGGACGTTCTGCACCGGCCGCATCACGGCAATACGCTGGATCGTTCGGCGGTCAAGATCCTGCGCGAATATCTGGCCCGCGCGCGCGTCACGCCGTCGCAGCTGGAGGCGGAGAAGCAGCGCGCAAACGATGCCTGAATCGCGGCGCGGGCTGCGTCCGATCAGCCTACGGCGAGCAGCTCGACCTCGAATACCAGCGTCGCATTCGGCGGAATCACTCCGCCCGCTCCGCGCGCACCGTAGCCGAGCTCTGGCGGGATGGTCAGTTTGCGCTTGCCGCCGACCAGCATGCCCTGCACGCCCTCGTCCCAGCCGCGGATGACCTGACCCGCGCCGAGGTGGAAAACGAAAGGATCGTTGCGATCCTTGCTCGAATCGAACTTGCTGCCGCTCGCGAGCCAGCCGGTGTAATGCACGGTCACGCTGTGGCCGGCGGCCGCGGCCGCGCCTGTGCCCTCGACCAGATCTTCGACGGTCAATCCGCTGGGGGTCTTGCTAATCGACATGGTAGCCTCGGCTAAGTGGTGAACCGCAATTGTAGTGGCAATTCCTCGGAACGTCGGGGTCAGAATGCCCGAATTTGGACGCCCGGTGCTGTGCGTCCGCGCCCGGTCGTTTGCCGCGTTCAGCGCTCGAGCTCGACCCGGTCGCGTCCGCCTGCCTTGGCGCGATATAAGGCCGCATCGGCGCGTGCGATCAGAGTTTCCCCGCTGTCGCTACCCGGGTGCAGTGCGGCGACACCCACGCTGATGGTGAGCGGAAGCGAAACGCCGATCGAACCCAGATCGACTGGTGCTGCCGCCACCGCCTGACGAATTTTCTGGCCGACCACGGCAAGCAGATTCACGTCGGTCTCCGGCAGGATCAGCATGAACTCCTCGCCGCCGTAGCGCACGGCTATGTCGGCTTTGCGTACGCAAGCCGCGATGCGGCGGGACACTTCCCTCAGCACGGCGTCCCCGGCCGGATGCCCATAGGTGTCGTTGACCTGCTTGAAATGATCGATGTCACACATTAGCAGTCCCAAGGGCAGCCCGTAACGCCTAGCCGCATATACGGTTTCGTCCAGCCGGCTCAGGCCATAGCGTTTGTTCTTGAGCCGCGTAAGTCCGTCGGTGATCGCGCCGGTGTAATTGCGCGAATTGATCGCCGCGAGCGTCAGGTGTACTCCCAGGTTCTGGAGCAGATCCTCGCTGAGCACTATCTCGGCCGGAATGCCGACGCAGGCGAGCAGTCCGACCAGCCGCGTATCCGCAATCACCGGCAGCACGAAACTCTGGCCGTCCGCACTCTTGACCAGTTGCAGCTTCTGCGTGCGGCAGGCCTGAGTGACCATGGACTGGGGTATGGCGGCGAGCGCCGCGCGCCATTGCCCGGTGCCGCTGTCTACCGCCTCCTGCAGCACGCCGTCCCCGCTGACCGTCTTTTCATCCGTGTTTGCGCTGCAAGTGCTGCAGGTCCAGCTGCTTTCGCCGCTCTCCAGAAATAACGCCACCTGCTTCGGGCGCAGTTTTTCGCGCAATACGCGCGCGACACCGGCGGCAACCTCGCTCGTCTCCAGGTTCTTCGAAGCCTCGACCACCAGGGTATAGAGCAGATCGGATTCGGTGTGGGCGGCGGCGATGCGCGCGACCTGCTGTTGGATGCGCTCCGCCATATGATTGAAATCGTGCGCGAGCAGGGACAGCTCGTTTTTTCCGAGCACGTTCGCGCGCGCCGCCAAGCCTCCGCTTGCCAGGCGATTCGCCGAGCGCGCGATCGCGTCCACCGAGCGCATCACCAGCAACCGGAACAGCAGCGCGGTCAAGGCCATCACCAGAAACCCCGCGATCAGGGCTGTGAGCAGCAAGTCCTCGCGCCGCTGCGCGGCCTGGCGCTCCAGCGGTGCGAGGTCGTAGTCGATGGAAACGAAGCTGCGCGGTGGATTCTTCGCGTCATGACAGCGCACGCAGTCCTGCGCCAGCGGAACGGCGTTGACGACGCGCAGCCATTTGCCCTCGGCACCGCTGATTGTCGCAACGGCCGGAAAATCTTCCGGCCTGGCGCTGTCGCAGTGCGGACAATCCGGATTGTTCTTGACCGCCATACGGCTGCCGACCGCCGCGCTGTCGGACGCGGCCTTGACCACGCCGTCGCCGGTGACCACCCTGATGTTGCCGGCGTCGGTAAGATCGCGGTACTGCACGGCTTCGGCGGATATCGCGTTCCATACGTCCCACCCACCCCCGGCAAGCATCTGCCGGGCCAGATTGGAGGCGATCACCAGACTTTCCTTCTTGGCCGCGAGGACATGCTGTTCGGTGAATAGCTGTTCCTGCCTGCTGTTGAACAGCAGAAACGCCAGGCCCAACGCCGCCCAAGTGATCAGCAGTACACCCAATCCGAGGCGGATGGGGACGCGATTCCACAGGCGCACTTTGAGCCGGACACCGAGGTCTTGGGTATTCACCGCACTCACCTTGCACTGAGGCCTGTTAGGAAACGGCCGCCGGCGAAGCTTGGCCGCGTCGAATTTTTCCGCCTGTTGACGCCCATCCTAGCACCGCCCGCGTACGCGGGCGAGGCAGGATATGCGCACGGGGAAGCAGTGTTGCGCTGTTATAATTCCGATTCCCGCCTTGCGTTATCGCCGAGTTCGAGGCGCGCGCGGCGCCAGCAGACCCTGTTCAATGGAACTCTACGACATCGCCGTCATCGGCGGCGGCATCAACGGCGCGGGCATCGCGCGCGATGCGGCCGGCCGCGGCCTCAAGGTGCTGCTTACCGAGCAGAACGATTTCGCCTCGGCGACTTCCTCGGCCAGCACCAAGCTGATCCACGGCGGGCTGCGCTACCTCGAATACTATGAATTTCGCCTGGTGTCCGAGGCGCTGGCCGAGCGCGAAGTGATGCTGAACATCGCGCCGCATATCATCTGGCCTCTGGAATTCGTGCTGCCGCACGAAAAGCATCTGCGCCCGGCATGGATGATCCGCGCCGGCTTGTTTCTGTATGACCATATCGGCGGCCGCACCAGCCTGCCCCGGTCGCGCAGCGTGAAACTCGCGCCCGATGGCCACGGCGCGGGCCTGAAGCCGGAGTTCCGCCGCGGTTTCGCCTATTACGATGCCTGGGTGGACGATGCGCGCCTGGTGGTGCTGACGCTCGCTTCTGCGCGCGCGCATGGAGCGAGCGTGCGCGCGCGCACGCGCTGCACCGGCGCGCGGCGCGAGGGTGACGCCTGGCGCGTGACGCTGCGTGACGACGCGAGCGGCAAGGAAAGCGAAATCCGCGCGCGCATCCTGGTCAATGCCGCCGGCCCCTGGGTGAAAAGCCTGCTCGAACGCGAACTCAGGATCGAATCGCCCGGCCAGGTGCGTCTGGTGAAAGGCAGCCACATCGTGGTGCCGCGCATTCACGACCAGCGCTATGCCTACATTCTGCAGAACCCGGACCGGCGCGTGGTGTTCATGATTCCTTACGAGCGCGAGTTCACGCTTATCGGCACCACCGACGTGCAGGTCACGCCGCAGGACCTGCCGGCCGCGATCTCGCCCGACGAGATTGCCTACCTGTGCGCGGCCGCGAGCCGCTACAGCGCGCGCGAGGTGACGCCAGATCAGGTCGTGTGGAGCTACAGCGGCGTGCGGCCGCTGTACGACGACGGCACGGCGGACCCTTCGGCGATTACGCGCGATTACGTGCTGCTGCTGGACGAAAACGGTCCGCCGCTGCTGTCGGTTTTCGGCGGCAAGATCACCACCTACCGCAAGCTCGCCGAGCATGCGCTGCAGCGGCTCGCGCGCTGGGTTCCGGCGCACCGCCCCTGGACGCACGCCGAGGCGCTGCCCGGCGGCGATTTCGGCGGGCGCGCCTATCTCGCGGTGCTGGCCGAGTTCCGCGCGCGCTATCCCGGACTGGATCCGCACTGGCTCGCGCGCCTGCTGCGGCGCCACGGCACGCTGAGCGAGAAGATATTAGGCAACGCGAAAGGCGAGGCCGATCTGGGCGAGAATTTCGGCGGCGGCCTGTACGAGTGCGAACTCGCCTATCTGGCCGAGCACGAATGGGCGCGCTCAGGCGATGACGTGCTGTGGCGGCGCACCAAGTGCGGCCTGCACATGAGCGAGGCACAGCGTGAGCGCGTCGCCGAACGCATGGCGGGCGCGCGATGAAAGCGCTTGCGGCGCTGCCCGCCGCGGCGTTGCGGGACATGCGCGGCGTGTTCTGCGATATCGACGACACGCTCACGAGCGAGGGCAAGCTCACCGCGCGCGCTTATGCTGCGCTGGAGCGGTTGCATGCGGCAGGCAAGCTGGTCGTGCCGATCACCGGCCGGCCGGCGGGCTGGTGCGATCATATCGCGCGCATGTGGCCGGTGGACGCGGTGGTGGGCGAGAACGGGGCTTTCTATTTCTATTACGACGGCGCGCGCAGGAAGCTGGTGCAGCGCTTCCTGTTCGATGCGCAAACGCGCGCCGCCAACCGCGAAAAAATGATCGCTGTGCGCGAGCGCATCCTGCGCGAAGTGCCGGGCTGCGCGCTCGCCTCGGATCAGCATTATCGCGAAGCCGATCTCGCGATCGATTTCTGCGAGGATGTGCCGCGCCTGCCGTTCGACGCAGTGGACCGCATCGTCGCCTTGATGCGCGCGGCCGGCATGACGGCGAAAATCAGCTCCATTCATGTCAACGGCTGGTTCGGCGATTACGACAAGCTGGGCATGACGCGCACGCTGATGCAGGAGCGCTACGGCATCGACCTCGCGCGCGCGCAGGCGCACTACCTGTTTGTCGGCGATTCGCCCAACGATGCGCCGATGTTCCGCTTCTTCTCCAACGCGGTGGGCGTGGCCAATGTTGCCGATTTCGGCGCGCGTTTGAGCGACGCGCCGGCCTACGTCACCACCGCGCGCAGCGGCGCAGGCTTCGTCGAAATCGCCGAACTGCTGCTTGCGGCCGGTGGCTAGCTGATGGAATGGTGGCTGGGCTATGCCGCGATCGGCGCGGCAGTGGGGTTTTTTGCGGGGCTGCTCGGCATAGGCGGCGGCGCGATCATGGTGCCGCTGCTGGTGATGCTGTTCGAGGCCCAGGGGCTGCCGCGGGAGCATATCCTGCACCTCGCGGTGGGCTCGGGCATGGCGACGATCCTGCTGACTTCGGTCTCGAGCGTGCGCGCCCACGCCGCGCGCGGCGCCTTGCGCTGGGACCTGATCAAGGCGATGACGCCGGGCATCCTGATCGGCGGCCTGATCGGCGCGGCGGTGGCCGGCGCGATCCCGACGCGCTTGTTCGCGGTATTGTTCTGCGTCGTGGTGTACATCGCGTCGGCCAATATGCTGCTCGAACGCAGGCCCGCGGCCGCACGCACTGCGCCCGGCGCCCTGGGCATGTTCGGCGCGGGCTTTTTGATCAGCGCCGCTTCCGCTTTCGCGGCCATCGGCGGCGCGTTCATGACCGTACCCTTTATGTTGTATTGCAATGTGCCGCTGCTGCAGGCGATAGGCTGCGCCGCCGCGATCGGCTTTCCGATCGCGCTTGCGGGTACGGTAGGCTTCATCGGCAGCGGCTTTGCGCACGGCGGCCTGCCGGCGTGGAGCCTGGGTTACGTGTATTTGCCGGCGGTGCTGGGCATCGGCATCACCAGCGTGCTGTTCGCGCCGGCCGGCGCCGCGCTCGCGCACCGGCTCAAGACCAGGACACTCAGGCGCATTTTCGCCGCGCTGCTGTTCACGATGGCAACCAAGATGCTGATCCAGCTGTGGTAACGGCCTGCTAGACGATGCCGTCGGCGCGCAGTTGCGCGATCGCGGCGGTATCGAGCTTGAGCAGATCGCGCAACACTTCCTCGGTGTGCTGGCCGAGCAGCGGCGGCGCGAGCTTGTACTCCACCGGCGTGGCCGAGAAGCGCATCGGGCTGGCCACGGTCGGCAGCTTGCCCGCGACCGGATGCTCGAGCTCGACCTTGATGCCGCGCGCCTTCACCTGCGGCTCTTCGTATACCTGGCCGAGGTCGTTGATCGGACCGTTCGGGATGCCCGCGCCCTCGAGCAGCTCCACCCATTCGCGCGTGCTGCGTTTGCCCATGACCTCCTGCAGCAGGCGCGTCATCTCGGCGCGGTTCTCGACGCGCTTGCCGTTCGAGGCGAAACGCGCGTCCTCGGCGAGCTCGGGGCATCCTGCCGCGTGGCAGAACTTGCGGTACAGGTTGTCGTTGGCGCAGGCGAGGATCACGTTGCCGTCCCGGGTGCGGAACGGCTGGTAGGGCACGATGTTCGGATGCAGGTTGCCGATACGTTTGGGCGGCTTGCCCGTGGCGAAGTAATTGGTGTTCTGGTAGGCGAGCAGCGCGATCTGCGAGTCGAGCAGCGCGAGATCGAGCTGCTGGCCGACGCCGGTCTCGGCGCGATGGGCAATTGCGGCGCAGATCGCGATGCTCGCATACATGCCGGTAATGATGTCGGCCACCGGCACGCCGGCGCGCTGCGGTCCTCCTCCGGGAGCGCCGTCGGGTTCGCCGGTGACGCTCATCATTCCGCCCATGCCCTGGATCATGAAGTCGTAGCCTGGATGCTCGCGATAGGGGCCGGTCTGGCCGAACCCTGTGACCGAGCAGTAGATCAGGCGCGGATTGATTTGTTTCAGGTCGTCGTAGGCGAGACCATAGCGCGCGAGATCGCCGAACTTGTAGTTCTCGATCAGCACGTCGCACATGCGCGCGAGCTCGCGCACCAGCTTCTGCCCTTCGGGCTGGGAGATGTTGAGCGTGATCGATTTCTTGCCGCGGTTGGCCGAGGTGAAATAGGCGGAGTCCTTGGTGTCCTGCCCTTGCCTGTCCTTGACCCAGGGCGGGCCGTAGGTGCGCGAGTCGTCGCCGAACTTGGGGCGCTCGACCTTGATCACCTCGGCGCCGAGGTCGGCCAGGTTCTGGCCGGCCCAGGGGCCGGCGAGCACGCGGGAAAGATCGAGTACGCGGATATGGGACAGGGGACCAGACATGGGATCAGGCTTTCTGAGAAAAGGAGTGTGGCTTTAAGCGGTGGGGCCGGCGCGGGGCTGCCGCGGTTTCAGTGGACGCCACCCATCATGTGATTGGGCAGCCAGGTCGCGATCTCCGGGAACATGCACAGGATCACGATCGCCAGCATCATGCACAGCACGTAAGGAATGGTGCCCCACATGATGCGCGTGACCGGCACGTCCGGCGCGATCGAGCTGACGATGTACAGGTTCAGGCCCACCGGCGGGTGGATCAGGCCGATTTCCATGTTGATGGTGAGGATCACGCCGAACCAGATCGGATCGAAACCGGCCGACTTGATGATCGGATACAGGATCGGGCTGGTCATCAGGATCACCGCCGCGGGCGGAATGAAAAATCCGCACACCAGCAGGAACACGTTGATCATCGCCATCAACACCCAGCGGTTGACGTGCATGTCGGCGATCGCCTGCGCCAGCGTCTGGGTCAGATAAAGCGAGGTCAGCATGTAGCCGAACAGCACCGCGGCGGCGATGATCGTCAGGATCATTACCGATTCGCGCGTGGTGTCGCGCAGGATCGCCCACCACGCCTTCGGCCGCCACATGCGGTAGATCACCAGCGCCATCAGCACGCACATCGCCGCGCCGACGCCGGCCGCTTCCGACGGCGTTGCGACGCCGCCGTAGAGCACGTACATCACCCCGGCGATAATCACCAGGAAAGGCGCGATCTTCGGAATCGACTGGAATTTTTCCTTCCAGCTGTAGCGGAAATCGATCGCGTGCGAGCGGAATCCCTTTTTCCAGATGATGAACAGCGTCCACAGGATGAACAGGCCGGTGAGCATCAATCCAGGCAATACGCCGGCGAGGAACAGGCGTCCGATCGAAGTCTCGGTGGCGATGCCGTAGAGGATGAACGTGATCGAGGGCGGAATCAGGATGCCGAGCGTGCCGCCGGCGCAGATCGAGCCGGTCGCGACGTCGTCGGGGTATCCGCGCCGGCGCATCTCCGGGATGCCCATCTTGCCGATCGCGGCGCAGCAGGCGGGTGAAGAGCCGGTCAGCGCGGCGAATATGGCGCAGGCGCCCAGATTGGAAATCGCGAGGCCGCCGGGCAGGCGATAGAGCCAGCGGTCGAGCGCTTCATACAGGTCCTTGCCCGCGGGGGAGGAGCCGATTGCGGCTCCCATCATCACGAACATCGGAATCGATACCAGGGTGAAGTCGTTCAGCCCGGCGAAAAATGTCTCTGCCACCACGTGCAGCGCGTCGAAGCCCTGGAAGATGGCGATGAACGCGATCGAGAGCGCGCCCAGGCCGAAGGCGACCGGTGCCCCCGAGAGCAGGATCAGCAGGGTTACGACGAGGACGATCGCCCCTTGTTCGCCCGGGCTCATGGCAGGCGCTCGACGGTGATGCCGAACGGCGGCTCGCGCCCGGTGACGAGGTTGTGCAGGTCGACGACGTACTGCAGCGTGAGGATGCCCATGCCGAACGGCAGCGAGGCATAGGGTATCCACAGCCGCACGCGCCACATGGTGTTGGACAGCCAGCGCTGGTTCCACGCTTCGAGCCAGTAATTCCAGGCGAGCACGAACATGACGATGCAAAATGCCATCGCCATCAGTGTCGATACCAGCGCGAGCCAGTAGCGCGCGCGCTTGCCCAGGTATTGCGGCAACACGTCGACGTTGACGTGGCCGCGGGTCAGCAGCACGAACGGGCTGCCGACGAAAGTTGCAGCGACCAGGCTGTAGGTGACGAAATCGGTCTGCCAGATGGTGTTCTCGTTCAGTACGTAGCGGACGAACACCATCTGGCAGACGATGACGACGGCAACGGCGATCAGGGCCGCCGCGAAATAGCCGCAAAGTTCGGAGATCAGCTTTACGCCGTGGGCAAATTTAATCATGAATTGTCGGCGCGGGGCCGTTCACACAAATATTGGGGAAGGGCGGTGGGCGGCACGGGCCGCCCACCGCTTGCATCAGTACGGCGCGGATTATTTGACGCTCATCGCCTCGTCGATCAGTTTCTTGCCGTCGGGGACGTCCTTCGCGAATTCGGCGTAAGAGCTCTTCTTCGCTACCTCGATCCACTGGTCGAACTCCTGGTCGGAGAGGCTCTTGATTTCGACGCCGTGATCCTTGTATGCCTTGATCGTCGCCGCGTCGACCGATTCGGCCTTGTCTTCATAGTACTTCTGCGCCTTCTTGCCGGCCGCGATCAGCACGTCCTGCTGCTTCTTGTTGAGCTTGTCGAACGACTTCTTCGACATCAGTACCGGCTCGTACATGAACCACAGCGCGTTGTTGCCGGGAACCGTCAGGCATTTCGCCTGCTCATACAGGCGGAACGAAAGGAAGCTGCCCATGCTGGTGTCGGTGCCCTCGGCCACGCCGGTCTGGAACGCATTGTAGATTTCGTTCGACGGCACAGACACGATCGAGGCGCCGGCGCTCTGCCACATTTGCGCGAACGTCGGACCCGCGGCGCGGAACTTCAGCCCTTTCACGTCCGCCGGTTGCAGGATGCAGCTGCGCTTGGAGGCCATGCCACCGCCGAACCAGGCATCCGACAGCACGATGACCCCGGCCTGCTCGATTTTCGCGCGGATGTCCTTCATGAACTGCGAATCATTGAGGCGTTTGGCGCGCGCATAGTTGCGCACCAGGCCGGGCATCAGCGTGGCGCTGAACGCGCGCACCTGACCGCTGGCGTAATCGAGCGGGAACAGCGTCATATCGAGCTGGCCGTTGACCATCGCATTCCACTGCTGCTCCGGCTTGAACAGCGATGCGCCCGGATACACCTGGATCGCGAGATCGACATTCGCAGCCTTGGCGTCGCGCGCAATCATCTGCACCATGTCGTCGCGCACATCACCCTTGCCTCCCGGGAACTGATGCGAAGCGCGCAGCGTGATCGGGCCCGCGAATGCGGAGCCGCAGACGGCGGTGGCCGCGAGCGCAAGCAGTGTGGTCTTCCAGCTGAATTTCTTCATGAGTGGTTCCTCCAGTGTGGTCAATTTAGAATTCGCGTTATGAGCTTCGTGCCGCCCCGGTTTCCCCGTGTAGCTGGTGTCCGCGGCGCGATCCCTGGCGCGTATTCTAGGCTGCCGCGCGCAGCCTTACAAATAAAAGCTGATGGCGTTGCGCCGCAACAAGCGCGTAGCGGTTGCCGCCATGATCGGAACGGGACGCCGGCATCGGCCGCGCCCTGTCGCTGCGTCAGGCCGCTAGTCTTGCTGCTTTGGTGCCGCCGCGCAGCCGGCGCCAGGCGGCGGAAATGAGCGGCCAGAAGAGCATGACCAAAGCGAGTGTGGTGATGGAGCCGACAAGCGAATTCGACCAGAAGATCTCGAGGTCGCCCTTGGAGCCCATCATGGTCTGGCGAAAGGCCGCCTCGGCGCGGTCGCCCAGCACCAGCGACAGCACCATCGGTGCCAGCGGATAGTCGAGCTTCTTCATCACGTAACCGACTATGCCGAACAGGACCATGAACCAGATGTCGAGCATGGCGCTGTGCACGGAGTAGGCGCCGATGGCGCACACCACGATGATGATCGGCGCAATGATGGAGAACGGGATGCGCAGGATCGCGGCGAACAGGGGCACCGTGGTGAGGACGATGATCAGCCCGGCGATGTTGGACAAATACATGCTGGCGATGAGACCCCAGACGAAGTCCTTCTGTTCGACGAACAACAGCGGTCCCGGCTGCAGGCCCCAGATCATGAGGCCGCCGAGCAGCACGGCGGCGGTGGCCGAGCCGGGTATGCCGAGCGCGATCATGGGCAGCAGGGCCGCAGTGCCGGAGGCGTGCGCCGCTGTCTCCGGTGCGATCACGCCTTCGAGCATGCCGGTACCGAACTTGTCGCCGTCCTTGGAGAAGCGCTTGGCAATGCCATAACCCATGAACGAGGCGGCGGTGGCGCCGCCGGGCGTGATCCCCATCCAGCAGCCGATGGCGGAGCTGCGGATCAGCGTGAGCCAGTACTTAGGCAGCTTCTTCCAGGTTTCCAGCACCACTTTCATGTTGATCTTGGCGCTCTTGCCCTCGAACGCGAGGCCTTCTTCCATGCTGATCAGGATTTCGCCGACGCCGAACAAACCGATGACCACGATCAGAAAATCGATACCGCGCAGCAGCTCCGACCAGCCGAACGTCATGCGCAGTTCACCGCTCACGGTATCCATGCCGATCGCCGCCAGGCCGAAGCCCAGCATCATGGCAATGATGGTCTTCGCCGGATCCTTGCCGGTGCCGACAAAGCTGCAGAACGTGAGCAGATAGACGGCGAAAAATTCAGGCGGGCCGAATTCCAGCGCGAACTTGGCGACCAGCGGTGCGAGAAAGGTGATCAGCAGCACGGCGACGAAGGCGCCGATGAAGGAGCCGGTGAACGATGCGGTCAAAGCCTCGCCCGCCCTGCCCTGTTGCGCCAGAGGATAGCCGTCGAAGGTGGTGGCCACCGAATGGGTTTCGCCGGGAATGTTGAACAGTACCGAAGTGATGGCGCCGGCGAACAGCGTGCCCCAGTATATGCACGACAGCATGATGATGGCCGAGGTGGGGGACATCGTGAACGTGAGCGGCAGCAGGATCGCGACACCGTTGGGTCCGCCCAGGCCCGGCAGCACGCCGATGACGATGCCGAGCACGATGCCCACCGACATCATGCCGATGTTGTACCAGGAGAGCGCGACCGCGAACCCGTGAAACAGTGCACTAAATTCTTCCACTTGGCGATTCCCCGAGCGTGAGGTTCAGTATCCGAACAGGGCTTCCAGCGGCCCCTTCGGCAGCGGCACCAGAAACTGCATTTCAAACAGCCAGAACAGCACCACGCCGGTGCCGATGCTGATCGAGAGCGTCTTCACCCAGCTGTATTTGTCCATCACCCGCATGAATGCGCCGATGAACAGCGCCGAGGCGACGTAGATGCCGATGAATTCGATCGCGAGCACATACACGATCGTTGGCAGCAGCACCATCAGGACCAGTTTGAATTTATCCCAGGGAACGAAGATTTCGCGCTTGCGCTCCTTGCCGAACAGCGACCGCAGCATGACCACGGCGCTGGCGATGCAGAGGATGACGCCGATGCGAAACGGGAAGTAGCCCGATTCGGGGCCGTCCGGTGCCCAACCTGCGCCGATGCGGTGGTTGTCGATCATCATGACCACGCCGACCGCGAACACGACGCACGCGGTGAGCGCATCCGCCGCGGCGTGGGTCAGGCCGCGCTGGCTGCGTTGATGTTGCTGCTCCATGCTATTGGCTCCTCCTCACGCCGGTTGAGGCGAACGCGCCGGCTTCGCGCCTTCGCCCAACAGGCGCGGGTTTACTTCTTCGCGGCGAATCCGGCTTCGTGCATCAGCTTGTTGTGGAAGGCCTCGTCTTTCTCCAGGAACTTGACGAAGTCGGCGCCGGTCAGATACACCTCTTTGAGCGCCTGCTTCGCGACGTAGTCCTTCCATTCCGGCGTGGCGGTCACTTTCTTCAGCAGCTCGGCGTAGTACGCCGCCTGATCCGCAGTGGTGCCGCCCGGGAGGAAGAACGCGCGCAGCATCTGGTATTGCACGTCGACACCGGATTCCTTGCAGGTAGGAATGTCGGCCCAGGACTGGTCCTTGGTGATCTTATCCTTGTACACCATGCGCTGTTCGGAGAACACGCACAGCGCGCGCACCTGACCGGCCCGCCATTGGGCGATGTTCTCGCTCGGGTTGTTGACGTTGGAGTCGATGTGTTTGCCGACCAGCTGCGTCGCCGCCTCGCCGCCGCTCTTGTACGGGATGTAGGTGAACTTGGCGCCGGCGATCTTGTCCAGCGCCACGGTGATGATGTGGTCTTCGCGCTTGGATCCCGTGCCGCCCATCTTGAAGGCGCCGTTCGCCTTCTTCGCCGCATCGAGATATTCCTTCGCCGTCTTGTAAGGGGTGTCGGAGTTGACCCAGAGCAGGAACTCGTCCGATGCGATCATCGCCACCGGATTGAGGTCGCGCCAGTTGAACGGCAGGTTGACCGCGATGGGCAAGGTATAGATGGCGGAGAACGCGACCATGAGCTTATGCGGGTTGCCCTTGGAATCCTTCACGTCCATGATGCCTTCGGCCCCGCTCGCGCCGCCCTTGTTGATGATCAGCATCGGCTGCTTCATCAGCTGGTGCTTGACCACGATGCCCTGGATGGTGCGTGCCATCTGGTCGGAGGCGCCGCCGGCTCCGGCCGGAATGATGACTTCCACCGGTTTCGTCGGTTCCCAGGCGTAAGCCTGGTTCGGCAGGGTCGCGACGCAGGCGAGCGCCGCCAGCGAAAACGGCAGCAGGGACGTCCTGTTGAATAGTTTGCGGGTCAGTTTCATCATGGTTCTGTCCTCCGGTTGATTTTGGGATGGTGTACGTTCATCTGACTTGGATCGGGCGCGTCAAGCTGCATTGAGCTTGGCGGCGGAGCTGCGGCCGGCCGCCGCTTCGGTGAGGTAGGCCATCGCCGCGGCTGCGCCGCCCTGTTGGTGCGGAACATGCGCGAGCGACAGACCCATTTCGACGCCGGCGAGTGTGCCCATCAGCGTGAGGTCGTTGAAATCGCCAAGGTGGCCGATGCGGAACACCTTGCCTGCGAGCCGTCCCAGGCCGGTGCCGAGCGACATGTCGTAGGCTTCGAGTATGGTTTTTCTGAGTGCGTCGGCATCGTGGCCGGCTGGCATCATTACCGCAGTGAGGGTGTTGCTGTACTCCTCGGCATTGGCGCAGAGGATTTCCAGACCCCAGGCGCGCACCGCGCGCCGCGTCGCCTCGGCATGGCGCGCGTGGCGCGCGAACACCTGCGGCAGGCCTTCTTCGCGCAGCATCGCGATCGCCTCGCGCAGACCGTAGAGCAGATTGGTCGCGGGCGTATAGGGAAAGAAGCCGGTCTTGTTGGCCGCGATGATCTCCTCCCAGCCCCAATAGGACTTGGGCAGCCTGGACGCCTGCGCCGCCTTGCGCGCCTTTTCGCTTACCGCGTTGAACGACAGGCCGGGCGGCAGCATCAGCCCCTTTTGCGAGCCGGCCACGGTCACGTCCACACCCCATTCGTCGTGGCGGTAATCGATGGATGCGAGCGAGGAGATCGTATCGACCATGAACAGCGCCGGATGGGCCGCGGCGTTTATCGCTTTGCGGATCAGCGCAATGCGGCTGGTGACGCCGGTGGAGGTTTCGTTCTGCACCACGCATACGGCCTTGATCGCGTGCGCCCGGTCTTCCTTCAATCTGGCTTCGACCGCCGCCGGATCGGCGCCGCGGCGCCAGTCGGTGGCTATCAGTTCCACCTGCAGGCCGAGCTTGCCCGCCATTTTCTGCCACAAACTGGCAAAATGCCCGGTCTCGACCATCAGGACCTTGTCGCCGGGGGACAGACTGTTTACCAGCGCCGCTTCCCAGGCACCGGTGCCCGAGGCCGGGTAGATCACCACCGGCTGCTGCGTCTGAAATACGTGCTTGAGGCCGTCGAGTATCTCCAGCCCGAGCTTGCCGAACTTGGGCCCGCGATGGTCCATGGTGGGAAAGTCGATGGCGCGCAGCACGCGGTCGGGGACATTGGTCGGTCCGGGGATCTGCAGAAAATGGCGACCACTGTTGAAGGCCATGTCAGTATTCCTTGTGAGCGGAAGAAGTGGACTGCAGTATTGCTGGCGGGTGCATTTTGTATGCAATTGAATCATGATTCAGCGGAGACAGTCAATGCATAGCGTAATGTATTGTTTTATTTATAATTACTAAAATTGCCAGGCTGACGGGCAAAATGTATTATGCATACAAAATGATCTCGACATGAATCAGGATATTCAAAATTTACCCACCGGGATGGGCTCCGCAACTGCCGTCGAGCCGCGCTTGCTGGCGGCGGAAGTGCTCGAGCGGCTGCGCGATCTGATCATCCAGGGCGAACTGGCGCCGGGCGTGAAGCTTAACGAGCGCGTGCTGTGCGAACGTCTGCGCACCTCGCGCACGCCGGTGCGCGAAGCGATCAAATATCTGGCCTCCGAGGGGCTGGTCGAACTGCTGCCCAATCGCGGTGCGATCGTCACGCCTATCACGGCCGCCACGGTGCGCGAAACGTTCGTGCTCCTGGCCGCGCTCGAAGCGCTCGCAGGCGAGCTCGCCTGCGCCAACGCGAGCGAGGCCGACATTGCCGAAATTCGTGCCCTGCACTATCAGATGCTGGCGCATCATGCGCGCGGCGAACTGGCGCCCTATTTCCGCTGCAATCAGGAAATCCACTTGCGCCTGGTCGAGTGCACCGGCAACACCGCGCTGCTCAACACTTACCGCGCCTTGAACGGACACGTGCGCCGTGCGCGCTACATGGCGAATCTATCGCGCGAGCGCTGGGACCACGCGGTGGAGGAGCATCAGGGCATACTCGACGCGCTCATCCGGCGCGATAAGGCCTTGCTGCCGCTGCTGCTGCGCAAGCACCTCGAGAACAAGATGCTGGTGGTGCTCGAGGAGCTGGAGCGGCAGGCAAGTTGAGTAATGTAGTAAGGTAAGCTGCCATGCCCAGCGCCGCGGCACAGCGGCGAGGGCAGGTCCGCTGCGGACTGCACGGGCACGGCGATCGTCATCTGCGAGGAGGTCGTTTTGAACATAGACATCATTTCCGACGTGGTCTGCCCCTGGTGCTATGTCGGCAAGCGCCAGATCGAGGCGGCGCTCGCGCTGTACGCGCAGCAACACCCCGGTGCGGAGCCGCCGCGCATCAGCTGGCGGCCGTTTCAGCTCAACCCGCAGTTGCCGCCAGAAGGCATGAGCCGGCAGGAGTACGTGCTGCAGAAATTCGGCGCTGCGCGCGCGAAAGACGTCTATGCGCGCGTGATTGCGGCCGGCGCCGAATACGGCATCCCCTTCGCGTTCGACAAAATCGCGCGCCAGCCCAACACGGTCGCGGCGCATAGCCTGATCGCGCTCGCAGGCGCCGAGGATACGCGCGCCGACGGCTTGCAGGGCAGGGTCAAAGAGGCTTTGCTGCACGCCTATTTCCTGGACGGCGTCGACCTGACCCGGATGGAAAATCTGGTTGCCATCGCCACTGCTGGCGGCCTGGACAGAAAAAAGGTCGAGCACTGCCTGGCCGATGCGCAAGCGCGGCGCGCGGTGGAGAGCGAAGACCGGCGCGCGCGTGCGATCGGTGTCGAGGGCGTGCCGTTTTTCATTTTCAACGGCAAGCTCGCCGTCTCCGGCGCGCAAGGGCCGCGGGCGCTCCTGGACGCCATGCGCCAGGCCGAAACCGCGGCCGTCTAGCGCGCGCGGCGCACCCTCTTTCGTACTCCCATGGATCGGGCACCCGCGCAGCTCGCAACCGCCACCCCGCGCCCGCCGTTGGGCGGGGGCGAGCTTGCGGCGCGCCTGCGGCGCGAGATCCGCGGCGAGGTTCTGTTCGATGCGGCCAGCCGCGGCCGCTATGCCACCGACGCATCGATTTACCAGATCGAACCGGTCGGCGTGGTAGTGCCGCAGAGCGAAGAGGATGCGCGCATCGCGATCCAGATCGCCACCGAGTCCGGCGTGCCCATCCTGCCGCGCGGCGGCGGCACCTCGCAGTGCGGCCAGACCGTGGGCGCGGCCCTGGTCATAGACAATTCCAAGTACCTGAACCGGGTCCTCGCGTTCGATAAAGCTGCGCGCACGGCGGTGGTGCAGCCGGGACTGGTGCTGGATCAGCTCAACGCTTATCTCAGGCCGCACGGCCTGTGGTTCCCGGTGGACGTGTCCACCAGCGCGCAGGCGACGCTGGGCGGCATGGCCGGAAACAACTCCTGCGGCTCGCGTTCGATACGCTACGGCAACATGGTGCACAACGTGCGCGGCATCGATGCGCTGCTTGCCGACGGCTCCGCCTTCCATTTCGGTCCGAGCGACGCCATCGCCGCGGGGCCCGCGGCTTATCGCGAGCTGGTCGAGCGCGTGCACGACGTGGTGCGGCGCGAGGCGGCGGAGATCGAGGCGCGCTGGCCCAAGGTGCTGCGCCGCGTGCAGGGCTATAACATCGACATGGTGCAGCCCGGCGCGGAACACGCGCCGCTCGCGCACAATCTCGCGCACCTGCTGGTTGGTTCGGAAGGCACGCTCGCCTATTCGCAGCGCATCCACCTGGATCTCGCGCCCTTGCCGCAGCACAAGACCCTGGGCGTATGCCACTTCCCGAGCTTCCATCAGGCGATGCAAGCACCGCAGCACATCGTCAAGCTCGGGCCCACGGCGGTGGAACTGGTGGACCGGACCATGATCGAGCTCGCGCGCGGCAATGCCGCGTTCAAGCCCATCGTCAATCGGTTCCTCAAGGGCGACCCGGATGCGATCCTGCTGGTCGAATTCGCCGGCGACGACCGCCGCGAACAGCTGGCCAAACTCGCGCAGCTGGTGGAGCTGATGGCCGAACTCGGTTTCCCCGGGGGCGTGGTCGAAATCCCGGACCCAGGCCTGCAAAAGCAGGTGTGGGAGGTGCGCAAAGCCGGCCTCAATATCATGATGTCGATGAAAGGCGAGGGCAAGCCGGTGTCCTTCATCGAAGACTGCGCCGTGCCGCTGGAACACCTGGCCGAGTACACCGACAAACTGACTCAGGTGTTTGCCAAGCACGGTACGCGCGGCACCTGGTACGCGCACGCCTCGGTCGGCACGCTGCACGTGCGCCCGGTGCTCAACATGAAACAAGGCGGCGCGCGGCAAATGCGCGCGATCGCCGAGGAAGCCTGCGAACTGGTACGCAGCTACAAGGGTGCCGCCTACTCGGGCGAACACGGCGACGGCCTCGTGCGCACCGAGTGGATCGAGCCCATCATCGGCGCGCGGCTGACGCGGGCGCTGGAGGAAATCAAAGACCTGTTCGATCCGCGCGGCTTGATGAATCCGGGCAAGATCGTGCGCGGAACCAGGCAGGACGACCGCAGCCTGTTCCGCTTCAAACCCGGATACGCCGGACAGCCGCTGGCGACTGCGCTCGACTGGAGCGAATGGGATACGCCCGGCGCCGCCAGCAAGGGATTTATGGCGGCGGTGGAGATGTGCAACAACAACGGCCATTGCCGCAAGTTCGATGCCGGCACCATGTGCCCGTCCTATCGCGCCACCGGCAACGAGCGCGACCTCACGCGCGGCCGCGCCAATACCCTGCGCCTTGCCCTGTCCGGTCAATTGGGCGCAGACGCCTTCACCTCGGAAGCGATGCGCGAGGCCATGGACCTGTGCGTGAGCTGCAAGGGCTGCAGGCGCGAATGCCCCACCGGCGTCGACATGGCGAGAATGAAAATCGAGTTTCTGCATCATTACCAGAAACGTCATGGTATTTCGCTCAAGGACCGGCTGATCGCCTGGCTGCCGCGCTACGCGCCCTGGGCCGCGCGCCTGGCCTGGCTGGCGAATCTGCGCGACACCGTTCCCGGCCTGGCCCGACTGGGCGAGTTGCTGCTGGGACTGTCGGCGCAGCGCTCGCTGCCGCGCTGGCGCGGCGATGCGTTTCTGTCCGGCCGCGGCAGCATCGCGGCGGACAGTCAGACGCAACAGCGCGAAGTCGTACTGCTCGTCGACACGTTCAACAATTACTTCGAACCGGACAACGCGCGCGCGGCGCTGGCGGTGCTCGAAGCGGCGGGCTATCGCGTGCACCTCGCGCGCGCGGCGGATGACCAGAACGGAACTGCGCGCCCGCTGTGCTGCGGTCGCACGTTTCTCGCCAGCGGCCTGGTGGAGCAGGCCAGGGCCGAGGCGCAGCGCACCATCGCCGCGCTGCAGCCTTATGTGGCGCGCGGCCTGCCTATCATCGGCCTGGAACCTTCCTGCCTGTATACCCTGCGCGACGAATTCAAATCCATGCTGCCCGGTGCCGCAGCCGAAGCGCTCGCTGCGCAGGCGCAGTTGTTCGAGGAGTTCCTTGCGGCGGAGCATCAGGCCGGCAGGCTGGCGCTCAAGCTGCAGGCGCTGCCGCAGAAAAAGGCCTTGCTCCACGGCCATTGCCACCAGAAAGCGTTCGGCGCCATGTCGGCGGTGGAGCAGGTGCTGCGCCTGGTGCCCGAATTGAAAGTCGAAACCGTGGAAGCCAGTTGCTGCGGCATGGCCGGCGCTTTCGGCTACGAGGCCGAGCACTACGAAATTTCCATGAACATGGCCGAAGCCTCGCTGCTGCCCGCTATGCGCAAGGCGGATGCAGAGACGCTGCTCGTCGCCGACGGCACCAGCTGCCGGCATCAGATTCATGACGGCCTGCGCAGCACCGAGCATGCGTCCCCAGCGCCCGCCCCGCACGAGGCCATGCATGTGGCGCAGGTGCTGGCGCGGGCGCTCGCGCGTTAGGCACCATGCTCGAAGGCCTACCCGCGCTGCTCGCGCTCGCATCGATCGCCTTTCTCGGCTCCCTGGTCTACGGCGTTACCGGCTTCGGTTCGTCGCTGGTAACCATTCCGCTCGCGACGCATTTCGTGCCTTTGCCGTTTGCGCTCGCGGTATTTGCGCTGATGGACCTCGGCAATGCGCTGCGCCTGGGGCTGCAGCATCCGGGCGACGCGGCGAAAAGCGAAATCCTGCGCATGGTGCCGCTGGTGCTGGTGGGAACCACGCTAGGCGTAACGCTGCTGGTCAATCTGCCGCGCGCCGGCGCCATGCTCGCGCTGGGCGTGTTCGTGCTGCTCTACGCCGCCTATAGCCTGCTGCGTCGGCCCGGTAGCGCGGTCGCCGGCACCGGCTGGGCCTATTTCGCCGGCTTCGCCGGCGGCATTACCAAGCACCCTGTTCGGCGCGGGTGGGCCGCCCTATGCGATCTATCTTTCGCACCGGCCCCTGGCCAAGGAGCAGTTTCGCGCCACGCTTACGCTGACCACCCTGTTCAGCATAGGGATGCGCGTCGTGGCCTTCGCTCTCACCGGCCTGCTGCTCAAACGCGAGGTGCTGCTCGCCGCGCTCGCGGTCCTGCCGGTGGCGTTCGTCGGAGTCAGCGTGGCTTCGCGTCTGTTCCGGCATGTTTCGCATGCACTGCTGCTGCGCCTGGTCGCGCTGCTGCTGCTCGTGACCGGCGGCTCGCTGATTGCGCGGGCGCTGAGTTAACCCCCGTAATAACGGAGTCCCATGCAGAACATTGGTTTTCGCGATTTGTTCGATTACATCGGCACGCCGCGCATGACTTTCAGCAAGCGCGCCGAGGCCTTGTCGGGCGAGAAGGTGGAGCTGCGCGGCTACCTGGTCGCGATGCACAGCGACGAAAGACAAATCACGCTCGCGGGCGAAGCGGGCGTCTGCCCGGATTGCGCGGACAGACCGGTGCCCTACGTCCATCTGCCCGGGTTCAGTCCCGGCGCGGGCCTGTTCAGTCCGCAGGCGGTGCGCCTCAAAGGCAGGCTGTCTTTCGGTTTTGCCGTCGCGCCCGAAGGCTACGCCACGTTTCTGCGGCTGGAGAACGCAAGCGTCGCGACCGGGCTCAAGCCGGGGCTGCTCTCAGCTAAGCGCACCCGCGCCTAAGCGAGCACGTCCGGATCGAGCTGGCGTTCGAGATGGGTAAGCTGGTCTTTCAGCAGCAGCTTGCGCTTTTTCAGACGCTGCAGGCGCAACTGGTCGGGCAGCGGATTTTCCGCGAGGCGCGCGATCGCGTCGTCGAGGTCATCGTGCTCCGTCCGCAGTTCGCTGATGCGCTGTTTCAGCGCAAGGTGTAGCGCTTCATCGTCATCGTCCATGGCGGGCCCCCTTGCAAATAGACTACACCTTTCGCTGGGCCCAGGCGAGCATGACAATGCCGGCCAGGATCATCGGCAGGGACAGCCACTGTCCCATCGACAGGTTGAATGCGAGCAGGCCGAGGAAATCGTCGGGTTCGCGAAAGAACTCCGCGGTGAAGCGCAGCACGCCGTAGCCTATCAGGAACATTGCCGATACCGCTCCCCTGGGACGCGCCTTGTCCGAATAGAGCCAGAGCAGGACGAACAGGAGCACGCCTTCGAGCGCGAATTCGTACAGCTGCGAGGGATGGCGCGGCAGCGGGCCGGCACCTTGGAACACCATGCCCCAGGGCAGGTCGGTCACCCGCCCCCACAACTCGCCGTTGATGAAATTGCCGATCCGCCCTGCGGCCAGCGCGGGCGGTACCAGCGGCGCGATGAAATCCATGATCGCGAGCCAGTGGACCTGGTACTTGCGCGCGATGTAGGCCATCGCGAGCAGCACGCCTAGAAAGCCGCCGTGGAAAGACATGCCGCCTTGCCATACGGCGAAAATATCCAGCGGGTGCGAGAAATAATATGCCGGTTTGTAGAACAGAACGTAACCCAGGCGCCCCCCCAGCACCACGCCCAGCACGCTGAAAAAGAACAGGTCGTCGAATACCGCATAAGTGATCTTGCCGCTCATGCCGCGCTTGATGCGGCTGCGGGCAAGCGCGAAGGCTATGCCGAAGCCGAGCAGGTACATCAGGCCGTACCAGCGCACGGCCAGCGGGCCGATGGCAATCGCGATGGGATTAATCTGCGGGTGGACTAGCATCGGTATTATGGGTCGGCTGAAAGTTCATTTGCCTGATGGCGCCGCGAGCGTGCGATAGCACTTGCGCGCGAGCGCCAAGAAAGCAGCCAGGCTGGGGGAGTCGTTGCCCGCCTTCCAGGCGAGGCCGGTTTCCACCAGCGGGCTTCTCTCGACTAGCGGCCGGTATACTACACCGCTTCGCTTGAGGTGCATCAGCGAGGCCGGCACCAAGGCGACACCCATGCCGGCGGCTACCAAGCTGACGATGGTCGGCATCTGGATCGCCTCCTGCTCGATGCGCGGCGAAAAGCCGGCGCGTCGGCAATAACTCACCGTAGCGTCGTACAGACCAATGCCCATCGGGCGCGGGAACAGGATAAAAGGCGCGTCGGCCAGCGATTTCAGTGCAATGCGCGGCGGCGCGCGGCGGTAGCCCGCGGCGGGAAGCGCCGCGATTAGTTGATCGCGGTGCACGGGCAGATAACCCAATTCGTGGTCGTCAATCGGCGGGACGACCAGACCGAGGTCGATTTCACCGGCCTTGAGCGCGCGCAATTGCGCATCCGAAGTCGCTTCCTGCAGCGCCAGGCGCACACCGGGATAACGGCGGTGGAACTCGGGCAGGAGTTGCGGCAGCACGTTGTAGGCGGCCGAGGTGATGAAGCCGAGCCCGAGCGTGCCGATCTCGCCGGCGGCGAGCCGTCCCGCCCCACGCTGCAATGCGTCGACTTGGCGCAGGACTTGGCGTGCTTCCGGCAGCAGCGTCGCGCCGGCCGCGGTGAGGGTAACGCGCCTCTTGGTGCGCGCGAACAGTGGCGCGCCGAGCTCTTCCTCCAGCGCACGGATGGAGCGCGACAGCGGCGGTTGCGATAGCGACAGCGCACTGGCCGCGCGACCGAAATGCAGGTGCTCGGCGACACTGACAAAATGACGGAGCCTGCGCAGATCAATCACAATAATACCAAACGAGTATTAATCAAGGCTGACTATTGTATTGGAAAACAAATCTGTCCTACAGTAAAGTCTGACCTGCCCGCCATGTCCCCTGTCCCGAATAGTCCGCGCTCCCTGCATTCCTCGCGCGCCCTCGCCTACGCGGCGCTGATCTGCACCACGGCTCTGTGGGGCAGCAGCGGCGTCGCGTCGCGCGCGCTCATGGATACGATTCCGCCGCTGGTCATGGCGGCGGCGCGCTGGGGTGTGGCGTTCGCCGCGCTGTTGCCGCTGGTGTGGCCGGAACGGCGCGAGATCCTGCAAGCAATACGGCGCGACTGGAAGCGCTTGCTGTTTTTGACGCTGGTCGGGGGTGCGCCGCAGAGCGCCATGGTGTATACCGGGCTTGCCGCGAGCACGGCCATTCATCTGGGCCTGCTCAATTCGACCATCCCGGTACTCATCATTTTGATCTCTTGGGGCTGGTACGCGCGGCGGCCGCGCCGGCTGGAGGGCGTCGGACTCACCGTTTCGCTCACGGGCGTGGTCCTGATTCTGGCCCATGGCGACTTGGGTGCGCTGCTGCATCTGCAATTCAACGCCGGCGACCTGCTGATGCTGGGCGCGATGCTGGTGTGGGCGATTTACACTCTGGGCCTGCAGGACCGGCCGCAATCCCTGTCCTTGTTCGCCTTCGTGTTCGTCATGGCGCTGATGGGCGAGTCGCTGACGCTTCCATTCGCCGCGCTTCAATGGGTGCAGACCGGGGGCGTGCATTTGGGCACGCGCGAACTGCTCGGGCTGCTGTATATCGGCGCAATTGCGACTCTGGTGTCTACCGCACTGTTCAGCTATGGCGTGGAGCGCGTAGGCGCGGTGCGCGCCGGCATCCTGATCCACCTGATGCCGGTGTTCTCCACGTTGTTTGCCACCCTGTTCATCGGCGAGCAGCTGTTCGTCTATGATGCCGCTGGCTTCGTCTTGGTCGCGGGCGGCGCCATCCTCGGTTGTTTCAGGCCGGAGCCGGTGTTATCGTCTCCAGCTTCGACGAAAATGTAGAGCGCGGTTGAAAATGTGGAAATCGCGCCCCTCGTGCTTCCCCAAAATCAGCCCGTTGCAAGATGGATCTTGCGGCAGGCACTCGGCAAATTGCAAAACGAAGGAGAAAGTCATGGCGGATAACCGCAGAAGCAGCCTCATCACCCAGGGCGTAGCCCGCTCGCCCAACCGCGCCATGCTGCGCGCCGTGGGCTTTCGCGACGGCGATTTCGACAAACCCATCGTCGGCGTGGCCAACGGGCATTCGACCATGAATCCCTGCAATGCGGGCATACAGCCGCTGGTGGATCGCGCCATGGCCGCGCTCGAGGCTGCCGGGGCCAAGCCGCAAGTGTTCGGCGTGCCCACCGTTACCGATGGCATCGGCATGGGCACCGAGGCGATGAAATACAGCCTGGTTTCGCGCGAAGTGATCGCCGACTGCATCGAGACCTCGGTCAACGGCCAGGCGATGGACGGCGTGCTGGTTTGCGGCGGCTGCGACAAGAACATGCCCGGCGGCATGATGGCGATCGCGCGCATGAACGTGCCCGGCATCTACGTCTACGCCGGCACCATCAAGCCGGGCAAGTGGAAGGGCCAGGACCTCACCATCGTGAGTTCGTTCGAGGCGGTCGGCGCCTATACCGCGGGCAAGATGAGCAAGGAGGATTTCGTCGGCATCGAGAAAAATGCCTGTCCCACGGTGGGCGCCTGCGGCGGCATGTTCACCGCCAACACCATGTCCTCCTCGTTCGAGGCGCTGGGCATGAGCCTGCTCGGTTCTTCGCAAATGGCGTCGCCCGACGCGGAGAAGGCGGTGTCCGCTTCGGCCTCGGCCGAGGTGCTGGTCAACGCCATCCGCAAGCAGATCCTGCCGCGCCAGATCATCACGCGCAAGTCGATCGAGAATGCGATCAGTCTGGTGATGGCCACCGGCGGCTCCACCAACGCCGTGCTGCATTACCTCGCGATCGCCTCGGCCGCAGGAGTGAAATGGAGCATCGACGATTTCGAGCGCGTGCGGCGCAAAGTCCCGGTGCTGTGCGACCTCAAGCCCTCGGGCCGCTATGTGGCGGTCGATTTCCACCGCGCCGGGGGCGTGCCGCAAGTGCTGAAGATGCTGCTCGTGCACGGGCTGCTGCACGGCGAATGCCTGACCATTACTGGCCGTACCCTGGCCGAGGAACTCGCGGCGATCCCGGATGCGCCGCGCAGCGACCAGGACGTGATCCGCCAGTGGGACCAACCCATGTATGCGCAGGGCCATCTTGCGATCCTCAAAGGCAATCTCGCGCCCGAAGGCTGCGTGGCCAAGATCACCGGACTCAAGAATCCGTCCATCACCGGGCCGGCGCGCGTGTTCGACTCCGAGCCCAAATGCATGGATGCGATCATGGCCAAGCGCATCAAGCCGGGCGACGTCGTCGTGATCCGTTACGAGGGACCGAAAGGCGGCCCGGGCATGCAGGAAATGCTGGCGCCGACCTCGGCGCTGACCGGCCAGGGCTTGGGCGAATCGGTGGGGCTGATCACCGACGGCCGTTTTTCCGGCGGCACCTGGGGCATGGTAGTGGGCCACGTTGCGCCGGAAGCCTTTGTCGGCGGGCCGATCGCGCTGATCAGGGAAGGCGACTCGATCACCATCGACGCGAAAAAGCACCTGATCCAGCTCAACGTCACGGCCAAGGAACTCGCCGCGCGGCGCAAGAAATGGAAGCAACCCAAGCCGCGCTATACGCGCGGCCTGCTGGCGAAATACACCAAGCTGGTTTCGACCGCGAGCGTGGGCGCGATCACCGACGGGGACCTGTAGCTCGGAGTTGGGGCAGCTATCGGCAAGACCTGCGCGCTACGCGCGCCAACCGTGTTTTCCGCGCGGATGAAAAGCACGTTCGCACAGAAAACACGGTTATGAATGAGAACTAAGGCGGTTTGAGGCGGTTCTTATACAAGATCGTCGATTGTGGACGGATTGCTTTTCTTCCGTCCACAATCGACGATCCGCGCGGACGGTTTTTCGTCCGCGCAACACCTTAACTTCGACTTCGCAACAACCGGGTGCGATCGAGGCCGCCACTGAGAGAAGCGATGCCCAACCGCCTGGCGCGCGAGCAGCGCATCCGTCCCGGGCGCGACGAGAAGATCCTGACCAGCTGGAACGCGCTGATGATCGCCGGCATGGCGCGCGCCGCGCGTGTCTTCGGCCGGCCCGAGTGGCTGGCCTCGGCGCGCGCCGCGCTGGATTTCGTCCGCAGCACGCTGTGGCGCGAGGGCGCAGGCGGCGAGCGTGCGCGCCTGCTCGCGACCTGCAAGGACGGCCGCGCGCATCTGAATGCCTATCTGGACGACTACGCGTTCCTGCTCGCGGCGCTGATCGAGCTGCTGCAGACCGAATACGACAGCCGCGACCTCGAATTCGCGTGCGCCCTGGCCGAGGTACTGCTGCAGCAATTCTACGATCCCGCGCAAGGCGGCTTTTTCTTCACCAGCCATGACCACGAAACGCTGATCCACCGACCCAAGCCGGGCCACGACGGCGCCACGCCCTCGGGCAACGGCGTGGCGGCGCTCGCGCTGCAGCGCTTGGGGCATATCACCGGGGAAGCGCGCTACCTCGACGCTGCCGCACGCACGCTGCAGCTGTTCCACCCGGCGTTGGTGCAGCACCCCGGCGGCTACGCCAGTCTGCTCATGGCGCTGGAGGAGGCGATCGAACCCCCGCGGCTGGTGGTGCTGCGCGGGCCGCAGGAGCAGATGCGCCAGTGGCGGCAGGTGCTGGACCAGACCTACCTGCCCACCACCCTGGTCCTGGGGCTCGCGCCCGCTGCGGCGAACCTGCCGGCGCTGCTGGCCAAGCCTGTTACGCAGAAGACTGTCAACGCCTGGGTATGCGCGGGCGTTACTTGCCTCGCACCCGTGGATAAGCTCGACGACCTGCTGGGTGTACTCAAGACGGACAATTTCCGGTAGCATGCCGCAGCTTGGCACGCCGCCACTTTCCCAAGGAGAATCAGTGAAAACCCTAGTAACCTGTTTGTTTGTTTCCGCCGGACTGCTCGCGATCAGCGGCAATGCGCTTGCTCAGGAAGCACTGGCAAAAAAATACAACTGCCTCGCCTGCCACTCGGTGGACAAGAAGGTAGTCGGCCCGGCCTATAAGGACGTTGCCGCCAAATACAAGGGCGTCGCGGGCGCCGACGCCAAGCTCGTTGCCAAGGTCAAGAACGGCGGCAGCGGCGTCTGGGGCGCGATCCCGATGCCGCCGAATTCGACCGTGCCGGACGCCGACGTCAAGGCCCTGGTGAAATGGGTGCTGTCGCTGAAATAGGAGTTGCGGAATTGGCATAGGTTCGATTGAGTCGCGGCCGCTCGAGGGGGCGGCCGCGCTGAGTCTGGCGCGGGACCGGCCAGGCTGCGCAGTGCTAGAATGCTTTGACATTTTTCAGGGAGAAGGCCATGCAACGCATGCGGTTCAGTCTCGCGATCTTCGCCGCAGCCGCGGCGCTCACTCTTGCCGGTTGCGGCGAAGAGAAAAAACCGGAACCCGTAGTCAGCGCGCCGCCGGCCCCGCCGCCGCCGATGGTGGTGAAGCTGGGCCATGTGGGTCCGCTCACCGGCAGCATCGCCCACCTGGGCAAGGACAACGAAAACGGCGTACGTCTGGCGGTCGACGAAGCCAATGCCAAGGGTTTGACGCTGGGCGGCAAGAAGGTCAAGCTGGAATTGGTCGCCGAAGACGACCAGGCTGATCCCAAGGTCGGCACCACCGTGGCGCAGAAGCTGGTCGACGCCAAAGTGGTAGGCGTGATCGGCCATCTGAACTCGGGCGTGTCCATCCCGGCCTCGGCGATTTACAACCAGGCCGGCATTCCGATGATCAGCGGCTCCTCCACCAACCCGCAGCTGACCGAACAGGGTTTCAAGAACGTGTTCCGCGTGGTCGGCCGCGACGACCAACAGGGGCCGGCGATTGCGAGCTATCTCGCGAGCCAGGTCAAGCCGAAGACCGTAGCGGTCATCGATGATGCCACCGCGTATGGCGAGGGCCTGGCCAACGAAGTGGAGAAAACCCTGAAGGCCGCCGGCGTGAAAGTGCTGCCGCGCGAGAAAGGCACGGACAAGACCGCCGACTTCAAAGCGATCCTTACCAAGATCAAGGGCAAGAAGCCCGACGCCGTGTTCTACGGCGGCATGGACGCGACCGGCGGCCCGCTGCTGAAGCAGGGGCGCGAGCTCGGCCTCAAGGCGGTGTTCGCATTCGGAGACGGCGCCTGCACCGAAAAGATGGAAGAGCTTGCGGGCACTGCCGCCGAGGGGCTGCTGTGCTCGCAGGCCGGACTGCCGGTGCAAGCCGCGAACAAGAAATTCCTCGACGCTTATAAGGCTAAATTCAAAATCGACCCGATTTTGTACGCGCCGTTCACCTACGATGCGGCCAACCTGATCATCGAGTCGATGAAGAAAGCCGACTCGCCCGATCCGGCCAAGTACCTGCCCGAGCTCGCCAAGATCAGCTACGAAGGCGCGAGCGGCAAGATCGAATTCGACGACAAAGGCGACCGCAAGGACGCGGAGATGACGATCTTCACCATGAAAGGCGGCAAGATCGAGCCGATCGCGATTATCAAGAGCGGCAAGACCATCAAGTTCGAGGACTTCATCAAAGCGGCCGAAACGGCCGCGCCTGCGGCAGCGGCGCCTGCAGCGGCGGCGCCGGAGGCAGCCAAAGCCGAACCCGCGAAGGCTGCGGAGCCGGCGAAAAAATAAGCGACTAGGCTTGGTCCCTGCCCAGCTCGCGACACGAACGGCGCCTTCGGGCGCCGTTTTTTTGCCTGCGCGCGCAGCCGGGCCGGATAACGCGAGGGACGATTCTTGCACGCGGCGTTGAACGGAACCGCTTTGCGTTATTCGGGTCTTTACGCTTAAATCCGGCCAGGCATGGACATTTTCCTGCAGCAGATCATCAACGGCCTCACGCTAGGCAGCGTGTACGCGATCGTCGCGCTCGGCTACACCATGGTCTACGGCATCATCCAGCTGATCAACTTCGCCCATGGCGAACTGGTGATGATCGGCGCCATGGTCGCGTTTTCGGTCATCAACGCGCTCGCCGGAACGCATTTGCCGCCGGTGCTGATCGTGCTCATCGGAGTCCTCGCCGCCGTCCCGGCCTGCATGCTGGTGGGCTATGCGATGGAGCGCATCGCCTACCGCCCCTTGCGCAATGCGCCGCGGCTGGCGCCGCTGATCACCGCGATCGGCATCTCCATCATCCTGCAGCATGTCGCGCTGCTGGTGTGGAGCCGCAACCCGCTCGCGTTTCCGCAGATCATTCCGTTCGTCACTTTCTCCGTCGGCGGAGCGATCATCAGCGGCGTACAGATCGCGATCATCCTGATTTCGGTGCTGATGATGGGCGCGCTGACGTTCATGGTGTATCGCACCAAGCTCGGCATCGCCATGCGCGCGACCTCGCAGAACCCGCAGGTGGCCGGCCTGATGGGCATAGACATCGATCGCATCATCTCGTTTACTTTTATCGTCGGTGCCGCCCTGGCAGCGGTCGCAGGCGTGATGGTCGGCACCTATTACGGCATCGCCCACTACGGCATGGGATCGCTGCTGGGCATGAAGGCGTTCTCGGCCGCGGTGCTTGGCGGCATCGGCAATCTTGCGGGCGCGATGCTGGGCGGCATCCTGCTCGGCATCGTCGAAGCCCTGGGCGCGGGCTATATTGGCGACCTGACCAATAATGTTTTCGGCAGCAATTACCAGGACGTGTTTGCTTTCCTGGTGCTGATCGGCGTGCTGGTGTTCCGCCCATCCGGACTGCTGGGCGAACGCGTCGGGGACCGGGCTTGAAGCACCCGGTGCAACAGAGCAAATGGAGCCGGTCATGAATTTGTTCGCCGACGGCCGCAGGAAATGGGTCGGCGTGGCACTGATCGCGCTCGCGCTGATCGGACTGCCGTTCGCGCTGGCCGCGGCCGGAACCGCCTGGGTGCGCATCGCTAATCTTGCCATCCTGTTCGCATTCCTTGCGCTTGGCCTGAATATCGTCGTTGGCTTCGCCGGGTTGCTCGACCTCGGCTACATCGCCTTCTACGGGGTAGGTGCCTATGCTTACGCGCTGCTCGCCTCGCCGCATTTCAATTTGCATCTGCCGTTTTGGGTGATTCTGCCCATAGGTGCGCTCGTCGCTTGCGTGTTCGGCGTGCTGCTCGGCGCGCCCACGCTCAAACTGCGCGGCGATTACCTCGCCATCGTCACCCTGGGTTTCGGCGAGATCGTGCGCATTTTCCTCAACAATCTGTCGCAGCCGGTCAATATCACCAACGGCCCGCAGGGCATTTCGCGCATCGACCCGTTCAGCTTCGGTGCGTTCAATTTCAGCCGCAACGAGACCATCGCGGGGCTCGCGTTCTCCGGGCCGATCAAGTACTACTACCTGCTGCTCGCGTTGCTGCTGCTCGCGATCGTGGTCAATCTGCGGCTGCAGCACTCGCGCATCGGCCGCGCCTGGGAGGCGATACGCGAAGACGAGGTCGCGGCGCGGGCGATGGGCATCAACACCACGCGCATCAAGCTGCTCGCATTCGCCATGGGCGCCTCCTTTGGCGGCATCGCCGGCGGCATGTTCGCCGCGATCCAGGGTTTCATCAGCCCCGAAAGTTTCGTCCTGGTCGAATCGGTCATGGTGCTGTCGATGGTGGTGCTGGGCGGCATGGGCAACGTCTGGGGCGTGGTTCTCGGAGCGGTGCTGCTGACATTCGTGCCCGAGCTGCTGCGCGACTGGGTGCAGCCGGTGCAGCAGTCTCTGTTCGGGCGCACGCTGATCGAGCCGGAGGTGATCCGCATGCTGCTGTTCGGACTCGCGCTGGTGCTGATGATGCTGTTCCGGCCGGCGGGACTGCTGCCCTCGGCGGTGCGCAAACGCGAGTTGGCCAAGACAGAATGAATCAGGCGCTGCTCGGATGCGCAGGTGTGGACAAGCGCTTCGGCGGCGTGCTCGCGCTGGCGGAGGTCGGTTTCAGCATCAGGCGCGGCGAGATCTACGGGCTGATCGGCCCCAACGGCGCGGGCAAGACCACGCTGTTCAACGCGCTCACCGGAATCTACCCCTGCGACGCGGGCGGCTTCAGCTTCGACGGCGCGACGCTTGCGGGTTTGCGGCCCGACCAGATCGCGGCGCGCGGCATTGCGCGCACGTTCCAGAATATCCGCCTGTTCGGCAATCTCTCTGCGCTGGACAACGTGATGATAGGACGTCATGTGCGCACGCACGCCGGCGTATTCGGTGCAATCCTGCGCACGCGCGCCACGCTCGCAGAAGAGGCGGCGATCGAGCGGCGCGCGCTCGAGCTGCTCGGCTACGTAGGCATCGCCGCGCGCGCCAACGACGTGGCGCGTCAGCTGCCTTACGGCGACCAGCGGCGGCTGGAGATCGCGCGCGCCCTCGCCACCGAGCCCAAGCTGCTGGCGCTGGACGAGCCGGCCGCCGGCATGAACGCCACCGAAACGCTGGAGTTGAAAAAATTGCTCGAGCGCGTGCGCGCCGACGGCACCACCATCCTGCTGATCGAGCACGATATGAAACTGGTCATGGGCCTGTGCGACCGCGTGCTCGTGCTCGACTACGGCCGCAAGATCGCCGAAGGCCCGCCGCGCGAAGTGCAGCGCGATCCGCGCGTGATCGAAGCGTATCTCGGCGGAGCACTGAATTCATGACGTTGCTCGAACTGCGCGGACTGGAGGTGGCCTACGGCGGCATCAAGGCGGTCAAGGGCATAAGCCTCAGCGTCGCCAAGGGAGAGCTGGTGTGCCTGATCGGCACCAACGGCGCGGGCAAGACCACCACGCTCAAGGCCATAGCCGGATTGTTGCCGGTCGCGGCAGATGCGATCCTCTACGACGGCGCGCCGATCGGAGGCAGGCGCGCGTTCGAACTGGTGCGCCGCGGCCTGGCCCTGGTGCCGGAGGGCCGCGGCGTATTCGGCCAGCTCACGGTCGAAGAAAACCTCGCCATGGGAGCCTACGTGCGCAGCGATGCCGCGGCGGTGAAGCTGGACCTGGAGCGCGTGTTCAGCCTGTTCCCGCGCCTGGCCGAACGCCGCAGCCAGTCTGCCGGCACGCTCTCCGGCGGCGAACAGCAGATGCTCGCGATCGGGCGCGCGCTCATGAGCCGGCCGAAGCTCTTATTGCTGGACGAGCCCAGCATGGGCCTCGCGCCGCTGATGGTGCAGAAGATTTTCGAAACCATACTCGCCGTGGCGCGGGAAGGCGTGACCATACTGCTGGTGGAACAGAATGCGCGTCTGGCGCTGGAGGTCGGCAGCCGCGGCTATGTCATGGAAACCGGCTTGATTACCCTGTCGGGGCCGGCGTGCGAGCTGCTGACGGACCCGAAAGTGCGCGCCGCCTATCTGGGCGAGGCCGACTAGGGTGCTTAAGCGTCCAGATAGTCGACCAGCCGGCCGCTGGTGAGGCGCAGCCGCCGGCTCATCAACTTGGTGATGCGCACGAGCAGTTTCAGCGCGAGCGCCGGACGTTCCGCACCGAGCCGCTGGAAGTCTTCGCGGCTGAGTTGGAGCAACACCGATGGCTCGGTCGCGATGCAGGTGGCGGAGCGCGGCTCGCCGTCGATCAGCGCCATTTCGCCTAGGCTGCGGCCGCGGCTTTCGGTGGCGACTTCCGCTCTATGCTCTAGGTCGGATTCTTTGTACGTCCTGATTCGGCCGCTCACCAGCAGACACATGGAGTGGCCGGGTTCGCCCTCGCGGAAAATCACGCAGCCGGGATCGGCCGCATAGGCCTTGAGATGCGGCGCGAGCATTTCCGGTTCGCGCCCGGCCAGGTCCGCGAGGAGTTCGACGCGCGCCATCAGCGCCAGCAATTCCGGCTGATAGGCCTTGCCCGAACCGAGCAGGCGCAGGGGCGGCGGATGGTTCAGTGCAGCGGGCACGGGCGCGGACAGGGATGGTTCATCTTCCCTTATCGGCGGCGGCGACCGATCCTTGAGCAACCCAGGGGTTCGGCTCATCCCGACCATGCCGGGCGGTCAGCGCACCCGCGCGGCATGGCTGCCGCTAGAGCCGGAGCAGGCTGCGCGCATTGGTTTCCAGAATGGCATGCTGCTCTGCGTGCGTAAGCAGGCTGTTGCCGGCAACCACCTCTACCGGGCGTTCATAGGCGATCGGGAAGCAGTAATCGCTGCCCATGAGCACGCGGTCGGCGCCGATATTGCGCACCAGGTATTCCACCACGGTGTCGGAGTAGCCGATCGTATCGTAATAGAAGCGCCGCAGGTAATCCTTCGGCCCCTGCTTGATGTGCTGCAGATCGGCGCGCTTCTCCCAGCCCCGGTGCAGGCGCCCGACCAGCCAGGGAAACGCGCCGCCGGCGTGCGGCAAGACGAAGCTCAGCTTGGGAAAGCGGTCGAGCACGCCGCCGAAAATAAGATGGGCGGCGGCGATGGCACTTTCGAACGGATTGCCGAGCAGATTGGTCAGGTAGTGCTGCTTGAGCCGCTCGGGAGCGAGCACGAACACGGGATGCAGGAAAATCGGCAGCCCGAGCGCCTCGATGCGTTCGTACACAGGAAAAAATGCCGCATCCGAGAGTTCCTGCTCGAGCATGCGCGTGGCCAGGTAAAAGCCGCGTATGCCGGGGAGCGCAGCGGCGCGTTCGACTTCGCGCGCCGCGAGATCGGGCGCCTGCAGCGGCAGCGTCGCCAATCCGACCAAGCGCTTTGGGTAGGCTTCGTGCGCGCGGGCCAATTGGTCGTTGTACTCGAGCGCAAGCCGATTGCCGGACTCGCGCCCGGCCCAGTACACCATCGGCTGCGACAGCGACAGCGCGTGCACGGCGACACCCTGCTCGTCCATTGCGGCGATGCGCGCACCCAGGTCGACGAAGCGCGGCCCGGCCGGCCCGGTGGTCAGCGGGCCGACCTTGAACTGCGGTCCCTTGCCCTTGACCTGTTGCCATTCGAGGCCGTGCGCCGGGCCGAGCTTGGCCAGCAGGTCCAGCCACGCCTGGGGGTACCAGTGGGCATGGACGTCGATCGCGTCGATCGGTTGGCCATGCTGGTGCGGCTCGTGCGATTGCTGCGCGTTCATCTCATCCTTTCCTGCGTCATTGTTCGTTCCTCGGCGCGCAGCGCGGCGCTCGTATGCGCGACCGCGCACACTACCGTAGCGGCGCTATTTTACTTTGGCCAGATCGGCCTCGCTGGTGAAGGAGTCGGCATAGAACTCCTCCTGCGGCAGCGCGCACAGCGCGCAGAAATCGCGCCGCGCGGCCTCGATCACGACCGGTGCGCCGCAGGCATAGACCTGGTGCCCGGACAGATCGGGAAAGTCTTCGATCACGGCGCGATGGACGAAACCGCTGCGCCCGCTCCACGCGTCCTCAGGCAGCGCGTCCGACACCACCGGCACATAGCGGAAATGCGCGTGTTTTTCCGCCCATTCGCGCGCGAGTTCGTCCATATACAGATCGCGCGGGCGGCGACCGCCCCAATACAGGATCATCGGGCGCGTTAAGCCCTTGTGCAGCGCGTGCTCGACGATCGCCTTGATCGGCGCAAAGCCGGTACCGCTGGCAAGCAGCACCATCGGCTTGTCGCTGTCTTCGCGCAGAAAGAATGTGCCATGCGGCCCTTCGAAGCGCAGGATGTCGCGCGCTTTCATTTTTTCGAACACGTGGTCCGTGAACAGGCCGCCGGCCAGATGGCGCACATGGATTTGCAGCAGCGCGTCGTCGTGCGGGGCGTTCGCCAGCGAATAGCTGCGGCGCTTGCCGTCCTTCAGCAGGAACTCGATATACTGCCCGGCCAGATATTGCAGGCGCTCGTTTGCGGGAAGCTTGAGCGCGATCACGGCCACGTCCGGTGCGGGCTTGTCTATGCTCTGCACGCGACAGGGCAGGATCTTGATCTGCTGGTCCTTGATCGCGCCGACCTCGCGGCATTCGATCACGATGTCCTCGAGCGGGCGCGCCACGCAGAACAGCGCCAGGCCGCTCGCCTGCTCGGCGGCGCTGAGCGCAGTGTCCGAATGCTTGCCGTAATCGACTTTGCCCTCGAGCAGCTTGCCCTTGCAGCTGCCGCAGGCGCCGTTGCGGCAGC
>JAJZPQ010000102.1 GCA_021811085.1 Pseudomonadota bacterium | reverse complement strand
CTCTTCCCAGGCCTTCTTTTCGCGCGCGAGCAGTTTTTCCGCGTGCGAATTGTGCACGCCGCCCAGTTCCTGCAGGCTGTGCCACATTTCGCGGCAGCGGCGCGCTTCGCGGATCAGGCGCTCGTCGACGATCACCCGCTGCAGCACATTGTCCGCATCGACCATCATCAGGCTGGGCACCTTGTCCGGCAGGCCCTTGCGCTCGCGCGTGAGCGACTCGTCCACCGGGATCATGCTGCCGTTCCACTTCTCGCGCGGCACGCGCGCGAGATGGCGCGCATAGCGGCGGTCGCTCGCGACGAAATCGACCAGGGTGAAGGCGAGGTCCTCCGCCACCGTTTGGTGCTGCTCGTCCTCATAGCTGAAACCCTGCACCGGCCAGTCGAGCTCGACCTGCGAATTCGCTTCGAGGTAAAAGCGCGAGGCCCAGTTCGGCCCGGCCGAAGGATCGTAGGCAAAGGCCGGAAACGCGCGCGACTCCATCGCCGCGGCCGACATCAGATACGGCGGCAGGTCGGAGGCCTGGGCGCCGGCACCGGAGTAGACGCTGAACAGCGCGGGGCCGCGATAGGCGAGGCCGCGCAGCATGCGCTCGCGGAAACGGTATAGGTTCGAGCTCGCCGACTGCAGCACATACACTTCGTTCAGCCCCATCGCCATGTTCGCGATCTGGCGCGAACGCATGCCCGAGCTGAGATTGCCTTCGCCGATCGCGGACTCTTCGAGGATGTCGTCGATCTGCAGCAGCACCTTGATCGGCAAGCCCGAGGACAGGATTTCCATCAGCTGCGCATGCTCGTCCGCCTGCAGCTTGCCGGCGTTGATGCACACCAGATAATCGGGGAACGGCGCCAGGTCCTGCGGGTCGAGCCCGTTCGCGCCGAACTGCTCGAACAAGGCATCGTGCTTGGCTTCGCTGTACTCGCCGGTGATTTCGAGCCCGGCGATGGCGATGGCGCGCGCGAGCTCGATCAGCTTGGGCATGCGCTCGCGGAACGCCGCCAGCGCATCGCCGCAGCGCGTGAACAGGAAGGAATAGGCTTTCGCGCCGGCCTTTTTCGCGGGCGCTGCCGCGGCCGGGAAGAATTGCTGCGTGTTCAACACCTCGAGCAGCGCGCGTATGCGCTTGCGCCGGCTCTCGGGGAACGCATCCTTCGGCAGCGCCTTGGCGAGCAGGCTCGACATGGCATCGAAGTCGAAGGACTGGCCGAAGCCGCTGCCTACCGAGGCCTTGAGATGCTTGGCGCTGCGCCCCGCTTCGGAGCGCTCGAAATCCGCCTTGAGGATGTCGGAGAGCTTCAGCACCAGCCGGTCCAGATCCTTGCGGAAGCGTTCCGCTTTCTGCTGTTGCACCGCGGTCCAGGCATGCTGCAGCAGGCGCGCGGGCAGCGCCGCGTCGCAATCGGCCAGCGCGCCGTCGAGCTTGATCGCCGCGCGCGTGCGCTTGAGGCTGTCGGCAAACGTCGGGTCTGCGCCCTTGGCTAGACGGCCTGCCGCCTTGTCCCACAGCGCGGACAGCGTGCCCGCACTGCCGCCGGCGACGAGCGTGCGCATTTCCTGTTCCAGCCGCAGCGCGTGCTTGCGGATGCGTTCGCCGTCGCTGCCCTTCGCGGCCGTGGCGAGCGCCGCATCGACCAGCCCCGACAGCGACTGCACGAATTGATTATCGGCGCGGTCGGCGACCAGCACCAGAGGAAAATCGTAGCGCAGCTGCGTGAGTTCGCGATACCCGGCGAACAGCGCCGGGCGCAGATTCAGCCCGTCCACCGCGTCCAGGTATTCGCTCGGCCGCCTGCCGGTCAGAAAGAATGCAACGTGTGCTTGAGTGTCGGCTTCCATGTCTTTATCAACCTGCTTTGCTGGTGATGTCGTTAGCTTTCGGTGAGGGCGCGCGGCGCTTGCGACCGCGCTGCGCGCCGGCTTGTCAGGCCACTTTTTCCTTTGCGCCCTGCGGCCAGACCGTGTATTTGTCCAGTTCCGCGTTGAGTCCGGCCCGGGTCAGATCCGCCGTGCGCAGCTTGTCCGAGTGGCGCAGGTCCTCGTAGCAGGGAACGCCCGGGTTGCGGTACAGAATCCCGACCGGGATGGTGTCGTGGCTGGAGGCGATTTCGCGCGCCCGGTTGATGTCCATCGGGTCGTGCTCCAGCTGGTTCTTGTACACGCGCGACAGGCCGGCGCTGAACTGCAGGCCGTTCGCGTGATTGAGCAGCTGCACCTTGTTCGGATCGTGCATCCACGGGTCGAGCGCCTTCGGCAGCCACTCGGGGCAGCGCTGGATGATGCGCACGAACGACAGGCCCTTGTGGTGATAGGCCGCCTTGACGATGTCGAACAGCACTTCGGGTATCCAGTCGGCCGCCTGCGCGACGAAGGACACGTTCTGCACCCCGAGCGTGACGGTGAGCGGATTCAGCGCTTCGAGGTAGCTGCCGCGCGGCGTGGTGTTGCTCTTGGTGCCGATCGGCGAAGTCGGCGAAGCCTGTTTCTTGGTCAGGCCGTAAATCTGGTTGTCGTGCAGGAACACCGTGAGGTTCATGTTGTAGCGGATGGCGTGGATCCAGTGCGCCGCGCCGATGCTGGTGCAGTCGCCGTCGCCGGTATTCACGAACACGGTCAGGTCCGGGCGCGCCATTTTCACGCCTTCGGCCACCGGCAGCGCGCGCCCGTGTATGCCGTGGAAGCCGTAGGTTTTCATGTAATGCGGAAAACGGCTGGAGCAGCCGATGCCGGAGACGAACACCGTCTTCTCCGGCCGCAGGTTTTCGTCGCGGCACAGGCGCTGCACCGCTGCCAGAATGGCATTGTCGCCGCAGCCGGTGCACCAGCGCGGCACGCCGCTCTGGTAGTCCTCGAGTTCGAAGTGCTCGTCGGCCATCTGCAGCAGGCAGGCCGTGGCGGTATTCAGATCGGACATCATGTTCATGGTCGGGTCACCTTTCTTCACTGTTCTTCATATAGGCGTCTCGAAGAAACGCAAATTCAGTCATTCCGAGCGAAGCGAGGAATCTGTTTCCTGAGTGAAGGCAAAAAGCAGATTCTTCGGCCTGCGCCCCGTAGGAAGTCCCCTTTGGGGACGGCCTCAGAATGACAATGTTTCGAGATCCTCATTACTTCTTCAGCTTTTCCAGCATTACGCGGCGGATGCTGCCGGGCTTGATCGGCTGGCCCTTGACCTCGCTCCAGCAATCGACGTCGACGAGATAGCGCGCGCGCAGCAAAATGGCGAGCGACGAATAACGGCGGTTGGTTTCATCGATGATCTTGTCCTCGGGCCGGTCGCTCCAGTTGCTCTCTATGGTCATGACCTTCTTGAAGCCGTGCATGATTTCCTTGATCCCCGGAGGCAGGGGCTGCAGGAACTGCAGGTGCATAGACGACACTTTCTTGCCTTCGGCGCGCATGGTCTCGACCGCTTCCTCGATCGCGCCCTTGGTGCTGCCCCAGCCGATCACGAGCAGATCGCCCTTGGCATCGCCGAACACCTTCGGCGCCTTGAGCGTCTTTTGCAGCGCCGCGAGCTTCAGGCTGCGAAAGCGCAGCGTCTGTTCGTTGATTTCGGCGTCGTAGGCGACGTGGCTGTCGCGGTCGTGCGCAAGCCCGGTCAGGGTGTGCATGCCGCCGGGCTGGCCCGGAATGAAGCGGCGCGCGAGGCCGGTGTTCTCGTCCCAGTCGTAGGGCTTGGCGCCCTTGGGCACCGGGCTCTGATCGACCGGCGGCGCCATCCAGGTTTCGCTGAACACCGGGCGCGCAAACGGCTGCTGCGAGGTGGCGAGGCCGGCGTCGGTCAGCACCACCACCACCATGTTGAACGTCTCCGCGATCTTGCGCGCGGTGATGATGGAATAGAAGCATTCCTCGATCGTGCCCGGCGCCATGACGACTTTCGGCGCATCGCCGTGGCTGCCGAAAATCGCGGCCATCAGATCGCCCTGCTCCATCTTGGTCGGCTGGCCGGTGCTCGGGCCGCCGCGCTGCACGTTCACCACCACCAGCGGGATTTCGCCCATGACCGCGAGGCCGATGCCTTCCTGCTTGAGCGAGTAGCCCGGGCCGGAGGTGATGGTCACGGTGCACTTGCCGGCGTAGGACGCGCCGATCGCGAACGCGCAGGCCGCGATTTCGTCCTCGGCCTGGTGCACCATGCCGCCGACTTTCTCGAACACTTCGGACAGGTAGTGCGAAGCCGAGGTCGCCGGCGTGATCGGGTACATCGCGCAGATCTCCATGCCCGAGGCGAGCACCCCCAGCGCGAGCGCGGTGTTGCCGTTGACCACGAGCTGCGGCTCGGTCGCGCGCACCGCCGGGATGCTGTAGCAGAAATCGAGGTTGGCTTCGGCCCATTTCTGGCCGGCTTCGAGCAGCTTGATGTTCGCATCGACCACGCTCTGGTCCTTCTTGCCGAACGCGAGCACGATCTGGTCCACCGCGAGCTTGAGCTCCAGGCTGTAGATGTAGCACAGCATGCCCAGCGCGAACATGTTCTTGCCGCGGCGCGCATCGGCGACGATTTTCTTGCACTCCTCTTCCATCGGGATTTCGCGCACGTCGTAGCCCGCGGCGACGAGCTTGTCGTGGGTCTCGATGTAGGAGGCGACGATCTTCGGATCGGCGTTGGTGCGCCACATGCTCTCGAGCAGGATGGTGCAGCCGGGCTTGAGCTCTTTCGCGCGCACGCGACCGAGCAGGACCTGCTCGTTGAACGCGACCACGAGGTCGGTCTCGTCGCCGCCGTTGGTGATGTATTTGGCGCCGATGCGGATGCGGTTGCCGCTCGCGCCGGCGACGCTGCGCGCCGGCGGGCGGATTTCGGCCGGGATGATCTCCGTGGTCCAGATGCCGTTGCCCATTTGCGCCGCGATCGCGCCGAGCGACTGGCCGCACTTTTGCGCGCCTTCGCCCGAATCGCTGATGATTTCGACGATGTGCTCCTTGAGCTTCACCGCCGCTTTCTTGCCCGCGGTCGCTCCGGCTTTCTTGGCGGGCTTCTTCACCGACTTCTCTATGGTCATATCGTTCATGTTTTTTCCGTAGCTGCTGACTAGGCGACGCGCACGCGCGCGAAATTGCGCTCGCGCGTATCGATACCGAACAAGGTGCCGGCGCCCTCGGCGCCGATATACGGCAGGCCCGCGTCGCGGATGCCGAGATAGGCCTTCATGCTGCGCGCGGCCTTGCGCCCGGCGCCCATGGCCTGGATCACGGTGGCCGCGCCGGTGACAATGTCGCCGCCCGCGAACACGCCCGCCACCGAAGTCGCGAGGTTTTCGTCGGCGCCGATATAGCCCCATTTGTTGAGCTTGAGTTTGGAGGTCTGGCCCATGATCGGGTTCGCGTTCGTACCGATCGCATACACGATCAGATCGGTCTCGAAATCGAACTCGCTGCCCGCGACCGGCACCGGGCGGCGCCGGCCGGAATCGTCGGGCTCGCCCAACTCCATCCTCACGCAGCGCATGCCACGCACGTTGCCCTTGCCGTCGTCCAAGACCGCGACCGGAGCCGTGAGCCAGTGGAATTCCACCCCTTCCTGCTCGGCGTGGTGCACTTCCTCGGCCCGCGCCGGCGCCTCGGTGCGCGAACGGCGGTAGACGCAGTACACCTTCTCCGCGCCCAGGCGCAGCGACACCCGCGTCGCGTCCATCGCGGTATTGCCCGCGCCGACCACGGCGACGCGCTTGCCGATCGGCAGCGGCGTATCGAAATTCGGAAAATCCCGCGCGCGCATGAGGTTGCAGCGCGTCAAGAGTTCATTGGCCGAGAGCACGCCGTTGGAGGAATCCCCGGGGATGTTGAGCATGGTCGGATAGCCGGCGCCGACGCCGATGAACACGGCGTGAAAGCCCATCTCGTCGATCATCTGCTCGATCGTGAACAGGCGCCCGACCAGGGTGTTGCATTCGAACTTGACGCCGAACTTCTTCAGGTTGTTGATTTCGGCGTCGATCACCTCGTTCGGCAGGCGGAAATCCGGGATGCCGTATTTGAGCACGCCGCCCGGCTGGTGGAAGGCCTCGTACACGGTCACGTCGCAGCCGGCCTTGGCCATGTCCGCGGCGCAGGCCATGCCGGCCGGCCCGGAGCCGACGATGCCGACGCGGAAGCGGTTCGGCTCGATGTAGGGGATGTTGACCCAGCCTTGCTTGATCGCGGTGTCGCCAACGAAGCGCTCCATGCGCCCGATCGCGACCGCTTCCAGCGATTCGCCCACGGTGCACACGCCTTCGCACTGGTTTTCCTGCGGGCAGACGCGGCCGCAGATCGACGGCAGCAGATTGGTGTCGGTCAGGATGTCGTAGGCGCCGCGCAGATTCTTTTCGTTGATTTTCTGGATGAAGCCCGGAATATTGATGCCCACCGGGCAGCCCGACACGCAAGGCTGGTCCGGGCACATGAGGCAGCGCTCGGATTCGCGCAGCGCGTCTTCGAGGCTGTAGCCGCAGGCCACTTCCTCGAAGTTCTTCGCGCGCACCTGCGGATCCTGCTCCGGCATCGGCGTGCGTTCCTGCGGTATGGTGCGTATCGTCTTTTTCTTCGCCATCTCGTCATCCTCTAACGGCTATGCGGCAATCCCAGCGGCGCTTTAGCGCCGCCTCATGGCCGCGAAATCAATGATCAAACCGGATCAGCCCCCGGGCGCATCCTCGAACGGATCCGGCAGTTCGAGCAATTCCGCCTGCTGCACGTGCCCGCGCGCCAGCGCGTCGAGCGCGGCCGCGCCGACTTGCTTCGTCATGCGGCAGGACTCCGACCAGCGCTCGTGCGCTTCCTTCTCGACCTTGGTGTAGCGCGACAGGCGCACCATGAGATCGTCGAAATCGACCAGGTGGCCGTCGAAATCCGGGCCGTCGACGCAGGCGAATTTCACCTTGTCGCCGACCTTCACGCGGCAGCCGCCGCACATGCCGGTGCCGTCGACCATGATCGGGTTGACGCTCACCATGGTCTTGATCTTGGCCGCGCGCGTCGCTTCGGCGCAGGCCTTCATCATCACCGGCGGGCCGATCGCGACGACTTCGTCGATGTCGTTGTGGCCGGCGAGCGCCACTTTGATGCCGTCGGTGACGAAGCCTTTCATCCCGACCGAGCCGTCGTTGGTGCACAGGATCAGCTCGTCGCACACGGCGCGGAACTTGTCTTCCCAGAACACGAGATCCTTGTTGCGGAAACCGAGCACCCCGATCACGTACGCACCGGCCTCTTTATAGCCGCGCGCCTGCGGAAACACCGGCGCGACGCCGAGGCCGCCGCCCACGCACACGACCTTTTTCGCATGGCTGATCTCGGTGGGAATCCCCATCGGGCCGACCATGCCGTAGAGCTTGGTGCCGACCTTGCATTCGGCCTGCATCTGCCGCGTGGTCTTGCCCACGGCCTGGATCACCAGCGTGATCGTGCCCTTGTTGCGGTCGAAATCCGCGATGGTGAGCGGGATGCGCTCGCCGTGCTCGTTCAGCATCACGATCACGAACTGCCCCGGCTTCGCGGCCTTGGCCATCAGCGGATGGCGCACCTCGAGCAGGTAAGTGACATCGGAGAAATCCTCGCGTGTCACGATTTCGAAATTCGACATTGCATTCGTCTTCATATCGGCCCGCCTTTGCCGGCTTGTCTATCGGGTAATGGGGTATCGGATGGGTTCGGCTGGCTCGCCGTCTTCTGCGCCGCTGAAGGGTTGAGCCAGATCTGCCTTCGGCTCAACCGCGTTCGTTCTAGGGCATCTTCCTGAGCTCGCGCCGCACGCGCGCAAGCACGCCGATTTCCTGGAGCTATGCTTCAACCTGATGCCATTCAACGCGTATTCCACCTATGCGACGGGGCAAGTATCTGCCCGCGAGTGGCGAGGCGTTTTGACCTAGATCAAACACCCCGATAGCAGAGGGGAAATGGCGCGAATCAGGCGGAGATAAAGAGAGGCGAATGCGGCTGAAATCAAGGCTGGGCGCGGCTTTCCGCAAGTTGCCTGCCCGAACTGCGCTTGACGACGATGCGGCTGCGTGAACGCGCAGATCGGCGCGCCGGCTGCGCGCTGCCGAGGCTTTTTTCAGCAGTCGCGTGGAGGACCGGGCCTTACGGCCGCAGCTTCAGCTGAAGTGGATTTGTTTATGCGTATGCAGATAATCGCGCACCGGACAGACGCACAGCTGGCTGCGTCCGAATGCGACGCGATACGTGCAACGCACTTGCTCCTTCGAGGCAAGGAGCATCACGTTATCGCCGTAGGAATGCGCCACTTTGCACATTTCCCGGTCGCCGCAACGACCGGTCTCGAGGCAACTGAAGTCATGCGGACACTGCGTGACTTGACGCCGGACGCTGTCCGGAATCTCGACTTTCATCACACCTCCGCCAGATTCGCTCTTCGCCCGCGCTGCAGCCAGGCCGAATTTATGAGCAGAGGCTAGTCCTACTGCGTGCTTTTGCAATAGTCCATACGATCTAGCTCTCTGCGGTTTCGCGGGGATTGAAACGGAGGAAATGCAGGCGCGCAGCGACGTTTGCTCACTCGTCGTGCGACACGAATGGATCAATGACTACCGAGGTATCTAGTAGATGATTCATAATGTGATGCTGCAGTATTGTTCGCCTTCTAACCTTCAATCTTTCTATAAACCGTGGTTTCCCACATTCGTTGAATGCCTGCCAATACCGTAAGGTGGGGTACACCTACCGTACGATACCAAGCCACGCGCGTACCGGACGATAAAGATGGGATGAGTCACGGTTCACAACCAGCCCCCGATGCTAGTACGCCACGTGCCAAGCGAGTACGATGGTCGATAGAGGGAGACCTACTATTCGTAGGCCGTGTGATACACGACCGGGAACGGCACAGAACAAAAGGATACTCATGTTTGACCTTCCGGGTGTCAAGACCGGCAGCGACTTAGAGACGCTATTTAAAGCTGTCGGCTTTGTTGTGGTTCAGTGGGGATTTGCTGAGCAATCGCTCGACCTCACGGTGGCCACAATCTTCCATCGCTTTACCGGAGACCCTTTGCTCAAACGTCGTCCCCAGCAACTTAGGGCGAAGACCACCTTCTTGCGGGAATGTCTCGAACAATTTGCTGAACTTGCACCATTCAAATCTGAAGGTGATGCACTCCTCACAAGGTTCTCTGACACCGCTAAGACGCGAAACGATCTTGTGCACGCCGCAATTGCTGATCTCTTAGCACAAGGCGGAACATTTACGTTCTCGAAGATTGATGTAAATCAGACCGATGGTCACACGGTCCGTTCAGTTGCTTTAGCTGACTCGGACTGGCGAGCCTTCCGGCGAGAGCTTTTGCGTCTTGGCAAGGACGGGCAGTCCTTTGCGAAGAGGGTATTCGACGGCCTGAAAGCAACTTAGTCTTTCAGTGTTCAATTTGAACAAAGCCATAGGGGGAGATTCAAACCATGCGCGAAATAGCACGCGACATTCTCAGTCACTCAGTTTCCAGTGTTGTCCTGCGCATGTCTTTCGCTTTGCTGATTTGCGCCGCCTCAATTGGTGAGGCCGCGGCCGATGTTAGCTACTCGCCCAAATCCGGTGACAGAGTTGCGAGGATCATGATTTCCGGTGAAATCACGAAAGAGGACCTTAGTAATTTCAGCACTTTTGTTGGGATGGCCCGAAAGGACACGCTGTATCAGGTTCTACTTAATAGTAAAGGCGGAGATGTTGAAACAGCGATATCTATGGGCAAGATTCTAAGGGCCGATGGAGGAAAGACCTACGTAGCAGTCATGGAGGGGAACAGTTGTGTGAGTTCATGCGTTTTCTTTTGGCGGGAGGCTCTAACCGCGATGTATGGGGCCGCGTGGGTATTCACAGACCCTTTTCACCTACCGACACTCGGACCACAGTGGCTCTCCAAAAGCAGAACTATGAACGCTTAGAGGCTCAAATAAAGGGATTCTTGCGGGATGTCAACATTCCCCCTGAATTGTTTGACCATATGATGCGTATCCCTCCAGAGAAGGTGAAATACCTTAGCAAAGACGAGCTGCAGCGGTACGGCTTGAACGAAAACGACCCTTATCAAGATGCCGCCCGAGTGGCAGCCGTTGCAAAGAATATGGGGATAACTACCGAGGAACTACTCAAGCGACAAGCACGGGTTAATGCCGAGTGCAAACGTAGTATCAGCAAGGAAGACCCTAACCATTGCGCCCAAAGGATATTTGAAGGTCGTTGATTTAGTCATCAGAGGGAAGGGCTATCGCTAGAGATCGTGAGACGATTTCACAATACCGCGCATGGAACCGGTTACGACATAGGGCACGTAAGTCGCACAGCTAGTATCCACGCGGGGTTCCAGCCGGTCTTACGGTTTAGCTCTTGCTTGTGAGTACCAGCGATGACTCGGCAGTGAATCAGAGAAAAACGGGTTTGGAGTGTTTTCCATAACCCGTTTTTTGAAATGGTAGGGCGTGTAGGGATCGAACCTACGACCAACTGATTAAGAGTCAGCTGCTCTACCAGCTGAGCTAACGCCCCG
>JAJZPQ010000025.1 GCA_021811085.1 Pseudomonadota bacterium | reverse complement strand
TTGCATTGGACCACTGTGGTTTTGCCGCTCTTGCGAAGTACCAAGTCCAACCCGCCATCGGGCGCGCTGCCGCCACGCTCCTCAACGCCATAGCCCTGGCGACGGAACACCTCGCCAACGAGAAGCTCGAAGTTTTGCCAAGACATGGCCCGGATGCTCTCAATGCCGGTTTGCAAATTAAGCAGCTTCCGCCGGCGGGCCGCACTGAAAAAGGCGATTGGTGCTGGAATCAAGAAAAGGCAGGCGAATAGGAGGGCATTGGTCTGGACAGCCCGGGCCATTACTTTGAGGAGAAACGACTCGCCGGCAAGTGCAGGGAATACCCATCGGAAGAATACGTACGCGAGGCAGGCGACCACAACACTTATCCACCACGGCAGCGTGGCAAGCGTCTCAAAGATGCCTTCGCTCTTCTGCCGCGAGGGCGACCGCCTGGGCGACTTACGGCCGCCGAATGAGTTTAGGACGGAGACCGGGATTGGAAGCAAGAAGAGCGCGGCGAAAATCCAGGCGTTTGGCTGCAGACTTTGTGCGAGCCCCTTCAGAAGGGGACTTTGCCCTGCTAGCGCAGGGAGTATCCAGGTGAGGAAGGCGTAGACCAGGCCCGCGACAATTACGCTAACCCACCATGGGAGCTGCGCGAGCAACTCGAATACTCCCTCTTCGCGTTTGCGTCCCATTGACCGCGCGGCAATTAGCCGTCCGTGAAGCCACTCTTGGTTAGACGAAGAGCCTTGCCACCGGGGAGCAGTTCTAGCCAGCCGCTCTCAGTCGCAAATTGCAGGCCAGCCTTGAAATCCTTCGGGCGATAGCCCCGCTGTGGCCAGATGGTAAGAAAGCTCCTGCGCGGCAAGACTTCGTTCGGGCGCAAGCCAAAGTGCGAGACAAATATGGCAAGGATAGCGTGTGCGCATTGCTCTGGTGTACGTGGTGCTGCCATCTGGGACTCCAAATCTAGGCCAAACAGTATTGACCATGGCCCCATGGTGGGATAGGAATTCATATCCGCGCGCTTATTATGTTCCTGTGAGTATCTGAGGGCAAAACGTTCTTCGCGCATGGTCGCGCGGCTCTACGCAGGAAGGTTGTTCGCGACATAATTGGGGACCACTGACAGTAGAAAGTACTCGGGACGGCGCGCAGACGGGTTGGCGGAATCAGTGTGCTGGTGTCAACCCAATGCCGGGTATAGAGAGCACGTAAGGGCCATGAAATCGACAGGCAGGGTTTGTTAAGGGTTGTGGGACGCCTGCCCTCGGTGCCCTGCTACGTCCGCAGACAGGGCAGGCGTCCCACAACCCTTAACATAACCCGCCGCAGGGTCCTGGATCCGTCAATGTCCGCAACGCTAACGAGACCTGACGTTGATCCAGATAGCCAAGCCGAACGGTTGCTTTAGTGAGTTCGTTTTGGAAGGACTCGACCCAGACCCGACCTCCACTCTATCCGCAACTGGACGCAAATCGTCTGAGGCGAAGTTTTAGCTCACCCTTGGGCCTAAGGTAGGACCGGACACACCATACCATTTGTAACCATCGCGCGCGCGCCGCACAGAAGGTCATTAGCTACATGGGCTGGTACATCGGACCTAGGAACCCATAGCCTTTGCCCAAAGCCACTTGACCGAGTGAAGTAATCGGCAGACACTTTTATTCCGCTTACCACTGCAAAGGAGGGAAGTATGTCATTCATGCTCAAGCTCCGGTGGGACATCAAAGCTGGGCGCGAGGCCGACTTCAAGGCCAATCAAGAGGCGCTATGCAAGGTGATGCTCGAACATCCAGGCGTGATCTGCTACCACGCCGACTATCCCTCGCAGCGCGTCAGCCAGTGGACCGAGATCTACGCGACCGACGAGGCATTCGCAGCACACCTCGCCAACGAGAAAGGCAAGGGGCCCTTGAGCACACTCATCGAGGCGTGCGACAAGATCACCTGCCAATGCTGGGGGACCCCAAACGCCAAGTCCAGAGAGATTCTCGCCGGCTTTGGCGCGACATATCACGAGACGGCCACGAACGCTTTTGTTCTTAATCCCAGGGCCGATAAGGACTCGCGAATTTAGCAGCTCCCTGGGAGCGGTCTGGCGAGTATGAGCGGGCAACGACCGCTTCCTATAGAGCGGCAGCGCGATTTCTATTTGAATGAGAGAGATGGTCGGCGGGCTGCTGTTAGCGTAGCCCGCCCTATTTCCGTGCTTAACATCTAGGAGGGCGATGGATATGGAACCGAGTGCCGAAAAACTCATGTGGATGTACGAGACCATGCTCCTCATTCGCGAGTACGAGGAGACTATGGCCAACGTCTATCTGGAGGGCAAGCTGCCACCCAACATCCAGAAGGGCTTGGCTTTTGATATCGGTTCCGGCCCGGTGCCCGGAGAAATGCACCTTGCGGCCGGGCAGGAACCCGTAGCCGTGGGCGTGTGCGCTCATTTGCGCAAGGAAGACACCGTGGTCGGCACGCACCGGCCGCATCATTTCGCCATCGCCAAGGGCGTGCCGGTCGATGCCATGACAGCGGAAATGTTCGGCAAGGCGACCGGTCTCGGGCACGGCAAGGGCGGCCACATGCACCTTTTCGATCCGGAGCACAAATTCAGCTGCAGCGGCATCGTAGGCGCGAGCCTGCCGCCCGCCTGCGGTGCCGCGCTGGCGGCGAAGAAAATGGGCAAGGACTGGGTGGCCGTCGCGTTTTTCGGCGAAGGCGCTGCCAATCAGGGGACGTTCCACGAAGCGCTCAATCTCGCTGCGCTGTGGAGCCTTCCTGCGATTTTCGTTTGCGAAGACAACAAGTACGCGATATCGGTCGAGAAGTCCGAGTCGACCGCGATCCACTCCGATGCCGATCGCGCCGCCGCATACGGCATCCCCGGCGTTGCCGTGGCGAAAAACGACGCGCTCGAAGTGTACGAGGCGGCGGGCGAGGCTGTCGCGCGCGCGCGCAAGGGCGGCGGCCCGACGCTGATCGAGGTCAAGACCGACCGCTACATGGGACACTTCCAGGGCGACGCGGAAGTATATCGGCCGAAGGGCGAGGTCGGTGAATTGCGCAAGAACGACCCGATCCCGAGCCTGGGCAAGCATCTGCGCGCGCGCGGCATCCTCGACGACGGCAAGGATGCGGCTATTCGCGAGAAGGTGCACGGCCTGGTGCAGAAGAGCTATGAGTTCGCACGCCAAAGCGCTTATCCGGAACCGCGCGAGGCGCTGCAGCACGTATTCGTATGATGCCCGCAATCCGACGCTGACTGGACGATCAAGGAGGATAGACATGACTACCGCACGCAAATTGACCATGGCGCAGGCTATTTCGGAGGCGATCGGGCAGGAAATGGAACGCGACCCGAAGGTGTTCGCGATGGGCGAGGATATTGCCAGGTACGGCGGAATCTTCGGCGCCACAGGCGGGCTGCTCGAGCGCTTCGGCAAGGAGCGCATCATGGATACGCCGATTTCGGAATCCGCCTTCATCGGCGCCGCGACCGGCGCGGCGGCCGAGGGCATGCGGCCGATCGCCGAACTGATGTTCGTCGACTTTTTCGGCGTTTGCATGGATCAGATCTACAACCACTTGGCGAAGAACACCTACATGTCGGGCGGCAAGGTGCGCCTTCCGGTTGTGCTGATGACGGCCATCGGCGGCGGCTACAACGACGCCGCGCAGCACTCGCAATGTCTCTACGGACTGTTCGCGCATGTGCCCGGCTTGAAGATCGTGGTCCCGTCGAATGCCTACGACGCCAAGGGGCTCATGATTCAGGCGATCCGCGACGACAATCCGGTGATGTATTTCTTTCACAAAGGCATCATGGGGCTGCCCTGGATGGCCTACTACGAGGGCAGCAGCAACGAGGTGCCGCAGGAGGCGTACACGGTTCCCTTCGGCCAGGCGCGCATCGCGCGTGAAGGAAAGGATGTCACGATCGTCGCCTTGAGCCAGATGGTGCAGAAGGCGTTGCTCGCCGCCGCCGAACTGGAGAAAGAAGGAATCGGCACCGAGGTCGTCGACCTGCGCACCTTGGTGCCGCTTGACGTCGAGGCCGTGGTGCGCTCGGTGAAAAAGACCGGGCGCCTGCTCGTCGCCGACGAGGACTATCTCAATTTCGGGCTCACCGGGGAAATCGCCGCGCTGATCGCCGAGCGTCTCGACCAAATAAGCCTCAAGTCACCGATTCGGCGTCTCGGCGTTCCAGGCGTGCCGATACCTTACAGTCGGCCGCTCGAGCAGTTCATCATCCCACAGGTGAAGAGCATTGCCGACGCATGCCGTGGCATGATGCGGGGCAAGGTAGCGCAGCCGGCATGATCGACATCACGCTCGCCGACGAACTGTGGGAAGGTGTCGACGCGGGCGTCGAGGCGCTCGTCGATCAGTGGCTGGTCCGCGAGGGCGACCACGTCGCCGCCGGGCAAGTCGTGGCCAAAGTGGTGCTGGTCAAGACCAACTGCGACGTGACGGCGCCCGCGAGCGGCGTGCTCGAACGCATCCTGGTGCCGGCGGAGCAAACCTTTGCGCGAGGGCGCCCGCTCGCCACGATGCGCGAGGCATAACGGTATTGGACCGCTGCATTGCAAAGACCGCCGTCTGCGGCGCGAGCGCAGCCGAAGAGCAGGACTGGTCGGCGGCGATCTTGCGCGAGCCCGCGGCCGAGCCGGCGCTGCGTACCTGGGTGTATCGCCGGCCAGCGGTGATCCTCGGTTGTTCCGCGCGGCCGCAGGCGTGGCAGTGCGAGCGGGCGGCCGCCGCAGGGGTGGAGTTCTGTGTCCGGCAAAGTGGCGGGGGCGCGGTGTTGGCCGGGCCGTGGCTGCTCGGCGCGTCGGTCGTGCTGCCACCGCGACACCCTCTTGTCGCCCCCGGCGTGGCGCAAAGTTTTCGCTGGCTTGGTCTTGCGCATCAGGCGTGGCTGCAATCGCTGGGCATCGCGGCGCACGCCGTGCCTGCTCCTGTCGCGCCACGCGATTATGCACTGCGTTGGGCCTGTTTCGGCAGCTTGTCGCATTGGGAAGTGGCGGTAGGCGACAGGAAGATCGTAGGCCTGGCGCAGGCGCGCCGGCGCAACGGCGTTCTGTTTTGCGCCGGAGTGCTGATCGCATCGCCTCCGTGGGATGTGCTCTGCGACGTGCTGGATCTACCTCGGGAGCAAGCTCTGGTCTTGGCAGGGCGTACCGCCTCCTGCGCCGAAATCCTCGGTCAGCCCGCTTCGGCAGAGACCCTGGAGCCATCGTTGCTGCGCGCACTATCGGCGGCCGTAGAGGCGGCCGAAGCCACCCGGATGGAAATGGGCGAAGTTGAGTGATTCCGCTCTCACCGTCGGCATCGTCGCCAACCCGGCTTCCGGGCGGGATATTCGTCGCCTGGTGTGCCATGCCTCGGTGTTTGCTTCCGTCGAGAAAGCGAACATGGTGCAACGCATTCTCGGCGCCTTGGGTGCGTTCGGTGTCAAGCGCGCCCTGATGATGCCCGATCAGAACGGCATTTGCGCCGGAGTCCTGCGCGCACGCGAGCGTCTGTCTGCGTCGCCGGAGATACGCTGGCCGCGACTGGAGATTCTCGACATGCCGAACGAGGGGAACGCCGAGGATACGCTCGTCGCCGTCGAACTGATGATGCAGGAAGGGGCATCCGCGATCGTCGTGTTGGGCGGGGACGGGACCAACCGCGTGGTCGCGGCGCGCTGCGGCAAGGTTCCGCTGGCGACGCTCTCCACCGGTACCAACAATGTCTTTCCCGACCTGCGGGAGGCCACGGTCACGGGTATGGCCGCCGCGCTCGTGGCGCGCGGCAGCGTGCCCGAAGATGTGGCGCTGCGCCGCAACAAGGTGCTCCGCCTCGCCTCGACGGCAGCCGAGCGGCCGGCCGAAATCGCACTGGTCGACGCTTGTGTCTCGAGCCTCTCGCTGGCCGGTGCACGCGCCCTCTGGCGACCCGAAACGCTATCGGAGTTGGCCGTCACCTTTGCCGAGGCGGACGTGATTGGGCTCTCATCCATCGCCGGCATGCTGCAGCCGGTAGCACGCGACCAGGCGCAGGGCCTCTATCTCCGCTTGGTCGCGCCACGCTCGGAGCTGGCGCGAACCACCGTGACGGCAGCGATCGCCCCTGGGCTGGTGGCCGAAGTCGGAGTGGTGTGCATCAAACCGTTGATGCCGGGGCAATGGATGACGCTGCAATCGGCCAGCGGCACCATCGCGTTGGACGGCGAGCGCGAGATCGAGTTTTCCGAGGGCGAACAGTTCGCTGTAATGTTGGATCTGTCCGGCCCCCGCACGATCGACGTATCGCGGACGCTGGCTTGGGCCGCGCAGAACGGCACGCTGCGCGTCGATAACCGAGCCGCCTGAAATGATGCGGGACCCGGCATTGACACAGACGATGCAAGCAAGCCGGGCCATCACTTAAGCCGCAGGGCGGAATCGCATCTTTTTTTCCTTAATTTTTTATGCATGGCCCTACCACATTTGGAACGGGTGCCTGAGCGCTGTAACTGCCACTAGCAAGCTAGGCCAATGACCCCTTTCCTCAGCCCAATCCATCATCGGTCGCGCCAATTCCGCGGGGAGCAGGGCACTGCCTAGTCTCGGAACGTGGGGTAGTTGTCGAGTTTTGTATCAGGAAACTGCCAGTAAGCTGTTGACTACCGTCACAGGCGCGGCATTCGACTTGGCGGACGCTCGCTGGTGCCTGGTTTTGGCACTTGTTGTCCGGGGCGCCGTCCACTCCCTAACAATTTGGCCAGTATTTGCTTGCCGAGCGTGCCTGAGGCCGCAGTCGACCCGGATCGGGCGTCCAATGCTTGAATTCACCCGCCCGCACGTAAGTGGGCATGCTGGCCACCTTCATCCGCGCACCTCTTGCGTGCTCAGAAAAGCGGGCGACGCACCGACTCAAGGCGCAGGCAGCCGCACCGAACGCTCGCCGCACAGCTCGCAACTGCGGCGTATTGCGGCCGTTTCGCGCGTCAAGCCGCGGCGAATCGCCTGCGCAATGCCGGCTATTTCGCCGGCCAGCGCAGCGCCGGCTATCTTGCCGGCCAGCGCCATGAGAAGGTCGTCCATTGAAATGATCCCCACCAGCCGTCGATCGGGTGATGCGACAAGAAGGCGCCGTACACCTTCGCTGTTCATCACCTGGATGGCTTCATCGATGCTGGCAGTTGCGGGCGCCGCGACCAGACGTCTCGCGGTAATCTGTCCTATCGACGTCTGTCCCGGCGCCATGCCGTGCGCCATGGCCTCGACGACCAGATCCCGGTCGGTTACGAGCCCTACTGCCTGGGGGCCATCCGGCGTTTCCTCGGTCACTAGTATCGACCCGACATGGTTCTCGCCCATCAGCGCCGCGCATTCCTGCAGCGTTCTGGAGCGGTCGGCGGTGACGACGCTGTGCGTGCACATGCCTTCAATATTCATGGCTGTCCCTCTTTCAGTAGCTCTGTCCGAGCAACGAATCTCACGCGTGCGCCCTACCGCGGAGTTGATTTCACCGCCCCAAGCGGAGCGCGGGACTCGCGCAGCAGCCGGACCGCTTCCTCGTCCTCGACTTGCCGGAAGTCTGCATAGAACTGGCTGATTGCCTCGAAGTTCCCGGGTGTAAGCAGGCATTCGACGTGGCTGCAGTGCGGGCGGAACCTCTCGATCGTCTCTGGCGGTGCCACGGGCACCGCCACTATGATCTCTTGCGGCTTCTGCGCACTCAGCACATGCAGCGCGGCGAGCATGGTCGAACCGGTGGCGATGCCGTCATCGGTGACGATCACCGATCGCCCCGTCACGTCGACAGGCGGTCTCACCGCGCGGAAGAGCTTGCTGCGCCGCATGATTTCCGCGATCTGGTGGTCCCGCTCCTCGCGGATGTACGCTTCGGTCATACCGGCCGCTTTGCGTGCGAATGCGTTGAGGTATACCTCGCTGTCTTCGCCAATGGCGCCGATGGCGAGTTCCGGCTGATACGGCGCCCGCAGCTTGCGCGACAACACGACGTCGAGCTCGGCGCCGAGCTCGCGCGCCAGAATGGCTGCGGTCACCACGCCCCCGCGTGGAATCCCGAGAACGACCGGATCCTTCAGCCTACGCGCCTTCAAGCGCTGTGCGAGCTGCAACGCCGCGTCTTCACGATTCCTGAACATCGGTCACCTCCGTTCGAAGGGTGCTTCGGCCCGTGAGCCGGCCCAGAGTCTGCGCGAGGAGCGGCGCAATCGGCACGATCCGGACTCGAGGATCGATCGCGATGCGCACGCTGTCGGTTGTCATGATGGTCCGCACCGATGCCGCGCCGATGCGTTCCAGCGCGCCTGGCGCCATGACGGCATGGATAAAGAGCGCGTGAACCGCCGCGGCTCCCGCTTCGAGCAGGGCCTGTGCCGCGCCCACGATAGTGCCGCCGGTGCTGGCCATGTCGTCGACGATGAGACAGGCGCGGCCGCGCACGTCGCCAAGCACTTGCTGCACGACCGCCGCGTCGGCGCGCGGACGGGTCTTCGCCACGACCGCCAGCGGCGCTGCCAGGGCTTGCGCGTAACGCTGCGCGCGCTTGAGGCCGCCGGCATCGGGCGACACGACCGTAAGCCGAGAAAAACCGCAGTCTCGGATCGCGGGCAGCATCAGATCGTCGGCGCGCAGGTGAATGAGCGGCATCTCGAAGGCGCTCTCCAGCGCCGGCGAATGCAGCTCGAGCGCCACCATCCGCTCGACGCCGGCGCAACGCAGGATACGCCCCGCAAGCTGAGCCGACCGCGGCTCGCCCGGGCTCTTGCGCACGTCTTGGCGCGCGTAGCCGAAATAGGGCATCACTGCGGTGATGCGCGCTGCGCCAGCGGCGCGCGCGGCGTCGGCGAGCAGCGCCAGCGTCATCAGGCGCTCATTGGTCGGCACCGAAGTCGGTTGCACGATGTACAGGTCTGCATCGCGGACTTCGGCCTCGATGCGCACGCGCGTCTCTCCGTCGGCAAAGGCCGAGACGGAGGCGGGAACCAGAGACGTTCCCATCGAACGCGCAATTTCGCGCGCCAGTTGCGGGTGGGCATCCCCGGCGATGAGCGCGACTGCGCTCATCGCTCTGCCTTTCCGCTGGCACCGGAGCGCACGCCAAGCGGAGAAAGGTGGCGCACGAACCAGCGGCAGGCGTGCTGCGCCGCTTCCTCGAGCGCGCCGGGTTCTTCGAACAGATGCGTCGCGCGCGGAACTACAACCAAGTCCTTCTCGACGCCTAAACGTTCATACGCATCGCGGTTCCACTGCAGCACGGGCTCATCATTCTCGCCGACGATCAGCAGCGTCGGTGCTTTCACCTGCGGCAGCCAGCGCATCGCCAAGTCGGGACGCCCGCCCCGGGACACGACCGCAGCTACCCTTCCGGGATCGCGTGCCGCGGCGACGAGAGCCGCCGCCGCCCCGGTGCTGGCGCCGAAATAGCCGAGCGCGAGGGAGCGAGTGGTGGGGTTGTCGCCGAGCCAGCGCGCGGCGGCGAGCAGGCGCAGGGCGAGCAGTTCAATGTCGAACACCTTGTGCCGGTCCCGCGCTTCGTCTTCCTCGAGCAGATCGAGCAGCAGCGTCGCGAGCCCCGCCTGCTGCAGCACCTGCGCAACGAATTGATTGCGCGGACTGTGCCGACTGCTGCCGCTGCCGTGCGCAAAGGCAACGACGCCAGACGCGCCGCCGGGCACGATCAATTCACCTTCGAGCTGCCGGCCGTCCGCCGGAATGCTGACCTGGACACGTGGCGATGGTTGCATCGCACACCTCGTTGGGTTCGCCGGGCCGTGAACAAAGAATTATGCTAACAGCCGCCGTGCCGGTCCTTGTTGACGAAAGTCACACGATTTCCATTGTGAGCGGGATCACGTTGCGCACCTTGGCGTTTCCGGGGGAGGCAGATGTGCGCCCGGCATGTTCGCGAGCGCCGTTCGGTTCTGCTCTCGTTTTTAGCGGATATCGGGGGCCGACCATTCTAGGCCGGGGCGCCGCTGCGCGTTCCCTCCTGCGCGTAAAGCTCCCGGCATTCCACTTCGCGTCCGCGCACCACGCGTCGTCCGGTTAGCGGACCGCGTGTCTCCGTCACGATTGTGTGCTGGCCCTCGACATGGTCGTGATCGTAAAAGTAGACGACGACCCAATCGTGCGTGCGTTTGAGCTTATGTGCGGTGGCAGTGTTCGAGTATAGGGCGGTGAAATACCAATCGCCGCGGCGCGTGTGCAGCACGGGAAGCCATGCCTTGCCATCGGGATTGAAGCGCTTGGGCGCGATGGCCGGCAGAATGCCGGTCTCGGCCTTGCGGCGATACTCGCTATCCACGTCGAGCAAGGTCGCCACCGGGGGTTGGCTTGCCGGTGCCGGCAACGGAGCGCGATCCCTGGGGCGGACCCGTTTGAGCATGTCGGCGAGCGTCGCGCGCCACGCCGCCGCGCGCCGGGTTCCGACGCCAGGCACGCTTTCGAGGCGTCCGTTCTGCGCCGCTGCCTCGAGCGCCTCCAGCGTGTCGACGTGCAATGTCTCGTGCGCGAGGTGGGCGAGCCGCGGCCCGATGCCTGGCACTCCCTGAAACAGCTTCACCGGATCCAGTGTCCCGCGCAGGCGTTCGAGTTGGTTCCAGCGGCCGGTAATGAGGATCTCGGCGATGGCCGCGGCGATGCCCTTGCCGATGTGGGGCAGTGCATCGAGCCCAGCAACACCCTCGGCATCGAACGTCTTGCGCACCGGTTGCGCCAGGCGGGCAATCGTGTCGGCCGCCTTTCGATATGCGCTGGCTCGGTACGGGTTTGCTCCCTGTGCTTCTAGCAGAGCCGCCACCTCACGCAGCTTATCAGCGATCTGCTGGTTTTCCCGTACGTCATCGACAGTAGCGTTCACGCGCGAACCTCCCGTTGATGTTCATTTTACTTCTGTAACGACATCGGGCGCGCATGGACTGGCTGGTGCTGCAGGGCTGCGGCATGCGGCGCTGCGGATATCCCTGTCAAAGGCAGCATTGCATCATTGCCGGATTTGCGCTTGATCTTCCTGAGTTGGCCATTTTCTTGATTATTCTCATATTGGAGAAGTCGAGCAGCGTTAGCCTGAAAATATCGAAAGCGCCAGGGCGGGCGATCCTTGATCCCAGCGGAACAGGCTATGGATTGGAAAGAAGAATCTATCGAAGCGGTGTGGCAGCATGGCAGGGCGATGCCGGATGCCGACCCGTCCGTGTGGCGGCAGGACGCGTGCGGCGCTTGGATGCGTCGCGACCAGTTCGGTGACAGCCATTCGGAGTTCGGCTGGAAGATCGAAAAGCTTGCCGGCGGCACGCCGGACAAGCCGCAAAACCTTCGCCCTTATCACTGGTGTAACCGCTTCGATATAGCCGGCAATAAACCGCATTGCCAAGTGAAAGCGGATCGGGTCGATGTGCCAGCCGGCGAGTACGCCGGGCCGCCGCGCAACCGCGGCGTCTAGGCGATCGTAGCGGCACGATTCGGATCCTCTCGGGATACGGCAAATGACGATCAGACCTTCCATTGACGTCGCAACGCGCATCAGCCCAGAACTATCGGCCACCATCGAAGGGCTGGTGAATGACCCGGATCGAGAACTGCCGCCGCAGACGCTGGGAGAGGTACGGGTCGCCTTGGTGGAACGCGGCACCGGGGAAGCGCTGGAAATGGAGTTTCTGCACCCACAAGATGAGACATCGCTGCTGGTCGAGCTCGACCGCCTGATCGAGGAGTACGGCGAGGAAGCGACTGCTATCGACTTCGTCGTCATCAAGGCAAGCGAGGGTCTATCGCGGCTCATCCAGGCGGCCATGGACGACATCAGTTTTCGGCGTATGCCGACGCTGCGTGCGATGCGCGAGGCGATGGTGAACGGCCTGACCGCCCGGTTGATCGGCGACGGCGCGATCGACGAGGACGACGAGGGCGTGCTGCTCGGCGAGATCGAAGAACTCATTCGGCGCTACGGTGAGGACACCCCTGCGGAAACATTGATACGCTTCGAGTAGCGGCCACTCGGCCGGTGGTCTGGCTGGTCGGCGCCATGTGCGCTGGATTCTCGCCGCCGTTACGTCATCGCGGCAGCGCGCCGCGGATCTACGCCAGGCGCAAGCAGCAGCTGCTCCCTCAGGAGAGGCATCATGAGACCCAGGATCGACGCTACCCAATTTGGTTCCATCACCATAGATGGAGCGGACATCGAACACGATGTCCTGATCCGGTTGTCAGGCGAGATCAAGAAGAGAAAGAAGAAGCTGTCGAAGGCGGTGTTCGGCGGTTCTCATACAATATCGCTCGAGGAGGCCGAGTACATATTCGAAAAGGGGGCCGAAAGGCTCATCATTGGCTCAGGCCAGAATGGCATGGTCACGCTCTCCACGGAAGCCGCCGAATATTTCAAGAAACAAGGCGTTCGGGTTGATCTCTCGCCCACACCGAACGCCATGCGCCGATGGAACGAGGCCAAAGGCCCAACCATCGCGCTGTTTCATGTGACTTGCTGAGTTCCGGCAATCGCACATCGAAACGTGGAGCAGCATAGCGAAGAATGCGCCGCAGCTTTGCGGCAGACTATTGGGTCAGAAGCACCGCCAGGAGCCCCGTGATGAAAACCCCGTCGAATGTCCCGGCGCCGCCGATCGAGGCCGCCCGCGCTCCGAGCGTGCGGACATCTCTAAGGCGCAATACATCGGCACCCAGAAGGACCCCCAGGGTTCCGCCGATGTAGGCAAGTGGGGCGCTCAGTTGATAGTTCAGCGTCACCGCGACTAGCGCGGCAGTAACCGGGGCAACCAGGACCGGCATCGCCATGCCGAGCCCGGGAATCGGGCGACTGAATAAGTAAGCGACCCAGGCCACCGTCGCAACTGCGATGGTGGCCTCCGCTGCGCTTAGCGCACTACGCGCCAGCAGATAGATCGAAAAGATGACGGGTATCAAGCAGCCGCCCACGTTGGCTGCAATCACCGTTTTTCCCGCAGGGTGCATAGGCGGTGGGCGAAAATATGCGGGAATCTCTTGTTGTGAAAACCCCGAACCTACCTCTCTCGTCTTGATGCTGAATAATGGCACGTTGATCAGGCTGCCGACGAGCGTACTCGCAAGAAGCAGAAAAGCCGTATCGCGGGACAGGCCCAGCTTTTCCAATGCGACGGTGATGATATCAAGCTGGACCAGTGTTATCAAAAACCCAAGCGCGCCAAGCTGGAGCAGAATTCGCAGTCGAGAAAAAGGCATATTGGCGACAGGGGGGTCGGATTCGGTTGCGGGATCAGGATTCAGTAAACGCTTTCGTGATGTCGTCGGCCGCAGGCGGCCGCCACACCTCGTAGCCCGCCGATGTTCTTCGTTCTACGATGCTCGGTCCGTCGGCTACAACGCCGATGTCCGCGCATGCGATGCCCTCCCGCGCCAACGCTTGGCATATTGCTGCGGCATCGGAGGGCGGCGCGGTCAGCAGCAGCGCGCCAGAAGCGAGCGCGTGGAACGGGTCGATTCCGAGCGCTGCGCAAACGCGGCGCGCGAGAGCAGGCACGGGGATTGCGCCTGGATCGACACGAAGTGTATTGTCGCTCGCTTGGGCGAGTTCCCACAATGCGGTCACAATGCCGCCCTCCGTCGGATCGTGCATCGCCGTCACGCACCCCGCCTCGAGCGCAATGCGCGCATCGCGCGTGATGCCTATCCCCGGTTCAAACAGATAGTTCTGTGCCGCCGTGATTTCGGTGCTCGTCAACGCGCCGCGCAGGCGTGCAGGAAATTCGCGCGCGAGCAGCGTGGTGGCCTCGATCGGCACGCCTTTGGTCAGCAGTATGCGGTTGCCTGCGCGGGCGCCACGCGGCGTAATGAGCTTGTCGCGGGCCACTTCGCCGACCAGTGTGCCCACGGCAATGGGCCGGTCCAATGCCGTCGTAATTTCCGTATGACCACCGATGACGGCAATTCCCAGATCGTGGCACGCGTCGTAGATCTGCGTCATGACCGCATTGGGCAGTTCCGCCGTCGTTCCCTGGTGCGGCAGGAGCAGGGTCACCAGCAGCCACAGGGGCTGCGCCCCGGTAGTCGCGATATCGTTTGCATTCACATGCACGAGGTAATAGCCGATCTGGTCGCTCGCGAAGGTAATCGGGTCGGATTTGTAAACGGCGAGACGGTCGCCAAGGTCCACGACCGCGCAATCCAAGCCAATGCCCGGGCCCAATATCACACGCGGGTCGTCGACGGCCGCGTGCGCAAGAATCGTTGACAGGAGCTCTGGCGGGAGCTTTCCGACACCCAGCAGCCCTTTCGGCTTATCTGCAGTAGCCAAGCGCTTGAGTCTCCATTTGAATGGATTCGTCGCGGCAGATCTGACCCGCGATTGGCCTTCGAACCTTCGCCCCCGCCGGCACGGTGACCTGGACGCGCGACGTCGTTTGCGCAGTAGACTTCGACTGGTTCGCAGCCTCGCGGATGAGCATCCACGCTAACAGCCGGCGCAATGGTGCTTGTTGACCAAAGTCAATCGGTGGGCACTGCGTCCGCATCGCGCCTGCGGTAGATGGCGCGAGCACCCGGCCATGGCACCATTTCGCTTAGACCCTGAGGCAACGATTCGTGGATTCCAATCACGAGCGCGCCGCTGCGCCGCACGCGCGAGATCACTCGTTGCATCACCTTGCACCGCAGCGGGGGCGCGAAGTAGGTGAGCGCGGCGTTGCGGCAAAGTACCAAATCGAATTCTTCGTCGGGAACGACCTTACGCATATCCTGCTGCAGGAAATCGATGGAGCGAAACTCGTTGCGGACGCAGAATTGCGTTTCACGCCGGGTGAATCCTGCCGTCAGCAGATCTTCCGGCAACGCCTTCAGGCTGCTCGAACGGTAACAACCGCTGCGGGCGCGCTCGAGCAGATGCGCGTCGATGTCGGTTGCGACTATGCGCAGTTGCAATTGCGGAAACCGGCGCTTAATGCGCAGACGCCAGAGCAAGACAAGGGTGTAAGCCTCCTCGCCAGAGGCGCAACAGGCGCTCCAGCAAGCGAGATTGCTCCGGCTCCGCGCCGCAGCGGTTTCGGCAAGCGCCGGCAGCACTTCATGCTCGAGGCGCTCGAACACGCCGCAGTCGCGGTAAAAGCGCGAAATCGGGATGCGGCAAAGTTGATCGAGCGCGTCCCATTCCTCGTAGTGGTTCTCGATGTAAGGCACATAAGCCCGGAGATTGGAGATGCGCAGATCGCGCAGTCTCTTTCCCAGCCGCTTTCGAACGAGTCCGCGCACCCTGCGATAGCCCGGCCAATGCAGACCGAGCCGCGGGAGCGCCATCTGCAGGAATTTGACACAGTCGTCGTCCGTCATCGCTGCTCGGTCCGGCTCATTCCGGGTCGTCGGCGCGCGGTGAGTGCGGCCGCTTTGGAGTTGGACTGTCGGCAGTCGCCGTTCGCGAGCGGGTAAAGGCGCCGAGCTCCCATATCCCTAGCGCTTCGTCGTAGCGCAGGATATAGGCGTCGCCATCGGGCGCTCTGACCTTGAAGTAGCGGTGCTCAGGTGAAAGCCAGCGGTCGATTAACTCGACCACCTCGATCCGTCGTTGGCCAAGCCAGAACGCCCGCGGCTCTTGTTCATCGCGGTAGCCGGCATAGGATTCGACGCGGATTTCCATTAGCCTCCTCCAGCCACGGCGGGCTCAGGACGCCAGCTGCTTGCCTTCCGTGGGGCGAGTAAGTGATCTCCGATCATCCCGCAATCAAGTGATTGAATCTTATTCCCCGAAAAGCGCCTGCAATTGACTATCGTCAACGGTTGGCGATACCGCCGCGTCAGTTCCGCAACGATTGAAAACTACCGGCAGTGGCGATGCGATCGCCTATTACAGGAGAATGCGACAGAACGCTCAGACGGAGCTGCTCCATCACTCATCGCCCTGTTGAGGCACCTTGAGCTTGGCGCGGGTGGCTGCACGCTTCACCGCATCGGCATCGTTGAACATTCGGGTCGCTAACGCTGCTCCGTGTTGGGGCGATTTCGCACGCAAAATCGATATCGTTAGACTCCGTATGTCCAAGAATCGGCTTTGCACAGTCACCGATTCTAGGGCTGGCCTTTCCCTCTTGCCGGCTTGCTTGATTATTGTCATATCGGAACGGCTGGGCAGAGGTAACGTAAATTCTGCAGCCTAATGCCGGTGCGACCGGCATGAACACGTAGATAGCGGTCCGCGGTCCGTCAGCATTCCTATCGAGCGGAAAGTATTGCGACTAACGCCATTTCTGCACCGAATCAGGAGATTCACATGACCAGGAAACAAGGCGCGCACAAGGGATCGAGTGCGGTCGGAAAAATAAATCCGCCGCCGGTACGGCGTGACCCGGTTCCCCAGGAGGGCGTTGCGGGGCCGGAGGCGCGTGAGCAAATGATTTCCGAAGCTGCATACTATCGCGCCGCGCGAAGGGGGTTTGCGCCTGGCAATGAAATGGAAGATTGGTTGCAGGCGGAAATAGAAATCGACAGCCTAATTCAGTCCGGTGGCTCGCGATCTGCGCGCTCCGTAGAGACCGCTTAGATACCGAGCGGATCGGGTCGCTGTTACAGCCGAGAGACTCGCCGCGCCTCATGGTGCGCGCGAGGCGACTTTTCCCATCACGTGGCACTGCAATGGCGATCCAATCAAGGTGAGCGCGGCGTACCGGTGTCAGAGAAAAGGGGGATATTATGGGCTGGACAAAAATCACTGTAGCGCGCAAAGACGATGTTGAGGCAAAAGCGTTCAGGCTGCAGACACAGTTCGACGCCATATTTTTGAAGGCCCTGACGCCGGCAGGAGCGGCCATGTTTCAGGATCGCAACATGGAGCATGGTCGCACCTTCTACCTTTCCCCTAAAGCCACACAGATCTTCGCTCCATTCCTGAGATCCGCATCGATCACGCCGACTAATTGCGCGGCACCAGCGAAGGAATCCGTCTCACTGCTGATTGGCGACGCTGCCGCATTGGACCTCCTGTCGAACGCCGACAAGAGCGAAAAGCAGTGATCTGGTTGCGTAATTCGTAGCCTCTTAGACTGTCGATCACTGTGCACCACGATCGAATAGTCGTTGTTTGGGTTATACACAACTCTCCAATCCGCTGCCCTAGCACGCGGCAGCGTCTATTCTAGTTCGCGCCACCGAACAACGGCTTGGAGACCCATGCGCCGCAAGTGGCGCGCGCCTGCTGCCCGGGGTTGAGCGGCTGCTTTTCGAACTGTCCTATTTTCGCTTTGGGTCATGAGTACGCATTTGTCGGAATGGAAAGCGGCCGGTCGGCCTAAATCCGTCGCCAACGGCCGGTGGTGTTAAGGGTTGTGCGACGCCTGCCCTCGGTTCCCTGCGACGTCCGCAGACAGGGCAGGCGTCCCACAACCCTTAACAACTGCCGTCCCCGACACGCTCGGGAAGCCGACCTTGGGCGAAAGCCTAGGCTCAGGCGCATCAGTTGGCGACAGCCGCCCGCAGAGCGTTTGCGTCCAGAAACGGCGCGAGCGCGTCGTGCACCGCTTTCGCCAGCACCAGGGCGCCCGGCGTGTCGGAGTGCACGCAAATACAATCTGCGCGCATCGGGATGTCCTTGCCGTTGATCGAGCGGGTCTTGCCTTCACGTACCGCGCGTACCGCGCGCCTGACTGCTTCAGCCGTATCCCTGGCCTCGTGCTCGCGCGTGATGATGAGCGAGCCGTCGTCGTTATAGTCGAGATCGACGTAGTACTCGGCCAGGAAAGGAATGCCGCGAGCGGTGTATATCGTCTCATGCTGGGTGCCGGCCATGCCCAGGAGCGGCACGCCGAAGACCTCGGCGGCGTCGCATATTGCGTGCGCCGTCTGCTCGTCGCGGGCGGCCAAACCGTAGAGTGCACCGTGCGGCTTGATATGATTCAGGGGCATGCCTTCCGCATCCAGAAACGCTTTGAGCGCGCCCGCTTGATATATGATGCAGGCGGATAACTCGTCGCGGGTCATCTTCATCTCGCGTCGGCCAAAGCCCTGCAAATCCGGAAACGAGGGATGGGCGCCGACCTTGACGTGGTACTGCTTTGCCAGACGCACGGTTTTGCGCATGACTGCCGGGTCCGAAGCATGGAAGCCGCATGCAACGTTGGCTAACGTTATGTAGGGCATGATTCCCTCGTCATCGCCGCAGGTATAGAGGCCGAAACCCTCGCCCATGTCGCAATTCATGACCAATGCCATTGGTATTTCTCCTTTCATCGCGGGACCTGCCTGGCAGGCGGCGGAATTGTGCCGACCAACCGTCGCGTCGCAGGGTTACGCCGTCCCGAGTTCGAATCCGGCCTTCACGCGCAGCGCGCGCGAACCCTCGCCGGCGAGCAGGGCGATGAAGCGCCGCGCGGTATCAGCACTGGCCGCCGCGGTGCACACGCCGGCGGAATAGACGGTCGCGAGTTCGAACTCGCGCGGCAGCATCCCGACCAGCTGTACGCCCGGCGTGCTTTTGATTTCGGTCACCTGGGTGCAGCCGATCAGGCGCGCGCCCTGCGCCTGCGCCAGTTCGCGCATCGCCGTGTTGCCGTTCGGGTAGGGCCTCAGCCTCGCCCCGACTTCCGCGCGTATGCCGAGTTTATCCAGCACGCCGGCGAAATGGATGCCCGCGGTCGCTTTTTGCGGATCGGGCAGGTAGATGCCTTCCGCCGCGAGCAGGGCGCTGCGCAGCGCGTCCGCGCTGGCGATTTCGGGCAAGGGGTCGCCCGCGCGCACGGCGATGCCGGTGCGCACGCGGCCCAGATCGGCGCAGCTGTCGCGCAGCACCTGCCCGCCGGCCGCGAGTTCGGCCACCACAGCCTGCGTCAGGATCACGAGGTCGGCGGGCGCGCCCGCGAGCAGTTTCGCCTTCATCGCGCCGACCGCGCTGAACGTGCAGGCGAGCTCATATCCGGTAGCGGCGCGAAATTGCGCGGCCAGCGCGGTCACGACGCTTTGCGCCGCGCCGCCGCTCAGTATGTTCAATTGCATCTGCATCCCTTCTTGTGAATGATCAATTTGCGGCAGCGATGATACGCTCAGGCGTGATCGGCAGATCGCGCACGCGCACGCCGAGCGCGTCGAACACGGCGTTGGCAATGGCGGCAGCGGTGGGTCCCTGCGCGGCTTCGCCTGCACCCACGGAGGTTTCCTGCGGCCGCGGCAGGATCTCCACTTCGACCGCCGGCACTTCGGAAAAGCGCAGGATCGGATAATGCTCCCAGCTGTCGCTGGTGATGCGCGTCCGGTCGAAACGCACCTGCTCCTTCAGCGTCCAGCTCGCCGCCTGGATCGCGCCGCCCTCGATCTGGTTCGCCACGCCGTCCGGATTGATCGCGAGACCCACGTCGACCGCGATCACCAGGCGCTCGACGCGGATTTCGCGCCCGGCCTCGATCTCGGCGACGACGGCGCACCACGCGCCGCTGCCTTTGTAGCGCGCAAAGCCGATGCCGTGGCCGCGGCCTTCGCGCCTGCGCCATCCGGCCCAGTTCGCACGCGCCGCCGCGGCCGCGAGCACCGCACGCGCGCGCGGCTCGGACGCGAGGCGCAGGCGCGCCGCGAGCGGATCTTCGCCGCGCGCGGCCGCGAGCTCGTCCAGAAAGGATTCGATCGCGAACACATTGGCGAATGCGCCGAGCGATCTGAGTGCCGAGGTGCGCAGCGGCATCGCGAGCAATCGGTGGCTGACGATGCGCCAGGCCGGAAAATCGTAGCCCGGAATCGCGTTGCGGTCGGCGCCGCCGCCAGCCGCGGCAGGCGGATTGATGGCGAGCGGCGGCTCGAATGCCTGCTCCAGGTGGCCTGCGGCGAGCAATGCCGGCGTCTTGGCGCGCCCGGGGCGGCTGCTGTGGCCGTTGCTCCAGATTTCATGGCGCCAGGCGAGGATGTTGCCGGCCGCGTCCAGGTCGGCTTCGATTTCCACGGTCATCGCCGGGCCGAGCGGCGCCCAGGCGAGCTCGTCGGCGCGCGTCCATTGCAGCCGCACCGGGCGCCCCGCGGCGGCGCGTGCGAGCAGGGCTGCGTCGAACGCGACATCGTCGGCGCCGTTGTGGCCATAGCAGCCGGCGCCCTCGACATGCTCGACAACGATGTGTTCCGGTGGCAGCGCGAGCGCGAGCGCGAGATCGGTGCGCAGGTTGTAGATGCCTTGGCTGTGGCTCCAGACATGCAGGCGGCCGTCAGTCCATTGCGCCACGGCGCAGGAGGGCGCGATCGAGGCGTGCGCGAGATAGGGTCGGGTGTAGCGCGCGCGCTGCGTGTGTGCGGCGCCGGCGGCGCCGCTTTCGCCGCGCTCGGCAATGACCACGGATTCGACCGCTTGTGCCTTGAGCCAGTCGCCCAGCGTCGAGACATCGGGCAGGGTTTCGCTCTCGCGCCAGCTCGCGCCCTCGCGCAAGGCGGCGAGCGCGTTCAGTGCAGCCTCCTCGCTCTCGGCCAGCACGCCGGCGAAGCTGCCGTCGCGCAGCACCGCGACCACGCCGGGCATCGCGCGTGCGCGCGTATCGTCGAGAGACAGCAGCAGCGCCGCGGGCGAGGGCGGCCGCAATACGCGCGCATGCAGCATGCCGGGCAGATCGAGGTCATGCACGAAGCGCGGCACACCGTACACTTTGTGCGGCAGATCGAGGCGCGGCAGCGGTGTACCCACGAGTACGTGCTGCGCTGCCTGCTTGGGCGGCACGCTCGCCGTGGCGTCGCGTGCGAGCAGGACGTCGTCGGCGAGCTCGGCGTAGCTCGTGCGCGCGCCGCCGGCAGCGACGATGTCCCCCGCGACGACAGAGAGCGACGCAACCGGCACGCCCAGCCGCGTTGCCGCGGCCGCGAGGTAGAGTGCACGCGCCTCGGCGCAGGCATGGCGCAGCGCGCTGCCTGATTCCTGCGTCGACAGGCTGCCCGAGGTGACACCTTCATTCGGACTCGCTGCAGTGCTTGCCGGCAGCATGCGTATGCGCGCGATCGGCACATCGAGTTCTTCGGCGGCGATTTGCGCGAGCGCCGTCGTGATGCCCTGGCCGATCTCGACTTTGCCCGAGCGCACTTCGATCGTGCCATCGGGCAGGAAGCGCAGCCATTGCGACAGGCGCCGGTTCAGGTGCAGGCTGCCCGGCAGCCGCGGCAGCTTGCCGGCCTCGCCCGCTGCCAGACGATAAGCGAGATTCAACTAATGTTCTCCGCCTGAGCCGCACGCAGCACTGCGCGCACGATGCGATTGTGCGAGCCGCAGCGGCACAGGTTGTCATCGAGCGCGGCGCGCACCTCGGCTTCGGTCGGCCGCGGCCGGCGCGCAAGCAGTGCCGCGGCGCTGATCAGGATGCCGGGCAGGCAGTAGCCGCATTGCCCCGCCTGCTCCGCGATCAGCGCACTTTGCAGCGGGTGCGGGTGCGCCGCGTCCCCCAGCCCTTCGGCGGTGGTGATGTGTTTGCCTGCCGCCGCCCACAGCGGCGTGTCGCAGGAGGCAACGGCGCGCCCGTCTATGAGCACCCTGCAGGCACCGCACTGGCCGGTGCCGCAGCCGAAATGCGCCGCCTTCAGGCCGAGCTGGTTGCGCAGCACGTAAAGCAGCGGCGTATCCGCGGCGGCGCTGACTTCGTGTTCGGTTCCGTTGACCTGGATCCGCACCGTCGCGGCAGCGCCTGCGGACTGCGACTTCATTGCTTCAGTCGACCTTGGCGCCCGAAATTTTGACGACCTTGGCCCACTTGGCGATATCTTCGTGCAGGTATTTTCCGAATTCCTCGGTGCTCATGTTCAAGGGCGTAGCGCCCTGCTTGGCCCAGGCTTCCTTCACCTCGGGGTTGTTCACGATTTTTCTGATCTCGGTGTTCAACAGTTCGAGCACGGGCTTGGGCGTGCCGGTCGGCGCCATGACGCCGAGCCAGATCACCGCTTCATAACCGGGCACTCCGGCTTCCGACATCGTGGGGACCTCGGGCAGCACCGGGGAGCGCGCCTTGCCGGTCGTGCCCAGCGCGACGAGTTTGCCCGCGCGCACGTTCGGCGCCATGGTCGTGATCGCGTCGAACATCATCTGCACCTGGCCGCCGAGCACGTCGGTGCGGGCACCCGAACTGCCCTTGTAGGGCACGTGCACGATGTCCAGACCCGCCATTGCCTTGAACAATTCGCCGGCCATGTGATAGGGCGTGCCCGGCCCGGACGACGCGTAATTGAGCGCATGCGGTTTCGATTTTGCGAGCGCGATCAGATCCTTCAGCGTATGCACGCCGACCGAGGGATGCACTACCAGCACCAGGTCGGAATAGTTTACCGGGGCGACCGGCACGAAATCGCGCATCAACTGAAACGGCTTATGCGTGAGCAGCGATTCGTTGACCGTGTGGGTGTTGGACATCATCAGCAGCGTATAGCCGTCCGGCGCCGACTTCGCCACCACGTCGGTGCCGACTACCGAGCCCCCGCCCGGCCGGTCTTCGACGATGAACGGCTGATGCAAGGCCTCCTGCAGCCGCTGCCCGAGCACGCGCGCATAGATATCGGCCGGGCCGCCTGCGGCGAACGGAACGATGATGTGCACGGCGCGGCTGGGATAGCCTTGCGCGTTTGCGGACAGTGACGCAAATGCGCACATAACTGTTGCGATTAAGGCTTTTGCCAATTGGTTCATGTATACCTCCTCCGGTGACCAGCTTATTTATTTGTCGGGCCGCGCCAGATGGTGGAGCGGTCCGGCTTTGTAGCATATGCGCTTGCCGCGCGTCCAGAGCTTCGCGCAGCGTTCAGCGCCGTTGCAGGCGCGATTTCAGCGCCCACTGAACCACGACGGCCACGGCGGTTGCGGCAAGAAATGAGACGGTCACGCCGTGATGCGGCAACACGGCGGCCAGGGTAAGGCAGAAGCTTGTGGACGCGTACAGTCCACGGACCATGGCTTTGAGCAGAATCACGGCAAATGCCGGACCGGAGGTCCGATGCGAGAACACTGACAACACGATCGCGATTACCGGGAATACGGCGAACATTCCGCTCCACGAAGGTCCGATCGCCGCGGCGGCCGCGGTCACGGCGAGCGTAAGCACGGCGCCCGCCAGCATGCGCAGCGGCAGTTCCCATCTGGGCACGGCGGCGGTCAATACCGGCGTCGCGACGCGCGGAAACAACTTCGGCGCGAGCACGAGCGTGAGCAGCGCGATGCCCAAGGAAACAAACAGGGCAAGCGGACGCGAGGTCAGCAGCAGTGCGGCGCAGACCCAGCTGGCCAGGCCGGAGAGCAGGGAAAGTCCGGGCGACCGGCGCGCGCAGACGCGCGCATAGGTGAGGATGTACGCGACCGCGCCGAACACGGCGGACAAGGAAACGGTGGCGGCGGCTGCCGCAAAGCCGGGGCCGTTTTCAAGGGCCAACAGAAATAGGATAGGCCCGGTGAGCACCGGGAAACCCGCGAGCCAGCCTGCGACCTCCGGTCCCCAGCGCCTGCCGGCAAGCGAAATGAGCAGCAGAAACGTCGGGACGACGAGCAACTTGACTAGAATCAAGGCAGATGCGCCGCTTTCAGGCCTCGGCCACGATCAGCGGCACCTGCATCTCCGCCGCGCTCACGCCGCCGTGCACGCCCAGGGTAAGCTGGCACGGCTCGCCCAGAATCCAATCCTTGATGGTGTAATCGTCTTTCATCAACAGAGTGTAGTGCCCGACGCGCTCCTGCAAGTGCGGACTCGCCGGACCCAGGCCGAACCAGCCTTGCGCGATCAGATCGGCGCTGCGGTAGAGCTCGGTGCAATGGGCGAGCCGCGTCTTCACGTAATGTTCGAACGCCGCCTCCTGCCCTGGCTGCACATAGCAATAGGCGGCGCGGCGCTCCCCGCATAGCGGCAGCATCAGCGTTCGCGCGAGCTGCGGGTGGTCATCGAGCTCGATGCAGGACGCCTTGGGCGAGTCGATGAAGCCGTGGTCGGCGCAGGCGATCACGGCTGTTCCGGTTCCGGCGATATCGTCCAGGAAATGCGCATAGGCGGCGTCGAGCTGGCGGAACTTCTGCTGCAGTTCCGCGCTGGTGCAACCGTGCGTATGCGCGGCGGCGTCCAGCTCGTAGGTATAAGCGTGGACGAACTTGCGTTCGCCGCCGCTGCGCAGGATTTCGGCTGTCGTCGAAAACAGCCCGGCGAGTTCCCGGTAAGGCCGGCGCAGTGCGGAGCCGCAATGCGCGACGTTGTAGTCCGAATCGATAATGTCGGCCGGCGACACAACGTAACTTTGCGCAGCCAAACGATCGAACATGGGTTCGGCCGTGTACAGGCTGCGCGGAACGATGCCGGCGCGGGACAAGGCTTCGCCGCCGTAGCGCGGGCGAAAGCGCAGCGTCGCCGCGAGGCAGCCCAGCTCGCGCAACCAGACATGCCAGCCGGTGAGCGCGTGCTGCTGCGGGCCGACACCGCTGAGGTAGCTGGTTACCGCAGTCGCTGTGGTCGGCGGAAATACCGAGGTGATGCGCGCCCGCAGCCTGGCATGCAGCGCACCACCCGCGCCCGCGCCGGTGAGATAGTCGTAGCCGAGTCCATCGATCAGCAGCAGCACGATGTTGCGCGCCCCGGCGAGTGCGCACGCGGGCAGGGCGTTCAGTTCCGGATAGGCCGCGGCCGCAGCGCAGGGCCTGGCGCCAAGGGCGCGCTCGATCGAGCGCACGAGATTGACGACACTGCCGCCGTGGTAGTCTGGAAGCTCCATGGGCGGATGCTATAAGAAAGGAGGGCGCGGGGCCAGCGCGCTTGAAAACTGGCCGCTGCGACCGCATATAGTGAGCAACTGATTTGCCGGAGCCGTCATGAATACGTATTCGTTTGAAACCGGAACCGAGGCCTTCGAGCGCGACGTGCTGCAGGCTTCGCAAAAAGTCCCCGTGCTGGTCGATTTCTGGGCGCCTTGGTGCGCCCCCTGCCGCGCGCTGAAACCCGTGCTGGAAAAGCTCGCTGCCGAATACCAGGGCAGATTCCTCCTGGCCAAGGTCAATTCGGACGAACATCCGCAGCTGGCGGCGCAGTTCGGCGTGCGCGGCATACCCAACGTCAAGGCTTTTGTCGACGGCAAGCTCGCGGACGAATTCACCGGTGCGCTGCCTGAGCGCGGCGTGCGCGACTTCATCGACCGGCTGATCCCGACGCCGGGGGAGAAGCTGCGCCGCACGGCGCGCGCGCTCTTGACCCAGGGAGATTTCGACGAGGCCGAGCGTCATCTGCGCAGCGCGCTCGAACTCGAGCCGGCCAACCATGCGATACGCCTGGATCTGGTCGAGCTGCTGCTGGCGAAGAACAGCCATGCCGAGGCGGATGCGATATTCGCGCCTATCCCCGAGCGCGAGCGCGACGAGCGCGCCGACCGGCTCTATTCCGTGCTCGAATTGTGGAAGAAAGGGCAGAAATTGCCGACGGTAGCGGAGCTGGAGGCGAAGCTGGCCGCCGCTCCGGAGGACCTCGCCGCGCGGCTCGCGCTGGGTGAGCGCCTGATGGCGGACGGCCGCTTTGAACCCGCGCTTGCGGCGCTGCTGGAAGTGGTGCGCAAGGATCGCGGGGCGCTGCGCACCAGCGCGCGCAAGCTCATGGTCGAAGTCTTCAAGCTGGCTGAAGATCAGGCCGAGCTGGTGAGCAGCTATCGCAAGCTGCTTGCTGGGGCCCTTTACTGAGCGGCTGCGGCAGGGGCGTATCCGACCGCATTGTTTGACACATATCATAGAGACGCAGCCGCGCTTCGGTAACCTTAGTCACATACGCTTTACCGGTCCGGCCGCTACAATGAGCGCCATGATTACTCGAGACATTTCTTTGTTGCGCACTGCGTTTGCCGGTATGGCGCTCGCGACCGCGCTCATGCCGCATGCCGCTCTGGCAGATGCACCGGCGCTGCGCACCGCGCCGGTGCAATTTCGCGAAGTGGACGAGACCTATGCCGCCGAAGGCGTGGTCGAGGCGGTAAAGCAGTCCACGGTCGCGGCGCAGATTTCCGGCCGCGTGGTCGCGGTGAATTTCGACGTCGGCGACTGGGTCAAAAAAGGCCAGGTGATCGTGCGCATCGATCCCTCCGAAGTCAACCAGGCCTATGCCGCAAGCCAGGCGCAGATAGCCCAGGCCGACGCGACGCTGCGCAACGCAAAATCGCAGTTTGAACGCACGCAAAGCCTGGTACAGCAGAAATTCATGAGCGCAGCCGCGCTGGACAAGGCGCGGGCCGATTACCTCGCGGCCAAGGCGCAGCTTGCCGTGGCCGAGGCCGGCGGCGGCCAGGCTGCGGCCACCAAGGGCTACGCCACGGTGACTGCACCCTACAGCGGCGTGGTGTCTGCGCGCCTGGTCGAACTGGGCGAGATGGCGGTGCCGGGCAAGCCGCTCATGACGGGTTTCGATCCGAGCGAGCTGCGTGTCACGGCGAGCATGCCGCAGCGCGAACTCGATGCGGTGCGCAAGCTCGGGCGCGCCAGCGCCGAGTTCCCGGCCCTGAACAAGCGCGTGCCGGCGACCAAGGTGACCATCCTGCCGGCAGCAGACGCGCAAACGCACACGACGCAGGTGCGGCTGGATCTGCCGCCGGGCATCGAAGGCCTGTATCCGGGCATGTTCGCGCGCGCCTATTTCGCCGTGGGCAAGGTGAAGAAACTGCTGGTCCCCGCAGCCGCAGTGGCCAAGCGCAGCGAAGTGAACGGCGCCTATGTCGTCGGCGATAACGGCGCAATCCGCTTCCGTCAGCTGCGTCTCGGAGAAGGGGTCGCGGGCGACGAGGTGGAAGTACTCGCCGGCCTGGCACCCGGAGAAAAAGTCGCACTCGACCCGGTAGCGGCCCTGGCCGCACTCAAGCGCGGCGGCAAGTAGGTCAAGTAATCGTTGCTCGTTGCTCGTTGTTCGTACGACGAGCCGCGAACAACGTCCACGAATCTCGAACCACGAACCACGAACCACGAACTGGACATGGGCATCTCCGGACGTATCAGCAAAACTTTCCTGCAATCGCAGATGACGCCGCTGATCGCGCTGATTGCGCTGCTGCTCGGCGTGTTTGCGGTGCTGGTGACGCCGCGCGAGGAAGAGCCGCAGATCAACGTCACCATGGCCAACGTGCTGATTCCGTTCCCGGGCGCCTCCGCCAAGGACGTGGAATCGCTGGTGACCACGCCGGCCGAGCAGGTGCTCGCGCGCATCACCGGCCTGGAGCATATCTACTCGGTGACCAAACCGGGCCTGGCGGTGCTCACGGTGCAGTTCAAGGTGGGCGAGGATCGCACCCAGGCGCTGGTGCGTCTGTACGACACCATCAATTCGAACCGGGACTGGGTCTCGCCGTCGCTGGGCGTGGGCGAACCGATCATCAAACCGATGGGCATAGACGACGTGCCCATCGTGAGCCTGACGCTGTGGACCGCCGATCCGGCGCGCGGCGCGTTTCAGCTGGAGCAGATCGCGCATGCGGCCGAGATCCAGTTGCAGCGCGTGTCCGGCGTGCGCGCAGTGAACACGCTGGGCGGCGCGCAGCGCGCAGTGCGCGTGCTGCTCGACGTCGAGCGCCTGCACGCTTGGCGCCTGACGCCGATGGACGTGCGCAATGCGCTGATCGCGGCCAACGTCGCGATGCCTGCGGGCAGCCTGGTGGACGGAAACACCGAAACCCAGATCGAGACCGGCCAGTTCCTGAGTTCAGCCGAGCAGGTGAAGCGCCTGGTGGTCGGCGCAGTGCAAGGGCGGCCGATTTACCTCGACGACGTGGCGCAGGTGAAAGACGGCCCCGAACTCCCCACGCATTACGTCTGGTACGGCAACGGCGTTGCCGGCAGCGACAAGGCGCAGGGCGAGTTTCCGGCGGTGACGCTGGCGATTTCCAAGAAACCGGGCGAGAACGCCGTCGATGTTGCGGACCACCTGATTCAGCGGGTGGAGCAGCTCAAAGGCAGCGTCGTGCCGGAAGGCGTCGAAGTCTCGGTCACGCGCAACTACGGCGTGACCGCCAACGACAAGGCGATGAAGCTGATCGAGAAGCTGATCTTCGCGACGCTGTCCGTGGTGGTGCTGGTATGGGCTGCACTCGGGCGGCGCGAGGCGGTGATCGTGGGCGCGGCCGTGATTCTGACGCTGTCTGCGACGCTGTTCGCGTCCTGGGCCTGGGGTTTCACGCTCAATCGCGTATCGCTGTTCGCGCTCATATTTTCGATCGGCATCCTGGTCGACGATGCCATCGTGGTGGTGGAGAACATCCACCGCCGCGGCGCGCATTCGGGCTTGTCGCTGGCCGCGCTGATTCCGGACGCGGTGGATGAAGTCGGCGGCCCGACCATACTCGCGACCTTCACCGTGATCGCAGCGCTGCTGCCGATGGCCTTCGTCACCGGCCTGATGGGCCCGTATATGAGCCCGATTCCGATCAACGCCAGCATGGGCATGATCATCTCGCTCGCGATCGCGTTCATCGTGACGCCCTGGCTCGCGCTGAGGCTGCTCAAGCCGCATAGCACCGCGATCGGCGAGGAACCGCAAGAGACGGGGATACTGCGCCTGTTCCGCCGCGTGATCGGGCCGTTTCTCGGCGGCGCAAGAGGGGGCGCGGCGCGAACCAAACTCTATGTCGGCATACTGGTGCTGATCGTCGCAGCGGTGTCGCTTGCCGGACTGAAGCTGGTGGTGCTGAAAATGCTGCCGTTCGACAACAAGTCCGAGCTGCAGGTGGTGGTCGACATGCCCACCGGCACGCCGCTGGAGCGGACCTCTGCCGTGCTGCAGGAAATGGGCGCCTATCTGGCGACCGTGCCCGAAGTCACCGACTACCAGGCCTACGCCGGCACCAGCGCGCCGATCAACTTCAACGGCCTGGTGCGCCAGTACTACCTGCGCCAGTCGCCCGAACTCGGCGACATCCAGGTGAACCTGGTGGACAAGCACCACCGCAGCCGCCAAAGCCATGAAATCGCGCTCGCTTTGCGCCCGCAGCTCGCGGCGATCGCCCAGCGCAACGGCGCGTCGCTGAAAGTCGTCGAAGTGCCGCCGGGCCCGCCGGTGCAGGCGCCGATCGTGGCCGAGGTATACGGCCCGGACTATGCGGGCCAGATCGCGGTGGCGCAGAAGCTGCGCGCCGATTTCTCCGCCACGCCGGACATCGTCGACGTCGACGACAGCGTCGACGAGGCTGCGCCGAAGCTGCGCCTGCGCGTGGATCAGGCCAAGGCCGCGCTGATCGGCGTCGCGCAAAGCGATATCGTCGCCGCCGTGCGCATCGGGCTTGCGGGCGAGGACGTCACGCCTTTGCATGACAGCGGCGCCAAATACGAAGTGCCGGTGCGGGTATCGCTGCCGCCGGCGCAGGCGAGCCGCGTCGACACGCTGCTGCGGCTGAAAGTGCGCAGCGCCAGCGGCGCGCTGATTCCGCTGTCCGAACTGGTGCACGCCGAGAGCGTCGCGCGCGACATCACCTATTATCACAAGGACCTGCTGCCGGTGGTGTACGTGGTGGGCGACATGGCGGGCAAACTCGACAGCCCGCTCTACGGCATGTTCGATATCCGCAGCCGCATCATCGGCAAGCCGCTGGCGCAGGGCGGAACGCTGGGCGAATACTACATACACCAGCCGGCCGACGCCTATGCCGGCTATGCAATCAAGTGGGACGGCGAGTGGCAGGTGACCTATGAGACGTTCCGCGACATGGGGCTCGCCTATGCGGTCGGCCTGATCCTGATCTACCTGCTGGTGGTGGCGCAGTTCAAGTCCTACCTGGTGCCGCTGATCATCATGGCGCCGATCCCGCTCACCATCATCGGCGTGATGCCCGGGCATGCGCTGCTCGGCGCGCAGTTCACCGCGACCTCCATGATCGGCATGATCGCGCTCGCCGGCATCATCGTGCGCAATTCCATCCTGCTGGTGGATTTCATCAACCTGCAGATGGAAGGGGGCGCGGATTTCGAGCATGCCGTGATCAACGCCGGCGCCACGCGCGCCAAACCCATCGTGCTCACCGGCCTGGCGGCGATGCTGGGCGCGCTGTTCATTCTCGACGACCCGATTTTCAACGGCCTGGCGATCTCGCTTATCTTCGGCATCCTGGTGTCCACCGTGCTTACGCTGGTGGTGATTCCGGTGCTGTATTACGCGGCGAACTGGAAACGCTGGCCGGCGCAGCCTGCGGCTTGAATTCCGCCGCGGCGCCGCAATCTTCGGCTTCAACTCAGATTTTTCAACAAGGAGATGTACATGAGCGTAGACAATTTCATCCACGTTTTTGCCGGAACTTTCATCCTGATTTCGCTCGCCCTGGGTGTGCAGGCGAGCCCGATCTTCCACAGCGCCAACTGGTTGTGGTTCACGGCTTTCGTCGGCGCCAACTTGCTGCAGTTCGGATTTACCGGATTTTGCCCGCTGGGGATGATACTGAAGAAGGTAGGCGTGAAGGAAAGCTGCGCGACCGCCCGCTGAAGCGCAAGCCGTCTGCCAGAGCGACGCCATACGCTGCCTGATAGAGCGATAGGCAGATTCGGCATGCTGACAGTGAATCTGGGTCCCCTCTCCATGCCGATTGCCGTGATCTTGGTCTTGGTGGCTCTGCTTATTGCGGCGGGAGCCGGTCTCCTGGCCGGGCGTGCTCAGAAAACGGGGATAGGTCATATCCTGACCGACATGCTGCTCGCCGGCGTGCTGGTGGCGCGCGCTGCCTTTGTCGCCATCTGGTTCGACGCTTACCGCATTGCGCCCTGGTCCATGCTCGATATCCGCGACGGCGGCTTCTCCCCCTGGGTGGGCATGGCGGCGGCGTTGCTGGTGGCGATCTGGCACGGCTGGCGCACAGCGGCAGTACGCAAACCGCTGGCCCTCGGGTTGGCGGCAGGGGCGCTTGTCTGGGGAGGGACGTTTACTGCGATCAGCATGATGCAGAATGCGACCCTGCCCACAGTTCCGTTGACGACGCTTGCGGGCGAGCCGGCAGATCTCACCCGGTTGGCTGCGGGCAAACCGCTGCTCGTCAATATGTGGGCCACCTGGTGTCCTCCCTGCCGTCGCGAACTGCCGACTCTCGCCGCCGCGCAAAAACAGGAAGCGGGAGTGCGCTTCGTCTTCGTCGACCAAGGCGAAGACGCGCGGACGGTGCAGCGCTATCTCAGCGCCGCCTCCCTCGAACTCGATAACGTACTGCTCGACGCGGGCGCCAGAATGGGCCGCGAGGTCGGCTCGGGCGGCTTGCCCACCACTCTTTTTTACGACACCAAGGGACGGCTCGTCGATACCCACGTGGGTCAGCTAACGGCCGGCTCGCTGGCGAGTAAATTAGACCGGCTGCGCTCGCGCAGCGGCCTCACCAACAAGGAGTAAATCACCGATGATGAAAAAAACAGTCGTTCCATTTGCCGTTTTGGTCGCCTTGCTCGGCATCACCCTTGGCGCACAGGCGAAAGACTGGCCGGCGCCGATCAAGGCGCTCGAATCGCAGGGCGTTGAGGTGATCGGGACTTTTGCCGCGCCAAGCGGGCTGATCGGTTATGCCGGCATGATCGAGCAGCATCCCTTGGCCATCTACCTGAGCGCCGACGGTAAACATGCGATCGTCGGCACCATGATCGACGCAAAAGGGAAGAACCTGAGCCAGGAACCGTTGGACCGGCTGGTCAGCAAACCCATGACCGGGAAAATCTGGAACCGGCTGGAGAAGAGCACCTGGATTGCCGATGGCAGCAAGAGTGCCGCGCGCCTCGTCTACGTGTTTACCGATCCGAACTGCCCCTATTGTAATAAGTTCTGGAACGATGCCCGGCCCTGGGTCAAGGCCGGCAAGGTGCAGTTGCGCCATGTCATGGTTGCCATCCTCACGGACACCAGCGCGGGCAAGGCGGCGGCCCTGCTCACCGCCAAGGATCCGCAAGCCGCGCTGGCCGAACACGAACGCGAGCGCGCCGACGGCGGCGTGAAGCCTCTGGGCCAGATATCGGCAACAGTGCGCGCACAGCTCGACGCCAATCAGAAATTGATGGAGCAGCTCGGGAGCTCCGCGACCCCGGCTATCTTTTACAAGGATGCCGGCGGCAAGCTGCAAAAGCAGGAAGGGGCGCCTTCGGCCGAGATGCTGACTGAAATTCTTGGCCCGCGCTGATTACTTGAGACGCAGGCCGTTGCTGTCGTAGACCTCGACCGTCACGGGTATGCCCTGGCGCACGCTCTGGCCGACGGTGCAAAACTCTTCGAATTGCTCCAGCGCGCGATCGAGATGGGCGAGGCTGGATGCGGCGGCGCCCAGGGTCAGCCTTACGGCGATGTTCTGTACCCGCAGGCGCTTGTCCGCATTGCGGTCGATCGTTGCCGCCACCGTGGTCCGGATCGGCCCCGGATGCTGTTTGAATTTTCGAATGGCGAACAACAGGCTGTCCGACATACAGTTGCCGACCGCGGCGGCGAGCAAGTGCGCGGGGTTGGGTCCGGTGCCGCCGCCCAGCGGCGGCGTTTCGTCGCCATAAAGGACCGGAATGCCGCCGCCAAAATCGATCGCAAAGCGAAAGTCCATCTCCTGCTTCAGGTCAACGGTAACTACGTGCGCCATGAGCTTATCTCCTCGGGGTAGTGCGTGCTGCCCGACAGGGCAGGAAATTGCCTTTACACTGATACTACCCCCAGTATATAATGAGGTCAATGGTTACGATTTTCTGGGTTGCGGCACAAATCAGTTCGAAAGGAATTCCGGATGTACCATCTGCATCGGGAACAAGACAAGAAGGCGCTGATCCCGCGGCTCAAGCGCATCGAGGGGCAAATCCGCGGCGTGCGACGATTGATCGATGAGGACGCGCCGTGCGAATCGGTGGCGCAGCAGTTCTCCGCGGCCAGGCGTGTCCTCGACAAGGCGTTTCATTCCCTGGCGGGCTGTCTGATCGAATCGCGACTCGGCGCGACGGGAAACGCGCCTGCGAGATCACGCAGGTACTCCATCGTTTGCGCCATCACCGAGCGCTTCGGTGGATCTCTCCGACTGGCGCAACGCCCCGAAGGTGGGCTGGAGGCGAAGTTGACGCTGCCAAAAGCGAAAGAGGTTTGCTCGAACTAAAACACGTGGTTTTTATCAACACAACGGAACTGGGACAAGGAGCCAGAAATGGAAAGAAATCCGATAATCAAAGCAGCACTGGGAAGCGCGTTTGGTTTGGCGCTGATGGTCGTCGCCGCGGGTGCCGTTTCGGCGCAAGGGGACCGAACCGTCAAGCCCCTGGCGGTGCCGGTCCCCACCGAGCTGCCGCCGGGCGAGCTGGGCAAAATCGTCGCGCTGGGGCGCGACATCGTCAACAACACCAACACCCATCCCTTGAGCCGGCAATACGTGGGCAACAGCCTCACCTGTACCTCCTGCCATCTCGACGGCGGCACCAACCCCAAGGCGCTGAGCTTCCTCGGGGCGGCCTCCGTCTACCCCACCTACACGCCGCGGGAAAAACAGGTCATTACCTTGGAAGACCGCAACCTCAACTGCTTCATGCGCAGCATGAATGGGGTGCGCCCCGCCAACGGCAGCGAAGTCTCGGTGGCCATCGCCGCCTATATCACCTGGCTGTCGGAGGGTTATCCCGTCAAGATGAGCCTGAAAGGTCCGTTCGGCCCCAACTCGCAGCCGTCTCTTAAGATTGACCCGGCCACCGCCGATGTGGAACACGGCAAGGCTCTGTACGCTTCAACCTGCGCCAGTTGCCACGGCAGCGATGGGGCGGGCGTGGGCAAGTTCCCGCCGGTGTGGGGATCCAAGTCCTACAACGGCGGCGCGGGCTTGGCGCAAAACCTCAAACTGGCCACCTACCTCAAGAACGCCATGCCCTTGGGCAACCCCAACCTGAGCAACAAGGACGCGCTGGACATCGCGGCCTACGTCAACGCCCAGCCCCGGCCGAAGTTCGTGTTGGAAGAACATTTGGGCAAGAACAAATGACTTCGTTCCAATATCCTCCGGCCACCGTTCGCGCTTGCCAAGATGAGCTGCGACGCGGCCACGGGCATTGTCATCTACCGCTTTAAATGCGTCTGAAAAGGGAATCCCCTTGGAAAAATAGGTCAAGGCGAATCACTCCTGTGGCTTGACTGCGTTACGCAACCGGCACGTTAATATTTCCGGCGCCGAACTCGTATTCTGGTTTCGCGGCAAAAGCGGAAAAGAGCACAAAATCGGACTATGCGATCGCCGCATTGCAGCAATCGCAAAGCGTTGCAGGGAGCTGCCTGGCGCGGAACTGTTTCAGTACGTCGACGAACAGGGCCGGCGCCGCAGCATAGACTCGCCGTACTGGTACTACCACCAGTATAGAATTGTGTCGACAGCTACGCTGTTCAAGGCCGTGACGCAAATCCGTTGAAAGAGGAATCCGGATGAACCATTTGCACCTGGAGCAAGACAAGAAGGCGCTTATCCTCCGCTTGAAGCGCATCGAGGGGCAAATCCGCGGCGTGCAACGATTGATCGACGAGGACGCGCCGTGCGAATCGGTGGCGCAGCAGCTGTCCGCGGCCAGGCGTGCGCTGGACAAGGCGTTTCACTCGTTGGTCGGCTGCCTGATTGAATCACGCCTCAGCGCGAAGGCAGGCGCGCCTGCCGAAATCAAGCAGGCGCTGGACATCCTCTCGCGTTACAGTTGAGCGGTTCCGCGGACCGGCCAGAGACCATCGGTTCAGAACCAGACAGACTGGAGCGAAGCATGTGCGAGCTTTTTGCGATGTCGGCGCGGCACCCCACGACGGTCAGCATGTCGCTGGAGGAATTTTCGCGCCACGGCGGATTGAGCGGGCCGCACAAGGACGGCTGGGGCATCGGCTGGTATGAGGAAGGCGATATCCGGCTGGTCAAGGAAAGGGATCCGGCTGCATCCAGCGCCTGCGTGCGTTTCATCCAGACGCATCCATTTTCGAGTTCTCTGGTCCTCAGTCACATACGCAAAGCCACGCTGGGCCCGGTTGCGATGCGCAACTGCCAGCCGTTCGCGCGCGAGCTGGGCGGGGCCTGGCACTGTTTCGCGCATAACGGCGACCTGAAGGGGATCGCAGCCGACGCTCGCTTTCGCGCCGAGGGATTCCGTCCGGTCGGAGAAACCGACTCGGAACAGGCGTTTTGCGCGCTGCTCGACACGCTGCGGCCGCTGTGGTCCGGGGCAGGTGTGCCGCCGATCGGCGAGCGCCGGCAGATCGTTGCGCGCTTCGCCGCTGCGCTGCGCGAATTGGGGCCGGCGAATTTTCTCTATTGCGACGGCGACGCCCTGTTCGCGCATGCCGACCGGCGGCATCAGGACGATGGCAGCATCCGCGCGCCGGGCATGTGGCGGCTTTCGCGGCATTGCCCCGCGGGCGGCGGACTGGCGGCAGAAGGCCTGCGCATCGCTTCCGAACATGGCGAACAGGAGGTGCTCCTGGTTGCGAGCGTCCCGCTGACGGCCGAAGGATGGGTGGCATTGGGCGAGGGGGAAATGATCGTCGCGCAGCGGGGTCGAATTGCAGAATTAGGGAGGTGACGCAATGGAAGTCGAACAGGCAGTGGCATTGCACTACGCACACGGGTCGCTGGAGGAAACGATACTGGATGCGCTCACGGCGGCGGGCAAGGATCTGAATCGACTTACGCCGAAGGATCTCGCGCCGGTGGACGAGTTTCACGTCGGCGGCCGTCCGGCGACGATTGCATTCGCGCAGGAATTCGGCCCGCGGCCGGGAATGCGCCTGCTCGATGTCGGCTGTGGGCTGGGAGGCGCAGCGCGCTATTTCGCCCACGAACATGGTTGCCGCGTCACTGGCATCGACTTGTCCGAAGAATACGTCAACGTAGCCAACGCGCTCGCGGCGCGGGTCGGCCTCGACGCGCGCGTGTCCTGCGAGCAAGGCAGCGTGCTGGCGCTGCCGTTTGAGCCGGAAAGTTTCGACGGCGCCTACATGTTCCATGTTGGCATGAACGTCGAAGACAAATCCAGGCTGTTCGCCGAAGTGCGCCGAGTCCTGGCGCCGTCGGGCTTGTTTGGAATCTACGACATCATGCGCCTCGCCCCAGGGGAGCTATCGTTTCCGGTGCCCTGGGCCAGCGGTCCGGAATCGAGTTTTGTCGCCGACGCCGCAAGCTATCGGCGCTGGCTCGAAGCCGCGGGTTTCGAAGTGCTCAAGGAGCGCGACCGGCGCGACTTCGCGCTGGAGGTGTTTGCGCAGATGCGCGCGCGGGGCGCGGCCGCGGGGCCGGGGCCGCTAGGCTTGCACATCGTCATGGGTGCCAGCGCAGGACAGAAGGTCAAGAACATGATCGGCGACATCAGCGCCGGTCTGATCGCGCCGACCGAAATGATTTGCAGAGCGGCCAAATAGCGTAATTTTCGAATCGCGTTATGCGGCAGCGATGCGCGGCAGCGACAGCGTCGCCTCCAGCCCGCCTTCCGCGCGATTTCGCAATACCAAGTCGCCGCCATGTGCGCGTGCAATGTTGCGCGCAATGCCCAGGCCGAGACCGGTGCCGCCGGTCTCCCGGCTGCGCGAGGCCTCGCCTCTGAAAAACGGCTCGAATGCTTGTTCCAACTCTGCTTCCGGAATGCCGGGGCCATCGTCGAGCACGCGGATGGTCAACCGATCCGAGGTATCTTCGACCTTGACCGCGGCGTGGCCGCCGTAGCGGATTGCGTTGTCCACGAGATTGGTGAGGCAACGGCGCAGACCAAGCGGCCTGCCGGGGTAGGGAAGCGCCACGCTGCCTTCGATCTCGACGCGGCCTCCGGTGTCCTGATAATCGGTCTGCAGGCTCTCCAGCAGCGCCATCGTGTCCACGCGCTGCACCGCTTCCTGGGTGCTCGCGTCGCGCATGAAATCCAGCGTTTGCGTGACCATGGATTCCATCTCCTCCAGGTCCCTGGCGAACTTCGCCCGCAGTGCCTCATCCTCGAGCATTTCCGCGCGCAGGCGCAGTCGCGTGATCGGCGTCTTCAGATCGTGCGACATCGCGGTGAAAATGCGGGTGCGATCCGCGATAAAACGCGCCAGCCGCCGCTGCATGGTGTTGAACGCGCGCGCAGCGCGCTGCGCTTCGCTCGGTCCCGTTTCCGGCAGAGGCGGGCGGTTGATGTCCTCGCCCAGCTTTTCCGCCGCCGTGGCCAGGGCCGACAGCGGCCCCGTCACCCAGCGCACCGCGATCAACGAGAGCGCAATCACGGTACCCAGCAAGATCAGCAGCGTCAACGCAAGCCGCAGCGGCACTGCCGTAGCCTGCGGCGAAAGGAAGGAATCGAAGGTCACCCAAGTGCCGTCGTGCAGCGCAATCTGCACAGTAAAGAATGTGCCTCCCGCGGAGAAACCCGGTCCCATGCCGCGCGCCGTGCCGCGGCCCCAACCCTGCATCATGGGCATCATCGGCGTCTCCTGCGGGCCTCCGCGCGGTCCTGGGCGGAAACTCGCCGGTGCGTCCTCGAGCCTGACCACATTGACCTGCGCATCCTCGCCGAGGGCAAAGCGCAACATGGCAGTGAACATCGAATGCTGAAAGTCGCTCTCCGCGTGTCCTTCGCCCACCGTGATCCGCGACCGGTCCAGCGATACCGCCAGCGGCGGCGCGTTGAATACCGCAACGACTTTGCGGCGTTCTGGCGCGGGCAGCGAATCGAGCAGTTTTACGATGTCCGAGATCTGCTGCGCGAGTCGCATTCCGCCCGCGCGGTAGAGCAGCTGGTCGCGCTCGGTCAGGTTGATGTATGCGGTGGCGAGCTGGGCGACGATCAACCCGCTCAGCAGGATCAGGATCAGCCTGCCGAACAGGCTGCGTGGCACGAGGCGCACTAGCGCTCCACTTCGACCGGTACCGCGAGAACATAGCCCTCGCCGCGTACCGTCTTGATGATCTGCGGATCGGCTGGATCGTCGCCGAGGCGGTGGCGCAGGCGGCTGACCTGGATGTCGATGCTGCGATCGAGTGGGTCGGCTTCGTGACCCTTGGCGAGCAGCATGAGCTGATCGCGCGTGAGCACGTGATTGGGATGGCTCAAGAAAATCCGCAGCAGTTGGTGTTCGTTGCCGCTGAGCGAGGTGACCACCCCGGCGGGGGACACCAGGTGCCGCGCCACGGCGTCCAGGTGCCAGCCGGCGAAGTTGATTGCGCGCGCCTCGTCGGCGCGCAGGTTCCGCGGCAGGCTGCGCGTGCGCCGCAGCACACTTTTGATGCGCGCGAGCAGTTCGCGTGGGCTGAACGGCTTTGCCAGATAGTCGTCCGCCCCCATCTCGAGGCCGACGATGCGGTCGGTTTCCTCGCCGCGGGCGGTGAGCATGATGACCGGAGTGTCCGACTCGGAACGCAGCTTGCGGCACAGGGTCAGGCCGTCCTCGCCCGGCAGCATCAGATCGAGCACGATCAGGTCGACCTTGCCGCGCGCGAGCGCCGCCCACATGCCCTTGCCATCGCCGACCAAGGCGACTTGGTAGCCGTTCTTGCGCAGGTATTCGCCGAGCAGGCTGCGTATCTCCGCGTCGTCATCAACTACCAGGATGTGGTCCGTGCTGTCCATATTCTCTTTTATAACCGCCTGTCTGCGCCCGGTGCAGCGAATTTGTAGCGTAGTGTATCAAGCCGGCTTTTTTGATGCCGCGGCGTACAAAATCGGATTGGGTAGACTGTTATTGCGGGGCGCAGCCGGAGCCGGGTGGGCGCGGGCGCTGCGCGAGCGGCATGAGGGTGGATCTCTTGCCGCTCGCGTGAAGCGAGGAAACGAGAATAGCGCGCGCCGCTGGCCTAGCCGCGGCTCGCGCGGAAGGTGCTCCGCGCTAGAGTTTGATCGTAAAGCTTCCGTCTCCGGCGAAACTCACCTTGGCGTCGAGAAAATAGGCGTCCAATTCGGCGCGCAGCAGCTTGGCGGTATCGTAGGCCTCGCCGGAGCGCGCGCCGGTGGAGCAGATGAACACGATCGCCTTGTCCGCGGGCAGAGTGCCGATTTTCTGCGCCAGCTCGGCCAGCGGAATATTGAGCGCTCCCTTGATCGTGCCTGCAGCGTACTCCTTCGAGTCGCGGACATCGACGACCAGCAACGCGCCCGGGTTCTCTTTCATGATGCGCTCGAACCATGCCGCCGAAATCGAGCCCTTCTCCTTGCCGGTCTCGACTTTGACGCTCGCCTTCGCTGCGCCGCCCGCGGCCTCAGGCGCAGCGGCGGCTTTGGGCGCGCCGTAGAGCCTGATCCAGTCCGGATGGCCCAGATCGTAGCTCTTGACGTTGGTGTAGCCGAGTTTGCGGGCTTTCGCGGCCGAGTTCGGACTGAGCGGACATTCAAGACCGTTGCAATAGAATATCAATTCGGTCGCCTTGTCTGCCGGCAGCTTGTCGGTGTGCTTGTCGAACTCGCTGTCGGAAATGTGCACCGCCGTGGGGATCATGCCGTCCTTGTCCACCACCCGCTTGGGCCGCGAATCGACCAGCACGTAACTAGCTTTATCGTCGATCAGCTTCTTGATGTAGGCACCCGAGACTGCACCGATTTCACCCTTGGCGAGCCACTCGGGATAGCCGTTCGTGTACACCCTGATATTGGTGTAGCCGAGCGCTTCGGCCTTTCTGGCCGAACTGTGACTGAGCGGGCACTCGGGACCTTCGCAGTAAAAGATCAGTAGCGTGCTTTTGTCCTGCGGCAACTGGTCTTTCATCTGCTCGAACTTGTCGTCCGGAATGTTGACGGCGCCAAAGATGTGGCCGGGATTGTATTTGCGTGCGGCGGGCCGCGCGTCGATCAGCATCACGCCTTTTTTGGGCGGGATCGCGACCCACTGCTTGACGAAATCGAAGTCGACCAGGTTCTTGTAATAATTGGCTTGCGCCGCCTGCAGGCTTGCCGCCTGCGCCTGCGCCGGAGTGGCCCAGATGGCAGCCGGTAGCGCGGCGGGCAGAGCCAGCATCAGCGCGATCCCAAGGCGTTTCAGCTGCGTACGCATGATGATCTCCTTAAAGGTCAATGAAATGAGGGTTTACAAAACGGTGAATTTCTCGGTCGATTCGTTGTAGCGGACCAGGATGTACCAGAGCAGCAGAATGCCGAACGCCGCCAGCAGGGCCCAGGGCCAACCGCCCAGCAGGTCGGGCAGATAGGCCTGGATGCCCACTTTGGTGAACTCGAGGCCGTCGAGGTTCACATCGACGGTCATGATGTCCCAGCGATGCATGAGGCCGGAGAACGTTGATCCGCCCCAGGCGAAAAAGAACAGCGCCACCCAGAGTTTGAGATTTCCCTCGGCCGCGCGCCACATGGAGCCCGAGGCGCAGCCGCCGGCGAAAATCATGCCTATGCCGAAAATCACACCGCCCAGAAGCGAGCCCAGCCAGAACGTCGGCGGAATGGCGATATACGGATCGATCACTTTCTTCTGGAACAGCAGCGCGGCCAGCGGGATGGCAATGGCGAGCGCCAGGAGCAGCGCCTTGGTCATGTCGCCCTCGGCGGTCATGAACGGTTCGCGGAAACCGCGCGCGAAGCACAGGCGCGATCGGTGCAGGATGAAGCCCATGGCAAAGCCGGCGATCACGATGATTGCGCGGCCTGCGAGTTTGGCGTCTGCGGCGTACGCCCAAATGAGGGTCCAGGCGACGATGGCCGCTGCGATGAGGATGCCGAACAGCGGATAGAGGCCGCGCGACGACGACCCGCCCGAAGCCGGAGCCTGCATGCCCCAACTGATGTTTTCCAGCGTCCAGAGCAAGAGCTTCAGCCCGATCACGGCGCCGCCCATGAGGCCCAGCGCCATCATCCAGCCGGCCGGCGAGGAATGCAGCGCCGGCGTGAAGAAACCTCCGGTGGTGCAGCCGCCGGCCAGCGTGGCGCCTATGCCCATCAGGATGCCGCCGAGCGCGCCCCAGACGTATTCGAGCTTGGGTGCGCCGCTGATGCGGAATTGGCGCGACATCAGCGCCGCGGAGAACGCCCCTGTCAGCAGGGTAATGTTCATCAGCGACATGCGGTGCATCAGCGGGCTGTCGAGTTCGGTCCTGATTTTCAGCATCTCGCCCAGGCCGATCGCGCTGTTGAGCCAGTCGCCCCATAGTTTGAGGCCGCCGAACACGCCCCAGAACAGGCCGCTGATCATCAGGGCGAGTATGACCATCACCAGCAGGATGGCGCCGACGTAGGGCGACCAGGGTTCGACGAAAATGCGCTCGTAGTCGGCCTTGAAGCCGCTGTTCCGGGTCGCGCCTGCGTTCACGTCTAGCTGCACCCGGCCGGCGCGTCGCCGTCCTTGGCGCTCCTGTTGAGGAAGGCTTTGACATCCTCGAGCAGTTCGTTATCGGGCACAGCGGCAAATTTCGCCGCCGCCGCGTTCGTTGCCTTGATGCTGTCGCGGTATTGCTTGCTGAAGAAGTGCTTCACCGTATCTTTGCCTTTGCCGTGTTTGTCGTTCTTGAAGAACGCCGCCCATTCCGCCTGGGTCCTTTCGTTGGGGCCGATTGCTTTTTTCAGTTCGGTGGTGTGGCAGACGGTGCACACCTGGCGGTAATAAATGCGGCCGCGCTTCCAGTCACCGTCGTAGGCTTGTGCCGCGCTCATCGCGCCAGCGCTCAGCATGAGTGTCAGCACGCCCAATGTGAATTTGCCTTTCATGGTCGATTCTCCTATGCATCAAATGGATGAATGTTTCGTCTGCCTCGAGGGCCGGATCACTTGGTGACGGCTGCGGCGTCGGATTCCACGTCTTCCCAGCCCGTGATCATCGCCTTGATGTGCGCAAGCGGCGTATGGCCGGTAGTGGACAGATAGAGGTGGCCGATCAGGAACGCGAGCATCATGAACGCGGCTGCGGTGTGCACCAGCGCGATCGAGCCCAGGCTCAGGCCGGCACTGGCGGCCCATTTTGTCGCGGCAAGTTCGTTGTAATAGAGGTAGGCGAGGCCGCTCGCCCAGATCAGCGGGTTGATGAACAATTTGACCAGCAGGTAGGCGAGACGCTGCAGCGGATTGTGCTTGCTCAACTGGGTGACGCGGAACGGATGCGGCGCGCCGGTGAAAATTCCCACCGAGTAGTAATTCATCACGGCGAGGATGTTCTTGCCGGTCGGAATGTATTGCCTCCACTCGCCGGTGGTGAAGTGCCAGAAGATCGCGAACAGCCACAGGCCGATCAGCGTCCAGGCCGCAGTGGTGTGCAGGTCGGCTGCCTTTTGCCAGCCGAGCAGGGCGTAGCTGCCGTGGATCTCGAAACCGGTCGCGAGCATGAACATGATCAGCGCCGCCTGAGACCAGTGCCAGAAGCGTTCGAAGCGCTTGAAGATATAGATGCGTGCCATGATCCGTTCCCTTTTACTTGTTGCGCCTGGATGCGAGGACGCGCGCCAGGCCGTGGCCGAGTACGCCGAGCAAGGTCAGTGCCGCGATCGCCCAGCCCGTGGTGTCGAGCCAGCCTGCGTGATCGCTGGCGCGGCCGGGTATGTAGACGCCGCGCACTTTTTCCAGGCGGCCGCCGGAGGCATGGCAGTCGTGGCAGCGCAGCGCGTCCTTGGCCGGGGCGACCATGTGGGTGATCGGCCAGGTGCTCTCCGTCTTGACGAAATCCACCTTGCCCGAGAACGGCTCGCCGACCGCGGCCATGCCGACGGCGGCCGCTTTCTCCCAATTGAAGTTGGTCCAGTAGGCGGTGTCGTCATTTCCTGCGAGGTGCGCCACGATCAGAGTCTTGTTCACCGAGTCAAAGGCTTGCTTGCCGCGCATGATCTTGACCGGCCAGATCAGCGATTTGCCGTCGCCGGCACTGCCCTCGAAGTGGTTGATCCGGACGGGCTCCTTGCCTTTGTCGATCTTGTCGCTGCGCAGCGTGTAGGTCACTGTGCCGTTGAACCATAGGTACTCGGGCACGACGTTCTCGCCCAGGACGAAATCGCCTTTAATGGCGGTATAGATCGGATGCCCCTTGGCGTCCTTGATGGTCAGCGGCTTGCCATCGGGTCCCATCTTGCCGGCGGTGGACCAGTCCCAGGACATCTTGGTGGCGATGCCGCCGCGCGCGAATTTGGGTATGTGGCAGGTCTGGCAGGCGACCTTATCGGTATGGTCGTTGAGCTTGGCGATTTTTTTGTGCGGTGCCTGGCCGTGGCAGGCTTGGCAGGTGGTGGGGTTGGTTTTGTACGCCTTGCCGCGCAGGTGCGCCTCGCCCTTGTCCTGCGCGGTCGGCGCATAGCGGCTGCCGGGCACCTGATGGCCCTGCGTCATATGGCAGGTGGAGCAGGCGAAGTCGTTGCCGAGTGCGTCCATGTGCACGTCGAGCGCCTTGTCCGGCGAGGCGAGCGAACTGTCCATGTCGCCGTGCTTGACGCCGTCTCCGCCGCCGCCGTAGAAATGGCAGGCGCCGCAGTTGTCCCGGCTGGTCTTGCCTACCGCCTGCGCAATCTTCTTCAGATTGATCGGTTTGATGATGTTGCCGGAGCCGGGCGGAAATTCCATCTCCTTGGTCACCACGTTGCCTGCCAGACCCGCAGGTTTGCGGTAGTTGCCGGTGCTGTCGTGACAGACCAGGCAGTCGACGTTGACTTCCGAAGTGAAGTCGAAGCTGTCGTCTTTCCAGCCGTAACCGATGTGGCAGATATTGCAGGCCGCCTCGTTGGTGACCGGCGTGGTACAGAAGTTGTTGATGAGCGTCTTCTTGCCCAGCAGCTGGCCCTGTGCGTTCCTGTATTCCCACTTCCAGTGTTCGGTCTTGTGCAATTGCTTGGAGGCTTCCGTATGGCAGCTGAGGCAGGCCTTGGTGACTTCCGGTCCGGAATTGAATTCCTGCTGCAGAGCTTTGAACTGGCTGTGGTCGGCGGTGGACTTCAGCAACTTCGCCGAGCCCGGGTCGGAGGCAGCGTCGACTGCGGGGGCAAGCAGCATGGCAGCCATCAGGGCCGCCATGAATATTCCGGTGCGCATAGTTTCGTTCCGTTTCGCTCGAGTCGCGCCTATGAAAACCATTGTGTTCACACGCTCCAATTGAAATCGCATCGGCTGTCGTTATTAGGCATCGGCGGCGAAAATAGATTTTGCGTTTTATCAATGTATGCACATGCGCGCATATACAAGCCAGCGGCAGTGGCGGCCAAAGCGCGGCAGAATGAATCTGATGCGCACGCGATCGAACTCGGCAATGGATCGCATCCGGAAATGTGATTGATTAATGCCTTTGGCCTTGCTGAAAGAGTACGCAGGGGATTCGAAATCCGTTTGAGAAATATCAAGCGGCCGCGCGAATTCAACAGGCATTGCAGCGCGATGCGGACAAAGCTTTGGTGATATCGCTGTGCGCGGGTGGCGGACGCAATGCCGTCGATTCCAGCGCCTGTGGAAACAGCGGCGGGCGCTGCGGCCAAAAAAAAGGGCGGGTCTCCCCGCCCTTGCTTTTAACCAACCTGTCCTTAGCGATAGACCAGTACCGGTATCGTGGAGTGGGTGAGAACTTTCTGTGTCTCGCTTCCGAGCAGAAACCCTTCCAGCCCGCGCCTGCCGTGAGAGGCCATCACGATCAGATCGCAGTTCTCCGCGCGCGCCTTGTCGACTATCGCCTGCGACACCGAGCGGGCGGTGGCGTATGCGGTCGTGCATTGCACGTTCGCCGCGGCGGCGTTGCGCGCGACCGCATCGAGCACGCGCTTGGCGTATTCCTCGCTGCGTTCGGCGAACACCTCCGGCTGCAGTTCAGCCACGCCGCTGGCTTCGGCGGCGTAGGCGCCCTGCAGTGGATAGGGTTCGACCGCGTGAAAGGCCGTGATGCGCGCGCCTGCGAGTTTGGCCAGCTTGAGCGCCGCTGCGACGGCTTTGTCGGACAGCTCGGATCCGTCGGTGGGTACCAGAATGTGCGTGTACATATTGCCCCCAGTCAAGAATGTTGCAATTGGTCCGGCGGCTCGATTATCGCCTACAGCCCGGTTTTGTGTATTTGGCTTTGCGCATGCTCGAATTTTTCCTGGCAGGACACGCAGCGCATTGCAGCCGGATAGGCTTGCAGCCGTGCCCGGCCGATCTCGTCGCCGCAGTCGGCGCAGCTGCCGTAGCTGCCCGCGTCCATGCGCGTGAGCGCAGCCTCCACGTCCCGCAATTCCTGGCTCTCGCGCCTGACCAGCGCAATGTCCATTTCCGCGGCCGCATCGGCGAGGCCGTCGTCGTCGGTGATCTTGGACTGGTTGGCTAAGCCCAGACCTTCCCCCGAGGCGGCGATTATTTCGCGCACTTCTCCCAGCAGCTGCGCGCGTTGCGCCTGCAGCTGAGCGCGGAATTCCGCATATCGATTTTCGGGCACGGTCGGCACATTCGGGCACAGGTTCGATTCCAGCTTAATCTCCGGCCTGCGCTCGCGTTTGACCAAGATCAAACTTGACAGCTGCCGACGATTCGGCGAGCCTTCCACGCTTTACGCAATCGCGCTGCGGCGTAGTTGCCAGCGCGCACCAGCACATGACGCCCACCCCTGATCAAACTGCGCCCGACACGACCGGCATCCTGCTGGTGCTGAACGACATCGCTGCCGCGACGGAGGATGAATTCAATCGTTGGTACCAGCAGCAGCACATTCCGGAACGCCTCGGCGTGCCCGGCTTCAGGACGGCGCGGCGCTACCGCGCGCTGGGCAGCGGGCCGGCTTACATGGCCGTGTATGAATGCGATTCGGTCGGCGTGCTCGGGACCAAAGCCTACCTCGAGCGGCTGGCGCATCCGACCGAGTGGACCACGAAAATCATGCCGAGCTTTCGCAACATGCTGCGCTCGGCCTGCAGGCAGACCTGGACGCAAGGCACCGGCATCGGAGGCGGCGCGATCGTCGTCCAGTGCAAGCCGCTGCCGGGCGCCGAGGATGCGTCGCGGCGCTGGGTGAAACAGGATCTGGCGCAAGGCTTGATGCAGTCGGCCGGCACGGTGCGCATGTCGCTGTGGGAGGCCGATGCAGCGGCCACCGGGGGCCCGAGCCCGGAAATGGCTTTGCGCGGACGCGCGGACAGGAGCGCGGACTGGGTGCTGTTCCTGGAGACCATCGATGCGGTGCAAACGGCACAGGCGCTGCAGGCGCAATGGTCGGCGCCGGCTGCGGCGCAGGCCGGGCTGGTGCTCGGTGCCTGCAATAGCTATCAGCTGATCTATGCGCGCGCCGCGTAATTCCTGCCTCGGAGCGATGCAGCTCTAGCGTTGCTGCAATTTTTGAGGCAGAATCCCTCGTAAGGGCTTGATGGCCGCGGCTTTTTGGGTCTTATTCTGCAGTGCATCAAGTCCGGTTTCCTGTTCAGCGGAAATTTGAGGCAAGCGCATGGCGGACATTCCGCTCATCCTGACACTCGACTACCACGGTGTCCCGCATCGCTGGATAACCTGGCAGCAGTCCTGCTATTACTATGCCAAGAACCTGGTGGCATGGACCTTGGGTGAACGCGCGTTCACGTTTTATGGCGGAATCTCGCGCAAGACCGGCGAGCGCTCCAGCATCACCACCAATTCCATCATCGCCATCAAGGGCAGGGCGATGGCGTCCAAGGGCTTCTCCCAGGTGCCGCCGCTCAGCAATCGCGAGTTGTTCCGGCGCGACCGCCATATCTGCGCCTATTGCGGCGCCGAGTTCGGCTACCTGCGCCTGACGCGCGATCACATCACGCCGCTGTCGCGCGGCGGCGGCGATCATTGGATGAATGTGGTCTCGGCCTGCCGCCACTGCAATGGCATCAAGCGCAACCGCAAGCCGGAGGAAGCCGGCATGGAACTGCTGTACACGCCTTATGTGCCGAACAAGGCGGAGTACCTGATCCTCACCAACCGCAAGATCCTGTCCGACCAGATGGGTTTCCTGGTCCAGCATGTCGCCGCGCACAGCCGCGTCGTGCCGCATGCCGTAGTGCGCGCTTAGGCCGGATTTGGCGCCGCGCCGGATCCATTCGTCAATCTGCCGCTGGCGCAAACCGCTTGAAGCCTGATTATTGGCTGCGCGCCAAGCGCACGCTGATTCGCCGCGACGCCGTGCTCGCACGCATCATTCGCGCCCATCCGCGCATCGCGCTCGCGCGCCGCGGCGAGCCGTTCAAGACGCTCGCACGTTCCATCGTCGGCCAGCAGATTTCGGTCAAAGCGGCCGAGTCGGTGTGGAATCGGGTGCTGCTCGTCGCGCCCGCGGCAACGCCGGAACAGATGCTCAAGGCACGCCGCCGTCTGCCCGCCTGCGGCCTGTCGCAGCGCAAGGCCGAGTACATCGCGGACCTGGCGCGCCACTTCGCCGACGGCAGCATCCATGCGCGCGACTGGCCGCATATGGATGACGAGGCGGTGATCGCCGAACTGATACAAGTGCGCGGCATCGGCCGCTGGACCGCGGAGATGTTCCTGATCTTCAACTTGCTGCGGCCGGACGTGCTGCCGCTGGATGACCTCGGTCTGCAAAATGCGATCGGCCTGCATTACTTCGACGGCGAGCGCGCAACGCGCGAGGCCATGCGCGAACTCGGCGCAAGCTGGGCGCCGTGGCGCTCGGTGGCGACTTGGTATCTGTGGCGCAGCCTGGATCCGGTGCCGGTCGAATACTGAAGCGCCGCAGTGCGCAGGTGATGGGCAGTAAGCTAGAATACCGGCCTATCCGTTCGCATTGCAGCTAGCCTTTGAAAACGACGTTCCTCGAATTCGAGCAATCCATTTCCGATCTTGAAGCCAAGATCGAGGAATTGCGCTTCGTGCAGGACGACTCGGCAGTGGATATTTCCGAGGAAATCGCGCGCCTGCAGAAAAAGAGCAATGCGCTGACCAAGGAGCTCTACGCCAAGCTCACGCCCTGGCAGATGGCGCAGGTCGCGCGCCATCCGCAGCGCCCTTTCACCCTGGATTACATCGGCGCGCTGTTCACCGATTTCGAGGAATTGCACGGGGACCGCTCTTACGCCGACGACCTTTCCATTGTCGGCGGCCTCGCGCGCTTCAACGGCCAGTCGGTCATGGTGATCGGACAGCAAAAGGGGCGCGATACCAAGGAAAAAATACTGCGCAACTTCGGCATGCCGCGTCCCGAGGGCTATCGCAAAGCGATGCGCCTGATGCGCTTGGCGGAGAAATTCGAAATCCCGGTGTTCACATTCGTCGACACGCCCGGCGCCTACCCCGGCATCGGCGCGGAGGAGCGCGGGCAGTCCGAGGCGATCGGCCGCAGCCTGTACGTCCTGGCTGAACTGAGGGTGCCGGTCATCTGCACCGTGATCGGCGAGGGTGGATCGGGTGGCGCGCTCGCGCTCGCGGTCGGCGACCTCGTAATGATGCTGCAATATGCGATCTACTCCGTGATCTCGCCCGAGGGCTGTGCTTCCATCCTGTGGAAGAGCGCGGACAAGGCGCCTGAGGCGGCCGAAACCCTGGGCATTACGGCGAGCCGGCTCAAAACCCTGGGGCTGATCGACAAGATCATCAACGAGCCCCTGGGCGGGGCGCATCGCGACCACGCAGTCATGATGCAGACCATGAAGAAGGCCTTGCAGGATGCATTGCGCTCGCTCGGGAACAAAGGCGTGGACGAACTGCTGGAGACCCGTCTAGACCGCCTGATGGCTTATGGCAAGTTCAAGGAAGTCGAAGCCGAGTAGCTTCGACGGCCTTGAAGCCACGGTAGGCGCGGCGCTCAGGCCCTTCGTCTTTCCCCGGGCCAGGCTGGTGCTGGGGCTGTCCGGCGGCATCGATTCGGTGGTCTTGCTGGAGGTGCTGCGCCGGCTCGCCGCGCCGCTAGGCTTTCGTCTTTCCTGCGTGCATGTGAACCACGGCATCAGTCCGCATGCGCGCCGCTGGGCTGCGTTCTGTGCGCGCCTGTGCAAGCGACGCGCCATTGCGCTCGCGCTGCATGAAGTCGATGTCGCGCCCTACCGCGCCGAGGGACTCGAGGCTGCTGCGCGCCGCGCCCGCTATGAGGTCTACGCGCAGCAAACCGACGCCGATTTCATCGTGCTTGCCCAGCACCAGGACGATCAGGCCGAAACCCTGTTGCTGCAGCTGCTGCGTGGCGCCGGAGTGAAGGGCGGGGCGGCGATGCCGCTGGTGCGGGAGCAGCAGGTGCGCAACAAGGGCGGGCCGGCCGCCGCGATCCTGCGCCCGATGCTGGCGCTGTCACGCAAGCAGATTGCAGCCTACGCCCGCGCGCACAAACTCAAGTGGATGGAAGACGAGAGCAACGCCGATACGCGCTACGACCGCAATTTCCTGCGGCACCGCGTGCTGCCGGTCATCGAGCAGGCCTTTCCGGCGTGCCGCGCAACCTTGGCGCGCGCCGCCGGCCATCTGGCCGAGGCGAGCCAGGTTCTGGATCAAGCGGCCGCAGCCGATGCCAAACGCGTGCTGCGAGGAAATAAGCTGGTGCTGGCGCGCCTGCGGCAGCTCGGTGATGCGCGCGCGAAAAACCTGCTGCGCTGGCTGTTGTCGCGATACGGCGCGCCGGCACCCGAGTCCGAGCGCCTGCGCGAGGGCTTGCGCCAGCTGTTCCAGGCACGCGATGACGGCGCCGTGCACGTCGTGCTGGGGCCATACGAGTTGCGCCGCTACGCCGGCTGCGCCTATCTGCTGCCGGCACTGCCGGGGGCGCCCGCGGATTTGCGCCTGAGTTGGGACGGCAGGCGGGTATGGCCCTTGCCGCAGCTGGGCGGGACGCTGCACTTTGCGCGCAGAAAGGGGGCGGGCCTGTCTTGTGGGCGCGTGTGTGATCAGGGTCTGAGCCTGAGGCTGCGCCAGGGAGGCGAGAAACTACGGCTCCAGGCTAAGGGCGCGACACGCAGTCTGAAGAACCTGCTGCAGGAAGCGAGCCTGCCGCCCTGGGAGCGCGAGCGCCTGCCTTTGATGTATTGCGCCGAAACGCTCGTAGCCGTGCCGGGATTGGGTGTCGCCAGCGGCTGGGAGGCCGGCGCAGCTGAATTCGGCTGGCTGATCAGCTGGCGGCGGGCCTGAACCGCGCGTGCGCCCGCCAGTCTCATGCCTGAGGCCGGCGGCGCCACGTACGCGCCTGGGGCCGGACACAGGGCAGGCGACATAAAGCAAAATCCCTGATAAAATATAACGTTAAGCCTTTTCTAACCGAAACTTTTGGAGATTTGCATGGCTTTGGAACGCACCCTATCGATCATCAAGCCCGACGCGGTGGCCAAGAACGTCATCGGCAAGATTTATTCCCGCTTTGAAACCAACGGCTTGAAGATCATTGCCGCGCGCATGCTGCATTTGTCCCGCGCCGAGGCGGAGGGTTTTTATGCGGTACACAAGGGACGGCCATTTTTCGAGGATCTGGTGAAGTTCATGATTTCCGGCCCGGTGATGGTGCAGGTTCTGGAGGGCGAGAATGCGATCGCCAAGAACCGCGAACTGATGGGTGCCACCGATCCGAAAAAGGCGGACAAAGGCACGATCCGCGCCGATTTTGCCGACAGCATCGACGCCAACGCCGTGCACGGTTCCGATGGCGTGGACACGGCCAAAATCGAAATCGCCTACTTTTTCCCCAGCCTCAACATTTATGCCTCTCTTGAAATCCGAGTGGGTAAACTGGCGTCATGTTGAGCGTTGAGAAGAGGAACTGGGATGACGGCAAAGGTTTTTGAGACGGCGCTGGGAATCGCTGCGCCATGGGCGGTGGTGTCGGTG
>JAJZPQ010000101.1 GCA_021811085.1 Pseudomonadota bacterium | reverse complement strand
GCAGCGGGGTGCGGCCTTTCTGCAGGGCGCGTTCCGCTTGCGCGAGCACCCTTTGGGCGGAAACGATTTCCCGGTCGACCCGGCGCCATTCGGCTTCGCGCGACTGCAGTTGCGCATTGACCTCGGCTGAGAGGGCCTTGTCCTGCCGGCGCAGCAGCAAACCGGCGCGCCGCTGCTCGGGCGACAGACTTTCAATGTCGACCGCCGTCGACTCGCGCGCACCGGGCACCGGCCGCGACGAATACGTAACCTCGCCGTTCGGGCTGATCGAGCGGTAAATGGTTTCGGCTTGCACCGATGTGGACATGGCACATCCTGCGCCGAGGACCATGATGACGATGGTCACCGCGCGAATTGTGTTTCCATAATTCGTTGGCATCATAGCCTCTCCTGAATGCCGTCCGGCCACGGCGACGAGAATATCATTTTTCCACCCAGCCTCTTCGAATCAAACCGGCGAATATCGTTTGATGCAGCGGCAGCAACAGACGCATCAATGGCGCTCTCCGAGGCGTTCCGCCGCGCGTTAAGCAGCAGAAACAATGCCGGATTCAAGTGTTCCACAGCGGATTCCGATCACGCGAGTCACTCGGCTTCTTTCGCCCGAAGCTCGATCACGTCTTTGCGTGTGGCCGTCAGGAAGATCACCAGGCTCAGTATGGTAGCGAGGAAAACTGCGCTCGTGGCCGTCGCGCCCAAACCGATTCCGCCATTGCCGACGGGCTGCGAAAGACTGTCGCCCAGGGATGCGCCAAGCGGACGCGTCAGGATGTAGGCAATCCAGAATGCCGCAACGGCATTTGCCTTGAACAGGTAATAGGCGACGGTCGTAAGCGCGATCAGCGCACCGAATATCAGCACCGAGTTCGCATAGCCGAGCTTCAATCCTTCGGCGGCGAGATCGCCGGCCGCGGTGCCCAGGGCGAACGTGAACAAAATGGCCGCCCAATAGAACAGCTCGCGCTTGCTGGTGAAAATGCTGTGAATCGACAGCGTCCTTTCGCTCGCGTACCAGGCGGCGAAGGTCGCAAGCAAGGCCACACCGAATACGATGGTCGTTGTTTCCAGTGCGACGCCGAAGTTGTCCACCAAATTGTCGGTGATCAGCGTTCCGACAACGCTGATCAGCACTACCACTACCCAATATCGCCACGGCACATATTCTTTTGCGCGCAGTTGCACGAACAGGAAAACGGCAAGCAGGGCGGCCATTACGACAGAGGTGCCATTCAGGCCGAAATGCAAATCGGCGTTGAGAAAATCCGCGGCCGTCTCGCCGACCGTTGTCGCCATGATCTTGATAATCCAGAAGTAAAGCGTGACTTCCGGAACTTTGTTCAGCATTTGCATTGCGTCTACGCGCGCGAGTGTCTTCATTTGGCTTCTCCCATGGGTGTTTAGCGGTGTGCGCTTCAAGCGAACGATGAGGCCGGGGTACGGCGATCGCCCCGGCATAGGCGCTGGAGGTGGTCCCGGCACAGCGTCGCCGGCGAGACCAGATAAATCTTGGTTTTCATGATGATCGCTCCTTGAAGTCGCGCGAATATGTCCGTGGCCGCGATCTTAGCGAACAAGAATTAGGAGACAATTAGCGGGCGCTGTCTGCGGGAAAAAGGAATTGTTGTCCGACGCCGGGCAGGGTTATGAATGGAAGCGTCCGGCCTGGTGCCGGCCTGGCAGTCCGGCAAAAGACTTAGAATGGCGTTTTCGCCTTTGGTAGAGCGCATGTCGACCACCGTTCATAGCCAGTTCGTCGCCTGGTTCCGTTCCGCGGCGCCGTATTTCAACGCGTTCCGCGGCAAGACCTTCGTCATCGCGTTCGGCGGCGAAGTCGTGGCCGACGGCAAGTTCGGCGTGCTCACGCAGGACATCAACCTGCTGCGCAGCACCGGCATACGCCTGGTGCTGGTGCACGGCTCGCGCCCGCAGATCGAGAAACAGTTGAAGCTGCGCCGCGCGCGCTCGCGCTACCACGCCGGCATGCGCATCACCGACGCGGTCGCGCTCGAGTGCGTGAAGGAGGCGGCGGGTCTGCTGCGCGTCGAACTCGACGCACTGCTGTCGCAGGGGCTGCCGAATTCGCCCATGGCCGGCGCGGCGATCAACACCGTGTCGGGCAATTTCATCACCGCCCAGCCCATGGGCGTGCTCGACGGCGTCGACCTGCAATACACCGGCACGGTGCGCAAAGTCGATGCCGCGGCAATCGAGTCCTGCCTCGCGGCGGACAACCTGGTCATCATTTCCAGCGTCGGCAATTCGCCCACGGGCGAAGTATTCAATCTGTCGATGGAGGACGTGGCAGTCGCCACGGCCAAGGCGCTGCGCGCGGCGAAGCTGGTGTTCCTCTCCGACGCGCCGGTCGAGGATGCGCGCGGCCGGCTGATGCCGGAGCTGTCGGCGCAGGAGGCCGAGCAGCTGCTCGCCAAGGGCAAGAATCTCACCGCCGACACGCGCCTGTATCTGACGCATGCAGTCGAGGCGGTGCGCGCCGGCGTAGCGCGCGCGCACGTGGTGTCGCACAAAGTCGATGGCGCGCTGCTGCTCGAACTGTTCACCCACGGCGGCTCGGGCAGCATGATCACCGCGGACAAGCTCGAGCGCCTGCGTCCCGCGACCATCGACGACATCGGCGGCATCCTGCAGCTGATCGAGCCGCTGGAAGCCGAAGGCACGCTGGTGTACCGCGGGCGCGAACTGCTCGAGCGCGAGGTGCAGACCTTCTTCGTGATCGAACACGACCGCCTGATCGTGGGCTGCGCCGCGCTCTATCCGCTCGCGGGCAAGTCGGCCGAACTCGCGGCGCTCGCGGTGCGGCCCGAATACCAGGGCCGCGGCTACGGCGAGAAGCTGCTCGAACACGGCGAAGTCGAGGCGCGCCAGCTCGGCTACAAGAAATTGTTCGTGCTCACCACGCGCGCCGCGCACTGGTTCATCGAGCGCGGTTTCACCGAGGCCGCCATCGGCGCGCTGCCCGAGCCGAAGAAGTCGCTCTACAACTGGCAGCGCCGCTCCAAGGTATTGCTGAAAAAACTCTAGGCGCTGCTATATACCGCGTCTCAAATATTGCCGCATGCGGCGAACGGGCTTGCGCGCTGCGCGCGCCAACCGTGTTTTTGCTACGGATAGAAACCATCCGCAGCAAAAACACGGTTATGGATAAAAGCAGCAATGGCTTAGAGGGAAGTTTTATCCAAGATCGTCGATTGCGCACGGATGGTGTTTATCCGTGCGCAATCGGCGATCCGCGCGGACGGCTTCTCGTCCGCGCCAAATCCTAACTCTGCAACAACGATGAACGCGATCAGGCGCCAGGTATAGCGCGCGGCGCCATCACCGCATCAATGTGGCATGCGGTCGAGCTTTTGCGCCAGGGCGCGCAAAGGCGGCGCGATATCGACGCGATAGGGCGCCGGGGCCGGATCCAGGCTGCGCAGCGCCGGCGGCAACTTCGTCAACTGCAAGGCCGCGCGCGCGCGCGCAATGGCCAGCGACTCGGCCACGGACTCGGCCGGCGGCAGGCGCCTGCCCGCGCGCATGACGGGCGCCAGCAGCGGCATTCCACGCTGCAGCGCCCCTTCCAGGTTCACGCTGTCGCGCTCGAACAGGCCATCTTCGGTGAAATGCCGGTACACCTGCTTGCGCCCGGGCCAAGTCGCCTTGCCCTCGGAATGCTTGCGCCGCGGCACACCCGCATACTCCTGCAGCTTGTAGGCGCAGTCGAGGAAAGGCGCATCGCTCGAAGTATCGAGCGCGGTGCCGATGCCGAAGCCATCGATCGGCGCACCCGAGGCGAGCAGCTCGCGCACCTTCCACTCGTCGAGATTGCCGCTGGAAAATATGGTGGCCTCGCCCAAGCCGCCGCGGTCGAGAATGGCGCGCACCGCGCGCGCATGCGCCGCGAGATCGCCGCTATCGAGGCGCACGCCGCGCACGCGTATGCCTTCGCGCGCGAGTTCCGGCGCAATGCGCACCACCTTCTCCGCCGCGCGCTCGGTGTCGTAGGTATCGATCAGCAGCACCACGTTCTGCGGGCAGGAGCGCGCGAAACCCTTGAACGCGGAGATTTCGTCCGCATGCGCCTCGATGTAGGAATGCGCCATGGTGCCGAACACCGGTATGCCGTATTCGATCCCGGCCGCGACCGTCGCGGTTCCGGAAAAACCCGCGACATAGGCCGCACGCGCGGCGAGCAATCCGGCCTCGGCGCCGTGCGCGCGGCGCATGCCGAAATCGATCAGCAGTTTTCCGGGCGCGGCGAGCACGCTGCGCACGGCTTTCGAAGCGATCAGCGTCGAAAAATGCAGCAGGCTCAGCAGCCGGCTCTCCACCACCTGCGCCTGGGCGATCGGCGCGGTGATGCGCAGCACGGGCTCGTTGCCGAAAAATATCGTGCCCTCCGGCAGCGCGTGCACATCGCCGGTAAAGCGCAATTCGCCCAGCGCGGCGAGAAAGGGTTCGCGAAAGCCGCCGTGCGCACGCAGCCAGGCGAGTTCCTTCTCGGTCACGCGGAACTGTTGCAGGTAAGCCAGCACCTGCTCCAGCCCGGCGGCCACCAGAAAATTGCGCCCGGGCGGCAGTGCGCGCACAAAGAATTCGAATACCGCGGTCTCGGCCATGCCTTCGTCGAAATAGGCCTGCAGCATGGTGAGCTGGTACAGGTCGGTCAGCAGCGCGCTTTGCTTCGCGCTCATGGCGCGAGATCCTCGTAGCGTATGGAACGCGCGCCCAGGCGCAGCATTGCATCGCAGGCGCGCGCGCCGTCGCCCGGCTTCACGTCGACCGCGCGGATCGCGTCGGCGAGCAGCAGCACTTCGAAACCCTCGGCGAGCGCGTCGCGCACGGTGTTGAGCACGCAATAGTCGGTGGCGAGGCCGCCGATGTACAGGCGCGCAAGGCGGCCGGCGCGCAGGCGCGCGGCGAGATCGGTGCCGGCGAAGCCGGAATAGGCATCGGATTCAGGTGTCGCCGCCTTGGAGACGGTCACCGCCATCGCAGGCAGGTCGAGGCCAGACGCGAATTCGGCGCCGCTCGTGCCGGCGACGCAATGCGGCGGCCAGATGCCGCCCTGCGCCTTGAACGAACAGTGATTCGCGGGATGCCAGTCGCGCGTGGCGAATACCGGCAGCGCGCGCGCGGCAAATGCCGCAAGATAGCGGTTGAGTGCCGGCACGACGATATCGCCCAAGGGCACGGCGAGACTGCCGCCGGGAAGAAAATCGTTCTGCACGTCGACCGCGATCAACGCGTCGCCCGCCTGCAGACGGATGGGGGAACCGGGATTCATGTGGCGCACCGCCGCGAACGAAACTGAAATACTGGCCCTAGCGCTGAAATTGTCCGGCCTGGGAGCGGCCGGCGTATTGACAATGGTCAAAGCAGCGGCCGCAGGCGGTCCTAAGCTTTCTATCGCTGTTGGCCATCATGCATGAATCCTTCGCCTATTTCGAACACGGCGCCGACGTAGGCATTGTCGGGCGCGGCGCGCAGATCGAACAGGCGTTCGAGCAGGCGGCCATGGCGGTATTCGCGCTGATGACCACGCTCGACGCTTTACTGCCGCGGCAAAGCGTGGCGATCGAATTCGAGGAAGCCGATGCCGAACTCGCACTGGTCACCTGGCTCAACCGGCTGCTGGGCGAGGCGCGCAGCCGCGCCCTCGTGTTCTGCCGCTTTCGGCTGCGCCGCAACGGCGCGCACTGGAGCGGCACCGCCGCGGGCGAGCCTTGGCGCGCGGGCCTGGAGCGCGGCGTCGAGGTCAAAGGCGCGACGCTCACCGCTCTCGCCGTGACGCAGCAGGACGGCATCTGGGAAGCGCGCTGCGTGGTCGACGTGTAAAGGATAAGAGCGCATGGACCTCGGCCGCTTGCAGGAAATCAATCCCTGGTGCTATGCGCTCACGCCGCTGCCGGGCGAGGCGCGTGCGCCGGTGCGCCTTTACGCCGGCGCGGCACTGTTGCGCGACATGGACGCGAAAGTGCTGGAGCAGATCGCCAACGTGGCGCGCCTGCCCGGCCTCGTCGGCGCGGCGATGACCATGCCCGACGCGCATTGGGGCTACGGCTTTCCCATAGGAGGCGTTGCCGCCTTCGACGCCGAAGCGGGCGGCATTATTTCGGCCGGCGGTGTCGGCTTCGACATTTCCTGCGGCATCCGCTGCCTGCGCACGAACCTCGACCTGCCAAGCCTCAGGCCGCAGCTCGAGCGCCTCGCAGATCAACTGTTTCGCACAATTCCCGCCGGCGTCGGCGAGGAAGGCAAGCTCAAGCTCGCGCCGGCCGAACTCGACGCGGTGATGCGCGGCGGCGCGCAATGGGCTTTGCGCCATGGCTACGGCGAGGCTGCAGACCTGGACTACATCGAGGAGCGCGGCTGCGTCGCCGGCGCCGAGCCCAAGTCCGTATCCGATCTGGCGAAACAGCGCCAACGCGGCGAAATGGGCACCCTGGGCAGCGGCAATCACTATCTCGAAATCCAGGTGGTGGAGCGCATATTCGATGTGAAAGCAGCCGCGGCTTACGGCCTCTCCGCGGGGCAGGTGCTGCTGTCTATCCATTGCGGTTCACGCGGGCTCGGCCATCAGGTCGGCACCGATTACCTGGTCACGCTCGCCAAAGCGGCAAGCAGGCTGGGCCTGCAGCTGCCGGATCGCGAACTCGCCTGCGCGCCGATCAAATCGCCCGAGGGCCAGCAGTACCTCGGCGCGATGAATGCCGCGATCAATATCGCGCTCGCGAACCGCCAGATCCTCACCCATCTCGCGCGCGCAGCCTTTCGCGCTGTGCTGCCGCAGGCCAGGCTGGAGACGCTGTACGACGTCTCGCACAACACCTGCAAAGCGGAGACCCACGCGGTCGAAGGCAAGCCGCGCCTGCTCTACGTGCACCGCAAGGGCGCGACGCGCGCATTCGGCCCCGGGCATGCGGCGCTGCCCGCACGCTATCGCGACACGGGACAGCCGGTGATCATCGGCGGCAGCATGGGCACGGGCTCGTGGATACTCGCCGGCAACGCGGAAGAACAGAACGGGGCCTTCGCCTCGGCCAGCCACGGCGCCGGGCGCGCGATGAGCCGGCACCAGGCGCTGCGCAAATGGAACGGACGTGAACTGATCCACGAACTCGCGGCCAACGGCATCCTGATCCGCACGCGCTCCATGCGCGGCGCCGCCGAAGAAGCGCCCGGCGCCTACAAGGATGTCGACGCCGTCGCCGAGGCCACGGAGCGGGCCGGGCTCGCGCGCCGCGTCGCGCTGCTGCGGCCGATGGCCTGCGTCAAGGGTTGAACCGGATGGAGATCCAATAGGGACGCGGGTTTCCGGGCATATCCCGCGGCGGCGGTTTGTCTACGCCGCCTGGTCATAGAACGCGGCCTCAAGGCACAGTCCGGCGACGTGCGGGCGCCCCCAGAGCAGACTGTGCCAGTGTGTCACTCGGACATCGCATCTGCGCCGTGCTCTGACAACTGCGCGCCGAACCACCTGTGAATGGCGGTGAGCAAATGCAGATCGGCCGTGTCGAACGTGATTTCCGCGCCGGTCGGCAGCGCCGAATACGCGATCTTTATTTTCGCAGCGCCTGCCTGCAAGTCCTTCAGGCCGGGCATTGTTGCGCCGTGCAGTGCGGCCGGATCGGAATAGTCGCCGCGTCGGAACGCGTCTGCTTCGTGCTGCAGGTGACGCCGAATCAGTGCCACCTGATCCTTCGCGCTTGCGTCTTTGACCACCACGCGTTCCACGCCGCCCGATTCGGTCATGCGGAAGACGTGCGTTGTCTTGGCGAGATCGAACGGCATGACCATATGCGCCATGTGGTGAACGCTCTCCTGTTTGATCTGTGCCGATGCGACCGAACAGCCGAATGCCAGAAGAAATACCGCGGACAGCCGCAGGTGCTGCAGTAGACGCGAATGCTCAGCCATTGTGCTCCTTGTCAGTCAAATGGGATTGCCAAAAGACGATGAAAATTCAGCCCGCAAAACGGCGCTGAATAGCACTGACCGTCAACCTGCTCGATTGGTTCCCGGGCCCGGGGGAGCATGTTTGTGCGGCAACCCGCCTGTTTAGCCAGACGGCGCTGCGCCCGGCAACCGCGTGCGGGACTATTTCGGCGATGTCTCGTCAAACGTGACCGGCGCCTTGACCAGCGCGGCGTGGCAACTCCCGCGCTTGAGGATATCAACCCGCACCAGGGTGGTCGCGTCCATGGTGCGCAACGCCGCTTCCCGTATGGCCCCAACCCAGGGGCCGCGGAAATAGAAGCCCAAGTTAGACCGTCCCATGGGCGCAACGCCGTTGGCATCGACGTAGAGAAACGCGCGGACTCGCGCCACGGTCCCGGCACAGGCGGCGCGAAATGGCGCATCACCCGGTATCTTTGCGGCAATGACGATTTCGATCTGGTCCGGATTGACCTGGAACGAAACGCCGGCGCCTTCGATCGGGAAGGGCCAATCTCTGAGTCCGGCGAGCGCAAGCTCCAGCTTGAGGCTGCCGAACTCGAGCCTGGACACCGGCACCCCATGAACATCTTCGAGCGGCGTGGCCTGGACCGCGTCGCTGAAAGCGGCGGCAAGCGCAAGGAAAAGGACAGCGATCGGTGTTTTCATCGTTCCCTATTATGCCAAACGCGGCATCAAGCGGGACTGCGCAACGAGCTGCCGGGCGTAGTGAAAAAAGCAAGCCTGCAAAAGAAAACGGACACTCGAAAATTGAGTGCCCGTAAGAGCCCTTCTGCCCAGAAGGATGGGAGGAAATCAGCAAAAGGGTGATTCAATTTAACCCAGGGGGCTGGCGGCGATTTGATATGGGTCAAATCAGGCGCAATTTCTTGCGAAAACACCCGGTAGTGGCGATTTCCGGGCCACAGCTGTCTGGACGCTACTTTTCTTCTTCCGGCGGCCGAATTTTTCGGAACAGCGCGAGCAGCAGCAGGTCATAGACGATCTTCGCCCCGCCCGCGACCAGCAGCGGCCAGCCGAAGCTCGACAGGCTCAGCATCCAGCCCGCGAGGAACGGGCTCAGCGCGGAGGCCAAGCTGCGCGGCACCGAGGTGATGCTCGCGGCGGCCGGCCGCTCCGCCGGCGTCACGATCGCCATCACGTAGGAACTGCGCGTCGGCACGTCCATCTGCGACAAGGCGCTGCGCACGAACAGGAGCGCGATCGCGTAGCTCAGGTTGGGAGCGAAGGGCAGCAGGATCAGGCAGACGCTCGACGGGATGTGCGTGAACACCATGGTATTCACCAGTCCGAAGCGGCCGGCGACACGCACGGCGACGAGATAGGAGGCGGCGCTGAGCACGCCGGTCCAGAAGAATATCGCGCCTGCCGCCGCCGGCGACAGGTCGAAGCGCTGATACAGCCACAGCGCGACCATCGATTGCACCACGAAGCCGCCCGCGAATGCATCGAGGCTGAACAGCGCCGCCAGCGTGTACACCTTGTTTTTCGATTGCTGCAGCGGCGCCAGCGGCTGCCGCTCTTCGGTCGCCAGCGCCTTGGGTAATCCGCGATAGACGAGGCCGGCGGCGCAGGCGATCAGCGCATACAGCGCGAACATCGCCTGGATCGCATGCGTCGAAGACAGGCCGCTCAGGTTGACGATGGTCGCGGGCAGCGCCGCCGCCAGCGATCCCGCGGCGGCGAGCAGCGAGCCGACCAGGCTGTAGCGCGCGAACGTCGCGGTGCGCTGCCGGTCGGCGACGACGCGCGCGAGCACGGCATGCTCCAAAGGCAGGAACACGCTGACGTCCCCGCTGGAAGGATTCAGCGTTCCCACCAGCGCAACCAGCAGCAGCGGCCAGAAGTCGGTGAGTAAGGCGAAACCGAGACCGGTGAACGCCATCAGCGCGGCGGCGGCCAGCAGCAGGCTGCGGTAGTGGTAGCGCCAGGCATGCAGCCCGACCAGCAGCGTGAGCAGGCCGGAACCGACGAGCGTGGTAGTCGCGATGATGCCCACCTGCAGCGGGCCGAAGCCGAGCCCCAGCAGATACAGCGGCAGCAGCAGGCTGACGTAGCCGTCGCCGAACGCGCGCAGGCCCTTTGCGATGAGCAGGCGGTTGACGTTGTTCGATTTGGTGTCCATGGTCCGCTCCTATTTCCGAGCGGCAGATTTGGACGGGACACCGTCTGGGCGGGATGCCACCGGGGATCTGCCTTGCCCCGATGGGTGTAGCCTAACGCAAGCGCAGCGCTTCGGCAATTGCGCGTCGGCGTTCCGGGCCGCGCCTTCGTATCAGGCCTATCTGTACGGGGTGTTGCAGGAAAGGTTAAGATGCGCGACCCGAAACCGCTGGAAAGCCAATAAAGACGCGGGGTTTGGCCCTGCGAGCGCCACGCCGGCGCGGACCAAGCGGCACAATTTCTGATGGGCCGAATATGGAACTGAAGCACGTCGCTCTGGTGATTGCCGACATCGGCGGCTATACGCGATTCATCCGGGCGCACAAGACCGCCCTGCTGCACGCGCAGGAGATCATCGCGCAATTGCTCGAAGCGATCATCGAGCGTGCCGCCTATCCGCTGACGCTCACTCGGCAGCATCGGCACCGTGGTGTTTTCGCCCCGATAAGCCGGTGCTGCGCCGCGAACGACGTCGCCGGGGAAAACTTTAGCCGCCGGAGGTGGTCACAATTTGCAACCACCTCGTCGCGCACGGTGCGTATTCCGGACCAAGGTGACCGATGTTTCCGGGCGAACGTGACCGAGGATTCCGGAGCAACGTGACCGGTGATTCCGGGGCAACGTGACCGGGGATTCCGGAGCAACGTGACCGATTTTGGT
>JAJZPQ010000100.1 GCA_021811085.1 Pseudomonadota bacterium | reverse complement strand
GCGAAATTCGGCCAGCCCGAAATCAAGCTCGGCATCATTCCGGGCGCGGGCGGCACGCAGCGCCTGCCGCGCGCGGTATCCAAAGCCAAGGCCATGGACATGGTGCTTACCGCGCGCATGATGGACGCCGCCGAAGCCGAACGCGCGGGCCTGGTGTCGCGCGTGGTGCCGGCCGACAAGCTGCTCGATGAAGCGCTCGCCGCCGCGAACCAGATCTGCGAATACTCGCTGCCGGTGGTGATGGCGGCGAAGGAGTCGGTCAACCGCGCCTACGAGAGCGTGCTCAGCGAAGGCATACTGTTCGAGCGGCGCGCGTTTCATTCCCTGTTCGCCACCGAGGACCAGAAGGAAGGCATGGCGGCTTTCGTCGAGAAGCGCAAGCCGCAGTTCAAGCACAAGTGATGTCTTTTCCGCCCTCTCGGGCGGGTTACTTTTCTTGCTTCGCCAAGAAAAGTAACCAAAAGAAGGCGACCCCCGGTGCCGCGGCCCTTCGGGCTGCCTCCGACAACGCTGGGTGCAAGTAACTCGTCCTTCAGGGCGAACCCGAATTTAACATTCGAATTTTGAAAATCAACAAAATAGCTGGCACCCCCGTGGGCCTGATCGCCTGGATGTGCGCGGCGCATGTGGCGAGCATGCTGTGCTATGCGATCTACCCGACGCTGCTGCCGCAGCTGCAGCGCGAATGGGGCGCGAGCAACTCCGCCGCGGGGCTGATTTCCGGCATGTTCTTCGCGGGCTACATGGCGGCGGTGCCGGTGCTCTCCGGTCTCACCGATCGCATCGACGCGCGCCGCGTGTATTATTTTTCCAGCCTGTTGTGCGCGCTCGGCTGCCTCGGCTTCGCGCTGTTCGCCGAAGGCGTCTGGTCGGCTTCGCTGTTTCAGGCGCTCACTGGCGCGGGCATAGCCGGCACTTACATGCCGGGCCTGAAGGCGCTCACCGACAGCCTGGGCGAGCGTACGCACAGCCGCGCCGTGTCTTTCTACACGGCAGTGTTCGGTTTCGGCGCGGGCTTTTCCATCCTGCTGACGGGTGCGATCGCCGCGGCGTTGGGTTGGCGCTGGGCCTTTGCGCTGTGCGCGCTCGGCCCGTTCGCGGCGGGTTTAATGGTGCTGGCCGGCCTGCCGCCGCGCCACCCGCCTGTCGCGGTGCGCAGGGCCTTGCTCGATCCGCGGCCGGTGCTGCGTAACCGCGCGGCGCGCGGTTATATCCTCGGCTATGCGGTGCACTGCTGGGAGCTGTTCGGCTCGCGCTCCTGGATGGTGGCTTTCTTCGTGTTCAGCCAGGGTCTGGCAGGCGGCACTCCCTGGCCCTGGAGCCCGGTGCTGATCGCGGCCATCGCCAACCTGTTCGGGCCGGGTGCCAGCGTGCTCGGCAACGAGCTCGCGATGCATTATGGCCGCAGCCGCATCGTGCCCTTGCTCATGGGCTGCTCCGGATTATTTACCTGCGTCTTCGGCTTGCTCTCGGGTCTGCCCTGGTATGCGGTCGCCGGGCTTTCCTTCGTCATGCTCAGCCTGCACATGGGCGATTCCTCCGCCTTGACCGCAGGCATGGTGGTCAACTCCGATCCGGCGCTGCGCGGCGCGAGCATGGCGCTGCATTCCATGCTCGGCTTCGGCGCCGGCTTTGTGGCGCCGCTTGCTTTCGGTGCGGTACTCGATGCAGCCGGAGGCAATGCCAACCCGCATGCGTGGATGCTGGCCTATGCCAGCCTGGGCACTTTGGGCGTGCTTACGCCGCTGTTGTTGCGGCTGCGCTGAAAGCAAGCGGCTGCCGCTGCGCGGCGGGCGTATTCGACCAGCCCGGTTTATCATGGCGCTTATGCTGAATTAGGAGAACGTTCCCAAATGGAAAGAATCTGGCTCAAGCACTATCCCGCCGGCGTGCCTGCCGACATCGACCCGAACAAGTACCAGTCGATCCGCGACCTGTTCGAGGAAAGCGTGGCCAGCTTCGGCGAACGGCCGGCGTATTACTGCATGGGCAAGGAAATCACGTTCGCCGACATCGATCGCATGTCGCAGGCATTCGGCGCGTGGTTGCAGTCGCGCGGTCTGCAGAAAGGCGACCGCGTGGCGCTGATGATGCCCAACGTGCTGCAATACCCGGTAGCGCTGTTCGGTGTGCTGCGTGCGGGCATGGTCGTGGTGAACGTCAATCCGCTGTACACGCCGCGCGAACTCGAACACCAATTGAACGACTCCGGCGCGACGGCGATCGTGATCCTGGAGAATTTCGCGCATACGCTGGAGCAGGTGATCGCAAAGACGCCGGTGAAGCACGTGGTGGTCGCCTCCCTGGGCGACCTGCTCGGCGGCTTGAAGGGCGCGCTGATCAATTTCGCGGTGCGCAATGTGAAGAAAATGGTGCCGGCGTTCGAGTTCGACAATGCCGTGCGTTTCAACGACATGCTGCGCGTGGGCTTGCGCATGACGATGGAGAAAGTCGAAATCAAGCCCGATGACATCGCGTTCCTGCAATACACCGGCGGCACCACTGGCGTGTCCAAAGGCGCGATGCTGCTGAACCGCAACATCATCGCCAATATCACCCAAGTCGATGCCTGGCTCGATCCGTTCCTGACCGAATACGACCGCAAGCACTACATCATCATCACCGCGCTGCCGCTGTACCATATTTTTTCGCTGACGGTGAACTGCCTGATGATGCTCAAGATCGGCGGCAAGAACGTGCTGATCGTCAATCCGCGCGACATTCCGGGTTTCGTCAAGGAACTCGCCAAGCACAAGTACACCACCATTACCGGGGTCAACACGCTGTTCAACGGCCTGATGCACCATCCGGACTTCGAAAAGCTCGACTTCAGTGCCTTGCGCATTTCCAACGGCGGCGGCATGGCGGTGCAGCAGGCAGTGGCGGAGAAATGGAAGAAAGTCACCGGGGTCACGCTCACCGAAGGCTACGGCCTCACTGAAACTTCGCCGGTCGTTACCACCAATCCGCCCGACTTGAAGGAGTTCAACGGCTCGATCGGGCTGCCGGTGCCGTCCACCGAAATCTCGATTCGCGACGATGCCGGCAATGAACTGGCGCTGGGCCAGGCGGGAGAAATCTGCATACGCGGACCGCAGGTGATGGCCGGCTACTGGCAGCGGCCGGAAGAGACGGCCAAGGTCATGACCGCGGACGGTTACTTTCGCAGCGGCGACATAGGCGTCATGGACGAGAAGGGGTACACGCGCATCGTAGACCGCAAGAAGGACATGATCCTGGTGTCCGGCTTCAACGTCTATCCGAACGAGATCGAGGGCGTGGTGATGCTGCTGCCGGGCGTGATGGAGTGCGCGGCGGTCGGCGTGCCTGACGAGCATTCGAGCGAGGCGGTCAAGTTGTTCGTGGTGAGGAAGGATCCGGACCTGTCGGAGAAGGAGATACGCGCGCACTGCCATCAGAACCTGACCGGCTACAAGTGTCCGAAATACGTCGAGTTCAGAAGCGAGCTGCCCAAGACCAACGTAGGCAAGATCCTGCGGCGCGCACTGCGCGATGAAAAGCCCGCCTGAAAGCGAGTACAGTCCGCTCTACTAGACTGGCGGAGTCGAGCCGTAATCCGGGGGGCTGGCGCGAGCCTTGGTTCGGCTGAGGCAGGCTTCGATCGATTCGAGCAGCTGGTCGCGCGTCACCGGTTTGGTCAGAAAATCGGCCGCGCCCAGTTCCACCGCCTTGGCCATGGTGTCGCCGTCGCTGCGGCCGGAGAGCAGGATGACCGGTATCTTTGCGGTTTCGGCGTCCGAGCGCAGCAGCGACAACAGCTCGAAGCCGTCGAGAAAAGGCATGTTGAGGTCGGAGACGATCAGGTCCGGGGTGTTCGCGAGCAGCGCCCGGCCGCCCGTGACGCCGTCCTCCGCAACCTGCACCTGGTAACCCGCGGCCGACAGATGAATTCGCAACAAGTCCCGAAAACCGACGTCGTCGTCAATGATCAGAATGCGAGTCTTTCTATCGTTTGGCATGCGCCGCTCCGCTCTCCCGCATATGGTCAGACGAAATAATCATTTTAATCGAAATCCCCGTCTCGCTGATTGACAATTCTCAACCCCGCCGCCGCGCCAAACGCTGCGCCCTTGCGCCGCGCGCGCTTGCCATGCTCGTGTAACATCGCGCGTTGCAGCCTGCGGCCTTTCATAGGGAGACTCGGTGCAGACGAAACAGTTCAAGGGTGTGCTGATCATGCTGATCACGGTGCTGATCTGGGGCGGCATGTTCCCGGTGGCAAAAGGCGCTCTGCATACCCTGGACGGTTTCTGGATCTCGAGCATCCGCTACGGCGTGGCGGCCCCTTTGTTCGTCGCCATTCTATACTGGCGCGAGGGCGGCGCTGCGCTGCGTTACCGCGGCCGATTGCTGCGGGCTACGTTCTACGGCGTGGTGGGATTCAGCGGTTTCTCCGTGCTGGTGCTGGTCGGGCTCAGCCGTTCGCGTCCGGAGCATGCCGCCATCATCATGGCGCTGCAGACGCCGATTGCCGCCTTCGTGCACTGGGCGCTCAAAGGCACTCGGCCCGCTAATTTCACGCTCGGCTGCATCAGCGTCGCGATCAGCGGCGTTTTCCTGGTGATTACCAAGGGCGATCCGGTGCACGCATTTTCCGGCGGCACGTTTTTCGGCGATCTGCTGATATTTCTGGGCGCCATGAGCTGGATCGTGTACACCATAGGCGCGGTCAGCTTTCCCGGTTGGTCGGCGCTGCGCTTTACCACGCTCACCTGCCTGCCCGGCACTGCGGGCATATTGCTCATTACCGCGATTGCGACCCTGGGCGGATATGCGAGCGCGCCCGCGGCGGCGACGGTGCTGGCGGTCGGCTGGGAACTGGCCTACCTCGCGCTACTGACCGTGGTGCTGGCGGTGCTGTTCTGGAACATGGCCATCGGTTACCTCGGCGCGCTCAATGCCATGCTGCTCGGCAATCTGGTGCCGATCGTGACGTTCGCCATCCGCATCCTGCAGGGACACCGCTTCGAAACCATAGAGCTCGCCGGCGCGGGACTGGTGGTGGCGGCGCTGATCGCGAACAATCTCTATCTCAGGGGCAGGATGGTCGCACACGCAAGCTGACTACCGCGGCAGCAGCTTCAGCGTGCCCAGGGATCCCTCAAGCGCATCGCTGCGCTTCATCGACATCGGAATATATTCGACCCGCGCCCAGCGCTCGGCGAAATTCTTGTACAGCGGCGAGAGCAGGTTGCCCGACTGCCCGGTGGAATGGATGTATACCGACTTGTCCAGATCGGCCAGATCGTAGATCGCGCGCAGCGATGCCGCATGGCGGCTGGCGAAAGGCGCCGCTTCGTCGGAGAGCGTATTGCGCCCGACGTCCACGGTGTAGGTATCGCCGCGCGAAGGCACGCTGATGTCGAACAGTTTGGCCAGCAGCGGCTGGCGGCCGAAGGGGCGGTGCTCGGACAGGGCGTAATGCGCATCGCCCCAATGCCACTGTTTCGGGTCGTCGCCGTAGCGGCGCTTCAGGTCGGCCAGGGCCAGATCGAGAGCGCGCGGCAACAGCTCGGCGCAGGTTTCTTTTGCCGGCGTGTTCACGTCGTCGCACCAATGGCCCGCGCCGCCGGTGTCGGCGAGCACTTCGTACATGAATCTCGCGCGATGCGCCCACTCGGCGTTGAACATATCGCCCAGTTCGTCGGCGTAGATCAGCCGGCCGAGCTCGCGCAGCCAGGCGCTCACGATCAGCGGCTCGGCGCCTGCGACTGCCATGTTCCCGTCCCAGCGGCCCAGCTGCTGCAGCAGCTGTTGCGCCTCGGCATCGGTCGCCTTGGTCTTGAGCAACAGGGGCAGAATCTCGCGCACCTGCAGCGATAGCGTATCGGCCTGGATGCGCTCGAAGCTTTGCAGCGAGTGCTTGGGCGTCGCATCGAGCAGCTGCCGGATGCGCTCGGCGCGATAGGGAGGATTCCATTCGCTGGTGAGGTAATGCGGGTAGCTGTCCGGCACGATCTTGTTGTTCGCGGTGACGATTTCGCCCGCGGCAGGGTTGTAGCTTTGCGGCAATTCCTCGAACGGGATAAAACCAACCCAGTCGTATTTCGCGTCCCAGCCCGGCGCCGGCGCCTGGCCCTTGAGATCGTTTTCGGGCTTGCGCACCGGCACGCGGCCGGGAGCGACGAAGCCGATATTGCCTTCGGTGTCCGCGTATACCATGTTCTGCTGCGGCGAATGAAAGTCGCGTGCCGCGGCGAGGAATTCCTTCCAGTTGCCGGCTGTCGCGAATTTGCTGAATGCTTGCATCGTCAAATCGTCCTCGCGCAACGCGGTCCAGGCGAAGGCCAGCGCAAAGTTTTGCGGCAGTGCCTCGGCCGCGGGTTTGAACACGTCGGAAATCAAAGGCCCATGGCGCGAGGCGCGCACCGTCAGCGTCACATCCGGCTGGCCCTTGACCTTGATCACTTCGCTGTGCGTGGCGAGTTCCTGCCAGCCTTGCGGCGCGAGCACGCTGCCCGCGCCGTCCACGCGTTCTATATACAAGTCCTGCACGTCCGGCCCGGTGTTGGTAACACCCCAGGCCACGTTATGGTTGTGCCCCAGCGCGACGAATGGCACGCCCGGGAACGTCGCTCCCATCACGTCGAAGCCCGGCGCCGACAAATGGGCGAAATACCAGATCGCGGGCGCACCCAGGCCCAGGTGCGGATCGTTGGCGAGCAGCGGCTTGCCGCTCGTGCTGCGGCTGCCGGCAACCACCCAGTTGTTGGAGGCGCCGTCCTCGGTCAGGCCGGGGAGTTGGAGCGAAGCAAGCTTGCTTGCATCGAGCTGGCGGTACAGCGCGGTGTAGTTGGCGATCGCGAGCGGTGCGTCGCCCGGATAGGGCGGCAGGAATTCGCCGATCTGTGCGGCCGTGAGCTTCTTCGACAGGCGCAGGCGCAGCAGTTCGGTGCGCCAGTTGGCGCCCAGGTCCCAGGCCATCATCTTGGCCCAGGCAACGGAATCGGCATCCTGCCAGGGTTCGGGTCGCGCGCCGGTGAGCAGGAATTCGGGAGGCAGGGGTCCGCTGCGCTGCGCGAGGTATGCATTGACCCCGGCCGCATAGGCATCGAGCTGGCTGCGCGCCTTGGCGCTCAAATGCGAAAGCGTGGCCTCGGCCACGCGGTGCACGCCCAGAGTACGCAGGAACTTGTCCGCGTCCAAGGTCGCCGGGCCCAAGATTTCGGACAGGCGTCCGCTGCCGATGCGCCGATTCATTTCCATCTGCCACAAGCGATCCTGGGCGTGGACGAAGCCGAGCGCGAAATACGCATCCCCGACGCTGCCGGCGTAGATGTGGGGCACGCCGTAGCGGTCGCGCACGATTTCCACCGGCGCCTTGAGGCCGGATAGGGTCAGGGTGCCGTCGAGTTGCGGCAGCGATTGGCGCAGCCAGGTATAGCCCGCAAGCAGGGCGAGCACGATTACCAGCAGCAGCGCAGAGAATACGCGCAATGCAATTTTCATAGGGTCAACAATTTGTCGGGATGGCCGTTAACGCCGGCAAGGCTAGCATAAGTGCGGCTTATCCCGGATAGGGAAATCCAGCGGATTTTTCATCTGTATATGGTGCGCAGCGTGGGGGAATTTGGTATAAACACCCAACGCGTTCGAAACGGAGTGCCTGATTTGCTCTATACCCTGCATGAAATGAGCCACGCGGCGCTCACACCCTGGCAGATGTGGGCCAGCTTCAACGCCAACCTGTTCAGCCATCCGTTCAGCCCGCTTTCCTACTCTCCGCTCAGCCGCAAAATCGCCGCCGGCAGCGAACTCTTCCTCCGCGTTACCCAGCGCTACCAGAAACCCGAATTCGGCATCAGCCAGACCCGCGTCGGCGGCAAGACGGTCGCGGTGAGCGAAGTGGTCGCGGTCGACAAGCCTTTCTGCAGGCTGCTGCATTTCGAGCGCGATCTCGCCGCAAGCCGGGTTTCGCGCAAAGGGCGTGCCGATCCGACGGTGCTGCTGGTGGCGCCGCTGTCGGGCCACCACGCCACGCTGTTGCGCGATACCGTGCGCACGCTGCTGCCCGAGCACGAGGTGTATATCACCGACTGGGTCGATGCGCGCATGGTGCCGCTCCTCCACGGCGCATTCCACCTAGACGACTATGTCGACTACGTGCGCGAGTTCATTACTTTCCTCGGGCCCGAGGTGCATGTCGTCTCGGTGTGCCAGCCGACGGTGCCGGTGCTGGCCGCGATCGCGCTCATGGCGGACGAGGATGCGCCGGTCAAGCCGCGCACCATGATCATGATGGGCGGACCGATCGATGCGCGGCGCAGCCCGACCGCGGTCAACAATCTCGCCACGCGCAAACCGCTGTCCTGGTTCAAGGGCAACGTCATCCACCGCGTGCCGGTGAAATACCCCGGCGCGATGCGCCAGGTGTACCCGGGTTTTCTGCAGCATATGGGATTCGTCGCGATGAATCCCTCGCGCCATGCCGATGCGCACCGCGATTTCTACAATCATCTGGTCGCGGGCGACGGCGAGTCGGCCGAGGCGCACCGGCGCTTCTACGACGAGTACAACGCGGTGCTCGACATGCCGGCCGAGTACTACCTCGACACGATCAAGACCGTGTTCCAGGAGTTCTCCCTGCCCAAGGGGCGCATGTTCGTGCGCGAGCAACTGGTGCGGCCGCAGGCGATCAGCAGGACCGCGCTGCTCACCATCGAAGGCGAACTCGACGATATTTCAGGAAACGGCCAGACCGAATCGGCGCACGAGCTGTGCACTTCGATTCCGGCGAAGAAGCGCGAGCACTATCTTGCGCCCGACATGGGGCATTACGGCATATTCAGCGGCCGGCGCTTTCGCGAGATGGTGTATCCGCGCATGCGCGAATTCATCCGGCGCCACGGCTAAGCGGCACAGCCATTTGCGCGCTGCGGCGCGCCGCGGCTGTCCTATTTGGGCGGCGCGTACTTCACGACCTGCTGCTCGATCGCGCCGAACAGCGTATGGGCCTCGGCATCGAGCATATCGATGCGCACGCGATCCTCGAATTTTAGATACGGCGTGGCGGGTTCTCCGCTCGCGAGGCTCTCGAGCGCGCGCTTCTCGGCGATGCAGGCGGTGCCGACGCTTTGATCCGCGTTGGACACCGTGCCCGAGCCGACGATGGTGCCGGCAGCAAGCGGCCGCGTGCGCGCGGCATGCGCGATCAGACGTGGAAATTCGAATTGCATGTCCACGCCGGCGTTGGGCCGTCCGAGCAGCTCGCCGTTGACCTCGACCACGAGCGGCAGGGCAAGCTTGCCGCCATCCCAGGCGGGGCCGAGTTCATCCGGCGTCAGCGCCAGCGGCGAGAACGCCGAAGCGGGTTTGCTGTGGAAAAAGCCGAAGCCCTTGGCGAGTTCGGCCGGCGCCAGGTTGCGCAGCGACCAGTCGTTGACGAGCATCAGCAGGCGGATGCATTCGCCCGCGTCCTTCTTCGCAATTCCCATGGGCACGTCGCCGGTGATCACGGCGATCTCGGCTTCGAGGTCCAGGCCCCAGTCCTCGGATTCGAGCGGGATATCGTCGCAGGGGCCGAGAAACGCGTCCGATCCGCCCTGGTACATGAGCGGTTCGCTGCGCGCGGATTTCGGCATTTCCGCGCCGCGCGCCTTGCGCAGGCGTTCGGCATGACTCAAGTAGGCCGAGCCGTCGGCCCATTGGTAAGCGCGCGGCAGGGGCGAGGCGCATTGTCTCGCCTCGAACTCGAACGCGCGGCTGCCGGGGGCACGATTGAGCGCGTCGTAGCGGTCGATGAGCTGCGGCGCAGCGTAGGTCCAGTCGTCCAGCGCCGCCTGCAGCGTGGGCGCGATGTCGTCGGCCTTGATCGCATGCTTGAGATCGCGCGATACCACGATCAGCGTGCCGTCGCGGGTTCCGTCCTTGAGAGTAGCGAGTTTCATGTCCCGGTCGATTTTTTGCGAAGCGGCATTTTAACCGTTTGCGCTGCGGCCGGGCTTTATCGCTGTTATGGATATAAATGACGGACCAGGATGCGGTACCCTAGCGCGTTTAGAACGATGGCGCCGCGGGCCGGCTTTGCTCCGCACCACATGGAAAAAGTACGCGTATCGAAACTGATGTCGCAGCAAGGGCTGTGCTCGCGGCGCGAGGCCGATAGCTACATCGAGCGCGGCTGGGTGTTCGTGAACGGCGAGCGGGTCACCGAACTCGGCACGCGCATCGACCCGGGCAGCAAAATTACGCTGAACAGGGCGGCGCAGGCGAGCCAGGAGTCCCGCGTGACCATCCTGTTGAATAAGCCGATCGGCTACGTGTCGGCGCAGGCGGAGCAGGGCTACAAGCCGGCCGTGAGTCTGATCAATGCCGCATCGCGTTATTCCGGCGACCGCGTGCCGCTGGGCTTCACGCCGATGCACTTGAAGGGTCTGGCCCCGGCCGGGCGGCTGGACATCGATTCGCAAGGCCTGCTGGTGCTGACCCAGGATGGGCGCATCGCGAAGCAGCTGATCGGCGAGAACTCCGCCGTCGAGAAGGAATACCTGGTGCGCGTGCAGGGCCGCTTGTCCAAGGCCGGATTGGCGCTGCTCAATCACGGGCTGTCGCTGGACGGGGAGGCGCTGCGGCCGGCACAGGTGAGCTGGCAGAATCAGGATCAGCTGCGCTTCATCCTGCGCCAGGGCAAGAAGCGCCAGATCCGGCGCATGTGCGAACTGGTCGGGCTGGAAGTGGTCGGCCTCAAGCGCATCCGCATCGGCAAAGTGAAGCTGGGCGATTTGCCCCAGGGCCAGTGGCGCTATTTGCGCGCCGACGAGGTGTTCTAGGTTCGCGCTGGCAATGGCCGACTAGCCGCGTGACTTGATGGCTTGAGCCCGGTCGCACAATTGCTGCAGCTGGCGGTCCTCGATGCCGTGCGCGCGCAGCGCTTCCGCGGTGCGCAGCAAGTAATCTAATCCGGGCCCCATGCGGCCGTGGCAGGTCGTCAGGCGCTCGATGATGGTTTCCGGCGGCAAGCGGCCGGCATAGGCCGCACCCGCGCGGTTGATGGTGAACGTAATGGCGCGAAAGCGGGTGTCGCCGTCGCTCACCTGTACCCAGCGCGGAACATAGGCGCCGGTCATCATTTCGCGCCGCCAGATGAGGCGCAGTTCGTTCTCGGCCTGATCGGCGGCGATGCGGTAGGCGATGCCGCGGCAGCGCCCGCCCCGATCCAGGCCCAACACCAGTCCCGGCCGGTCCGGCGTGCCGCGGTTGATGCGCGACCACAGGCAGAAGCTGCGGTGATAGCCGTGGGTGGTGACGACGCGCTTCTCCTCGAACGGAAACAGGGGATTCCATACCAGTGAGCCGTAGCCGAACACCCAGCAGTCCTCGTCGACATTGCGCGCATCGAGTATCTGCCACAAGGAC